>NZ_CP108455.1:3560000-4210000 GCF_036241575.1 Streptomyces sp. NBC_01267 | reverse complement strand
CGCCGCCGTCGGGCTCGTCTGGGCCTTCGCCTGGGTGATCGCCGGGTACGCCGGACTCGGGCACGGCAGCCAGACCATGGCGACCGCGGCGTTCATCTCGACGTACGCGCTGTTCGGGCTCGGTGAGTCGATGCTGTCGCCGACCGTGGCCCCGCTGGTCGCCGATCTGGCGCCCAGCTCGATGGTCGGTCAGTACAACTCGGCGTTCGCCCTGGTCAAGCAGCTCGCGCTGGCTATCGGACCGGCCGTGGGCGGGCCGATGGGGGCCTCGCTGCACCTGACGTACATCGCGACGTTCGTGGTGTTCTCCCTGGGGATCACCGTGCTGGCGCTCCGGCTGGGGCGGCGGCTCAGCCCCGTACAGGACCAGCCCTCGCTCGCCCATGCGTCGCGGGTCGTGGCCACGCATGTGCCGGAACCGGCGGCGGTTCACTGACGCGGTCGCGGCCCCCGCGGGGGCCGCTTCCGTGTTCACGGACGGTTTCCCGCTCAGCGGTTCCGGTCCTCGGTCCCCCGCGGGACCGCGAACTCGCACCAGACCGCCTTGCCGCCGCCCGGTGTGCGACGGGAGCCCCAGGACGCGGCGATCGTCGCGATGATGGAGATCCCGCGGCCCGCCTCGTCCGCGGGCTCGGCGCGGCGGCGGCGCGGCAGGTGATCGTCGCCGTCGGTGACCTCGATGATCAGCCGGCGGTCGGTGCGCCGCAGCCGGAGGCGCATCGGCGGGGTGCCGTGCTGGAGCGAGTTGGCGACGAGTTCGCTGGCCGCCAGGACCCCCAGGTCGTGCAGCTCCACGGGGAACCGCCAGGACGTCAGGACTCCGGAGGCGAAGGCCCGCGCGCGTGAGGCCGCTTCCACCCCGCCCAGCAGGTCGAGCGCCGCGTTGTGGAAGAGCTCGGCGGCCGGGCCCGTACGGGAGGGGTGCTGGACGACGAGGATCGCGACGTCGTCGTCGTGTTCCGCGGTGACGCCCAGCGAGCGGATCAGCCGGTCGCAGACGACCTGCGGAGCGCCGGACGCGCCGGACAGGGCGCGCTCCAGAGCGGCTACGCCTTCGTCGATGTCCTCGCCCCGGCGCTCGACCAGACCGTCGGTGTAGAGGACCGCCGCCGATCCCGGGGGCAGCGCGATCGAGTCCGACGTGTGCTGGTAGCCGCCGGTGCCGAGCGGCGGGCCCGTCGGATCGGCGGCCCGCCGGACCGTACCGTCCTCGTCCCGGACCAGGACGGGGAGGTGCCCGGCCGACGCGTAGACCAGACGACCCTCGTTGGGGTCGTGGACCGCGTAGAGGCAGGTGGCGATCTGGTTGGGATCGATCTCGGAGGCGAGGCCGTCCAGGAGCTGCAGGATCTCGTGCGGCGGGAGGTCGAGGCGGGCGTAGGCGCGGACAGCGGTGCGGAGCTGGCCCATGACGGCGGCGGCGCGCACCCCGCGGCCCATCACGTCCCCGATGACCAGGGCCGTGCGTCCCGCCCCGAGGGTGATCACGTCGTACCAGTCGCCGCCGACCGCGGCGTCGGTGCCGCCCGGCTGGTAGGTGGCGGCGATCCGCAGGTCGTCCGGCTGTTCCAACTCCTGGGGCAGCAGCGAACGTTGGAGGGTGACCGCGGTCTCGCGCTGGCGGCGCTCACTGGTGCGCAGCCGCTCGGCCGCGTCCGCGTGGTCGGAGACGTCGGCGGCGAAGACCAGGACCCCGCCGTCCTCCTGAAGGTGCTTCACCGGGGTGCAGGTCACGGTGTACGAGCCCGCGCCCGGACCGGTCCGTACCCGGCGGGACTTGACCGTGCGGGCGGTGCCGCTGCGCAGGACCTGGTCCATCAGGGGGAACAGACCCAGCTCGTCCAGTTCCGGCATCACTTCGGTGGCCGCGCTGCCGGTGGCGCGGGGGCCGAACGCCTCGGTGTAGGCGTCGTTGACGTACGCGATCCGGTGCTCGGGTCCGTACACGAGGGCGACGAGGGCGGGCAGTTGGCCGAGGACCTCCCGGGCGGAGAGTTCGTCGAGCGCCGGGACGGGGGCCCGGTCGGCGGGCGGCTCGCCCTCCTGGCCGGGTTCCTGGGGGGTTTCGGACTCACCGCGGGCTGCTGGCACGGAACTGCGGTCGGTCCGCGCGGCGGCGCGGCGCTGTGTACCGGGGAGCCGG
Organism: Streptomyces sp. NBC_01267; assembly: GCF_036241575.1. NCBI lineage: Bacteria > Bacillati > Actinomycetota > Actinomycetes > Kitasatosporales > Streptomycetaceae > Streptomyces > Streptomyces sp. NBC_01267. Next base: position 4,207,857 of record NZ_CP108455.1, on the reverse strand, counting down.
GCGCTCCAGCGCGTGAAGTTCACTGCTTTTCAAGCCTCGTTTGTCGATACTGGGCGGCTGGGACCGGCTGCTCTCCCGGCCGGGGAGCCGGGTCGTCCGGCTGGGGATCCGGGTCGTTCTGTACGGGTCTGAGCCCCCCTATGGTCACACGTCCGGTGTGACCGACAACACTGTCGGGCCTTGGGGCGACCGGCACATGGGGGACGGTCGGCGTCAGTCCCGCTCCGGGCGCTCGCCGCTCGCGGCCCATTCGAATTCGGCCCGCGGATGCTCCAGCGAACCGAGCGAAACGATCTCGCGCTTGAAGAGCCCGGCAAGCGTCCACTCGGCGAGAACCTTGGCCTTCCGGTTGAAGGTGGGTATGCGGCTGAGGTGGTACGCGCGGTGCATGAACCAGGCAGGGTAGCCCTTCAGCTTCCGTCCGTAGACATGCGCGACGCCTTTGTGCAGGCCGAGTGAGGCGACCGAACCGGCGTATTTGTGCGCGTAGTTCCTGAGCGGCCTGCCGTGCATCGAGGCGAGGATGTTCTCGGCGAGGACCTTGGCCTGGCGTACGGCGTGCTGTGCGTTGGGCGCGGTCTCCTTGCCGGGCTCGTCGGACGTGAGGTCGGGGACGGCTGCGGCGTCGCCCGCGGCCCAGGCGTGCTCGCTTCCCTCGACGGCGAGTTGGGCCGTACAGACGAGCCGGCCGCGTGCGTTCAGCGGGAGGTCGCTGGCGGCGAGGACCGGGTGGGGTTTGACGCCCGCGGTCCAGACGAGGGTCCGGTTCGGGAAGCGGGCTCCGTCGCTCAGTACGGCGATCCGGTGGTCGCAGCTGTCCAGGCGGGTTTCGAGGCGTACGTCGATGTTGCGCTTGCGCAGTTCCCGGATCGCGTACGTACCCATCTCGTCGCCGACTTCAGGGAGGATGCGGCCCGAGGCCTCCACGAGGATCCAGTTCATGTCGTCGCGGTCGACGTTGTGGTAGGAGCGGGCGGCGTACCGGGCCATGTCCTCCAGCTCCGCGAGGGCTTCGACGCCCGCGTACCCGCCGCCGACGAAGACGAAGGTGAGGGCGGCGTCTCGGACGGCCGGGTCGCGGGTCGAGGAGGCGATGTCCAGCTGCTCGATGACGTGGTTGCGCAGGCCGATGGCCTCTTCGATGCTCTTGAAGCCGATGCCGTAGCGGTCGAGGCCGGGGATCGGGAGGGTGCGCGACACGGAGCCCGGGGCCAGCACGAGTTCGTCGTACTCGATCTCGACCGCGCCGGTGCCGTCCTCGGGGCCCGCGAGGGTGGTGACGGTCGCGGTGCGCTTGGCGTGACTGATGGCGGTGGCCTCGCCGATGACGATGCGGCACCGGTCGAGCACCCGTCGGAGGGGGACGACGACATGCCGGGGCGAGAGGGATCCGGCGGCTGCTTCGGGGAGGAACGGCTGATACGTCATATAGGGGTCGGGCGTGACCACGGTGATCTCCGCCTCGCCGGCCTTCAGCTTCCGCTGGAGGTGCAGCGCGGTGTACAGACCGACATAGCCGCCGCCGACGACGAGAATGCGCGGGCCGGTCCGGGGGCCGGGGGTCGTCCCCCGGGAAATGGGAGCAGTCACTGTCCCATGAGGCTACGGTCGATCGACTTTGTCCACAGGCCCGGCAAATTGTGTGACTGGAGAACACCGGCGCGGCGGAGCGGACGGTTCCTCCTCGCGAACGGAAGGGCCGCAGGTCAGCGGGTGGGGCGGGAAGGGGGCGCGGGGGCGGAATAGGGAGACTTCCGCTCCATACTCCGATCGGGGGGGCGCTCCGTGCGGAACTACCCCCTTCTGAATCGCCCCTTGCTCAACTATGTTCGTAGCTTGTCGGGGCGTCAGGTCAGGTCCTGTCCCCGACGGCCAGGCGGGGAGTCTCCGGGGGGAGACATCATTACCGGGGGAACGCTTATGCATATTCAGGACGCTCATTGGCAGCCTTCTGCGCCGTCCGGGAGCAACGGCCGATCGGCGGCGGGGACGGACACGGTCACGCGTCCCGTGCCTCTTCGGGTGGACGCGCAGCGGAATCTGGAGCACGTACTGCGGGCCGCCCGCGAGGTGTTCGGCGAGCTGGGGTACGGGGCGCCGATGGAGGATGTCGCGCGCCGGGCGAGGGTCGGGGTCGGTACGGTCTACCGGCGCTTCCCGAGCAAGGACGTGCTGGTGCAGCGGATAGCCGCGCAGGAGACGGCGCGGCTGACGGACCAGGCGCGTACGGCACTCGGGCAGGAGGAGGAGCCGTGGTCGGCGCTCTCGCGTTTCCTGCGGACCTCGGTGGCCTCGGGTGCCGGCCGGCTGCTGCCGCCGCAGGTACTGCGGGTCGGGGTGGTGGACGCCGAAGCCGGTTTACTGGACGGCTTCGTCCCGGACGGGACGCGTGTGCCGCAGCAGCGGTCGGCGCCCGGGGGACCCGATGCGCAGCCGGGGTACGGGCTCGCTGCTGATCTCGACGCCGGGGCCGCCGAGTTGCTGGAGGTCGTGGGGCAGCTGGTGGACCGGGCCCGTCACGCGGGTGAGTTGCGGGGCGATGTCACGGTGGCGGATGTGCTGCTGGTGATAGCCACGGCGGCGCCGACACTGCCTGATGCGGCGCAGCAGGCGGCGGCGTCCTCGCGGTTGCTGGACATTCTGCTGGAGGGGTTGCGGTCGCGGCCTGCGTGACGTGCGGTCCGGGTGCTCGGTCGGAGGTCAACGGCCGGGCCTGGACAACTTGTTGAGCCTTCCCCTAACGGATGAAGGTTAGTGCTCGGATTCGGGAAGACTCCCCGGATGAGTGGTTGCCGGATCCGGGCAGCTGATTGTGCACTGCTCTGTGTCAGTCTTGGCCGGTGTTCTGGTCCGAGGCGTACGGGAGCTTTCCGCGATGAGCGTTGAACGGCGGGACGAGCCGCTCGGCGAGACAGGCGGGTCTGCGCAGCAGGTGCCCGGCCAGGTGCCCGAGCAGGGTGGTCCGTCCGATGACGAGTGGTCCACTGACGAGTGGTCCACCAGCGTGCCGCAGCAGCGCGAGGGCAGCGGGAGCAGCGTTCTCCCGCCACCCCGCTCGCTCGATCTGCCACCGTCCGACGCCGATCTGATCCAGCAGATGCGGGACGGCGAGGACAGTGCTTACGCCGAGCTGTTCCGCAGGCACTCCGAAGCGGTCCGCCGCTACGCCCGTACCTGCTGCCGTGACGCGCACACCGCCGACGATCTGACCGCCGAGGTGTTCGCGCGCACGCTCCAGGCGGTACGGGGCGGGGCCGGGCCGGAGCAGGCGGTCAGGGCGTACCTCCTGACCTCCGTGCGGCGGGTGGCGGCGGCGTGGACGAAGACCGCCAAGCGGGAGCAACTGGTCGAGGACTTCGCGCTCTTCGCCGACCAGGCCGCCAGGTCCGCGTCCTCGGAGGTGTCCGACCAGGACACGCTGGACCTGGGCGCCGACGTGCGGGCCATGCAGATCGCCGAGCAGTCGCTGGCCATGGAGGCGTTCCGTTCGCTGCCGGAGCGCTGGCAGGCGGTGCTCTGGCACACCACCGTCGAGAAGGAGTCACCGAGCGACGTCGCGCCGCTGTTCGGGCTGACCGCCAACGCCACCGCCGTACTGGCCAGCAGGGCCCGCGAAGGGCTCAAGCAGGCGTATCTCCAGGCCCATGTGAGCCAGGCGCTCACCGCGGGCGGGGACTGCGCCCAGTACGCCGACCGGTTGGGCGCCTACGCACGGGGCGGGCTGCGGATGCGGGCCGAGCGGGGGTTGCGGAAGCATCTGGAGGAGTGCGCCAAGTGCCGCCTAGCTGCAGGCGAACTCAAGGACGTCAACTCGGGGATTCCCGGACTGGTGCCGATCGCCGTCATCGGCTGGTTCGCCGGTGGGTACGCGCTCAAGGCCGCCGGGATCGCCGCGGGCGGTCTGGCGGGAGCCACCGGAGCAGGCGCCGCCGCGGCAGCGGGCGGGAGTTCCGCGGGCGGTGGGGCCGCCGCGGCCGAGGGGCTGGGTGTCCCGGCCAAGGCAGGGATCGCCGCGGGTGTCGTGGTCGCGGCGGCGGCCGGGCTCGCGTTCGCCCTGTCGGGCAGCGACGCTCCCCCGCCGAAGCCGCACGCGGCGCCTCCGGTGGCGCAGCCCGTGGTACCGCCCGCACCCACGCCCCCGTCCCCCAGGCCGAAGCCGCCGCCTCCCCCGGCGCCCGAGCCCCGGCCCACCCCGAAGCCGACGCCCCGTCCGGCGCCGCCGAAGGCCGAGCCGAAGCCTCCTGCACCGCCCCGGCCGACTCCGCCGCCGAAGCCGACGCCCAGGCCCACCCCGACACCGACGCCCACGCCGACTCCGCCGCCCGCGCCCGCCGTCTACCAGGTCAACACCCTTGCGTACTCACTCGTCGGCGACCACACCGCGCCCGAGTTGAGCCTCCGGGACAGCACTCCGGTGTGGCAGCGGCAGAGTCTGTCGATCGGTGACGCCTCCTACGACCACGGCATCACGGTGCGCGCTCCCTCCAGCGTGACCATCGAGCTCAACCGCCAGTGCACCAGCTATGAGGCACTGGCCGGGGTGGACACCATGGCGATGGGGCTCGGCGCGGTCCGGTTCTCGGTGTACGGGGACGACGCGCTGCTGTGGAGTTCGCCCGTGGTGCACGGCGGGGATCCCGCGGTGCCGGTGCGGGTCGGGATCTCGGGCCGTCGGACGGTACGGCTGGTGGTCGAGCGGGCGGGTGCGTTCGGCTCGGTGGTGCCCGCCGACTGGGCGCAGTCACAGATCAGTTGCCGGTGAGGGCCGGCCGGTCTCCGGAGACGGTTCGGGTTCTGGCGGCGGCCGGTCTCCGGAGACGGTTCGGGTTCTGGTGACGGCCGGCCTCCGGTGACGGTTCGGACCCGGTTGCCCACTGTGCCCGTCACAGACCGCCCCCCGTCAGGGACCGCACCCCGTCACAGGCTGCGCCTCGGTACCACTCCGCCCGCCACCGCCCGCTGTTTCGGTGCCGCCGTTCCCGTCCAGCACGTGCCGCGCCGGGACAGCAGCCTGCGGAGCCACAGCTCCGTGGAGACCAGGTCGGCGAGCCCGTCGAGCGGCAGCCGCTCGCCCTGCGCCGCCGCCCGCAGCGCCTTGCGCACCACCCGCGCCTCGATCAGGCCCGCGTCCGCCAGCAGCGGCGCGTCGAAGAGGGCGAGCAGCGTGTCCAGGGAGGAGCGCAGCCCCTGGTGGAAAGTGGCTTTCGCCGTGGAGTGGGAGGGTGCGCCCCAGCCGTGCGGCAGATCGTGGATGCCCGCGCCCGCCAGTACCGTACGGAGGATCGCGGCCCGTGCCCCCGGCTGGACCCGCAGTGATTCGGGCAGGGAGCGGGCCGCCCGGACGACCTGGTTGTCGAGGAACGGGGCGTGCAGTCGCTGGCTGCGTACCTCCGCCGCCTGTTCGAAGACCCGGTGGTCCGCCGCGTACCGGGCCAGTGCTGCTCGGGCGCGGGCCTCCCCCGGGCGCTGCACCGAGGTGGGGCGCAGCGCCGACTCCTGGAGGCGTACGGACACTTCGGCGAGTGCCTCGCCGGTCAGCCAGCGGGCCGCGGGGCCGGGCCGGGACCAGGTGAGCGCGGCCAGCGACGCGTCCAGGGTGGAGCCCTCCGTGGTGAGGAGGAAGTCGCGGTCGCGGAGCCGGGCCGCTGCGGTCTCGATGCCCATCCGGTAGGGGGTACGGGCCAGTTTGCGCGCCGCGCGGTAGACGGTGAGCGGGATGAGGGCCGAGCCGTCCGCCTTCGCCAGGGCTGCGACCGGCCGGACGAGATGGCGTCTGCGGCGGTCCATCAACAGGTCCGCCAGGCGCGCCGGATGCGCGTCGAGCACCTGGCGTGCGCCGTCGCCCACGAAGTGGTCGGCGCTGCCCGCGGCGAGCCGACGGCGGTGGCGCTCCGCGGTGATCAGCGAGGGGCCGGGCTCGTCGGTCAGCGGGCCCGACTCCAGATCTGCGTACGGCAGGGCCTCTTCACCGGCGGTGACGACCACGTGGTGCAGCCGGGGGTTGGCCGCGATGGCTCCGGCCCGTTCCAGTTCGGGTTCGAGACCGCGGGCGGAGAGGTCGTTGAAGGTGACGGCGAGGAGACGCTCCCCGGCGCCCGTGCCGTGGCCGAGGACGGTGCCGGGAACCCCTGGCAGTCCGGCGGCGAGCAGGGTGAGGGTGGCGGACGCGCTGCCCCCGGAGAGGTCGGCGCCGATACCGGGGGCGGGGGCGGGCGCTCCCCGGGCCGCGCGCCGGTCGGCCGGGCCCATGCCGGGGACCGGGCCGGGGTCGGGCGGCAGGGTCCCGGGGGCATGGCGTGGTGCGGTGAGCCGGGCGCGTACGGCTTCGACCAGCGCGTTCCGTACCCCGTCCACCGCACGGTCCGGGTCGACCTGGGCGGCGGCCACCGCGAGCGAGGCGACCTGTTCGTATCCGGTGATCTCCCGGGAACCCTCGCGCAGGATCAGCGCGTGGCCGGGCGGGATGCGCCGGACGCCCGCGTACGGCGTGGAGTCGCGCAGCGCCTCGGGGACGTCGGGGCAGGCGAGCAGCGCGGCCAGGTGCCCGATGTCCAGCTGGGCTTCGATGAGGTCGGCGAGCGGGAGGGCGGCGGTGGCGTAGGCCGTGCCGTTGGCCCAGGGGGTGTGGAAGACCGGCCGGGCGCCTGCCAGGTCGCCGACCACGGTGATCCGGCGGCCGGACTGCACGACGACCGTGTAACTGCCCGGCCAGGCGGTGAGATGACGCAGGGCGCCGCCGCGTGCGGCGAAGAGCCCGACCCGCAGTTCCTCGTCGGTGGCGGCACAACAGCCCAGTACCGCAAGGCGGGTGAAGGGGTCGACGGTGATGACCCGCACCTCGTCGGGCCGCCAGTCGCCGACCGCCCAGAGGGGGTCGGGGTCACCCCAGAGGAGCTGGGATCCGACGGGATGAACGGTGCGGTCCTCACCGGTGCCGCCCACCGAACCGGCCGTGCCGAAGCTCGCGGCAATACTGCTCCACCCCACCAACCACCGCATCGCCGCCTCCACAGGCTGTGGACAACTGAACGTCCGGGACGTTCAGGTCCATGCTGCCATGACAACGGCGTACAGGAGGGAGTACGGAAGCGCGCACCCAAAAGCGAATGCGCCCCCGGCAAAAGCCATGTGACCATGCGCCACGAGGGGCGACATTCGGCCATTCTGGCGAACGGGCAACGGTGGCCCGGGAAGACGGGCGAACCGACCCGGCACTGCGGTCCGGGAGACGCGGTACGCCTCCCGGACCGGCCCGCCGCCCGCGGGGATTGAGGCGGCGGTGTCCCCCAGCCCGCTGGATTCTGGCAGCAGGCCGACCCACGCACTCCACATGGAAGACCTCGGGGGAGGGCCGGGCCAGAGCGCACGGCCGGGCGCACGGCCACACGCCAGGAGCACGAGTGGCGGCTCCGGGCGCTCGGCACGGGCAAACAATCCCGCCATCCGGAACATCACCCCTTAACGGTAGGGATGCGGCGAACTACGCTGGGTTTACGAACGCCCCGCACGGCATCCCGGACAGGAGAGGTTGCCGCGACGTGGCGGCCGTCTGTGTGTCGAGGGGTGGCGCATGTCCAGGGAGCTACGCGGGCCGAACGACAAACTCGGCACCGTTCTCGCCTTAGCGGGAATCAGCAATGCCGGACTGGCGCGACGGGTCAACGACCTCGGCGCCCAGCGCGGCCTGACACTTCGCTACGACAAAACCTCCGTGGCCAGGTGGGTCTCCAAGGGCATGGTGCCCCAGGGCGCCGCGCCCCATCTGATCGCGGCGGCGATCGGCGCCAAGCTGGGCCGGCCCGTCCCGCTGCACGAAATCGGTCTCGCGGACGCGGATCCGGCCCCCGAGGTCGGGCTCGCCTTCCACCGGGACGTGAACGCGGCGGTGGTGTCGGCGACCGATCTCTACCGTCTCGACCTGGCCGGCCGGCGCGCCGGAAGTGGCGGGATCTGGCAGTCGCTCGCCGGATCGTTCGCGGTCACGGCATATGCGACACCTGCGTCACGGTGGCTGATAACACCCGCCGATTCCTCGGTGGAGCGCGGCACGGAGGAACTGGCGGACCCGACGGCCCTGCGCGTGGGCCACAGCGATGTGACGAAGTTACGGGAAGCGGCCGAGGACGCCCGGCGCTGGGACTCCAAGTACGGCGGCGGGGACTGGCGTTCATCGATGGTGCCGGAGTGTCTGCGGGTGGACGCCGCCCCGCTGCTGCTCGGTTCGTACAGCGACGAGGTCGGCCGCGGGCTCTTCGGGGCGACCGCCGAACTGACCCGTCTCGCCGGGTGGATGGCGTTCGACACGGGCCAGCAGGAGGCGGCGCAGCGCTACTACATCCAGGCGCTGCGGCTCGCCCGCGCCGCCGCGGACGTCCCCCTGGGGGGATATGTCCTCGCCTCGATGTCCTTGCAGGCGGTCTACCGCGGCTTCGGCGACGAGGGGGTGGATCTCGCGCAGGCGGCCGTGGAGCGCAACCGCGGCCTCGCGACGGCCCGCACGATGAGCTTCTTCAGACTTGTGGAAGCACGGGCGCACGCGCGCGCCGGTGACTCCTCGGCGGCCGGCGCGGCCCTGCGGGCGGCGGAGGGCTGGCTCGAACGCTCACGTGACGGCGACGCGGATCCGTCCTGGCTGGGTTTCTACTCGTACGACCGGTTCGCGGCGGATGCCGCCGAGTGCTACCACGACCTGAAGGCCCCGCGTCAGGTGCGGCGCTTCACCGAACAGGCCCTGTCGAAGCCGACGGAGGAGTTCGTGCGCTCGCACGGGCTGCGCCTGGTGGTCAGCGCGGTGGCGGAGCTGGAGTCGGGCAACCTCGACGCGGCGTGCGCCGCGGGCACCCGGGCGGTGGAGGTGGCCGGGCGGATCTCCTCGGCGCGCACCACGGAGTACGTACGGGATCTGCTGCACCGGCTGGAGCCGTACGGCGACGAGCCGAGAGTCGTGGAGTTACGGGAGCGGGCCCGGCCGCTTCTGGTGGCGCCCGCGTAGCTGGAGAAGCAGAAGGGGCCTCCCCCTTGGTTTGCGGGCATTGTCAGTGGGCCAGTGCACTATCGGGGTGGGAGGAGGTGCGATGTCTTTCGCGAACAGCCACGGCCGCGGCGGCAGCGGCGGATACGACCGCGGGACGGGGTCCGGCCGCGGCGGCAGCGGTGCGTACAGCGGCGGCTTCGACTGCGATGTGCTCGTCGTCGGGGGCGGGATCGTGGGCCTGTCGACGGCCTATGCGCTGACCCGGTCCGCGCCGGGCACCCGGGTGGTGGTCCTGGAGAAGGAGCAGCGCACCGCCCGCCACCAGACCGGCCGGAACAGCGGCGTGATCCATAGCGGGATCTACTACCGACCGGGCTCACTGAAGGCCCGGTTCGCGGTGCGCGGCGCGGCCGAGATGACGGAGTTCTGCGCGGAGCAGTCCCTGCCCCACGAGGTGACCGGCAAACTGATCGTCGCCACCGGGCGGGAAGAGCTGCCCCGGTTGCACGCCCTGGCCCAGCGCGGCAGGGAGAACGGCATTCCGGTGCGGGAGCTGGGTCCCGCACAGATCGCCGAGTACGAACCCGAGGTCCGGGGCCTGGCCGCGATCCGGGTCGCCACCACGGGGATCGCGGACTACGGGGCGGTGGCCGCCCGGCTCGCGGAGCTGTCCGGCGCGGACATCCGCTGCGGCGCCGAGGTGGTGCGGATCTCCCGGCGCCCGGAAGGCGTCGCGGTCGCCACGGCGGACGGTTCGGTCGTCCGGGCCCGGGCCCTGGTGAACTGCGCGGGGCTGCACTGCGACCGGATCGCCCGGCTCGCGGGCGACGACCCGGGCATGCGGATCGTGCCCTTCCGCGGGGAGTACTACACGCTGGCCCGCCCCGGTCTGGTGCGCGGTCTGGTCTACCCGGTGCCCGACCCCGCCTTCCCTTTCCTCGGCGTCCATCTGACGCGGGGAGTCGACGGCGGTGTGCACGTCGGTCCGAACGCGGTACCGGCGCTGGCCCGCGAGGGGTACGGCTGGGGGACCGTGCGCCCCGGCGAGCTGGGCACCACGCTCGCCTGGCCCGGCTCCTGGCGGATAGCCCGGCGGCACTGGCGGTACGGGGCGGGCGAGCTGCACCGCTCGCTGTCGAAGCGGGCGTTCACCGAGGCGGTGCGGCGGCTGCTGCCGTCCGTCGAGGAGCGGGATCTGCGCCGGGCGCCCGCCGGGGTGCGGGCACAGGCGGTGCTCAGGGACGGCACGCTGGTCGACGACTTCCTGATCCGGGAGTCGCCGCGCACGGTCCATGTGCTGAACGCGCCGTCACCGGCCGCGACGGCCGCACTGCCGATCGGCCGCGAGGTCGCCCGGCGGGCGCTGGCCTCGGTGGGGGTCCGGGCCTGACGACGGCCGGGCCTGACGGAGGGGGCGGGCAGGCCTGACGGGGGCGGTGCGCCCCGGTCGGGGGCCTGACGCGGCGCTGCCGCAACGGGACCTGAGCGGGGCCGGTCCGGGCCCGACGCGGCGCTGCCGGGACGGGCCGGACCAGGACCGTAGCGGGACCGGACCGACCGGTCGCCGGGGATCGTAGACTTGAAAGCACTGTGTCCGATCTCCTGAACCCCAGCCCCGAGTCCTCCCCGGCACCCGCCGCAGAGCCCTCAGCGCCCCGCCGCGCCAAGGGTGAGCCGCGCTTCCCGGGCGGACCCGCCGCCGACCCGGCGGGCTCGCACCACGAGCGCCGGATCCGTAGCTTCCAGCCCCGCCGCAGCCGGGTCACGACCGGACAGGGCGATGCCCTGCAACGGTTGTGGCCGAAGTGGGGCCTGGACATCGACGGCCGGGAGATCCTCGACCTCGGTGCGATGTTCGACGGACTTCCCGTCGTACTGGAGATCGGCTTCGGGATGGGTGAGGCGACCGCGCAGATGGCCGCCGCCGACCCGGCCACCGGAATCCTCGCCACCGATGTGCACACCCCTGGTCAGGGCAATCTGCTCCGTCTCGCGGAACGGGACGGCCTGTCCAACATCCGGGTGGCCAACGGCGACGCGATCATCCTGCTCCGCGAGATGCTGGAGCCCGACGCGCTCGCCGGACTGCGGGTGTACTTCCCCGACCCGTGGCCCAAGAGCCGCCACCACAAACGGCGGCTGATCCAGCCCGAGTTCCTTGACCTGGCCGCTACCCGGCTCGCTCCCGGCGCCGTACTGCACTGTGCGACCGACTGGGAGCCGTATGCCGAGCAGATGCTGGACGTGCTCACCGCGCACCCCGCGTTCGAGAACACCGAGGCGGACGGCGGCTATGCGCCGAGGCCCGCTTTCCGGCCGCTGACCCGGTTCGAGGGGCAGGGGCTCGAAAAGGGCCATGTCGTGCACGACCTGCTGTTCCGCCGCGGCGCCCGGAAGAGTTGAGCCGTCGCGGACGAACACCGTCGCGGACGAGCAGGTGCGGTGAACCGTCGCGGATGAACCGGTGCGGATGAACACCGGTGCGGGTGAGGCAGAACGGATATCCCCTGCGGCATCGCAGTTGTCAGTGCCGCTCGTTAGGGTCAATGGGGTGTACGAGTCGAGCTCGCCGCCCGGGGCGATCCATCCGGTGGTTCCGGCCTACGAGGAGCAGCCGCGCTTCGATGCCGTGCCGCCGCGTGCGCACTGGCGTTACAAGCCGCGCAAGGACTTCTGGCGCAGCAAGGCGCTGCGTGCCTCCGCGGTGATCGTGCTCCTCGCCCTCTGCGGCCTGTTGATCCTCTCGCTGGTACGCGAACAGACCGGCACCGAAGGCTTTCTGGTCGGCCTCGGCCTGGCCGTGCTGCCGGTGCCGCTGCTGATGGCCGCCTTCCGCTGGCTGGACCGGGTCGATCCGGGCCCCTGGAGCAATCTGCTCTTCGCGTTCGCCTGGGGGGCGTGCGCCGCCGCGCTCGTCGCGATCATCGCGAACTCCTTCGCGACCCACTGGATCGCGACCGCCACCGCCGACCCCAGCAGCGCGGACACCCTCGGAGCGACCGTGGTGGCGCCGGTCGTCGAGGAGAGCGCGAAGGCAGCGGCGGTTCTGCTGATCTTCCTCTTCCGAAGACGGCACTTCACCGGACTCGTCGACGGTGTGGTCTTCGCGGGCTTCACCGCGACCGGCTTCGCCTTCACCGAGAACATCCTCTATCTGGGCAGCGCCTTCGGCGAGGACAAGTCCATGGGCTTCTCCGGTGTGCCCTCGGTGACCGCGGCGACGTTCTTCGTCCGGGTCGTCGTGGCGCCCTTCGCACACCCGCTGTTCACGGTACTGACCGGCATCGGCTTCGGGCTCTCGGCGCTCGCCACCGGGCGCAGACGGCTGCGCAGATACGCACCGCCGCTGCTCGGCCTGGTCTGCGCCATGGGAATGCACGCCCTGTGGAACAGCTCGTCGGTCTTCGGCACCTACGGCTTCTACCTGGTCTACGGCGTGTTCATGGTGCCGGTCTTCGGGGTGGTCACCTGGCTGGCGATCTGGACCCGGCAGCGGGAGCTGCGCACGATATCGACGGAGCTGCCCGCGTACGCCGCGGCGGGCTGGCTGGCGCCGGAGGAACCCCTCGCGCTCTCGTCGATGCGGGCGCGCGCGATGGCGCGCGGCTTCGCGGCACGAACGGGCGCGGCGGGTACCGACCCCCGGGGCCAGCACCTCAACGCCCAGCCGAATCCGTACGGCCAAGCAAGTCCCTACGGCCAGCCGAACCCGTACGCCCAGCCGTCTTCGTACGTTCAACCGGCCCCGTACGCGCAGCCGACCCCGTACGCCACTCCGAGCCCGGCGCCCTACGCGGACCCCGTGCCGTACGCGAACCCGGCGCCCCACCCGAGCCTGGTGCCGTACGCGGACCCCGCGCACCCTCCATCGCCCCCGAGCCCCTACTACCCGTACGTACGACCGCAGCCGTCCGCCGTTGCGAAGGCGCGGGCCAGGGCCGCGTCCCGGGCCGTGTCCGAGTACGAGGCGTTCGCGACCACCCTGGCCTTTCTGCGGCACCGGGCCCGGCGCGGGGCGGTGGGCCCGGACTTCGAGGCACGCGAGCAGGAGCTGCTGCACCACCTCTGGCAGCGCAAGGAGATAGCCGGGCCCGCGCTGCTGTACGCGGCGCGGGCGACGGGCCGGGTACGGGTGGCGCCGCCGTATCCGTACTACGGCAGCCACCACCCGTACCAGCGCTGACCGGCAGCACCGACCGGCTGCAGCCGACGGGCTCAGCCGACTACCGGAGTCAGGCGGAGGCCGCCGTCAGCTCCGCCAACTCGGCCTCGGTGAGCTCCAGTTCGGCCACCGCGGTCAGCGCGGGCAGCTGCTCGACCGTACGGGCCGACGCGATCGGCGCGGCGACGGTCGGCCGCGCGGCCAGCCAGGCCAGCGCGACGGTCGCGAGCTCGGCCTCGTGCGCCGCCGCGACCTTGTCCAGCGCGGCCAGGACCTTGATCCCCCGCTCGGTCCCGAGGTGCTGGCCCGCCTTCTCCACCCGCACGCTGTCGACCTCCGTACCGGGCCGGTACTTGCCGGTGAGGAAGCCGGACGCCAGCGCGAAGTACGGCACGGCGGCCAGGCCGTGGCGGGCGGCGGTGTCCTGGAGCCCGCCCTCGTAGGTGTCGCGGGAGACCAGGTTGTAGTGCGGCTGGAGGGCGACGTACCGGGCCAGGCCCTCCGCCTCCGAGAAGGCCAGCGAGGCTTCGAGACGCTCGGGCGTGATGTTGGAGGCGGCGATGGCGCGCACCTTGCCGTCCTTCACCAGCTGGTCGAGGGCGGTGATGATCTCCTCGACCGGGACGGCCGGGTCGTCGAAGTGGGTGTAGTAGAGGTCGATGTGGTCGGTGCGCAGACGGCGCAGCGACTCCTCGGCCGCAGCCTTGATGTTCGCGGGGGCGAGCCCCTTGTACTGCGGGTGCGCACCGACCTTGGTGGCGACGACGACCTCGGAGCGGTTCCCGCGCGCGGCCAGCCAGTTGCCGATGATGGTCTCGGACTCGCCGCCCTCGTTGCCCGGCACCCACGCGGAGTAGGCGTCCGCGGTGTCGACGAAGTTGCCGCCCGCCGCCGCATAGGCGTCGAGCACGTCGAAGGACTGCGCCTCGTCGGCGCTCCAGCCGAAGACATTGCCGCCGAGGGCGAGCGGGAACACCTGGATGCCGGACGAGCCGAGTTCACGTAGAGAAGCCATACGTTGATCAACCGCCCGCCGGGGCCGCACTATTCCGCCGGGACGGCGCTGCCCGTGCACAGCACCCGGGTCCCGCACACCGAAGCCGGCAGCCCTGGCGTCGGGGGGGTGTATCGCCAGGGCTGCCGGGGTCGCGGGTGCCGTCAGGCGTGCAGGCCCTTGCTCGCGAGCCAGGTCATCGGGTCGATCGGGTCGCCGCCGCCGGGGCGGACCTCGAGGTGCACATGCGGGCCGGTGACATTGCCGGTGGCGCCGACGCGACCGATGACCTCGCCGGTGCTGACCTTCTGGCCGGCACTGACGGACATCGAGGACTGGTGGCAGAACCACAGCTCGGTACCGTCGTCGAGCGTGATGACCGTGCGGTAGCCGTACGACCCGGCCCAGCCCGCCGACTTGACCGTGCCGCTGTGGACAGCCTTGATCGGGGTGCCGGTGGGGGCCGCGAAGTCGAGGCCGGTGTGGTGACCGGAGGACCACATCGAGCCGCCGTCACCGAAGCGCGAGGTGAGGGTGTACGAGGAGACGGGGAGCGAGTAACTGGCGGCCAGCTTCGCGAGCCGTTCCTTCTCGGCCTTGGCCTTGGCCTCCGCCTCGGCCTTCTTCTTGGCGGCCTTCTCCTTGGCGTCCGCCTCTTCCTGCTTCTTCGCGGCCTCGGCCGCAGCCTTCTCCGCGGCTGCCTTCTCGGCTGCCGCCTTGGCCTCGTCCTCGGCCGCGCCCTGCTGCTGTTCGGCCTGCTGGAGGATGCGTGCGCGGAGCGCTTCACCGGCATCGGCGCCGCCCTTGCCGGTGACGAGCGACGCGTGGGTGACGGTGGCCGTACCGCCGTTGTCCGACGAGTCGCCGCCGTTGTCCGACGAGTGGCCGCCGAGGTCGGAGATCAGCGCACCCACGCCGGGCAGCGACTCGGCCTCCGGGAGCTTGTCCTTGACGGACTGCGGGAGGTCGGGGAGGGATATCGAGACCGGCGGCTTGCTCTGCGCGCTGGCCATGCCGCCCGCGCCGACCGCCGCGATCACGCCGACGCCGAGAACCGTCGAGCTGCGGGCGAGACCGTTGCGCTGCTTCGCCACCCGGTGCTTGCCGCGGACCGGCCGGACGGAATCCTCGGTGGGGTTCCATTCGTCGAAGGTCCCGCCGTCGTCACCACCGAACCCGAGAGCATCGTCATTCGGGAAGTACAGCGTTTCGGGGGCAGGGTTGTTGGACGCCACGGAGGCGCACTCCTTTCCTTCCTTACCGCCTACCGGGTTAGCTGACGGGTTCGGAGCAGGAAGGTCTCCTACGGGCAGCCCCTCACGAAGCGGCCCGATTCACCCCAATTGGTGGTTCCCCGGTTCCCTTGCGGGATTCGGCGCGTGCGCACGGTGCCGCCTCTTGCGACGACTGGGACGACCGCGCTGCGTTATCGAACGTTAATAGACGCGGGTACCGGATTCCAAGCTGTTCCCACTGATCGTTAACGGCTTTGGCCTCCGTTAACCGGGACAGAGCCGGGCAGATCGGGGTGACTTGATCCCCCCTCAGGAAACATCGAAATTCTGACCGTGCGTCAAATGTTATGCGGAGTGGAGTACGCCGACTACGGATTGTGTCCGGCAGCTCGCACGATCCCCATCATCCGCCGCCGGTCCGGCTGCCCCTCCATCGGACGCTCCACCGCGAGCAGCGCCATGTCGTCCGTGGAGTGCCCGCCCGTGTGCAGCCGTACGTCGTCGGACAGCGCCGTCAGCAGCTCCTCGGGCCCGGGGAAGACCCGGCCGCGCAGCCGCTCCTGCGGGTCGTAGAAGACCCCCTCGGTGTTCCGCGCCTCGGAGAGCCCGTCGGTGTACATCAGCAGCGTGGCCCCCGGCGGGAACGGCGACTCGTCCGCCCGGTCCGGCCAGGCCGCCAGATCCGACAGTCCCAGCGGCAGCGCGGGGTCGCCCGGCGCGAGTACGTCGAGGCTGCCGTCCACGTACAGCAGCAGCGGCTCGGGGTGGCCCCGGTTCAGCAGCCGGATCAGGTCCTGCCGGCCACGCGGGATCTCGGCGAGCGCCGCCGTGGTGAACCCTTCGAAGGCGTCGAGCCCCTCCCGGCGCACCCCTTCGCGGGTCAGCGCGCGCTCCAGGCGCTGGGCGACCTCCTCGATCGTGGCCTCCTGCTCGGCGGCCTCCCGGAACGCGCCGATCACCACGGCCACGGCCTCGACCGCACCCAGTCCCTTGCCCCGGACGTCACCCACCACCAGCCGGACCCCGTACGGCGTGTCCTGTACGGCGAAGAGGTCCCCGCCGATGAAGGTCCCGGCCTGCGCCGCCTCGTACCGGGCCGCGATGTGCAGCCCGCCGATCCGCTCGGAGGGCACCGGCAGCACAGCCCGCTGGGCGGTCTCGGCGACGACCCGCGCCGACGCCAGCTGCTCGCCGCTGCGCTGGATGACCCGGTTGATGAGGAGGGCGATGGCAGCCACCGTGACGACGGTGACCTGCTCGGTGATGGATGTTCCGGTGGTCTCGGTGCCGTTGGTCGCGCGCAGCCCCGCGATGCCCGCGACCGCGATCACCCCGGTCACCAGCGTGCCCCGGAACGAGAAGAACGGGGCGGCCATCACCGGAGCGGCGGCGAAGAACGGGGCGGCGGTGAAGGTCGGCGGGGTCAGCACATCGAAGAGCACCCCGCCGACGATCAGCACGGCGGGCAGCACCCGGAGGAACCGGCGCGCTCTGCCCCTGCTTTCTCGCTGCCCCACCAGTGGTCTCCTGCCCGGTCCGTACCGCGGCGGACGGTACCGCGCTCCTCCCAGGCTGGCCGCAGCCGTGCCGGTCGGCGATTCGGCCACGGCCAAGTGGGGGAGCGCAGCACGGGGGCGGAAACGCCCGAAGGCCCGGCACATGATGTGCCGGGCCTTCGTTCACAAGTAGCGGGGACAGGATTTGAACCTGCGACCTCTGGGTTATGAGCCCAGCGAGCTACCGAGCTGCTCCACCCCGCGTCGGTAGATACAACTCTACGGCATGCGCGGGGCGCCTCGAACCATTTACCGGCGCCGCTTCCCCACCGGGACGGGACATCGCCAGGGATCCGGGCCGCGTCGTCCGGGGCGAGGAGGGCGACGGCGCTGCCCGCGCGCTTCCGCCGCGAGCGGTCCACCCTGATCGGCCGCCCTTCCGGCCGTGCCGTGCTGCGCCACCTCCTCGACCGGATCGGTGTCGCGGTCGACAACGAGCAGCGCGCCGAGCTGTAGCTGTACCGGGTGCACATCGCCGAGCGCCCCGACGGCGACTGCGAGGACCTGGAGACCGTCCGGCTGCGGCCGGCCCGGGAGTTGGCCCCGGCGCGGGTACCGCACCGGATGATCGGCATCCGAGACCCGTCCCCCGTGTGGCCGGTCTCAGCCGGCGTTCGCACCGTTGGCGCGACGGCCACCGAGGTAGGTCGTGACCCGGTAGGCATAGCCGGCCGGAGTGAGATAGAGGGCGTGACCGGTCGCCCCACGGGGGTCGCCGGGAGGCACCTCCACCCAGCCGAGGAGGACGGACCGCGGGGTCGGCACCCTCACCTCGGCGAGATTCGCTATCACCTCGGGGGCGATCGACACGGCGTGCAGCTCGAACTGCCCTGCGTTCTCCGACAGTTCGCTGTTCTCCGTCTGGGTACACGTTGCGATGCTCATGACTTCTCCTGGCGATCAGTTGGATTCCGGCGGCACCGGGGCTCCGAGCCCGTCCCGAAAGCCCCGGACTCATGAGGCCTTCGTCCTGCACCCGGCCGCCCGTCATCGACGGCAACCGACCGGTTCCAGGCTGTGACCACGATTGGGCTCAGCGTAAACGGGAGGTCAAGAGGGCCACTTGAAAGGCTCAAGTCCCGTGAGCCTTCCGGCCCGGCGGGTGCCGATGGGTTCCACCGTGCCGGAACCATCCTGAAGCCGGCCTGAAGCAGCCTGAAGCCGCCTTCAGGTTCGGTCGGCACGGCTGTGTACGTACACGGATTGCACCGCCGAGCAGGTCCCGGAAACGACGGAACCCCCGTTGACGCTGGTCAACGAGGGTTCCGAAGGTGATGCAGCCGGTAGACCGTGTGGGACTCGAACCCACAACCAATGGATTAAAAGTCCACTGCTCTGCCAATTGAGCTAACGGTCCGTGCTTGCGCACCCCACGAGCATAGCGGGAGCGAGGCGGGCAGCCGATCGGGTATCCGTTCCCGGGCCCGTCGGCGGTGGCCCCGGTCATCGTACGGCCGGATCAGCGGGCGGACACCGGGGCGTCGTACGGGGACGGAAACGGAAACGGGCCCGTCCGGGGAGGACGGGCCCGCTTCAGCAGGTCACAGGTTCACACCTGGCCCGGTGTCAGCTGTTGCGCTTCCAGCGGGGCTTGTCGTCACGGCGGCCGAAGGAACCGGTGCCGGTACCCGTACCCGTCGTGCGGTGGTCGTCACGGCGGCCGGTCGGACGGTCGGCGCCACCGGAGCGGAAGCCGCCGGTCGGCCGGTCGTCACGGCGGTCACGGTTGAACGGACGGTCGCTGCCACGGTGTCCGCCGGTGGGGCGGTCGTCGCGGCGCTGGAAGCCACCACGGTCACCGGACGGACGGTCGTCACGACGCTGGAAACCACCACGGTCACCGGACGGACGGTCGTTGTCACGACGCTCGCCACCACGGAAACCACCCGACGGACGGTCATCACGACGGAAACCACCACGGTCACCCGACGGACGGTCGTCACGACGCTGGAAACCACCACGGTCACCGGACGGACGGTCGTTGTCACGACGCTCGCCACCACGGAAACCACCCGACGGACGGTCATCACGACGGAAACCACCACGGTCACCCGACGGACGGTCGTCACGACGCTGGAAACCACCACGGTCACCACCACGGTCGTCACGGCGCTGGAAGCCACCGCGGTCACCACCACGGTCGCCGCCGCGGTATCCACCACGGTCGCCGCCCCGGTCGTCACGGCGTCCGAAGCTGCCGCGGTCGTCGCGACGCTCCTCGCGCTGCTCCGCCCTCGGCTGCGCCGGTACGGCCGCCGCGGCCAGCTCGGCCTCGGTGGCAGCCGCCAGCTCGGCGACAGCGGCCTCGGGGTCCTCGCCACGCTCACGGGCCGCGCGCGCCACCAGGCGGTCGGCCTCCTCGCGCAGCTCCGTGGCACGGCGCTGGATGCGCTCCAGCTCGCGGGTGAGCTCCTTGGCCTCGCGCTCCGCCTGCTTGGCGGCGTTGTTCGCGGAGTCGGCCTGGACCTCGGTCAGCGAACGGGCGCCGGTGATCTCGGCGACCTCGGGCTCGAAGACCCCGGCCCCCTGGACGATGTGGCGCGCGGCGTCGACGCCCGCGTCCTCCATCAGCCGGAAGATCTGACGGCGCTGGTGCGGCAGCGACAGCGACACGACGACGCCGGACTTGCCGGCACGGGCGGTACGGCCCGAACGGTGCAGGTAGTCCTTGTGGTCACCGGCCGGGTCCACGTTCAGGACCAGGTCGATGCCGTCGACGTGGATACCGCGGGCGGCCACGTCGGTGGCGACGAGGGCGTTGACGTAGCCCTTCTTGAAGTCTTCCAGGACGCGCGTACGGGCACCCTGCGTCATGCCGCCGTGCAGGGCGTCGGCCTTGACGCCCGACTCGACGAGCTGCTCGGCGATACGGTCGGCGCCCAGCTGCGTACGGACGAAGATGATCGTGCGGCCCTTGCGGGCGGCGATCGCGGCCGTGACCGGCGCCTTGTCCTTCGGCTTCACGACGAGGACGTGGTGCGACATGGTCGAGACGTTGCCCTGGGCGCTGTCGACCTCGTGGCTGACCGGGTCGGTCAGGTAACGCTTGACCAGCGTGCCGATCTCGTTCTCCATGGTGGCGGAGAAGAGCATGCGCTGGCCGCCGCCGGGGATCTGGTCGAGCAGCTCGGTGACCTCGGGCAGGAAGCCCAGGTCGGACATCTGGTCGGCCTCGTCGAGGACGGCGACCTGGACGGCCGCGAGCGAGCAGGCGCCACGGTTGATGATGTCGCGCAGTCGGCCCGGGGTGGCGACGAGTACGTCGACGCCACGCTCCAGGGCGTAGATCTGGTTGGACATGGACGTACCGCCGCAGACGACCTTCATCTTCAGGCCGAGCACGTCGCCGTACGGCTGGAGCGCGTCCGCGACCTGCATCGCGAGCTCACGGGTCGGGGTGAGGATGATGCCGCGCGGCTTCTTCTTCTCGGTGTGGCCGCCGGAGAGGGCGGACAGCAGCGGGAGTCCGAAGGAGAGGGTCTTGCCGGAGCCGGTACGGCCGCGGCCCAGGATGTCCTTGCCGGCCAGGGCGTCCGGGATGGTCGCGGCCTGGATCGGGAAGGGCGCGGTGACGCCGTTCTGGGCGAGCTTGCGGACGATGCCGTCGGGGAGACCGAGGGACCCGAAGGTCACGGTCGGCTCGGCGGGCTCGGCCTCGTCCTCGGTGACGGCCTCGGCGGGCTCGTCCGTGGCGGCAGCCTCGGTGTCGGCGTCGGTGGTGTCGGCGTCGGTGGTCTCGACGACGGTGTCGGTGGCGGTGTCTTCGGCCACTACGGCCTCGACGAGGGCCTCTTCGACCTCGACCACGACAGCCTCGGCGTCGGCGACGATCTCGTCGTTCTCGGGCATGACGGCGTGGTCAGAACTGGAATTGGACATGCGAAATGCGAAACCTTCCGGAGTCTCGGCACGCGCCCATAACTCCGTGAATCGCTATTTCGACCGCCTCAATGCGGTCCAGTCACGGTAAGGGAGAGTACGCGCCTCGGGACGCTCTTCGTCTCTTGACGATCAAGAAACACAATGGCGTCGGGCAATGGGATCAAACGATCTACTACCATACTCACCCTCCCCCCTTCCTGGCAAACCGAGCTTCGGAGACCCCCTCCGAGGCTCGCCGCCGAGGCCCTGTTCGAGCCCTGCCTAAACCGGTTCCACCTGCGGAGATGCAACCGGGACGGCCATCGCGCCGGTCCGGCGCCGCCTGCTCTCGACCGGCGGCGGTGGTGACGTGGCTCCCGGCGCGGAGGTGCTCGGTTCGGGGTCCGGGCTCGTCTCCGGTGGTTCCGAGGGCGGCGGGGGCGGAGGCGGATCGATCACAGGCGGCGCCGACGGCCTGCCGCCGGGGGCCGAGGGCTCCCCCGGGTGGGGCCGGGGCGCCCCCGAGGCTCCGTCGGCCCGGCCGCTGGGCGACGGCGAGGCGCCGTGCTCCTTCCCGGCTCCGGCTCCGGCGTCGCGACCCTTCCCGTCCGTTCCCCGGACCCGGTGCACCCCGCCCCCGTCCGGGGCCGCCGCACCGTCCGGTCCGGCGTCCGCCCGGTGCGACGCCCCCTTCGAAACCGAGGGCGTCGGCTTTCCGGGATGGTCGGTCACGCTCACACAGCCCGCCGAGGCCGCCACCGCCATCACGGCGGCGGCCAACCGGGCAGGGACGGGCAACTGGCGCACGGGGCGCACCTCCGGGGAAGGGGGTGAGGGCTCTCAGTGCCCAACTCCCGTGGCCCCGAAAGGGACACGCCCGCACCGCTTCCCGTACGCCGACGCCACTTCCCGTACGCCCGCGTCGCTCCGGCAACCCCGTGCCGGTCCGGCACCGCGCCCCCCTCAGCCGTACCCGAGCGCGTGCAGCCGCTGGTCGTCGATCCCGAAGTGGTGGGCGATCTCGTGCACCACCGTGATCTCGGTCTCCGCCACCGCCTCCTCCCGCGAGGCGCACATCCGCAGCGTCGGCCCCCGGTAGACGGTGATCCGGTCCGGCAGGACGCCCGCGTACCACTCGCCGCGTTCGGTCAGCGGCGTCCCCTCGTAGAGCCCCAGCAGTTCCGGGTCGTCGGCGGCGGGCTCGTCCTCGACGAACACCGCGACGTTGTCCATCAGCCGCGTCAGCTCCGGCGGGATGCGGTCCAGCGCCTCGGCGACCAATTCCTCGAACTGCTCACGCGTCATCTCCAGCACCCGCCCATTGTCCCGTGGTTCCCCCGTGCACGCCGAGCCCGATCGGCCGCTCCGCGTCCCGGGCGTACGGCACCCGTGGCCACGGCCCTCGGTGCCCGGCGGGCAGCGGGCACCCCCCTCGCCGATTGGGTTTGGCTGACACCGAAACGCCGTAGTACAGTCTCCGACGTGCCCGAGGGCGCCGGTCAGGGGCTTGACCGTTCGGAGATCGAAGAGGTCGAAGAAGAAGCGGAACCTCTTGAGGGGGAAGCGGAGTCACAAGCTTCCAGGGACACGGAAGCAGCGACACCAGTAGTTCTGCCCTCATCGTCTAGTGGCCCAGGACGCCGCCCTTTCAAGGCGGTAGCACGGGTTCGAATCCCGTTGGGGGCACGCACCACACTGTGCGACACTTAGTCGCACAACAGCTTGGTCCTGTGGAGCAGTTTGGAGTGCTCGCCACCCTGTCAAGGTGGAGGCCGCGGGTTCAAATCCCGTCAGGACCGCTGCAGCTCGCATGTGCTGCGTGGCTGGGTAGCTCAGTTGGTACGAGCGATCGCCTGAAAAGCGATAGGTCGCCGGTTCGATCCCGGCCCCAGCCACCTTTGAAAGGCTCCGGTCAGTTAACTGGCCGGAGCCTTTCGCGTACCCGATTCCCGTCCGCCCGGGTGCTGATGACGCCGGAGCCAGAAGACGGCACAGGACACCAGCGACCACGCGGCCAGGACCAGGAACGGGAACGGGTGCTGGTAGTGCCGGAAGTACACCGCCGCGTGCTGGGCGTTGACCGAGGCGCCCGGCGGCAGCCACTGACCGATGTGCCCCAGGGTCGAGGGGAGCAGCGGCCAGGAGACCGCGCCGCCCGACGACGGGTTGCCGAGCAGCACCATCAGACCCCAGGTGGGGATCAGCGCCCAGCGGCCGATGAGGCTGTTGAACATCGTGAAGACCATGCCGGTCGTGAACATCGTGAACGCCAGGATCAGCCAGGACTCCACGAACGGCAGGTCCAGCGCACCCAGCAGCCAGTCGACGACAGCCGCGATGGCGAACCCGCCGAGCAGGGCGTTGGCCATGATGCAGGCGATGCGTTCGGCCGGGTCGAGGCCGCGGGCGTGCACCGAGAGCTGGATCGCGCCGACGAAGCCGATGATCACCGCGGCGAGCGAGACGTAGAAGATCGCGAGCCCGCGCGGGTCGCCCTTCTGGAGCGGCTTGATGTCCGTCACCAGTACGGGGACACCGGTCGCCTTCGCCACCGCCGGCGCGGACTCGGCGAGGACCTGCGCGACCGAGGCCCCGGAGGCCGAGGAGAGGTCGAGCCGGACGTGTCCGGCCCGCACGTCGACGATCGCGAAGACCTTCTGCTGGTCCACGGCCTGCCGCGCGTCGGCGACCGTGGAGTAGGTGTGCAGCCGGAGCGAGGTGTTGAGCGCCTTCTCCATCCCGCCGATGAACCGCTGCCCCGCCGGTGACCGGTACGCGCCCACGACCGCGGTGGGCACCCGGTGCGGGGTCGGGTTCGCCATGAAGTAGGTGTACGAACCGGCGAAGGTCCCGGCCGCCGCCGACAGGATGAACAGCAGCACCGTCGCCGGCAGGAAGGGCGACGCGCGGAACGCCTCCCACCGCTCGCGGCCGGTCGGGCGACGCGCGGGATGGGCACCGTGGTGTTCCGTCTGAGGCGGCATGAATTCACGCTAAACCACACGCAACAGACATACGCGTCCAGAACCTGACACTCAAATCCGTTCGCCAGTGGGTTGCACCGGGTGAGATCCTGGGACAGGTATGTCTACTTCCTTCGCTGATATCCAGGCCACGCTCAACGAGCTGTCGCTGCGCGACGCGCACCGGCTCGGCCGACGCCTGGAGGGCGCCCGCCGTATCCGTAAACCAGAGGCCCGGCAGGCCGCGCTGGACCAGATCGCCGCCGAGGCGGAGAAGTCCGCGGGGCGGCTGGCCCGCCGGGCCGCCCGGGTGCCCGCCGTCAGCTATCCCGAGCAGCTGCCGGTCAGCCAGAAGAAGGACGAGATCGCCGAGGCGATACGGAATCACCAGGTGGTGATCGTCGCGGGCGAGACCGGGTCCGGCAAGACGACCCAGATCCCCAAGATCTGCCTGGAGCTGGGCCGCGGCGTCCGGGGCATGATCGGCCACACCCAGCCGCGCCGGATCGCCGCCCGTACGGTCGCCGAGCGCATCGCGGACGAGATGAAGACCCCGCTGGGCGAGGCGGTCGGCTGGAAGGTCCGCTTCACCGACCAGGTCGACCAGGACGCCACCTTCATCAAGCTGATGACCGACGGCATCCTGCTCGCGGAGATCCAGACGGACCGCGAGCTGCGCGCGTACGACACGATCATCATCGACGAGGCCCACGAGCGGTCCCTCAACATCGACTTCCTGCTGGGCTATCTGGCGCAGCTGCTGCCGAAGCGGCCGGATCTGAAGGTCGTCATCACCTCGGCCACCATCGACCCCGAGCGGTTCGCGCAGCACTTCGGCGGCTTCGCCTCGGTGGACATGACGGACGGCAGGGCCGGGTCCGGGGCGCCGATCGTGGAGGTCAGCGGCCGTACGTACCCGGTCGAGGTCCGCTACCGCCCGCTCCTCGAAGAGGACGGCGAAGACGGCGACCGCGACCAGATCACCGCGGTCTGCGAGGCCGTGGACGAGCTCCAGGGCGAAGGCCCCGGCGACATCCTGGTCTTCCTCTCCGGCGAGCGCGAGATCCGGGACACCGCCGACGCGCTGAACAAACGGAACCTGCGGTTCACCGAGGTGCTCCCGCTGTACGCCCGGCTGTCGCACGCCGAGCAGCACCGGGTGTTCCAGCGGCCCTCCGGCGGTGTGACGAGACGGGTGGTGCTGGCCACCAACGTCGCCGAGACCTCCCTGACCGTCCCCGGCATCAAGTACGTGATCGACCCGGGCACCGCCCGTATCTCCCGCTACAGCCACCGCACCAAGGTCCAGCGGCTGCCCATCGAGCGGATCTCGCAGGCCAGCGCCAACCAGCGCAAGGGCCGCTGCGGCCGTACCTCCGACGGCATCTGCATCCGGCTGTACGCGGAGGACGACTTCCTCACCCGCCCGGAGTTCACCGACCCGGAGATCCTCCGGACCAACCTGGCGTCCGTCATCCTCCAGATGACCGCGGCCGGGCTCGGCGACATCGAGAAGTTCCCCTTCATCGACCCGCCGGACCACCGCAACATCCGCGACGGTGTGCAGCTCCTCCAGGAGCTGGGCGCGCTGGATCCCAAGGAGAAGGACCCCAAGCGGCGGCTCACCCCGGAGGGCCGCAAGCTCAGCCAGCTCCCCGTCGACCCGAGGCTGGCACGGATGGTCCTGGAGGCCGACCGGAACGGCTGTGTCACCGAGGTCATGGTGATCGCCGCCGCGCTCTCCATCCAGGACCCGCGCGAGCGCCCCGCGGAGAAGCAGACACAGGCCGACCAGCAGCACGCCCGCTTCAAGGACGAGACGTCCGACTTCCTGGCCTTCCTGAACCTCTGGCGCTACCTCCGCGACCAGCAGAAGGAGCGCGGCTCCTCCAGCTTCCGCCGGATGTGCAAGCAGGAGTACCTGAACTTCCTGCGCATCCGTGAGTGGCAGGACATCTACGCGCAGCTGCGTTCGGTGGCCAGGACCATGGGCATCCGCCTCAACGAGGAGGACGCCCCCGAGCAGTCGGTGCACGTCTCGCTGCTGGCCGGGCTGCTCTCGCACATCGGGCTCAAGGACACCGAGAAGAACGAGTACCTCGGCGCCCGCAACGCGAAGTTCGCGATCTTCCCCGGCTCGGCGCTCTTCAAGAAGCAGCCGCGCTTCATCATGTCCGCCGAGCTGGTCGAGACCTCACGGCTGTGGGCCAGGGTCAACGCGAAGGTCGAGCCCGAGTGGATCGAACCGCTCGCCGGGCACCTGCTGAAGCGCACCTACAGCGAGCCGCACTGGGAGAAGGACCAGGCGGCCGTGATGGCGTACGAGCGCGTCACGCTGTACGGCGTCCCGATCGTCGCCCAGCGCAAGGTCAATTACGGCCGGATCGACCCGGAGACCAGCCGGGAGCTTTTCATTCGCAACGCACTGGTCGAGGGCGACTGGCGCACGCACCACAAGTTCTTCGCGGACAACCGCAAACTCCTCGCCGAGGTCGAGGAGTTGGAGCACCGCGCCCGGCGCCGCGACATCGTCGTGGACGACGAGACGCTCTTCGACTTCTACGACGAACGCATCCCGGAACACATCGTCTCCGGCGCGCACTTCGACTCCTGGTGGAAGCAGAAGCGGCACGAGGCGGGCGGGGAGCCCGAGGTGCTCGACTTCGAGCGCTCGATGCTCCTCACCGAGAAGGCCGGCTCGGTCACCAAGGACGACTACCCGGACTCCTGGCGGCAGCGGAATCTCAAGTTCCGGGTGACGTACCAGTTCGAGCCGGGCGCGGACGCGGACGGCGTCACCGTCCACATCCCGCTCCAGGTGCTCAACCAGGTCACGCCCGAGGGCTTCGACTGGCAGATCCCCGGGCTGCGCGAGGAGGTGGTCACCGAGCTGATCCGCTCGCTGCCCAAGCCGATCCGCCGCCACTACGTGCCCGCGCCGAACTACGCCGGAGCCTTCCTGGACCGGGCGGTCCCCCTCCAGGAGCCGCTGCCGCTGACACTCGCCCGCGAGCTCCAGCGGATGGTCGGCGTCCCGGTCGCGGCCGGGGACTTCGATCTCTCCCGGGTGCCGGACCACCTGAAGATCACGTTCCGGATCGTCGACGAGCGGCGCCGCAAGCTGGCCGAGGACAAGGACCTGGAGGCGCTGAAGCTGAAGCTGCGCCCCAAGGCCCGTCAGGCCCTCTCCAAGGCCGCGGCGGCGACGGCGGGACCGGCGGGTGAGTCCGTCGAGCGCACCGGCCTCACCGACTGGACGATCGGCACGCTCTCGCGCGTCTTCGAGACGAGGCGGGCGGGCCAGCCGGTCCGCGCGTTCCCGGCCCTGGTCGACGCGGGCACGTCCGTCTCCGTACGGCTCTTCGACACCGAGGCCGAGCAGCAGCAGGCGATGTGGCAGGGCACCCGCAGGCTCGTCCTGCTCAACATCCCGGTGAACCCCGCCAAGTTCGCCTCGGACCGGCTCAGCAACCAGGCGAAGCTCGCGCTGTCCCGCAATCCGCACGGCTCGGTGCAGGCCCTCTTCGAGGACTGCGCGACGGCGGCGGCGGACAAGCTGATCGCCGACCACGGCGGGCCGGCGTGGGACGAGGAGTCGTACCGCAAGCTGTACGAGAAGGTACGCACCGACCTGGTCGAGCTGACCATCAGGACCGTCGACCAGGTCCAGCAGATCCTGGCCGCCTGGCAGGCCGCCGAACGCCGGCTGAAGGCCACCACCAGCCTGGTGCTGGTCGCCAACCTCACCGACGTGCGCACCCAGTTGGCGACGCTCATCAAGCCGGGTTTCGTCACCGCGACCGGGCTGCGCAGGCTGCCCGACCTGATGCGTTACATGGTCGCCGTGGACCGGCGCCTCCAGCAGATGCCGACGGCCGTCCAGCGGGACACCACCCGGATGGAGAAGGTCCACGAGATGCAGGACGAGTACGCCTGGCTGCTGGAGCAGCTGCCGCAGGGGCGGCCCGTCCCGCAGGAGGTGACCGACATCCGCTGGATGATCGAGGAGTTGCGGGTGAGCTACTTCGCGCACGCCCTCGGCACGGCGCAGACCGTCTCGGACAAGCGCATCGTGAAGGCCATCGACGCGGTGGTCGCGGCGGTCCGCTGACCTGTTCCGCAGCCGGTTCGACCAGGGCCTCGGGCTCCTGTACAGTTCTGTCTCGCAGCCAAACGAACATCGGCTGCGAAACCTGGTCCTGTGGAGCAGTTTGGAGTGCTCGCCACCCTGTCAAGGTGGAGGCCGCGGGTTCAAATCCCGTCAGGACCGCAGTAGAGAAGCAGTACAGAACGGCCCGCATCCCCACCGGATGCGGGCCGTTCTGCTGTCCGGCCCCGTGCGCCGCCCCCACGGGGCCGTGCACGCGTCTTGACGACGGCTTCCCCTCACGGGTACTCAGACAGCTGGGGACCCGGCGGGAGGCGGCGTATGGCGGCGGCTACGAGACATGAGACCCGGGCACTGCTGCGCGCCCATCTGGCCGCCGCCCAAGGGCGTACGGGCTACCGGCACCTCACCCGGCACTGTCCGGTCTGTCACCGGCTGCTGCGGCTCGCCATGGAGCCGCCGGCGGACGGCGGGGCGGCGCCACGCGGATGACCCGACAACCCGTTGCCCGGCGCCCGCCCGGTGGCAGACTCGGGTTTGGCAAGGGGCGAGCCGTGTGACGGGTGTCACGTAAAGAGTTTTGAGAACGAGTGAACTTACCCCTCTCTTACAACACCCCAATTTAATATGTGCAATTGCACTACTGTGCGAGGCGTAACCGGCGGCACACGCCCCGCCCCCAAACGGGCCCCTACAACGGGACGACGGGGCGGAATCGGACGCCCCCCGGCGGGCCGTGGAACCCCGCCCCGCAGCCGCCCGGAGGCGCATCGGAGCAGGCAGACGGCCCTGCGGCAGCCCCTCCGGGCGGGCCATGACACAAAAAAATCGCGCTGGACCCGGCGGAGTCCAGCGCGATCGAAGACAGAAATCCGTTGGGGCGGACGGCCGTCAAGTGGAGCCAAAGCGGAGCGAACCAGGTTGGGGGACCTGGAAACGCCCGATTTATCGGGGTGTTCAGGCCTCGCTGCGCTGCTGCGGAATACCCGCCAGCAACGCACGGACCTCTGCCTCGCGGTACCGGCGATGCCCACCCAGCGTTCGGATGGACGTGAGCTTGCCCGCCTTCGCCCAGCGGGTGACCGTCTTCGGGTCCACGCGGAACATCGTGGCAACCTCAGCCGGGGTCAGCAGCGGCTCGGCATCAGGGGTGCGAGCGGTCATGAGCGGCCTCCTCGGGAGAACCGAACCATCTCGGTTCTTTCCTCTAAATTCTGCACCTTGACCCGCGTTGCCCGAAATGGCGGACGCGAGCCGAGTCGGTTATAGGACGAACGGCTTGTCCTCGGCACTACAACTACACCATCCGTCCAGCCACGTCGGCCAAACCGATGGAATTGCCCTCTCAGGTGTTCATCAGCGGCGGAAGCCCGATGGACCATGCCATAGCGGACAGTCACACCACAGTAACGATCAGTAACATGGCGATCAGGAGTCAACAGACCCCCCCTATAGAGTGCAATGCCGAGCAATCCGCCCTTACTTGGACGGAAGGAGCCCTCCCCGGGCTCCTTGTCCTATTTTGACACGAGGGTAGGGGATGGGCGCAAGGCCCCGGTAAGTGCGGTCCATCACGCTTGACGCAAAGGCCCGGATCGGGACCTAGGTCCCCACCGCCGTCCGTGGCCCTGTGCGCGCCCCGGACGGACGACCCGTCAGTTCGCGGTCTGCCGCTCCCGTACGGCCCGCCAGCGGACAGCCAGCCGCTCGTACGCCGCATCGGCCGCCGCCTCGTCGCCCGCGCGCAGCGCGGCGACCGCGGCCGTCACGTCCGCGGCCGACCGGTCCTCCGCCAACTGCGCCTCGGGCAGGGCGTGCACCAGGCCGCCGTAGTCGAGTTCGACCAGCGACCGGGGATGGAACTCCTCCAGCCACCGTCCGACCTCCACCAGGCCCTCGGTGAGCGGGCCTTCCTCGAAGTGCTCGCGGAGCGTCTTCAGCGACCGGGCCAGCCGGCGCCTCGCCTGCACCATCGGCGTCCGGTACCGGAGCACGGGCGGCAGCCGCACCGCGCCCCCGGCCTCCCCGGTGGAACCGCCCTTCGCGTACTCCCGCTCCTCGTCGTCGAAGAGCGTGAACCAGCGGACCGGGACATGCCACACCGTCGTTCTGATCCAGGGCCGCGCGTCCGGGTTCCGCTCCTGCCAGCGCTCGTAGTCGGCCGCGGCCTGCCGGCGCACCACCGGGGGCAGCACCACGTCCAGGACGGGCGCCGGGTACTGCTCCTCCAGCGCCTCCAGGGCCTGCCAGCCGCGCAGCCGGGTCCGCCACGGGCAGACGCAGACCACCCCGTCCAGCTCGGCCACGAACGCCTCGGCGCTCTCGTGCACCGGGACCGCGACCGGTGGCGTCGGCACCAGATCCGC
This sequence comes from Streptomyces sp. NBC_01267, assembly GCF_036241575.1. NCBI lineage: Bacteria > Bacillati > Actinomycetota > Actinomycetes > Kitasatosporales > Streptomycetaceae > Streptomyces > Streptomyces sp. NBC_01267. The sequence goes on along the minus strand of NZ_CP108455.1, from coordinate 4,177,638 downwards.
CAGCGAGCGCCGGAGTTCGTCCTGCGCCGTCGGCAGGTCGGTCCGGCGCGCGTAGCGGGCCCAGTGGCCGCGCTCGGACTCCGGGAAGGCCGCCAGGGGCTCGTACACCCGCAGGTAGGACGTATAGGGGACGATCACTGAGGACACCACCGCCATGAGGTGATCGTCCCACGGCACCGCACCACGAGGGGGTGATCCTGCGCACTGCGCCTGATCTACGGACGCGTAGGCCCTAATCTGCTGCCAAGCAGGGCCTTCTCCACCCGTAAGAGGGCTCTCCATCCTTCGCCGCTTCGTACTTGGGAGTCACCACCGTGACCGTTGTGACCGGCGTCCCTGACAATGTCGATGTGCTGCACACCCTGTTCCACTCGGATCAGGGGGGACACGAGCAAGTCGTGCTCTGCCAGGACCGCGCCACCGGCCTCAAGGCCGTGATCGCCATCCACTCCACCGCCCTGGGCCCCGCCCTCGGCGGTACGCGCTTCTATCCGTACGCGAGCGAGGAAGCGGCCGTCGCCGACGCGCTGAACCTGGCTCGCGGGATGTCGTACAAGAACGCCATGGCCGGACTGGACCACGGCGGTGGCAAGGCCGTGATCATCGGCGACCCGGAGCTGATCAAGACCGACGAACTGCTCCTGGCGTACGGCAGGTTCGTCGCCTCGCTCGGCGGGCGGTACGTGACGGCCTGCGACGTCGGCACCTACGTCGCGGACATGGACGTGGTCGCGCGGACCTGCCGGTGGACCACCGGCCGCTCCCCCGAGAACGGCGGTGCGGGCGACTCCTCGGTGCTCACCGCGTTCGGCGTCTACCAAGGCATGCGGGCCAGCGCCCAGCACCTCTGGGGCGATCCGGCGCTGCGCGGTCGCCGGATCGGCGTCGCAGGCGTCGGCAAGGTCGGCCACCACCTGGTCGGGCACCTGCTGGCGGAGGGCGCGGAGGTCCTGGTCACCGACGTGCGGGAGGACTCCGTACGCCGTGTCACGGACAAGCACCCCGGCCTGGTCACCCCGGTCGCCGACACCGAGGCGCTGATCCGTACCGAGGGGCTCGACATCTACGCCCCGTGCGCCCTGGGCGGCGCGCTCGACGACCACTCCGTGCCGGTGCTCACCGCGAAGGTGGTGTGCGGCGCCGCCAACAACCAGCTCGCGCACCCGGGTGTCGAGAAGGACCTCGCGGACCGCGGGATCCTCTACGCCCCGGACTACGTGGTGAACGCGGGCGGCGTCATCCAGGTCGCCGACGAACTGCACGGTTTCGACTTCGACCGCTGCAAGGCGAAGGCCGCGAAGATCTTCGACACCACGCTGGCAATATTCGCACGTGCGAAGGAAGACGGTATCCCGCCGGCCGCCGCGGCGGACCGGATTGCCGAGCAGCGGATGGCCGAGGCGCGCAGCCACTGACGGTGCACGGGCGCTGACCCGCTGTCGGGGAGACGTGACTCACCCCCGTCGGCGGGTCGGCCGCCCGGAAGAGGCTAAAATCGCAGCTGACCAGCGAGGACGGGGCTCCTCGCCGGTTCTGTGAAGCGGCGCTACCTGTGGGCGGCGTACCGTATGGCCGCGGAAGCAGGTACCGTTGAAGCCCTACGGACCGGACTCTTCACGGAGAGTCCGTTCCGAATCATGAACGGGTGTCAAGACTCTGGGGCCGTCGAGCCCCGTCACCGAGGGGGTCGAGCCATGGGGCGCGGCCGGGCAAAGGCCAAGCAGACGAAGGTCGCCCGCCAGCTGAAGTACAGCAGCGGCGGAACGGACCTGTCGCGTCTGGCCAATGAGCTGGGCGCATCTCCTACGAGTCAGCCACCGAACGCGGAGCCGTTCGAGGACGACGAAGAGGAAGATGACCCGTACGCACAGTACGCGGATCGTTACAACGAGGATCAGGACGAGGACGACGAGTCCGGTCCTTCGTCTCAGCGCCGCGGCGCTTGACGTACAGACCTCACACAGCAGTCACCGAGCACAGTCGCGGTGCGGACTCCGGTCGGCACTGTCACCCGACCCGGTCCAGGGCTTCCGCCCCGGGCCGGGTTCTGTGCTGTCCCGGTCCGTACCGCCGGCCCGGTCCCGTCGGTCGTCACGCCCGGCCGTGGTGCCGGGCGCTCCGTCCGTCGGGGCTGCCTACTTGGCGTAGTCCCCGGTGAGCTCGGCGCCCGAGGTGCGGTCGCCGCGCTCGGTGATCTCTCCGGCCACCCAGGCGTCCAGGCCCCGGTCGGCGAAGGTCGCCAGCGCCGCGTCCACGGACTCCCCGGGAACGACGGCCATCATGCCGACGCCCATGTTGAGCGTCTTCTCCAGCTCCAGCCGCTCCACCTGTCCGGCCTTGCCGACCACGTCGAAGACGGCGCCCGGCGTCCAGGTCGAACGGTCGACGGTGGCGTGCAGGCCGTCCGGGATGACCCGGGCCAGGTTGTTGGCGAGCCCGCCGCCGGTGATGTGGCTGAAGCCGTGCACCTCGGTCGTCCGGGTCAGCGCCAGGCAGTCCAGCGAGTAGATCCTGGTGGGCTCCAGCAGTTCCTCGCCGAGGGTCCTGCCGAACTCCGCGATCTCCCGGTCCAGCGTCCAGCCGGCCCGGTCGAAGACGACGTGACGCACCAGCGAGTACCCGTTGGAGTGAAGTCCGGACGACGCCATCGCGATGACCACATCGCCCTGGCGGATCCGGTCCGGGCCGAGCAGCCGGTCGGCCTCGACCACGCCCGTACCGGCGCCCGCGACGTCGAAGTCGTCCTCGCCGAGCAGGCCGGGGTGCTCGGCGGTCTCGCCGCCGACCAGCGCGCAGCCGGCCAGCACACAGCCCTCGGCGATGCCCTTCACGATCGCGGCGACGCGCTCGGGGAAGACCTTGCCGACGCAGATGTAGTCGGTCATGAAGAGCGGTTCCGCACCGCACACGACCAGGTCGTCGACGACCATGCCGACGAGGTCGTGGCCGATGGTGTCGTACACACCCATCTTGCGGGCGAGGTCGACCTTCGTCCCGACGCCGTCGGTGGCCGAGGCCAGCAGCGGACGCTCGTACCGCTTCAGGGCGGAGGCGTCGAAGAGACCGGCGAAACCGCCGAGGCCGCCCATGACCTCGGGGCGGCGGGTCTTCTTCACCCACTCCTTCATGAGCTCGACGGCGCGGTCACCGGCTTCGATGTCGACGCCCGCGCTCGCGTAGCTGGCACCGGTGCCCGCGTGCGGCGCACGCTCGGAAGATTCAGCAGACATGACGATGAGGACTTTCGTTTCGTACGGCGCGGGGCTTACGGACGACGGAGCGCGTCGGCAGCGGCGGTGTTCGCCGGTCCCGCGGCCAGCTCGGTCTCCAGCAGCTGCTTGCCGAGCAGCTCGGGGTCGGGCAGGTCCATCGGGTACTCGCCGTCGAAACACGCGCGGCAGAGATTCGGCTTGGCGATCGTCGTCGCCTCGATCATGCCGTCGATGGAGATGTACGACAGCGAGTCGGCACCCATCGAGGTGGCGATCTCGTCGACGGACATCCCGTTGGCGATCAGCTCGGCGCGGGTCGCGAAGTCGATGCCGAAGAAGCAGGGCCACTTCACGGGCGGGGAGGAGATCCGGATGTGGATCTCGGCGGCGCCGGCCTCACGAAGCATCTTGACCAGGGCGCGCTGGGTGTTGCCGCGGACGATCGAGTCGTCGACGACCACCAGGCGCTTGCCGCGGATGACTTCCTTGAGCGGGTTGAGCTTGAGGCGGATGCCGAGCTGGCGGATCGTCTGCGAGGGCTGGATGAAGGTCCGGCCGACATAGGCGTTCTTGACCAGGCCCGAGCCGTACGGAATCCCGCTGGCCTCGGCGTAACCGATCGCGGCGGGCGTTCCCGACTCGGGCGTCGCTATCACCAGGTCGGCTTCGGCCGGGGCTTCCGCCGCCAGCTTCCGGCCCATCTCCACACGCGAGAGATAGACGTTCCGGCCCGCGATGTCGGTGTCGGGGCGGGCCAGGTAGACGTACTCGAAGACGCAGCCCTTGGGCTTCGCTTCTGCGAATCGGACGGTGCGCAGACCGTTCTCGTCGATGGTGACGAGCTCACCGGGTTCGACCTCGCGGACGTAGGAGGCGCCGCAGATGTCCAGGGCGGCGGACTCGGAGGCCACCACCCAGCCGCGCTCCAGACGGCCGAGGACCAGCGGGCGGATGCCCTGCGGGTCACGGGCCGCGTAGAGGGTGTTCTCGTCCATGAAGACCAGCGAGAACGCGCCCTTCACGTCGGGCAGCACCTTGGCGGCGGCTTCCTCAACGGTCAGCGGCTTGCCCTCGTCATCGGTCTGGCCCGCGAGGAGCGCGGTCACCAGGTCGGTGTCGTTGGTGGCGGCCACCTGGGTGGACCGGCCGTTCTCCTTGGGCAGCTCGGCGACGAGCGCGGCGAGCTGGGCCGTATTGACCAGGTTGCCGTTGTGACCGAGCGCGATCGAGCCGTGCGCGGTGGCACGGAAGGTCGGCTGCGCGTTCTCCCACACCGAGGCTCCGGTGGTGGAGTAGCGGGCGTGACCCACTGCGATATGGCCCTGAAGAGAGCTGAGAGAGGTTTCGTCGAAGACTTGTGAGACCAGACCCATGTCCTTGAAGACCAGGATCTTGGACCCATTGCTCACTGCGATGCCCGCGGACTCCTGTCCACGGTGCTGCAGGGCATACAGTCCGAAATAGGTGAGCTTGGCGACCTCTTCGCCCGGAGCCCAGACACCGAAGACGCCACAAGCGTCCTGGGGGCCTTTCTCTCCGGGGAGCAGGTCGTGGTTGAGTCGTCCATCACCACGAGGCACGCCACCGAGTGTAGGCGAGATCGACCACTGGTCCGAATTGGGGATCGGTCCCGGTGCCCGCTCTGACCGATACGCGGCGCTATGCGGTAGCAGGGATTCCGGTCCTGTCCGGGGCTGTGGGGGTCAGGGGGCCGTGGCGGATTTCATACGGCCGAGGTTCCGTTCCCGCGCCGTCACCGACGGTAAGGATGCCGCCTTGCACGGTCGCCGGGACGCACGCTGAAGCGCATGCGACCGTCCGGACCGCTCGCCCGGTCCTTTCCGAATGCGATGCCCGCGCCCTTCCTGATGCGACGCCCGCGCCTTTCCTGATGCGATGCCCGCGCCTTTCCTGATGCGATGCCCGCGCCTTTCCTGATGCGATGCCCGCGCCCCTCGGACAGGGCGGTTCGGCTCCCGCTTCCCCTCAGCCCATCACCGGCAGCAGGTCCGAGAGATCCGCCCGTTCCCCGCTCGCCGCGACCAGCGCCGCGTCGACGGCCGCTCGCCACCGCGTACGCCCGGTGGCGAGCCGGATCCAGCTGAGCGGGTCGGTCTCGACGACGTTGGGCGGGGTGCCGCGGGTGTGCCGGGGGCCCTCGATGCACTGGACGACGGCGTACGGCGGGATCCTGACCTCGGTGGACGCGCCGGGGGCCTTGACCGCGAGCGCGTCCGCGAGGAGGCGGGTGCAGGCGGCCAGGGCCTGTCGGTCGTACGGGATCTCCAGGCCGGTGGCGGCGTTCAGGTCGTCGGTGTGCACGACGAGTTCGACGCAGCGCGTGACCAGGTAGTCGCCGAGCCGCATGGCCCCGACCCGGCTCGCGATCAGCCGGTCCTCGGCTGCGGCCGGCAGCCGCTCGGTGATCCGGTCCGCGGTCCGCCGGAACAGCTCGTCCGGGGTGGTAGTCGCGGCGAGCGCCCTGACGTCCTCGGAGATCTGCCCGGCCACCTGCGCGGTGGCGAACGGCCAGTCCAGCAGGGTGACTTCCTGCCGCTCCGGGGCCGGCCGGTCGAGACACCGGCTGACGCTCTCGACGGCCATGGCGAGATGCGCGGCCAGTTCGCGTACGGTCCAGTCGCCGAGCCGGGTGGGGCGGGCGAGCTGGTCGGGGGTGAGTCCGGCCACGGCGCTGCGTACGTGTCCGAACTGGGCCAGGACCGCGGTGCGGGTTCTGGCGTGGTCGTAGCGGCGGGCACGCTTCTGGGACGGCGGCATGGGGTGAGCGTATGCGGCGCCCCGCCGCTCGGGTCCGGGAGCCCGTTCACGGTCGCGGGCGGGGCCGCAAAAGATCTTGACCGGCCGAGTTCGAGCCGCATAGGTTCTGCGCCCTTGGCGCGCTCCATGGGGATGGGGCGCGCATCACACTCAGCACAACTCGTACGGGCCCGACCCGAAGGCACCCGCCTTCGCCCACTGACCGGCACACGACGAAGCGCCGGCGTCCGGGAGATCAACTCCCGTGCACCGGCGCTTCGTCGTACAAGTAAAACCGTCAGGCCAGCAGCGCCGGAATCGTCGCCTCGTGCGCCTCGCGCAGCTCGGCCAGCGGCAGGCTGAACTCGCCCTGGATCTCGATGTCCGCGCCGTCCACCACACCGATGCGGGTGACGGGCAGGCCGCGCGCCCCGCACATGTCGTTGAAGCGGAGTTCCTCGCTGCGCGGGATCGAGACGACCGCGCGCCCCGCCGACTCGGAGAAGAGGAACGTGAACGCGTCCAGGCCGTCCGGGACGACCAGCCGCGCACCCTTCCCGCCGCGCAGGCAGGATTCGGTGACCGCCTGGATCAGACCGCCGTCGGACAGGTCGTGCGCGGCGTCGATCATGCCGTCGCGCGAGGCCGAGATGAGGATCTCCGCGAGGAGCTTCTCGCGGCCGAGGTCCACCCGGGGCGGCATCCCGCCCAGGTGGTCGTGGACCACCTGGGACCAGGCCGAACCGCCGAACTCCTGGTGGGTGTCGCCGAGCAGGTAGAGCAGCTGCCCCTCCTCGGCGAAGGCCATCGGCGTACGGCGGTTGACGTCGTCGATCACACCGAGCACCGCGACGACCGGCGTCGGGTGGATGGCCGCGTCGCCCGTCTGGTTGTACAGCGACACATTGCCGCCGGTGACCGGCGTGCCCAGCTCCAGGCAGCCGTCCGCGAGACCGCGGGTGGCCTCGGCGAACTGCCACATGACGTCCGGGTCCTCGGGCGAACCGAAGTTCAGGCAGTCCGAGATGGCGAGCGGCTTCGCGCCGGTGGTCGCGACGTTGCGGTACGCCTCGGCCAGCGCGAGCTGCGCGCCGGTGTACGGGTCGAGCTTGGCGTACCGGCCGTTGCCGTCGGTCGCCATGGTCACGCCCAGGTTCGACTCCTCGTCGATCCGGATCATGCCCGCGTCCTCGGGCATCGCGAGCACCGTGTTGCCCTGTACGAAACGGTCGTACTGGTCGGTGATCCACGCCTTCGACGCCTGGTTCGGCGACGCGACGAGCTTCAGCACCTGCTCGCGCAGCTCGGCCGAAGTGGCCGGGCGGGCCAGCTTGTTCGCGTCGTCCGCCTGGAGCGCGTCCTGCCACTCGGGGCGGGCGTACGGCCGGTGGTAGGTCGGGCCCTCGTGCGCGACGGACCGCGGCGGCACGTCCACGATCTGCTCGCCGTGCCAGAAGATCTCCAGCTGCGAGCCCTCGGTCACCTCACCGATGACGGTGGCGATGACGTCCCACTTCTCGCAGATCTCCATGAACCGCGCGACGTGCTGCGGCTCGACGATCGCGCACATGCGCTCCTGCGACTCGCTCATGAGGATTTCCTCGGGCGAGAGGGAGGAGTCGCGCAGCGGAACGGTGTCCAGCTCGACGCGCATCCCGCCCGAACCGGCGCTCGCCAGCTCGGAGGTGGCGCAGGAGAGCCCGGCGCCGCCGAGGTCCTGGATGCCCGCGACGAGCTTCTCGCCGAAGATCTCCAGGGTGCACTCGATGAGGAGCTTCTCCTGGAAGGGGTCACCGACCTGGACCGCCGGACGCTTCGCCGGACCGGTGGCCTCGAAGGTCTCCGAGGCCAGCACGGAGACGCCGCCGATGCCGTCGCCGCCGGTGCGGGCGCCGTACAGGATGACCTTGTTGCCGGTGCCCGAAGCCTTCGCGAGGTGGATGTCCTCGTGCTTCATGACGCCGATGCAGCCCGCGTTGACCAGCGGGTTGCCCTGGTAGCAGGCGTCGAAGACGACCTCGCCGCCGATGTTCGGCAGGCCGAGGCAGTTGCCGTAACCGCCGATGCCGGCGACGACACCGGGCAGTACCCGCTTGGTATCGGGGTGGTCGGCCGCACCGAACCGCAGCGGGTCGACGACCGCGACCGGGCGGGCGCCCATGGCGAGGATGTCGCGGACGATGCCGCCGACGCCGGTGGCCGCGCCCTGGTAGGGCTCGATGTACGAGGGGTGGTTGTGCGACTCGACCTTGAAGGTCACCGCGTAGCCCTGGCCGACATCGACGACACCGGCGTTCTCGCCGATGCCGACGAGCATCGCGTCGTTCTCCGGGACCTTCTCGCCGAACTGCTTGAGGTGGACCTTGCTGCTCTTGTACGAGCAGTGCTCGGACCACATCACGGAGTACATGGCGAGCTCGGCACCGGTGGGACGGCGGCCGAGGATCTCGCGGATCCGCGCGTACTCGTCCTCCTTGAGGCCGAGTTCCTTCCAGGGCTGCTCGGCCCCGGGGGTCTCCGCGGCGTGCTGGACGGTGTCGAGGCTCATGCGTTGACCAGCTTCTTCAGGATCGAGGTGAAGAATCCGAGGCCGTCGGTACGCCCCGTACCGATCAGCGGCTCCACGGCGTGCTCGGGGTGCGGCATCAGGCCGACGACATTGCCCGCGGCGTTGGTGACACCGGCGATGTCGCGCAGCGAGCCGTTGGGATTGCCGTCCAGGTACCGGAATGCCACCCGGCCCTCGGCCTCCAGCTCGTCGAGGACACGCTCGTCCGCGACGTACCGGCCGTCGATGTTCTTGAGGGGTACGGAGATCTCCTGACCGGCCGTGTAGTCGGCGGTCCAGGCGGTGTCCGGGTTCTCCACGCGCAGCTTCTGGTCGCGGCAGATGAAGTGCAGATGGTTGTTCCGCAGCATCGCGCCGGGCAGCAAATGCGACTCGGTGAGGATCTGGAAACCGTTGCAGATACCCAGGACCGGCAGACCGGCCTTCGCCTGCTCGATGATCGTCTCCATCACCGGCGAGAAGCGGGAGATGGCTCCGGCCCGCAAATAGTCGCCGTAGGAGAAACCACCGGCGAGCACGACCGCGTCGACCTGCTGGAGGCCCTTGTCACGGTGCCAGAGCGAAACGGGCTCGGCACCGGCGACACGTACCGCGCGCAGTGCGTCCCGGTCGTCGAGGGTGCCAGGGAAGGTGACGACTCCGATACGAGCGGTCACTTCTCTGCCTCCACCTTCACGGTGAAGTTCTCGATGACGGTGTTGGCGAGGAAGGTTTCAGCCAGCTCATTGATGCGGGCGAGGGCGGCGTCATCGACGGGCCCCTCGACCTCCAGCTCGAAACGCTTTCCCTGACGTACGTCGGCGATTCCATCGAAGCCGAGACGGGGCAGTGCACGCTGCACCGCCTGTCCCTGCGGGTCGAGGATCTCCGGCTTGAGCATGACGTCGACTACGACGCGTGCCACTGGCACTCCCGGTGTTTTGGTGCGAAGGCGGTCCCCTCAGACTACCTGGCCCAAAAATCTACGCGGGTAGATAATGAGTATGACCGATCACGTTCAGATATCGGCCCGGACAACACCGGAGAAAAATCCTCGAAAAAATCGTCCTACCGGATTGCACTCGGACACGCGCATGTAATTGGGTGGGCTTCACAATGCGGCGCCTTCCGCTGTACAAAGGAAATGCCGTAACTAAAAATCAGCCGTAAGGCCGACATCGCAGCACGTCAGCGTGGGAGCACGCGGACAGGCGGTGTCGCAGGAAAGGACCGAAGTCCGTGGCTCAGCGAGTAGTGGTCACGCTCTCCGACGACATCGACGGCGGAGAAGCGGCGGAAACGGTCACCTTCGGTCTCGACGGGAAGTCGTACGAGATCGACCTCAATACCGCCAATGCAAAGAAACTGCGCAAGGCGCTGGCCCCCTTCCTGGAGGCAGCCCGAAAGCAGTCGAAGTCGGGCAAGGCGTACCGGCACACCTCGGTGGCCCCCGACCCGGCGGCCGTCCGCGCCTGGGCGCGGTCCAACAAGATGGACGTGCCGGCCCGCGGGCGCATCCCGAAGAAGGTCTACGAGGCGTTCAACGCGGCGGGCTGACGCCCCGCACCCCAGCGGTCCGGGGCCGGGGCGGGACCCGGCCGGACCCCGTCGACTCCCCACCGACTCCCGTCGCGGCGACTCGACTTGCGTTCCACCCCTGTTGATCAGCTAGAGTCTGGAGCACGCCGAAGGGCAAGGCCGAAAGGCCCCAACCGAAGCAGCGTGCGGGTGTAGTTCAGTAGTAGAACATCCCCCTTCCAGGGGGAAGGCGCAGTGTGCAATTCCTGTCACCCGCTCTGCATCGCTCTCCAGACCACTCAGCCGGTCGGGTAGAGTAGTGCTCGCACCGTCCGGTGGAAGCCGGTCGGCGGCAATGCGGACGTAGCTCAGTTGGTAGAGCGCAACCTTGCCAAGGTTGAGGTCGCCAGTTCGAACCTGGTCGTCCGCTCAGTGGAGAAAGGCCCCGGTCCTCGTGACCGGGGCCTTTCTCATGTGCCCGTTCCATGAGCGCGGAGCGCTGCGGCGTGCGCGGGCTCATCGGATCCGATGACATTTGTCATCGGCCGCCGGCCGGGCACCCGGGCAGCCTGGATCCATGACAGATGTGATCGAGGTCGCAGATCTACGACGCACCTACGCGGGCGGTTTCGAAGCCGTCGCCGGTGTCTCCTTCTCGGTAGCGGCCGGGGAACTCTTCGCGCTGCTCGGGACCAACGGCGCGGGCAAGACCTCCACGATGGAGTTGCTGGAGGGCCTGGCCCAGCCGAGCGGCGGCCGGGTGCGGGTGCTCGGGCACGACCCGTACAGCGAGCGCGCCGCCGTCCGGCCGCGTACCGGGGTGATGCTCCAGGAGGGCGGGTTCCCGCCGGAACTGACGGTCGCCGAGACCGTACGGATGTGGGCGGGCTGCACGAGCGGCGCGCGCCCCGTCGGCGAGGCCCTGGAGAAGGTGGGGCTCGGCGGGCGGTCGGCGGTCCGGGTGAAGCAGCTCTCCGGCGGCGAGAAGCGACGCCTGGACCTGGCGATGGCGCTGCTGGGACGCCCCGAGGTGCTCTTCCTCGACGAGCCGACGACCGGCCTCGACCCCGAAGGGCGCCGGGAGACCTGGGACTTGGTGCGTGAGCTGCGCGACGACGGTACGACCGTCCTGCTGACCACGCACTATCTGGAGGAGGCCGAGGAGCTGGCGGACCGGCTGGCGATCCTGCACAAGGGACGGATCGCCGCCGAGGGGCGGGTGGACGAGGTGGTGGGCTCGCAGCCCTCGCACATCTCGTTCGCCCTGCCCGGCGGGCTCGCGGTCGGCGACCTGCCGCCGCTGGGGACGTATGTCCGTACCGGCGGGGAGGTGCAGCTGCGGACCTCCGTACTGCAGCACGCCGCCACCGAACTCCTGGTGTGGGCCAGGGACAACGCCATCGAGCTGCGGGGGCTCGATGTGCGGTCGGCCTCGTTGGAGGAAGCATTTCTGGGCATCGCACAGGAGCAGGAGGCCGCGCGATGAGCGCACCGGTCACGGTCCCGACGGACAGCGACAGGAACGTACTGCGGAGGTACGTGCCGCACACCGGACGGATGGCAGCGCTGGCCCGCGCCGAGCTGACGCAGCTGGGGCGCAGCAAGGCCTCGCTCTTCACCATGGTGGTGCTGCCCGTCTTCATGACCGTCGTCATCTCGTCGACGACGACCCAGAAGAGCCTGGACAGGGCCGGGCTGACAGCGGGCGCGGTGCTGCTGCCCGGGGCCATCGGGTTCTCGATGCTCTTCGCCCTCTACAACGGGGTGGTCAGCGTGCTGGTGGTCCGCCGCGAGCAGTTGGTGCTCAAACGGCTGCGTACCGGCGAGGCGCGGGACATCGAGATCCTCGCCGGGGGTGCGCTGCCCTCCGCGGTCATCGCGCTGGTGCAGTGCGCGCTGCTGACGGCCGGCTGTGCGGTGGTCTTCGACATGGGGCTGCCGCCCGCTCCGCTGCTCATGGCCGCCGGCGTCGTCCTGGGGGTCGCGATGCTGACCGCGCTGGGGGCGGCCACCGCGGGGGTCACCAGGTCCGCCGAGGCCGCTCAGCTGACGATCATCCCGATGATGCTGCTGTCGATGGCCGGTTCGGGGGTGATCGTGCCGCTGGAGGTCTTTCCCGACAAGCTGGCCTCGGTCTGCGAACTGCTGCCGCTGACACCGGTGGTGGAGCTGGTACGGGGCGCTTGGACGGGGTCGGCGTCCGTGTACGACGCCCTGGGGCACATGCTGACGGCGGTGGCCTGGACGGTGCTGGCGGTGTTTGCTGTAAAGCGCTGGTTCCGCTGGGAACCGCGTCGCTGACGCAGGGGAGCGCGGGGGTCGATGTGCTGACGTGGATACGGGGATGGCGGGCGCGTGAGGGGCTCGCCCAGATCGACCTCTACACGCGCGGGACGTTGCTCGTCCTGCTCTGGATGACGGTCGCCGTCCAGGTGATGCTGTCGGTGACCGGGCCGGTCCGGCACTCCGACGCTCCTGTCCCGCTGATCGTCGCGTCCTGTCTGGTCGCGGTGGCCCAGGGCGTGTGCGGGAACGTGCTGGTCCCGGCGGCGCTGGGCGAGTACCTGGGCGTCGGGGCCGTCCCCCGGCGGCTGGTCGCGCTGGCGGCCGGGCTGCTGGCGGCGGACGTGGTGGCCGTGCTGGCGCTCACCTCGGCGGTGGGAATGGTCCGGGTCCCGGGCGTGACGCTGCTGGTGTGCGTCACGCTGGTGCCGTTCTCGATGGCGCACTGCCTGGTCGTGCGGCGGCGGACCACCTTCCTGGTGCAACTGGCCCTGCTGATCGGCGTGTGCGGGGTGGTGGCGCTGCTCGGGCAGGGTGCCCTGGCGCTCGGCTGCGCGATCTCCATCGTCTTCGGGCCCGGGTGGTTCACCCTCGCGGTGCGCTGTTCCGCCTGGCACCTGGGCATGATGTGGCAGCTCCAGCAGGCGAAGAACGTACAGGCGCAGTTGGCGGTCGCGGAGGAACGCCTGCGGTTCGGGCGGGACCTGCACGATGTGATGGGGCGCAATCTGGCGGTGATCGCGCTGAAGAGCGAGCTGGCGGTCCAGCTGGCCCGGCGCGAACAGCAGCGATGCGCGGAGCACGGCTCTGAGCGTGGCCCGGGGCGCGGCTCGGGGCACGGCGAGCGGTCGGCGGCGATGGAGCAGATGGCCGAGGTGCAGCGCATCGCGCAGGAGTCGCAGCGGGAGGTACGTGCAGTGGTGCGTGGGTACCGGGAGGCCGATCTGGCCGTCGAACTGGACGGTGCGCGCGGGGTGTTGGAGGCCGCGGGGATCGAGTGCGCGGTCTCGGGGCCGGTGGACGGCCTCTCGGGGGCCGTCCAGTCGGCGCTCGGCTGGGTGGTGCGGGAGGCGGCGACCAATGTGCTGCGGCACGGGGACGCCCGGCGCTGCGCGATCGAGGTGTCCCGTTCGGGGTCGGACGCCACGCTGACCGTCGAGAACGACGGCGCCGACGCGGCGGCCGGCGCCGACGGCACGTCCGGTTCGGGTCTCGCCGGGCTGCGGGAGCGGCTGACCGCCCTGGACGGCACCCTGGTGGCGGGCCCGGCCGGGGGCGGACGGTTCCGGCTGACCGCCGAGGTCCCGCTGGGCGCGGTGCCCGGCCGGGGTGCGGAGGCGCTGGGCGCCGTACGTGACCGGGGTACGGAGGCTGCCGCGTGACCGGGTCCGTACGGCCGGGGGCCGGGAGCGCGGGTCCGGTACGGGTGCTGCTCGCCGACGACGAGCACCTCATCCGGGGCGCGCTCGCCGCGCTGCTCGGGCTGGAGGACGACCTCGTGGTGGTCGCCGAGGCCGCGTCCGGGCCCGAGGCGCTCGCGATGGCACGGGCGCACCGGCCCGATGTCGCGGTGCTGGATCTTCAGATGCCGGGGGCCGACGGTGTGAGTGTGGCCACAGCTCTGCGCGGTGAACTCCCGGAGTGCCGCTGCATGATCGTCACCAGCCACGGCCGTCCCGGCCATCTGAAGCGGGCGCTCTCGGCGGGGGTGCGGGCGTTCGTACCGAAGACGGTGTCCGCGCAGAAGCTGGCCGAGATCATCCGGACGGTGCGGGCCGGAGGGCGTTATGTGGACCAGGAGTTGGCCGCCGACGCGATCTCCGCCGGGGACTCGCCGCTGACCGTGCGGGAGGCGGAGGTGCTGGAACTGGCGGCGGACGGCGCACCGGTCGCGGAGATCGCCGAGCGGGCCTCGCTGTCGCCGGGGACGGTACGGAACTACCTGTCGTCGGCCGCGACCAAGCTGGGGGCCGAAAACCGTCACACCGCAGTGCGTCTCGCGCGCCAGCGAGGTTGGGTATAGTGGACTCCGCGCTACGGCGCATGCGGACGTAGCTCAGTTGGTAGAGCGCAACCTTGCCAAGGTTGAGGTCGCCAGTTCGAACCTGGTCGTCCGCTCGGTGAAGAAAGGCCCCGGTCCTCGCGACCGGGGCCTTTTTCCGTGCTGCGTGCGGACCGCGTACCGCTACGACCAGGGCGTCCCGGTCAGCAGCTCGTACGCCTCCAGGTACTTGGCGCGGGTCGCGTCCACGATCTCCTGCGGGAGCGCGGGCGGCGGCTGCTCGCTCTTGCGGTCCCAGCCGGAGACCTCCGAGGTCAGCCAGTCGCGGACGTACTGCTTGTCGTACGAGGGCTGCGCACGGCCCGGCTGCCAGCCCGCGATCGGCCAGAAGCGGGACGAGTCCGGGGTCAACACCTCGTCGGCGATGACGAGTCGGTCGCCGTCGTAGCCGAACTCGAACTTCGTGTCGGCGAGGATGATGCCCCGCTCGCGCGCGATGTCGCGGGCCCGGCCGTACACGTCGAGGGTCGTCCGGCGCAGCTCGAAGGCGGTCTCGGCACCGACCTGGCGGGCGACCTCCTCGTAACTCACGTTCTCGTCGTGTTCGCCGACGGCCGCCTTGGTCGCGGGCGTGAAGATCGGCGCGGGCAGTTCCGAGCCGTCGCTCAGGCCCTCGGGGAGCGCGAGACCGCAGACGGTGCGGTGCTCGTTGTACTCCACCAGGCCGGAGCCGGTGAGGTAGCCGCGTGCGACGCACTCGACCGGGACCATCCGCAGCGACTTGCAGATCAGGGTGCGGCCGGCCCAGTCGGCGGGGGCGCCGGCCGGGAGGTCGGTGGAGATGACGTGGTGCGGTACGAGGTCCGCGAGCTGGTCGAACCACCAGAGCGACAGCTGGGTGAGGACCCGGCCCTTGTCGGGGATCTCGGTGGGCAGCACCCAGTCGAACGCGGACATGCGGTCGCTGGCGACCATCACGAGGTCGCCCGCCTCGTTCTGGTACAGATCGCGCACCTTGCCGGTGTGCAGGTGTACCAGGCCCGGTACCTGAAGCGGCTCGGGCTTTTCTACGAATCCGGACACGGTTCCTCCCCGTGGTTATGTCCATGCTCTGGGGTCGGGGTTGATTCTCCCGTATGCCCTGCGTACGGACCTCCCCAGGGTCGCACCCGAGGTCGGAGCCCCTGCGGGCCCGGGTCGGACGGTGGGCGCGGCATGGCGGACGGTGGGCGCGGCGCCGGTCATTCGCGCTTGCAGATCCGGTCCAGGAGGTTGGCCGTCGCGCGCTGGACACGGGGGTCCACATGGCCGGGGCGGTCCAGCGCGGGGGACCAGGCGAAGGTGCCCGAGGCGAAGACGAACGAGCCCGAGGGGGCGCGGTAGAGGGACGTCTCCTGGTGGCGCACGGCCCCTTCGCTGTCCCGGTACGGCGAGTGGGCGAGCAGCATCCGGCCTTCGTGCTTCGGGAGCGCGGTACGCGGGAAGTAGCGGTCGGCCTCGCCCGCGACCAGCCCGGGGAGTTCGTCCCCCTCGGCCGCGCCGGTCGCGTCCCAGAGCCAGTGTGCGGCGTTGCGCACGATCAGGGGGCTCGACTCGGGGACGCGTCCCGCGTACTGGATGCCGAGGAGCTGCTGTTCGGGCCGGTCGATCTCCCGCCAGAGCGCGGACTTGCCGGGGCCGCGGCGCTTCCGGCAGGTGAGCAGGCGGTCGGCGACGCCGGAGGGCGAAGGGGCGAGCTCCACCTGCCAGTACATGGTGTTGGCGGAGAGGAAGACGAGGGAGGTGCCTTGCTCACGGGCGAGTTCCGTGGTGCGCCGCATGGGCACCGACCAGTACTCGTCGTGGCCGGGGAAGACCAGGCCGCGGTAGCGGGTCGGGTCGATACGGCCCGCGTGCAGGTCGCGGGCGTCGGCGTAGGCGAGGTCGTAGCCGTACCGTTCGGCCCAGCGGATGAAGTCGTAGGCGTGGCCCACGTGCAGGGGCAGGCCGGCGCCCGCGTACGGCCGGTCGAAGGAGACCGTGGTGGCGGCATCCTCCTCGCCGAGCAGCCGGCCCCCGCTGTCCCAGGCGTGGTACAGGCTGGCGCCGGTGTGGCCGTCCTCCGGGTAGAGGTTGTACGCCTGCCAGGTCACGTCCGGCAGCAGGAGGAGCAGATCGGCCGGGTGGCTGTCGCGGACCGTGAACGGGATGTGCGAGCGGTAGCCGTCGGCGGTGGTGAGCACGGCGACGTACGCCCCGATCGACCAGTACGACGGGATCTGGAGGCGCCAGGAGAGCCACCAGTGGTGGCAGGAGACCGTGCGGTCGGCGGTGAGCGGGGCCGGCTGGACGATGCCGGAGAGGCGGGGGCTGGTGGTGATCTTCGCGGCGCCGTCGCCGCCGTAGTGGCCGATGCGGTAGATGTCGACGGAGAACTGCTGGGGCGGGTCGACGGTGACGTGGAAGTCGATGGCCTCGCCGGGCGCGGCGGCGCCCGTGGAGGCGAAGCCCTTGATCTGCCGCTTCACGTCGTCGGCGGTGCGGGGGCCACCGGAGTGCTGGTGTGCGGCGTCCGGGTCGGCGTACCAGGGGACGACATGGCCGGTGTCGTCGAAGTAGTTCTCACTGCCGCGGAGCCAGGGCAGCGGGCCCTGGCCGAACGGATCCGAGACGGCGTGGGCGAGGGCCCCCGATTCCCAGCGCCGGATCTGCTCCGCCCCCATGCGGCTCCCCTTCCCTCGGCCGCCCGGGCACAACAGAGATGCACCGACAGTCAGCGACCGGCCCAGCACATCACATAAGGGAGTCACTCCGTTACTGTTCGTCGCGAATTTACGAATTCGCGCATTGACGCGGCGGGGCGGAACCGGTCCCAGGGGCAGCGGTGAGCGCGACCCGGCGGTTGCTCCGTCGGGCACGGCCCGGGGTCTCCGTCGGGCACGGGCCGGGTTCTCCGGCGGGGGCGGGCCCGGGTCCCTGACGGGGGCGCGGCCCAAGGTTCCCCCCGGCGGTCTCACACCAGCCGTACCGGCTTCTCCAGGCGGACGCCCACCGTCCTCAGCCACCCGCGCAACGGCTCGGCGTCCCCGTCCTCCACCAGGCTCACCACATGGCCGCCCAGGTCCGACCTGCGTTCGTCGTCGACCAGCAGCACGGGCCCGTCCAGCCAGTCCAGGCCGGGGGCGGCGCCCGCCGTGTCGACGGCCGCGCAGCAGATCATCGCGATGACGTGGTCGGCCAGCAGGTCACGTCCGGTACGGGGCGGCTGGAGCGGGAAGAGCGGGATCGCCCCGGTGTCCCAGAGATGCTCGCCCTCCAGCGTGCCGCCGGGGACCGACGGCGGCGCGGCGGCCTCCTCGCGGGCCACCTCGGCGGTGACGGCGGTGGCCAGTACGTCCGTGCCGTCGGCGGCCAGATGATTCATCACCCGTGCGAGTGTCGGCCCGCCCCGGTCGTCCGGGGTGTCGGCGGCGCCCGGGGCGGCGGCGCGGTTGACGCCGAGGCGGTCGAGGACCCGGTGCAGCCTGGCCGCCTCCGTGCGCCACTTACGGTCGACGACCTCTTCCGGGTACTCCTGCCAGTCCACCGGCGACCAGTCCGGGCCGTTCTCCGCGGGGCCGCCGTGGAAGAGACGGGCGGCGAGCAGCGAGGTGGCCTCGTCGACCGCGCCCGGCTCCTCCAGGAGGTCGCAGGCGGGCCGCTCGCCGAGGCGCGAGGTGAAGCCTTCGGCGAGACGGTCCCGGCGGGACAGCTCGGTGAGCGCGGAGACCACTCCCGCGTCGAGCCGGGACGGCCAGCGGCCCATCCGCCAGGCGGGCAGCGCGACCCGGGTCAGCAGCCGGTCCCAGCCCGCGTAGGCCAGTCCCACCTGCTCCTGGGCGACGATGCGCAGCCCGTAGTCCACAGTCTGTGCGCGGTCGGAGGCGGCGGCGGCGACACCCCGCTCCATCTCGGCAGCATGGCCACGACAACTGCGCAGCATCAGCCCGGCGGTCCGGCCGACGAAGGAGTACGCGAAACGCCGCACCGGGCCGAGTCCGGGCCGCGAGGCGACGGCGACCGCCGCGTCGAGCCCCCGGACGAACCGGCGGGAGGCCGCGATGTCGGGGTGCGCGGAGGGGCCCGTACCCGCGACGACCGGCGCGAGCAGGGCGCGCAGCTCGGCGACCCGCATCCACCACAGGAAGGGCGAGCCGATGACGAGCACGGGCGCTGCCGCCACCCGGCGGGCCCGCAGCCCGCGCACGGTGGGCAGCCGCCCGCCGGATATGGACCGGGCGGCCGGGTGCGAACGGTCCTCCAGCCAGCTGTCGCAGTCCGGTGTGAGCGCTATCGCCGAGGGCACCGGCACATCGAGCCGGTCCGCCAGGTCCCGCACCATCCGGTGCAGGTCGGGCGCCGACGCCTCGGTGAGCGCCACCGTCGGGCTGACAGCGGGCCCGGCCCGCACGATCACCGCGGCCACCACGGCGGCGAGCAGCAGCACCACGGCCGCGAAGCACGACACCGCCCAGCGCGCCGTGTCCCAACTGCCGCCGCTGAGGTGGCCGGTGGCCCCGCCGGCCAGCAGCACGACCGCGACCGCGACGGGCAGCAGCGCTACGGCCAGCGCCCTGCCCCGAATACCCAGAACAGCCAGTGCATGGGCACGGGCGCCCTGCGCACCCCGCTTCTCACTCGTACCGGTGTCGGACACGGCCGGACGTCACCCCCTCTGCCCCCGCGGCGGCTTTGCTCACTCCCCCACTGTGGCACCCGTCACTGACATCGCAATGCCGGTGGGCCAAGTGCCGGAATGCTTGCGCCGCAGACTAGTTGGGGCTCCGGCGAGCGTCATCCGGATGGGCCAGCCGTCACTCGATGGAATGGCTTTGGGTAAAGGTGCTGACGTAGATCCGTCAGATGCCTGCGGCCTTCGCCGCGATGTCCGTACGATGCTGCGCCCCGTCGAGCCGTACCCGGCCCAGCGCCGTGTAGGCACGCTCACGGGCCACGGCCAGGTCCGCACCGGTCGCGGTCACCGACAGCACCCGGCCCCCGGCGCTCACGACGGCGTCGCCGTCCTGCCGGGTCCCGGCGTGCAGGACGTACGCATCGGGCGCATCCTGCGCCGCCACCTCGTCGAGGCCCTCGATCCGGTCGCCGGTGCGCGGGGTGTCCGGGTAGTTGTGCGAGGCGATGACCACCGTGACGGCCGCGTCGTCGCGCCAGTTCAGCGGGGGCTCGCTGTCGAGCGTGCCGTTGGCCGCGTTCAGCAGGACGCCGGCCAGCGGGGTCTTCAGCCGGGCCAGCACCACCTGGGTCTCGGGGTCGCCGAAGCGGGCGTTGAACTCGATGACCCGTACCCCGCGCGAGGTGATCGCGAGGCCCGCGTACAGCAGGCCCGCGAACGGGGTGCCCCGGCGGCGCAGCTCGTCGACGGTCGGCTGGAGGACGGACGCCATGACCTCCTCGACCAGCTCGGGGCCGGCCCAGGGGAGCGGGGAGTACGCGCCCATGCCACCGGTATTCGGACCCTCGTCGCCGTCCAGCGCCCGCTTGAAGTCCTGCGCGGGCTGGAGCGGAAGGACGGTCGTACCGTCGGTGATCGCGAACAGGGAGACCTCGGGGCCGTCCAGGAACTCCTCGATGACGACGCTCTCGCAGGCCAGCGCATGGGCGCGGGCGGCCTGGACGTCGGAGGTCACGACGACGCCCTTGCCCGCGGCGAGGCCGTCGTCCTTGACCACGTACGGAGCGCCGAAGGCGTCCAGCGCCGCGTCGATCTCGGCGGGGGTGGTGCACACGTAGGCGCGCGCGGTGGGTACGTTCGCCGCCGCCATCACATCCTTGGCGAAGGCCTTGGACCCTTCCAGCTGCGCCGCTTCCCGGGTCGGCCCGAAGCAGGGGATGCCCGCTCCGCGCACCGCGTCGGCGACCCCGGCGACCAGGGGAGCCTCGGGTCCGACGACCACGAGCCCGGCCTCCAGCTCGGTCGCCAGCCGGGCGACGTCGGCGCCGTCCAGCGGGTCGACCGGGTGCAGCTCGGCCACCTCCGCGATGCCCGCGTTACCGGGGGCACAGTGCAGGGAGGTGACTTCGGAGTCGAGGGAAAGAGAGCGGCACAGGGCGTGTTCGCGGGCGCCGCCGCCGATGACAAGGACCTTCACGGTACGCAGCCTAGCCCGCGCACCGGGTCCGGCCCGGCGCGGGCCTTGTACGGGCCGCCGAAGACCGTGCCCCTACTCGTTCGTATATTCCTCCACCACCGTCGCTCCGAGCTCCCGCACGATCAGGTCGTGGCCGGAGAGCGCCGAGTCGACGAGGTCGGGATCGTCGTCCTCGGGGGTGTCGTCCTCCAGTGAGACGGACGGCGGCTGGTCCGCGGGCGGGGGCGGGGGCTCTCTGAACGCCTGGGGCCTCTGGTGCTGCTGCGGCTCCGGAGCGGGCTGCTGCGGTGCGGGACCGGGTGCGGGCGCGGCCGGGGCCCGGTCCTGGGGTGCCGGGCGCTGCGGGGCGGGGCTGGAACCGCCGGGGCCGGGGTGATTGCTGCCACCGGGCGGCTGCGTACCGCCCGAGGGATCGACGATCGCGTCGACCCGCCACTGCACATGGAACTGGTCGGCGAGCACCTGCTTCAGTACGTCCTCGCTGCCGCTGGACGCGAAGTTGTCCCGGGCGCCCGGGTTCGGGAAGCCGAGCTGGAGGGTGGTGCCGTCGAACCCGGCGACCTGGGCGTTCTGGCTGAGCAGGATCCAGGTGAAGCGCCGGCGGTTCTTGACGGCTTCGAGGATGTCGGGCCACATGTTCCGCACCTGGGCGGCGCCCTGCGCCGTACCGGGCGCGGGGGCGGCGGGCGGGGCTCCCGGAGCGGAAGCGGCCGGAGGCGCCGCGGGTGCGGGCTGTCCCTGTCCGGGCGCGGCGGCGGACGGCCAGCTTCCGGCGGGACGCGGGGACTCGGCGGGCCGGTCGGGCCGACCGGCGGGAGCGGCGGCTCCCGGCCAGGCTCCGGGCTGCCGGGCGGCGGGGGCGGCGGCGGGCTGCGCGGGTGGGACCTGCTGAGGTGCGGGGGCGTCCTGGGGAGCGGGCGCGGTCTGAGGGGCGGGCGCGGCAGCCACGGGAGGCGCCACAGGCGCACCGGACGTGCCAGGCCCACCGGACGCACCGGACGCACCAGGCATCCCAGGGCCAACACCCGCACCACCACCGGCATCCCCGCGCGCCGCGGCACGCGCAGCCGCGGGCCCACCGCCCGGCGCCACCGGCGTCGCGGGATGTGCCTCGGGTCCCGGCACGTATCCCATCGTGGGCCCCTGCCCGCCGGACACGAAGGTGCCACCGCGCTCCAGCCGGTCCAACCGGGCCTGCATGGACCGCTCGTCGTCGAACGCGGCGGGCAGCAGCACCCGCGCGCAGATCAACTCCAGCTGGAGCCGCGGCGAAGTCGCCCCGCGCATCTCGGTCAGCCCGGTGTTGACCAGGTCGGCGGCCCGGCTCAGCTCCGCGGCGCCGAACACCGAGGCCTGCGCCTGCATCCGCGCCACGACATCGGCCGGGGCGTCGATCAGCCCCTTCTCCCCCGCGTCGGGCACAGCGGCCAGGATCACCAGATCGCGCAGTCGCTCCAGCAGATCGGCCACGAACCTGCGGGGATCGTTGCCCCGCTCGATGACTTGGTCGACCAGCTCGAAGGCAGCCGCCCCGTCCGAGGACGCGAAAGCGTCGATCACGGCGTCGAGCAGCGTCCCGTCCGTGTAGCCGAGGAGGGACGTCGCCATGGCGTACGTCACACCTTCCTCGCCCGCACCGGCCAGCAACTGGTCCATCACGGACATGGAGTCACGCACGGACCCCGCCCCGGCGCGCACCACCAGCGGCAGCACACCGTCGGCGACCTGGGCCCCCTCCTGCCCGCACACCTCGCCGAGGTAGTCGCGCAGCGTGCCGGGCGGCACCAGCCGGAAGGGGTAGTGGTGCGTACGCGACCGGATCGTCCCGATGACCTTCTCGGGCTCGGTGGTCGCGAAGATGAACTTGAGGTGCTCCGGCGGCTCCTCGACCACCTTCAGCAACGCGTTGAAACCGGCCGACGTGACCATGTGCGCCTCGTCGATGATGTAGATCTTGTACCGGCTGCCCGCGGGCCCGAAGAACGCCTTCTCGCGCAGGTCACGGGCGTCGTCCACGCCACCGTGCGAAGCCGCGTCGATCTCGATGACGTCGATCGAACCCGGCCCGTTCCGCGCCAGGTCCTGGCACGACTGGCACTCCCCGCACGGCGTGGGCGTGGGCCCCTGCTCGCAGTTCAGACAGCGGGCCAGGATGCGCGCACTGGTCGTCTTGCCGCAGCCCCGCGGCCCGCTGAACAGGTACGCGTGGTTGACCCGGTTGTTCCGCAGGGCCTGCTGCAACGGGGCAGTGACGTGCTCCTGCCCGATGACCTCGGCGAACGACTCGGGACGGTAGCGGCGGTACAGCGCAAGGGACGACACATGTACGAGGTTATCGGGACCCACTGACAACCCCCGCCCCGAACCCACGCCCCCGAAACCGCCCCGGAACGCAAAGGGCCCCCCACGCACCCGCCAGAGCCGACCTACCCTTGCTGCCTTCCGGCCCTGGGGGAGTTCAGTCAGATAGCGCCACGTGAGGGGCTGACGCCCACCCTAGCTGATCCACCGGGTCGGAATCGAGTTCGCTAGCACTCCCCAACGTCTTGTATTGTTTGCCGCGGAGGATTCGCCTAGTGGCCTAGGGCGCACGCTTGGAAAGCGTGTTGGGGGCAACCCCTCACGAGTTCGAATCTCGTATCCTCCGCAGTTGCCCTCATCGGGCAGTACGCAGAAGGCCCCCGCCCGTCGTGGTGGGGGCCTTCTGCGTGTGTGTCCCGGCGGGCCCTGCGCAGCCGTCCTGCCTGGTTCCGGCCGCCTGTCAGTGCGCGCCGGCGTGGACCGGTGCGGGCCAGGCGTCGATCACGATCTGCTGCCGCTTCGGGCTCACCGCCGCGGCGCCCGCCGCGTAGTTCCGGTCGACCTGCGCCGCCTCGGCCGCGCTCGGCTCGGCGTTGGTGCACGACGTGCCGGGGCCGTGGCCGGACATCAGCTCCGCGCACGGCCCGCTGTAGTCGTCCGGCAGCCCGAGGATGTGCCCGGTTTCGTGCGCCGCGATCCGGGTCATGTCGTAGCCCTCGTCGACCGCCTCCTGGCCCAGTTGCACCTGGCCTCTGCTGCCGCCCGGGACGATCGGCCCGAGCGTCGTCTGGGGCCAGCCGCTGGTCGCCACGTAGACGAAGTTGGCCGAGCTGGGCGAACTCGCCGGCTGCAGGTGCACGTTGTGTGCCGCCGCGTTCCAGTTCTGCGCGCCTTGCGTGATCGCGCCCGCCCACTGTCCTGCCCGACTGGCGTCGTAGGTCAGAGTGACCACCGCTGCGGTCGCCTTCGGCGCCGGGTGCGCCGAAGCGGCACCGGATGTCACGCCCAGCACGGCCGGGATCAGTGCCGCCACGGCTGCTGCTCGCTTGATCATGAGACTCGTTCCCCTCCCTGACGTCGGTTGCCTGCGAGCCACCAGGGCACCACGCCAGCAGCGAGCACCACAAGTACGCGTTTGGATAAGGGAGTTGGGACGATCAACCTCGACGGTGATCCTTTCCGCTGCGTCATGGAAGTCACGGCAGCCCTGCGGAATGCGCCGCACCAGGGTGCGGGCGGTTCCGTGGAGCGCCGTGTGACGGACGATGGGTACTGACGGGTGCGGGCGGACGTGAGGGGCGGCGCAGTGACAGACAGCGAATCCATCCGGGCGGAGGCGGACCTCCGGTCGTCCGGTGCGGGGCCGGAGAGCGGCGCGGACGCCGTGGTGCGGCCCGGGGACGGGACGGCGCCCGGGGACGGGCCCCGGTCCGAGGAAGGCAGCCCGGGTCCCCGGCGATCCCTGCGTCGACGGCTGGGCGGGACCGTGGTCCTCCTCGTTCTCACGCTGCTGTTCTTCCTGCCCTGGTGGACGCTGTTCGCGTCGGGCGTCGACTGGCCGTTCCCGGTCTTCCTCGCCGGTACGGTCGTCTTCGCCTCCGGGCTGGTCTCGTTCCCCTTCCTCATGGCCGCGGGCCACGGGCGGCGGCGGGCCGACCGGGCGGCCCGCATCGCGGACAGCACCCTCGGGGTGGTCTGGGTGCTGTTCACCTGGTCGGTGCTGGGCGACCTGGTGCACCTGGTGCTGATCGGGCTCGGCGTCGGCGGCGCCGGGCGGGCCAGGGGCATTGCCGTGGCCGTCACCGTGGTCTCTGCCGGGCTGCTGGCGTGGGGACACCACGAGGCCATGCGCGTGCCCCGGGTGAAGCGGCTGGACGTCCACGTCCCCCGGCTCGGCGGCGGTCTGGACGGAACCCGTGTCGTGGTGCTGGCCGACACCCACTTCGGGCCGATCGACCGGGCTCGCTGGTCGACGCGGGTTGCCGAGGCTGTCAACGCGCTCGACGCGGACGTCGTGGTCCACGCGGGCGACATCGCCGACGGCACCCCCGCCCAGCGCCGGGACCAGTCCGCGCCGCTCGGGACGATCCGGTCCCGGCTGGCGAAGGTCTATGTCACGGGGAACCACGAGTACTTCGGGGAGGCGCAGGGCTGGCTGGACCGCATGGCGGAACTGGGCTGGGAACCGCTGCACAACCGCCATGTCGTGGTGGAGCGCGGCGGTGACCTCCTCGTCCTGGCCGGTGTGGACGACGTGACCGCGGAGTCCTCCGGCCTGGCCGGGCACCGTGCGAACCTGCTCGGCGCGCTGGCGGGGGCAGACCCGGAACGGCCGGTCCTGCTCGTCGCCCACCAGCCCAAGTACGTCGGACAGGCCGCTGCGGCCGGCATCGACCTGCAGGTCTCCGGTCACACCCACGGCGGCCAGATCTGGCCGTTCAACTTCCTCGTCCGGATCGATCAGCCGGTGGTGCACGGCCTGAGCCGGCACGGTGAGCGCACGCAGCTCTACACCAGCCGGGGCGCCGGATTCTGGGGGCCGCCCTTCCGGGTCTTCGCACCGAGCGAGATCACGCTGCTCACCCTGCGGCGGGGCGGTGAACCGGGCGGTGAGCCGGGCGGTGAGCCGGGCACGTCGCAGCGCACCTGAGACAGGGGCGCGGACGGCACGAACTCCACGGGCGGGCAAGGGATGTCGACAGCAGCCGGGCGCGGACCAGGTCACGGCGACGTGACCCGGCTGCCGGCCCGGCGCCGGGCAGCGCCACCCGTTGGTCCGTACGAACCGCTCAGGTCCCGGCCGCGGCGAACGGCAGGGACGCGTACCGCCGGACGTAGTTGCCGTCGGCGAAGGTGCCCGCCGCTGCGTCGACCTCGAAGTCCGGGAAGCGGGCCAGGAGTTCCTCCAGGGCCGTTCGGGACACCAGACGGGCCGCGGAGGCGCCCAGGCAGTGGTGCGGGCCGTGGGTGAAGGCGAGGTGCTGGGGGCCCTCGCGGGTGAGGTCCGGGTGGTGGGCGGTGGGGCCGAAGGCGCGTGGGTCGCGGTTGGCGGCGCCGTAGAGGAGGAGAACCTTCCGGCCGGCCGGGACGGTTCGGCCGTGGAGGGTGGTGTCTTCGGTGACGGTGCGGGTCAGGCACTGGACGGGGGAGGTCAGCCGGAGGAATTCCTCGATGGCGGAGGGGAGCAGGGCGGGGGCGTCCAGGAGGGCCCGGCGTGGGGCGGGGTGGGCGGTGAGGAGTTCGGCGGCGCCGCCGAGCAGGCCGGTGGTGGTGTCGTTGCCCCCGGCGACCATCGTGAAGGCGAAGCCGAGGATGCGCAGCAGGGTTCCGGCGTCCTCGGGCGGCATCAGGCCTACCAGGTCGGAGACGGTGTCGTCGGCGGGTTCGGAGCGGCGGCGTTCGATCAGCTCGGTGAAGTAGCCGAAGAGGCTGGTGACGGCTTCGGCGGCGGCGAGCGGATCGCCCAGCGCGTTGGCCTCGACGATGGCGTGGGTCCAGCCGTCGAAGTGGGCGCGGTCCTGTTCGGGGACGCCGAGATAGCGCCCGACGACATAGCTGGGCAGCGGTTTGAAGAGTTCGGCGATGATGTCGCAGTTGCCGCCGAGATCGGCGATGCGGTCCAGACGGGCCCGGACGAAAGCACGGACGTGCGGCTCGATGGCGGCGACCCGGCGCGGGGTGTAGCCGCGGGTGATCAGCCGGCGGAAGGCGGTGTGCTCGGGCGGGTCCAGCATCACCATCGGGGCGGCGTCGGTGATGCCCAGGCGTTCGCGCTCGCCGTAGGTGATGGTCAGGCCGTCGGCGGAGGAGTAACGCTCGGTGTCGCGGGCGGCGGCGAGTACGTCCGCGTAGCGGGAGAGGACCCAGTAGTCGCCGTCGGTGACGTGGTGGAGGGGGTGTGCGTCGCGCAGCGTCGCGTACATCTCCCACGGCGAACGCCAACTCTCGCCGGCGCACGGGGCGAACGGGGCCTGCTGAGATGTGGTCATGCCGGGAGGGTGCGGGCGGCACCCGCAAGAGTCAACGACGCCTGCGGAGCCGCCTCCTGGACGGAGCTGCCGGACGTACGCGCCATCGCGTACGCCCGCCGCATTCAGGCCCTGGGCTACCTGATGTGAACGAGGAGAACTCGCCGCTGCCGTCCGGCGCCGGATCTCCGGGCCGACCCGCCCCCCTGCCTGTCCCGTGCCGTCGGCCGTGACCGGCCTGGCCGACGGCACGGGACGGGCGCGGCCTACGAACCGTCGCCCTGCGAAGGGCCGAAGAATTCGATCTCGGCGATCGCCACCTGCTTCTTCGGCCCGGCGTTGTAAGCGGTCTCCAGGATGAACCGCACCGAGGTGACGTTGTGGAACCGGAAGCTCCGCGACTGGAAACCGGCGCTCTGGTCGAGGATGAGTTCCTTCGTGGTGACCTTTCCGCTGTCCTCGGTGATGCGGGCCTGGACGCGGTGCGGGAGCGCCGACTTGGAGAGGGTGTCGGCGTGCGTGGACTCGCCCGCGGTGATGCCGATGTTGAGGAGCGTGACCGGGTCGCGGAAGTGGGCCTCCAGCCACTCCCCGCCCCCGGACTCGTTGATGCCGGGTCCCCACCAGGTGTTGCTGACCTTGTCGAAGGCCAGGCCGGGGCCGTGGTGGGGGTACGAGTGGGACGCCGAGGACGAGTCCGGTGCGACCGAGGCCCGCTTGGCGAAGTGGTCACGTGCCGCGCTGATGCCGTCGCCGACGTGGAACAGGCCCGTCACCGCCAGGGCGGCTACCGCGGCCCACACGACCCACCGCAGGATGCGGCCCAGCCGCCAGCCCAGTCGCGGGCGGTCACCGGCCCACGGCTCCTCGCGGTTGCGGTAGTCGAGCATCCGCCGCCACCACGGGCGCCGCGCCTCGTTCCCCGGCCGCGTGGCCATGGACATGGCGCACCGGCTGCAGAAGTGGCGCTCCGGCGAGTTGGCGGTGGAGCACCAGGGGCACGCGACACCGCCCTGGATGTCCTGCTCGCCCAGACTGCGGACCTCGGGACGTGCGGGGGCGGGCCGTCCCGGCAGGACGGGGGCCACGGTCGGCGGCCGGTCCGGCTGCGCCCGCGGGTCGGCGACCGGTACGAGCAGGGCTCGGGCCCGTTCGGCGTCGCTGGCCGCGTCCGGCTCCGGCGGCCGGGCCCCGGACCAGTCGCCGGCCTGATCCGGCCCCGGCTGCGCGGGCACGGTGCCGGGCGCGGATCCCGACGCGGGCACCGGCGGGGTCTCCAGCGTGTCGTCCTCCTCCCGGCCGGTGTCCCACGTACCGGAGGCACCGGGGGCGGCGGGAGCACCAGGGGCGGCGGCCTGCGCAGACTGACCGAACGGTGACTGACCGGACGGCGACTGTCCGAACGGCTCCTGGCCGTACGGCGCTTGGCCGTGCGGTGCCTGCCAGGACGGTGACTGACCGGACGGTGCCGGCGCGGCCGGTGCGGGCGCGGACGGTGCGGGCGCGGACGGTGTAGGCGCGCCCTGTCCGGAGGGTGCCGGCGCGGACGTGCCCGCGCTCCACCCCAGCACCGCGTTGCAGCTCTCGCAGAACGTGTGTTCCGAGCCCTGCCGCGTGCCGCACTGGTCGCAGACCTGGGTCCGCTCTTCTCCCCTGGGATCGCCGGGTGGCTGGCTGGCGGTCATGAGTGAGAGGTCCTTTCCGTGGCGGTCACCTGGACCGTGTAGGGCATGTGCGCGGGGCGGGCGGCTGCCACCAGGTTGTCCAGCCGGTACACGTCCGCGTCCGTCGGGGCGGACAGGCGGACGGCGACGTGCAGACGGGGGCGGCTCTCCCCGGGGAACGGGCCGCGGGGCCGCGCGCTCCAGGCGGCTCCGCCGCTCTCGGTGATCTCGGGTTCGACACCGAAGGCGAGCCACACCGCTTCGGCGAGGCCGGCGCGGGTGCCGCGGATGCGGTGCAGGCGGGCCGCGGCGGCGACCGCGGCACGCAGCCGGGCCTCCCCCTGCGGGTCGTCGTCCTGGATGCCGTCGGTCTCGGCGCCGACCCACCAGCCCAGCCAGCGGGTGAAGTCCGTCGGAGCCAGGGACGGGGTGAAGTACGCGTCCAGGCAGTCGAGAACGTTGAGGATGGGCGCGAGCACCTCGTCGAGCCCGCCGACGAAACGCTGGATCATGTCGTCGTCGGCGAAGACGGCGGGCAGCATCGTCCCGATCGGGACGGAGGATTCCAGACCGTCGATGGAACCTCTCATGACGTACCGCCGATCACCCGGACACGGTGGTCGAAGGAGAAGACCAGGGACGGGGCGTCGAGGTCGATGCGCTCGGTCCGGTCCCCGCGTTTGCCGGTCAGCGGGTCGGCCGGGTGCAGCAGCACCTCGTCCACCAGCTCCACCCCGGGCACCCGCTGGAGCACCGCGAAGATCTCGCCCGACTGGACGGGGCGGCCGAAGGGCCAGCCCTTTCCGTCGGCACCGCCGGTGAGCGGGTCGATGTGGCGGTAGAGCGCCTCGTTCGCATCGTGCCGGACGCGTTCCGCGTCGGCGTCGCGGAACGCGTGCAGCGTCGCGACGACGGTGACGCCCTGGTAGTAGGGCGGGCCCACGGCCAGCCGGGTGCCGATCAGCCGCCGCTCGTCGAGGTAGCCGGTGATCCGCCGCAACAGGGCGTCGGCGGGGACGAGTTGCTCGAAGCGCAGCCGCCCGCCCGGGTCGGGGACGGCGCGGGGGACGACGAGGACGCGTACGGCATAGGCACCGTGCTCCCCCTCCTCGCCCTCCAGGCAGGTGATGCGGGCCGTCTCGGGGGCGGCGTGCCGGGCGAGTTCCTCGTAGTCGCGCAAGGTGACGGCGCGGTCCTGGGCGCGCAGGGTGAGCGGCGCGCGGGCCTTGGCCTCCGCCACCGTCTCGCCGTCCACTCCGCCGTGGGCGGCCTCGCGGTTGATCACCTCGGCGACGTAGGGAACGGAGTCGCGCAGCGTGCGGATGGTGCCACGGGCCACGTTCCCGGTGCGGCCACCGCCGGTGCGGTAGCGGCCGGCCCGGATGATGGCTCCCTTGGGCGGTACGGCGCCGAACTGGCGCAGCTGGCCGTCCCGTTCCCGCACGGAGGGGCCGAAGGCGATCTCACCGGTGGCCGCGTCGAGGGTGATGTGCAGGTCCTCCGGGCCGGAGGCGGCGAAGTGCTGGACGACCTCCCAGTCCTGCCAGCCGTCGTACTCGGCCACTTGGAGGTGCAGCGGGGGCACGTCGCCCACCACGGGGGCGTTGGCGAGCCGCAGCCGCTGGCCGGGCAGCCCGTTGGACTCCCCCAGCGCCTCGTCGCGCACCGTCTCGGCGTGTACGGCCGGGACGGTGCCGCCCATGGTGAACGCCTCGACCGACCGCACGGTGGGCGAGGTGGTGTAGAACGGCTGGCCCGGCTCGGCGGCGGTGACCCGGCAGCGCAGCCAGCCCGCCTCGTGCCGCCCGGTGCGGGAGAGTATGTGCCCGCCCGTCACGTGGAGCACGACGTCGCCGGGGCGGTTCAGACCACCGGTGCCGTCCTCCTCGACCTCGCACTCCACCCAGCCGTCGGCGGTCCACGCCTCCCAGACCAGCGGGGGCTGCCGGGGGTCCACGCCCACGCCGTCGACGCTGCTGTCGAGCCGCAGCGCCACCGCGCAGTGCGGGACGGCGGCGGTGAGTCCGATCAGCATGCAGTCGCCGACCGCGGGTGCCTCCGCGAAGCACAGCACGTCCCTGGCCTCGCCGAGGTCCGTACTCCGGTCGGTCACGGCCTGCCCGCTGTTCTGCACCGCGAGGTGCCCCAACGCGGAGGGAATCACGGTCAGTTCGCGTTCGGTGCTGAAGACGACGGCTTCCTCGCTGTCCGCGCGCACGGTGGCGGTCTCCGTGCCGAGCGGGATCAGTACGGGGTCCTCCTGCGGGGCCGACAGCCAGAACGTGACGTCGGTGCGTGCCGCGGACGGCGGGAAGAGGGTGACTCCGACGAGGTCGAGGAAGGCCAGGTGGTTCTTCTCGGGGACGCGGTTGAGCCGGTAGACGATCTGATCGGCCATGTGGGCAACCGTCTCGACCAGGGTGACACCGGGGTCGGACACGTTGTGGTCGGTCCATTCCGGGGCGCGCTGCTGGATGTAGCGCTTGGCGTCGTCGACGAACTGCTGAAAGCGCCGGTCGTCGAGGTTCGGGGAGGGCAGTGCCATCAGCGGTCGCTTTCGGTGGCCGGCGCGCCGTCGCCGGAGGACGGCTCGGGATCGTCGTGGGAGGGAATGACGTAGAACGGGAAGACCAGACTGCGCGGGTTGTTGGTACCCCGGATCGCGTAGCGCACATCGATGAAGAGCACACCCGGCGCGTCGCCCACGGTCACCGACACCTCGTGCACCTCGATGCGCGGCTCCCACCGGTCCAGGCTGGTGTGCACCTCGTGCTGGATCCTGCCCACGGTGGACTCGTTGATGGGAGCGAAGACCATGTCGTGGACGGCGCAGCCGAATTCCGGGCGCATGGGGCGCTCGCCCGGGGCGGTGGCCAGCACCAGGTGCATGGCCTCCTCGACCTCCCGCTCCCCACTGACCAGAGCGATTCCGCCGGTCGGGCCGATGCGCAGCGGGAAGGACCAACCGGAGCCGACGAATTGTTCAGGCATCAGACCACGGGCATTCTGTTGGCGGTGATGGCGGGGCCGAGCAACGAGACCGCGGCGCCGGTCACTGTCACAGTGGCCCCCTCGATGGAGGCTGCGAGGGCGGCCGTGATGTTCAGCGCCGCCTTCGCGTCGATCACCATCGCTGTCGAGTTGATGGCCATGGCCATCCCCGCGTCGATACTCATCGCTGCGCCGGCCCTCAGGCTCATCGCTCCACCGGCGCCCACGCTCAGCGATCCGCCGGCGTCCAGGCTCAGCGATCCGCCCGCCTTGAGGCTCAGGTCCGCCCCGGCCTCGACGGACACCGAGCGGCTTCCCTTGATGCTGACGCTGCCCTTGCTGTCCACGGTGATCTCGGTCTTCGTACGGTCCAGATTGATGACGAGCCGGTTGTTCCCGGTGCTCAGCCGCACCCCGCGTTTACGCAGGCCGGTCTGCTGGCTGAGCAGGTCGATGCGGTTGAACTCCCGGTCGGCCAGGGTGTGCCGGCTCGCCTTTCCGCTGAGCTTGTCGTGCAGCGGCACATCGCCCGGCCGGGGCCGGTCCTTGCCGTTGTAGAGCCCGCCGATGACGAACGGGTGGTCCAGAGCGCCCCGGTCGAACGCCACCAGCACCTCGTCGTTGACGTCCAACGGGATGATACTGCCGCCGCTCACCCCGCCGAGCTGCACGGTACGGGTCCAGTCGCTGACATAAGTGGGGTTCAGCCAGGGGAACTTCAGCTTCACCCGGCCCAGCCGCTGCGGGTCCTTCACGTCCGTGACCACCCCGTTGGCCACGCTCGGCATGCGCGTCGCCGTCTTCGCACCGCCGGAGGCCAGCCCGTACAGGGAACGCCACTGCCTTCCGCTGACGGTCACCTGGGTCCGGTAGGGCCGGCCGTTCTCGAAGCTGTGGCGGACCCCGGTCACCGTGTACTTGCCCTCGAAGGGCTCACCGACGTCTTCGAGCAGGACCGGGACGTCGGGGCGGATCTTGGGGTTGCCGCGTACGGTGACCTCCAGTTCGGCGAAGGACGACGTCACGTCGTCGGCCAGGGATTCCGCCGCCCGCTTGACCTGTGGCTGCTGGTCGTACGGGGTACTCGTCTCGACGAGACGGGTGGCCTTGAACTTCTTCGCCATCTCGCCGGGTCGGGCGCCGATGTCGATGGCCGGGTTGGTGAGCGCGTCCACCTTGGACGTGAGAGCACGCTTGGCTCCGACGTCCCAGCCGCGCACCTCCACCTGCGGCACCTGGTCGGTGGAGGTGACAGCGGCACGGCAGCGCAGCACATCACGGCCGCCCTGGAGCACGAACTGGCTCTTCTCGCCGTCGGTGCCCTCCGGGGGCGCGCCGGACGCCCGCTCGCGGCTGACGAACTGGAACTTCCCGTCGGAGTCGAGATACATCACCTTCTCGTTCTCGTCGGCGAGACGGGCGATGAAGTCCCAGTCGGTGATGTTGTCCTGGGTGATGAAGTCGTAGGCGGGCCTGGTGGGTTCGATCCTGCCCACCTTGATCGAACTCTGTTCCACCAGCTTCCGCACGATCGCGGCGGCCGTCATCTTGGTGTAGCCGACCACCCGGCGCTGGCGCAGCAGGCGGTGCCCGAAGTCGTAGCCGCGTACGACGGTGAAGGTGCCGGCCCCGTCGTAGTCCGCTTCAAGGCCGGTGACCTCACCGGTGAGCAGCGGGTCCTGTGCTCCCTTGCCGTCGGCCACCGGGGCCAGCACGATCTTGGTGCCGATCTTGATATTCGCCAGGTCGAGCACCTCCCGCCGTGCCTTGTCGCGGAAGGTCAGCTGGAAGGCGCCGGGCACCCCCGCCCCGAGGTCGACCCAGGCGGCGACGAGTTTGTCGGCGACCCCGTCGGCCATCTTGGTGGGCGGCAGGGCGGCGCCGCCCACCTTGACGTCGATGAGACTGGAGAAGGCGAACTGGGTCATGGGGCGGTGACCTCCTCGACCGCGGGCAGGATGAGTTCGGTACCGGGCGCGAGCCGTTCCGGGTTGTCGATCCCGTTGGTCTCGGCGATCGCCCGCCAGACGGTGGCGTCCCCGTACTCCCGCCAGGCGAGCGACTGCAGCGAGTCACCCGCGACCAGCCGGTGCACACGGCGCGCGGTCAGCGCACCGGAGGTGGGGTTCTGCCCCAGGGTCTTGCTCGGGATCTCACGCAGCCGGAGCTGGCAGGTGGCCCGGATCGGCATCCCCGAGGTCCCGAAGAGCGTGTACGAAGCCTCCACCGACTCGACGTAGGCGGTGAACCTGGCCGTCTTGAACGAACCCCACTGGAACACCACCCAGGGGGTGGAGGGCTGCTTCGCCGCGAGGCTCATGGACGTCACCTCGCAGCAGCTGAACAGCGACTCGACCATCTTCATCACGTCGTTGCTGTCCGGGTCGTCCGACCGGTCCAGGAAGACCGCCACGGAGAGCTCGCGCGGCTCGGGCCCCATGAATTCCGGCAGCACGCCGTCGCGCACCGCCGCCGTCGGGGTGGACTGCCACTGGGTGCGGCGGCTCAGCGAGAGCTGGGAGGGGTTGAACTCGAAGCCGAACGCCTTTATCAGCGGGCCCGGGGTGGTGCTGTGCCCCAGCGGCGGTTCGTGGATCAGCAGGGTGGCGTGGACCAGGCTCCCGATGACCGAGGCGAGCTTGTTGCCCGCCTTGTGCATCACGCCGTCCATCTTCTCTTCCGCGCGGGACATCGCTACTCGGCCTCCACATCGGTAAAGCCGTGGTGGGCGATCTCCAGGACCTCCACGGCGACAGCGGGGTTGGCCGGGTCGAGTGTCGGCCCCTGCCAGCGGACCGGGACCACGTCCAGCAGTCCCCAGCGGGCGACGAGCGAACCGTCGGCACGGAGCGCGGCGATCTCGGCGGTGGGCCGGGAGATCCCTGTGGTGACGGACGATATCCAGGCGGCCACGGCCGTCGTCTCGGCCGTGAGGGGGCGGGTCAGCCGGATCGTGGAGAAGGTGACGCGGGTGGGCAGGTTCCAGACGAATCCGTTGTTGCCCCCCTCCTGGTAGTGCTCCATCTCGACCTCGGAGGAGAGCCCTTCACAGCCGTTGAAGGACCCCAGGTCCTCGCCGTCGATGGTCAGGGTGAAGAAGAGCGAGGATCCCGGATCGAGATCGCTGGTCATCGAAGTCGGCCTTTCTTGTGCGGTCTGGGAGTTCGTTACCGGGGGCAGGCTCCTCGCTCATCGGCTCCGGGCCACGCTCCGGTCAGCGGCGGGCATCGCGCAGTTTGCCGATGCGCTCCCGGTCGAGGCGGAATTCGGTTCTCAGCAACCGGGTCAGCGGCCCGAACAACCGGTGGATCAACTCGTCCACCTGCCCCTCCGGCAGCTTACGGGCGTCGAATTTCAGCATGCGGGTCAGTGGTCCGCTCAACCGGTTCACCAGGTCGTCGACCTGGCGGTCGGTCAGGTTGCGTGCGTCGAACTCGGCGGTACGCCGGGCGGCATCGGCGGCCGGACCGCCGATGCCGCCCCGCGGACCGGCGGAACGCACGGTGGGCGGCGTTTCCGGACGCCGCGTGGCGACGGTGGGGGCCACCGCGGCGGAGGACGACTGCGGCCCGGAGGACGGGACGGAGATTCCGAGGGCCTGGGGCAGTTCCTTGGACAGCATGCCGGTGTCCCTCCGCTGCACGGGCAGGCCGAGGCCCCGGGGCGGATCCGTCGCCGGTGCCTTGGTCTGCGTACCGGCGGTCCTCCGCTGCACGGGCGGCGCGGGCCGGGACGTGGGCCTGGACGCGGTCCTGGACGTGGGCATCGCCGCCGACCGCTGTACGGAAGAGCCGCCGGGCAGGACGGGAACAGCCACCGGGGGTGCCGGTGGGGCGCCCGCCGGAGCAGCCGGAGGGACGCCGAAGGGCCCCGCACCGGCGACCGGAAGACCGGACGGCACCGGCCCGGCGGGCGGAAACCCGAAGGGCTCCGGCCGGGCGGGCGGAAGGGCGGACGGCACCGGCCGGGCGGGCGGGAAGCCGGACGGCAGCTGTCCGGCAGCGGGAAGGCCGGACGGCATGGGCCTCGCGACCGGAAGGCCGGACGGCATCGGACCGGTGCCGGTCGGCCCCGGACCGACCGTCGTGCGCTGTACGGGCAGCACAGCGGGGGTGCCTCGTACGGCATCCCCGCCCGCAACTCGGCCAGGAGCGGCGGCAGTCGGCAGCACGGCCGCTGACATGTGCGGCATCGACGGAGGTGGCGCCACGGGGCTGACCGCCGTGTGCGGGCCTGCTGCCGACGGCCGGAGGGGCTCGGCGGGCCTGGGTGCGGAAGGCGCGGGCGGCGCGGATCCGGCGGAGGTCCGTGCGGGCCCGGACGCGGGTGTCCCGAGCCGCTGCACCGGCTGCCTCCCGGCCGTCCTGCCGCCACCGCTCGGCGACGAAGCCGTGGTGACGGGGGCCGTGCGGCGCAGCGGCGCGGCCGTCGGAGCGGCGCTGCGCTGTACGGCGACGGGGCCGACCGGGCCGCTCTGTACGGCGGACGGTCCGGGGGCGGCCGTCGGCAGGGCGGACGTCAGCGGGCGGGCCGACGTCAGCGGGAGCGACCGCGGGGTGGGGGCGCCGCCGGTGTCCGGCTGCTGCCCGGCCGTTGCCCCCGTGCGTACGGGGAGCTGCGCGGCGGGCCCTTGCGGCGCCGTGGGAAGCACGGCCGCGGGCCGCGGACCTGACGGCGCGGCGCCTGACCGCGGCGAACCCGCCTGGCCGGGACCGCTGTTCGCCAGGGTGGCCGGTCCGGCGGAGACTGCGGGTGCGACGGGTGCGACGGGTGCGGCGGGTGCGGCGGGTGCGGTGCCGGGCAGATTCACCGGCCGGTTCGGGGTCACCGCGGCACGCTGCACGGACACGACGGGCAGTGCGGCAGAGCGACCCGGGCCGCCGGGTTCCGTCCCCGCAACGGGGGCCGGGGACGCGGCAGTTCGCCACACCGGCACGACGGGCACGCCCGCCGGGTGCCCCGCGCCTTCGGAACCCCGGTGCTGCGCCGCGGTGCTCCGCACGGGACCGACGGGCGGAACCGTGGCGTCGGCGGGCCCGCGTCCGGCCGGGGCGGGCGACGCGTCCTGGCCGCCGCTCCCGCCGCGCGCCAGGGCGCGTGGATCCACCGCCTGTCCCGGAGTGGTCACCGCGCGTTGCACGGTGGCGCGGCCGGTGCCGGCATCGGCTTCGCGGGGAGCGGGAGGTGCCGTCGGCGCGGCCGCCCCGGGCTTCCCGGCGGCGGGCGCCGGGTTTTCCCGTACCGGCTCCGGTGCGGGAAGCCCTACGGAAGCGGGCCGTTCGGATCCGCCGTCGTGTGCCCCGGAGACCGGCGGCTGTGACGAAGGCGGCGTCGGCGCGCGGTGCGCCGACGCCCGCCGGGCGGCGTCTTTACCGGACGTCGCACCCGGGCGCGCGGGGCTGCCGCGTCCGCCGGGGGGCGCGGCCGG
Source organism: Streptomyces sp. NBC_01267 (assembly GCF_036241575.1). Taxonomy (NCBI): domain Bacteria; kingdom Bacillati; phylum Actinomycetota; class Actinomycetes; order Kitasatosporales; family Streptomycetaceae; genus Streptomyces; species Streptomyces sp. NBC_01267. The sequence continues at coordinate 4,140,838 of NZ_CP108455.1, read as the reverse complement.
AGGCGGCGTGCCCTGTCGGGCGTCCGTGGAGGCGGGGGGTGTCGGGGACACGGCCGAGCGCTGCACGGCCGTCGGGCCGGGCGCCCGGTCCGGGCGGGAGAGCGGGGCGGGAGCCTGGCCGCTCCTGCCGATGGGCCCGGCCGACGGGGGCGGGGCGGACAGCGGGGCACCGATCAGCGGGCGCCGACGGGGCGGGGGACCTGCCGGGCTACCGGCCGACGGTGGGTGAGGCGTGGGCAGGGCCGGTGTACCGGCCGACGGTGCGCCCAGTCCGCGCCGCTCCGGCCGGGCGGCGGCGGGCCCCTGGACCGGGTCGGCAGCGGCCGGGGAGGCGTTCCGGACCGGGTCCGGGGCGGCCGGAGGCGTGGGTGTGCTCCGGACCGGGTCCGCGGCAGCCGGAGGCGTGGGTGTGCTCCGGACCGGGTCCGGAGCAGCCGGAGGCGTCGGTGTGCTCCGTACCGGCAGCGCGGCGGTCGGCAGCGCGGGCAGGTCCTGGACCGGGTCCGCAGCGGCCGGAGCCTCGGGCGTGTTCATGACCGGCGGCGCGGCGGCCGAAAGCACGGGCGCGTCCCGGACCGGCGGCGCGTCCGGGGCCTGAGCGGGCTCCGGGGCCTGAACCGGGGCCGGGACGGCGGGCGCGGCAGGCGGGCCCGCGGCACGCTTCACGGTCGGCAGCGCACGCCGCTGGACCGCGGGCGCCTTGGTCAACGTGGTGGGTACGGCGGCCCGTTGGGCCTGCGGCGCCACCGGCGTCACGCTGGGCCCGGCCGGCCGGCGGACCGGCAGCGCGCTGTTGCCCGGACCGGAGGCGTGCGGAGCTGTGGACGTCCAGGGCGTGGCCGTACGCGCCGGTTGCGAGGGATCGGCTTCCGCGGCGGCGCCTGGCCCCGCGACCGGCAGGGCCAGCGAGGGCAGGTCGAGCCCCGGCCCCGGCGACGAGGCCGCCGAGACCGTGAGGGCGCCCTTGACCAGGCCGCCCGGAGCGCCGTCGAGCACGGCATGCGACAACGTCCCGGCGAAGGAGGGGTTCTGCCAGGTGGAGAGCGAGCCACTGAATCCGGCGTCGGCGACGGACACGGACCGCAGGGTGCCGGTCGCGCCCGTGAGCGGAGGCAGGGCCGACCAGCCGGCCGCCCCGCGCTCCGTGCGGCCGACGGAGGCGGTGGGGTCGGTGGCTGTCGACTCCGGCGCGGCCGGAGGCGTGCTGTCGGCCGGGCCCGGTGCACCGGGTCCGGCGTCCGGCCGCCTGCGCAGCCTGTCGAGAAGTCCCATCAGCCCTCCGCCGCGGCACGGTTGACGAGGGAGGCGATCTCCTGGGTGTAGCGCCGCCGGTCACGGTGTTCGAGATCCAGGATGTTCTCCAGGCTCCAGTGGAAGTGGTAGGCGACGTACGCGATCTCCTCGTGGATACGGTCGGTCGCGTACGTCACGATTCCCCCAGGCGGCTCCCGCCGAGTTCCACCTCGAAGGGCTGCTCGCAGTGCGGGCAGGTCACCCCGGCGCGGGTGTGTCCCTCGGCGTTGACCTGCCGGTAGAAGTCCTGCAGGAAGGCGAGGTCGGAGGCGAACATGTTCTCCACCACCCCGTCGTGCACCTGGGGCAGCGTGCCGAGCCGGGTGATGACCCGGCCGAGCAGCACCACCGACAGATAGGCCGGGTTCTCCTGGACCCTGACGTCCCGCAGCGGGACGAGTTCGTCCCGCGCGGTCGACAGACGCATGGTCCCGGCGCGGTGCACGGTGCCCGAGGCGTCGACGTAGCCGCGCGGCAGCTCGAAGTCGAACTCGGTGCGCAGCGACTGCCGTTCGGGGACCGGTTCCGCGGGCATGGCCGCAGCTGCGGCCGGGGCAGGAGCCTGGGGTGCAGGTCCTGACACCTCACCGTCCGCCGCGCCCGACAGTGCGGGCGCGGCGGACGGACGGGTGACCGTACGGCGCATTACTCGATGACCAGTTCTTCGTAGGTGATGGTGACGGTCTCGGTGAGCGCCGTCGCCTCACCGGCCTTGACCGTGCTGGCCTCGACCTTGTTGCACCAGGCGTTGCGCAGGTTGTAGCGCTTGACCGGGGCGTTCGTCGAGTCCATGTGCATGATCGTGGCGTTCTTGCGGGCGGTCGCCATCTGACCGGCGATCGACTCGTTGATCCACTGCGTGAACGCGGCGGATCCGGTCATGCCGCGCACGACCGTGCAGGAGCCGGCCTTCTTCACGCCGGGCATCTTCTTCGTCACGGGGACGCCCTGCGCGGACACCTGCTGGTACTCGATGACGTCCTGTTCGATGCTCAGGCCGCTGACCTCGTGGAGGTACTCGACCATGACGCCGTCGATCTGGAGGCCGAAATTGTGTGAGGTGAGGGAATCACCCGGCTGAGTAGTCATGAGCCCCTGTCTGTCCTTCAACTACTGGTGTGTTACGGAACGTTCGGAACGGGTGACGCGCGGATCCGGTCCGCGCCCCGCTACTCCTCCAGCTCGCCGCTGCCGCTGGAGAACTGCGCCAGCCGGAAGATCACGAACTCGGCGGGCTTGACGGGCGCGATGCCGATCTCGCAGACGACCCGGCCGAGGTCCACGGACTCCGGCGGGTTGCTCTCGGCGTCGCACTTGACGTAGAACGCCTCTTCCGGGCGGGACCCGAAGAGGGCGCCGTTGCGCCACTCGTTGACCAGGAACGCCGACACGTTCCGCCGGATCCGGGCCCACAACGCCTGGTCGTTGGGCTCGAACACCACCCACTGGGTGCCGATCAGGATCGACTCCTCCAGGTAGTTGAAGTACCGGCGGATGTTGATGTAGCGCCAGGCCGGGTCGGAGGAGAGGGTGCGGGCTCCCCAGACGCGGATACCGCGGCCGGGGAAGGACCGGATGCAGTTCACGCCGATGGGGTTGAGCAGGTCCTGCTCACCGCGGGTGATCTGGTTCTCCAGGTCGATGGCACCGCGCACGACCTCGTTGGCCGGGGCCTTGTGCACACCGCGCTCGAAGTCGTTGCGGGCCCAGATACCGGAGATGTGGCCGCTCGGCGGAACCATGCGGGCCTGGCCGGTGGCCGGGTCGAAGACCTTGATCCAGGGGTAGTACACGGCCGCGTACTTGGAGTCGTAGCCGGCGGTGTCCTGGCGCCACACCCGGACGTCACGCGCGTTCAGACCGGGCGGCGGGTCGATGACGGCGACGCGGTCGCCCATCAGCTCGCAGTGCGCGATCAGCCCGAGCTGGACGGCCTTGACCGCCTCCAGGTCGATCGCACCGCTCTGGTAGGCGGCCATCAGGTCGGGGACGGCGACCATGGAGATCTCGTCCACGGCTTCCAGACCACCGAAACCGGTGCGGTCGGAGGAGTCACCGAGGTACTCGGCCGGACCGGGGTGTCCACCGGTGACCTGCTCGACGGGCGGGGCCACGGGAGCGGGGACGGGGTTGGCGAGCGCCACCGTCTGGTTGTCCGGCCGGACGAGCTGGCCCGCGGGGGCCGCCTCTTCCAGGCTGATCAGCTTGGAACGCTCGTTGACCTGCGTGACGACGTAGTTGCGACCCTGCTTCTTCGCGGTCGCGTCGAAGGTCTCGACGGTCTTCTCGCCGTCCTTGACCAGCAGGCGGAACCGCTCGGCGGCCCCTTCACCCTGCGGGTCGACCACCTCGACGCTGAGCGCGCCGGTGCTTCCGGGGGCGAGGGCACGGACGGTGAAGGTCCCCAACTCGGCTGCGGCGCCCGGGAGCAGCGCGGCCGGAGCGGCTGCGGCAGGTCCCGCGGCCGACGCGTCGGCCGCCACGGGAGCGCCACCGACGCGTACGACGTACGCGGCGGAGCCACCGTTGTTGAAGAACCCGTAGACGGAGTGCGCCAGGTAGTAGCCGTCTGTGAACTCCCCGAAGGCGGCCACGTACTGCGACCAGTTGGTCACCAGGGTCGGCTGGTTCAGCGGCCCGGTCGGCGCGAGGCCGACGAAGGCGGCGACGGAGGTGCCGATACCTTCGATCGGACGGGAGCCGCTGGCGACCTCCTCGACATAGACGCCCGGCGACAGATACGACGGCATGTTCTGCTCTCCTCGGGGGTAAGACTCAGTTACCCGATCAACCCTCGATCAAGCGGGAACCCTCCCGTAAGAGCCTTAGGGGCCTTTCCCGGGGCATACACCTGCTGCCCCGAAAGCCGTCGGCCGTGCCCGAAAGCCCGCCGGTGGCGAGGGCCGGGCGCCGGAGGCGGGGACGGGCTCACATCGGGGGCACGATATTGCCCGAGGTGACCATGTCGATCAGGTCCTCCAGGCCACCGGTCATCTCCTGCCCGGCGAACGCCGAGCGGAGTTCCCGTTCCGACCTGATCGACTCCGCCGCGGAGGCCGGGTTGGAGATCAGGAACCCGTTGGGCAGCGGGCTGCCGGTCATGGCCTTCCAGACGTCCGACGCGAAGCTCGCGCAGTTGTACCCGCCGAGGTGGTACCTGGCGTCCGCCCTGGCGAAGGCCGCGTGGTAGCCGCTCAGCACCTCCTGGAGCCCGACAGAAACGCTCTTCTGCTCCTTGTCGCCACCGTGCGGGTCCGGGCAGAGGATCTCGCCCGGGACACTGGTGGCGCCGGCCATGGTCTTCGGGTAGAAGCCGAACTGTGTCGACTGGCCGAGCGGCGAGGTCAGCGAGAGCCAGACGTGACCCACCTCGCCGTTGCGGAAGTCCCGGCTCGTCCAGGACGCACCCGGATCGATCTTCACCGTGACGGTCCAGTTCCGAGCGTTCTGGGCCGAACTCCGCTTCTCCTTGCCGGAGTTCTTCTTCTCCTTCTCGGAGTTCTGCTCGGCCTCCATGGCCCGCCGGATCAGCGCACGCAGCGCGCGCAGATCCCGGTGGTACGGCAGTACGTTGTCCTGCTCGGCCGCGGCGGCGGAGGCGGAGGCGCTGTCCGACTCGGAGTCGGAGGAGTCGGACTCGAAGACGGAGCGGAGCTCCTGGGCGGCCGGGGCGGGCCCTCCGGGGCGGCCGTTGTCGGCCGGCATCCGCTGGACGGCCTGCGGGCGGCCGGACTGTTCCTCCTGCCCCAGCATCCGGGTCGCCACGGCATTGCCCGCGCGGTTCTGCCACGCCCGCATGTCGGCCTGGGGCGACCCGGTCCGCAGGAGGGGTGCCGTGGGCGGGGCGGTACGGGGCCGGGCCGACGCCCGCCCCCGGCCTTCCGCGGGGTTTCGCTGCTCATGGGCGTGCACGGGCGCTCACCTCTGTCGACGGCTGTGCGCGGGACGGCACACGCGGGCGGTCACTGGGCGACGCAGCACGGCCAGCGGTAGGGATCAGCCCCGGGCCGAGTGCGACCACGAACACGTTCAGTTGTCTCGGCCTCCTCGCTGCGGTTGCGCCTCCCCCACTCTCCTACGGCACGCACCCGCGTGGCAGAAGAGGCGGGAGGGCACTCCTGCCTGCCCTCCACCCCACGCGGCCCGTCCCGGAGGGCAAGGCGCCGCGGCGGGAGATCCGCACCCTCGCAAGCGCCCTGGCGTGCACGGGAGTACGACGGGACCGACCGGGAATGTGTGTCACGGACGCATCAGGGAGGCGGTCCGTGAGGCGTGGGTGGGCAGCCGTCTCTGCCCCGGGGGCTCCCAGAAGTGCCCGCGCGGTCCTTGTCACCGCCGCCCGGGGCCGGTTAGGCCGTAAGCACGCATGTCGACGCCGGACAGGAAGGGCCCATGCCCGCATACGAACGGGACCACTCGACCCCTCAGCGGAACGCCGTACAACGCTCGGCGCACTCCGCTGTCGCCCCGGTGCCGCCCCTCCTCGCCCTGCAACGCAAGGCCGGCAACGCCGCGGTGACGCGCACGGTCGAGGTGCAGCGCCGGGTCGAGCAGCAGTCGCACGAGCACGGCGCCGGGTGTGGTCACGACGACCCCGTGCAGGCCTCGACGGTGTACGACGTCATCAAGAAGCCGGGGGTTCCCGTGGACCCGGCGATCCGCGCCAAGGCGGAGCAGGGCATGGGGGTCTACCTCGGTGACGTGGAGGTGCACAAGGACGCGGCGGCGCGGCAGTCGGCGGCCGATCTCCAGGCCCACGCGTACACGACGGACCGGCATATCGTCGTCGGCGAGGGGGGCGACAACGAACACACGATGCTGCACGAACTGGCCCACGTGAAACAGCAGCGGAAGGGGTCCGTGCCGGGCACCGACAACGGCGGTGGCCTCTCGCTCTCCGACAAGGGCGACCCGAAGGAGGTCGAGGCGGAGGACTGGGCCCACCGCCTCAAGGGCAGCCCGGATCCGGTCCCGTACAACGACGAGCCGCTCAGCGACGATCCGGACGGGTTCTGAGGTATCCGAGGTACCCGCAACGGGTTCTGAGGTACCCGTACCGCACCCGTCGACCGGCAGCCGTCCGCGCCGCTGAGGGTTCCGGGGTGCCCCGCACCACGAGGCACCCACGAGGGCAGCAGGGCCTGCGCCTTCGGACGCTGCATCCTGCCCTGGGGCCTGCGACAGCACGGCAACACCTGCCGTAGCGTTGTCACATGAGTCTGTGGACCTCCCTGGAGCCCCCTTCGACGACCGTGGACCCGGGTGGGTCAGCCAGTGTGCGGCTACGGGTGCGCAATACCGGCGACGTCGTCGACGAGTACCGGTTCGTGCCTGTGGGTGACCTCTCCCCCTGGACGACCGTCGAACCGCAGACCATCCGCCTCTACCCGGGAACCACCGGGAGCGTGCAGCTGACCTTCGCTCCGCCCCGCACCCCCGACGCCACCGCCGGACCCACCCCCTACGGCGTCCAGATCATCCCGACCGAACACCCCCAGGCCACCACGGTCCCCGAGGGCAACGTCACCGTCACCCCCTTCACCGAAGTACGCGCCGAACTCGTCCCCCACACCGTCAAAGGCCGCTTCCGAGGACGCCCCCGCCTCGCCATCGACAACATCGGCAACGTCAAACTCACCGCCTCCGTCAACGGCACCGACAACAGCGACCAACTCTCCTACGACATCCACCCCGCCAACGTCCAGATCGAACCCGGCCGCGCCGCCTTCCTCAAAACCACCCTGAAGCCACGCCAGATCATCTGGGCCGGAGCAAAGCAGTCCCGCCCCTACAACCTCGCCATCCAACGCTCAGGCGCCGAACCCCTCCCCGTCCAGGGCACCTACATCCAACCCGGACTCCTCCCCCGCTGGCTCGGCGTCATCATCAGCATGCTCATCGCCCTCACCATCGCCCTCGTCATGGTCTGGATCGCCTACAAACCCTCCGTAGCCAGCCAAGCCACCGAACGCAGCGACGTCGGCAAATCCACCCTCGCCCCACCACCACCCGCACCCTCCGCACCCGCACCCCCCGACCCCGAACCGTCGAAAACAGCCGACGACAACGCCGGCAAGAACAGCGGCGGTGGCGGCGGCGGAGCCAAGAAGCCGCCACCGGACGACCCGCTCAAGAGCGTCATGCTGAGGAACGGGACGACCCATCTGTGTGCCGCCCCCGCCTTGGCCAACGGTTCCGCGGGCAGCCCCCTCGGCCAGTACAAGTGCGGGGACGACCCGGCCGGTGCCAATCAGGTGTGGAGCCTGGAAACGGTGTTCAAGGGCCAGGGCCCGAACAACTCCGACCTCGTCCAGATCCGCAACAACACCACCGGCTACTGCGTGGATCTGCCCGACAAGGGTGCGCAGTCGCACGGCCAGCATCTGTACGAGGGCGCCTGCACCCGGACGCTGGACGACAACCAGCTCTGGTACCTGGTGAAGCGGCCGAACACCGGTGGGCTCTACTGGATCCGCAACTACATCAGCAACGGCCTGTGCATGGACGTCTCCGGCTACGCCAACACGGGAGACGACATGAAGGAGGGCGACACGCTGGGCCTGTTCACGTGCAGTGACGACGACGACCAGATCTGGTACCTCACCAAGCCCGACCAGAACTGATCCCGGCTGACGGTCCCGGCTGACGATCCCGGGGTGCTCCGACCGCGAGGCACCCCGGGAGGGCAGCGGTGGCTGCGCCTTCGTACGCCGCATCCTGCCCTGGGGCCTGGGACAACGCGGCAACATCCGCCATAGCGTTGCGACATGAGTCTGTGGACCTCCCTGGAGCCCCCTTCGACAACCGTGGACCCGGGTGGTTCGGCCGGCGTGCGATTGCGGGTGCGCAATACCGGCGACGTCGTCGACGAGTACCGGTTCGTGCCTGTGGGTGACCTCTCCCCCTGGACGACCGTCGAACCGCAGACCATCCGCCTCTACCCGGGAACCACCGGGAGCGTGCAGCTGACCTTCGCTCCGCCCCGCACCCCCGACGCCACCGCCGGACCCACCCCCTACGGCGTCCAGATCATCCCGACCGAACACCCCCAGGCCACCACGGTCCCCGAGGGCAACGTCACCGTCACCCCCTTCACCGAAGTACGCGCCGAACTCGTCCCCCACACCGTCAAAGGCCGCTTCCGAGGACGCCCCCGCCTCGCCATCGACAACATCGGCAACGTCAAACTCACCGCCTCCGTCAACGGCACCGACAACAGCGACCAACTCTCCTACGACATCCACCCCGCCAACGTCCAGATCGAACCCGGCCGCGCCGCCTTCCTCAAAACCACCCTGAAGCCACGCCAGATCATCTGGGCCGGAGCAAAGCAGTCCCGCCCCTACAACCTCGCCATCCAACGCTCAGGCGCCGAACCCCTCCCCGTCCAGGGCACCTACATCCAACCCGGACTCCTCCCCCGCTGGCTCGGCGTCATCATCAGCATGCTCATCGCCCTCACCATCGCCCTCGTCATGGTCTGGATCGCCTACAAACCCTCCGTAGCCAGCCAAGCCACCGAACGCAGCGACGTCGGCAAATCCACCCTCGCCCCACCACCACCCGCACCCTCCGCACCCGCACCCCCCGACCCCGAACCGTCGAAAACAGCCGACGACAACGCCGGGAAGAACAGCGGCGGTGGCGGCGGCGGAGCCAAGAAGCCGCCACCGGACGACCCGCTCAAAGACGTCATGATCCGGAACACCACCTCGCAGAAGTGCGCCGCTCCCGCCCTGGCCAACGGTTCCGCGGGCAGCCCCCTCGGCCAGTACACCTGCGGCCTGGACCCCGCCGAGGTCAACCAGGTGTGGACCTTCGACACGGTGTTCAAGGGCCAGGGCCCGCACGGCTCGGACCTCGTCCAGATCCGTAACAACACCACCGGCTACTGCATGGATGCCCCCGCCAACGCCGCCACGGACAACGGCACACCGACGTTGCACGAGAACGCGTGTACCCGGTCCCACGACGGCAACCAGCTCTGGTACCTGGAGACACGGCCGGACAGCGGCGGGCTCAACTACTGGATCCGCAACTACTCCAGTAACTCCAAGTGCCTGAACGTCACCGGCTTCGCCAGCAAGGGCGAGGACATGGCGGAGGGCAAAGAGGTGTCCGCGTACCAGTGCAGTGACACCGACGACCAGGTATGGCGCCTCGTCAAGGCCGGTCAGAACTGACCCCGGCCGGCCCTCGCGGAACGAGGGCCGGCCGGGGCACCGTTCACCAGCCCACGTCGCCCGGGACCAGGCGGCCCGCCTTGCGGTACTCCCGGCGGGCACCGGCCAGCAGGTCGGCCGTGGCGACCGGCTCGCCGCGGCCCGCCGCCGTGTAGGCGGCGGTCACCACGGCGCTGCGGATGGAGCCGCCCGACAGCTCGAAGTCCCGTGCGCACGCGCTCGGATCGATGCTCTCGGCGCACGGCACATGGGCCAGGCTGTGCCGCCACAGGGCTAGCCGCTGCTCGGCGTCGGGGAAGGGGAAGTCGACCACCAGGTCCAGGCGCCGGGTGAAGGCGTCGTCGATGTTCGCCCGCAGGTTGGTGGTGAGCAGGGCGATGCCGTCGAAGGACTCCAGGCGCTGGAGCAGGTAGGCGCTCTCCATGTTGGCGTAGCGGTCGTGCGCGTCCTTGACCTCGGAGCGCTTGCCGAAGACGGCGTCGGCCTCGTCGAAGAGCAGCACGGCGTCCGTGCTGTCGGCCTCGGTGAAGATCCGCTCCAGGTTCTTCTGGGTCTCACCGACGTACTTGTCGACGACCGAGGAGAGCTGGACCACGTACAGGTCCAACCCCAGTTCCCCGGCGACGACTTCGGCGGAGAGCGTCTTGCCGGTGCCGGAATCCCCGGCGAACAGCGCCAGTACGCCGCGGCCCCGGCCGCCTCCGGCGCTGAGCCGCCAGTCGCCGAGGACCCGGTCGCGGTGCCGGGCGCGCAGGGCCAGTTCCCGCAGGTGGCCCAGGCGTTCCTCGGGCAGGACGAGATCGTCCCAGCCGACGGCGGGCCGGATCCGGCGGGCGTGCCGCTCCAGGCCGGAGGCGGACTGCTGCCGGGCGGCAAGCCGCACGTGGTCGGCGGTGAGCGCGGTCCCCTCGAACGCGGCCAGCTCCCGTGCCGTACGGGCGGCGCGGGCGATCCGGTCGCCGCCGAGGCGGTACGGGGCGACGGACGCGGCCAGGTCGAACCCCGGGTCCTCCTCCGTACCCAGACCGAGGGCGGCCGACCAGGTGTCCACCGCCCCCGACGCCGTCCGGGGCACGTCCAGCACCAGCGGATCGCTCTCGCACCACTGCGGGTCGTACGGACCCGTCCCGGCGAACAGCACCGGTACGTCCGGCACCGCCAGCGCCCGGATCAGCGGGCCCGTCCGCTCGGGCAGCGGAGACACGACGATCGCGCAGCCGCGCAGCCGGGCCTCGCGGAGCAGTTCCGGCACCGGGCCGTACGGGGAGGTGCCGTGCCGCTCGTCGGGGGCCGGCTCCGCGCCCTCGGCGCCCTCGGCGCGCCCCGGGCCGCGGGCGGGCGCGAGCTCGGGGGTGAAGTGCAGCGCCTCGCGGCCCGCCGCCCGCAGCACGGTGGCGGCGCACCGGAGTCCGTCGCCGTCCCGGCGCTCGCGCAGGTACACCGTGAGCGGGGTGGTGGCGAGGTGTTCGGCGAGCAGCGGCAGCGGTGACTCAGCCTGCGGCGCGTACGCCCCGTCGGCGTGGGTCTCCAGCGCGCGCACGTACCCGTCGAGCGCGGCGTCCGGGGCGTCGTCGCCGAGCAGATGGGCGGCCAGCCGGTCCGGTACGCGCAACGAGCGGCTGAGGAAGGGCCGTTCCGGCTCCTCCACGATCAGCAGGCCGAGCGCGGACAGGGGTGCCGTACGGCGGAAGCGGTCACGTGCCGCGGCCCGGGTCGGCGGCAGGCCGCACACGTCGAGTGCCAGCCCGACCGTGGCCCGTCGGCGGCTGACGTCGTCGTTCAGATACCCGTACAGCGGCTCGAAGCCGCGGTCGAGGTCCGGGGCGAGCGCGATGAGCAGCACATCGGTGTCCAGCGCGGTCAGCTGGAGGCTGCGGGCGAGCCGGTGCAGGCGGTCGTCCACCGCGGGGACCTCCGCCGCGCCCGCCCACTCCGACGGGCCGTCGGGGTGCCCGTGCGCGGCGTACCGGGGATCAGCGAACCGTCCCAGGTGGTGCTGTACGGCCTCGCCGGAGAGGTACAGGCCGCGCAGCGGGTCGGCCGCGGTGGGGTCGCCCTCGCTGCGCTCCTCGACCAGACCGGCCACCCGCTCGCGCAGCCGGGCCAGCCGGGCCAGCAGTACGCCCTCGGAGGCGTCGGGGCGCGCGTCGGCGCCGACGGGGGAGTCGACGGTCACCGGGGACCCGCTCCGAACCGGACCGGAGCGGCGGACGCGCGGACGCCGCCCGGGTCCGGCGCCTCCCACACCTTGTGGCGCTCCTGGTGCCCCCGCTCCTCGTCCTCCAGGGGACCGTCCATCTCGCGGGCCCGCACGACGGCGCCCTCGGTGACCGGCGGTCCGGCGTCGTAATCGGGGTACGCGGGGAACGGCACCGTGACAACGATGTCCAGTGAAGGTTTCAGTCCGCCGCCGAGAGCCGACCAGATTTCGGCCAGCGAGCGCGACTCCATCTGAATCCCGGAGATGGCCAGCGGCACGCTCAGGCCGAGTTCGGCGAGCGCGGCGGGCAGCTTCTCGGGCGGAATAAGTTCATGCGGCAGCAACGTTGCCAACGCCGCGGAGAGCAGCCGGTGTTCATCTTCCGGACGCTTGGTCCAGGCGGTGATGAGGTACGACAGCCGGAACCAGTGGGGCGGTTTCCTCCGGCGTACGACGACTCCGCGCTCGTCACGGACGTCGAGCAGTCCGCGCTCACGACGTCTGACGTCCTCGCGGATGTCGTAGAGGTAGACGTCGAAGGCGGGAGCGTTGCGCCGGGCCGCCCACTCGCGGGTCGGGGCCTCGAAAGCGATCTCGATGTCGGCGCCGGTCAGGGCGCCGCCCTTCAGCAACGTCCTGAGGAGTTCATCCACTTCGTGAATCACGAGATGTATCCCTCCCGCAGGGCATAAGCGACGGCGTGCGTGCGGTTGCGCAGCGCCAGGCGGGTGGTCAGACCTTGCATGATGTTTTTGACAGTCCGTTCCGAATACGAAAGTTTCTCGGCTATCTGCCCGGTGCCCATTCCGTCCGCCACCAGTCGCAGCACATCGGTCTCACGCGGTGTCAGGCCCGACGGCCGCACACCGGAGGCACCGACCGCGGTGGTCCGCAGGGTGCCGACCTGGTTGATGAGCCGCCCGAGCAGGTCGGAGGGCAGGTCGCCCTCCCGCCGGTAGGCCGCGACCACGGCCCGCAACAACCGCTGCGGAGTGGCCTCGTGCCGCCACACGATGGCCCCGACCCCGCATTCGAAGACGTCGAGCAATTCCGTCTCGCGGATCATGCTCACCACCAGAACGGCTTGCAGCCCGTCCTTGCGTACGAGGCGGCGCAGCCACGCGAGTGCGGCCGGGTCGGGGGACTCGGCGAGCAGCACGGCCACACCCTGCTCCGGGACTTCGGACTCCTCGACGAGTTCGACCACCGGGTGCTGCCGCAGTTGACTGATCATCCCCTCGCGCAATATCGGGTCCGGAGCGTGGACCACGACAGGAATCCGCTCGTCGGGTTCCAAGGGGATCGACCGTGAAGAGTCGTGCAATTTCTCTCCTCTGGAGCGAGGTCGTACGCCAGCCCGCTATAAGGATTCGGCGATCCGCATAGTCTCTGTCGTTCTGGTATTGACGGGAAAAAGATCCCCGGGCCCACAATCACGCCGGCAACTCAGTCTCTGGTTCCCTGTTGTACCACTTTGCCTCGGGGTGACTATTCGCGGTCCTGAGCTGCGGCGGGATCGGTCTGCCGACACAACTACCCTCCGGCCCGGAACCGTTGCCGAGTGCGATGGCGCCCATCTCCCGACGTCGCTGACCTGTTGCTTCCGTCCCGTTCGCAGGGCACCCGAAGTGACCTGCGCGGGCCGTGACTTCGAGTGGCGGGATCGGAGCATGTCCGGATCCCGAGACCCCGACGAGTCGTCGCGCGCCGGCGTCCCCCTTCGTCGGGCGGGCGCGTGAACTGGCGGAGATCGAGGCGCTCATGGACCGCGTGCTCGCGGACGGCGAGGCGGGCGGAGCGCCCGCGATGTGCCTGGTGCACGGGACGGGTGGCGTCGGCGGGACCGCGCTGATCCGGGCTGCGGCGGCACGGGCCGGCGCGCGGTTCGGTGACGGGCGGTTCGAGGTGAATCTGCACGGATTCTCCCCAACCGACGCGCCATCCGCACAGAAGCGAGGGAGCGCGGTCCGTACCGACGCGGCCCCGTCGGCAAAGAACGAGGCCGTCGCCCTGCTACGCGCGGTGGGGCAGGTGACGGAGACGGACGCGGTGGGGCAGGTGACGGAGGCGGACCTCACGCAGGCGAACCAGGTGACCGACCGTGTGCTCGCCGCGGCCGGCCGCTGGCTGCGACGGGGCTTGATCCCCCGGACGACACCCTGACCGGAAGGACTACGCCCCCGCCAGCAGTGGGTCGTAAGCGGTCGAACGTCGCCGTCCCGACATGAAGGACAGGAAGTCCTTCACGAACGCGCTGCGGGAGTACCCCGCGTCCGCGTCGGCCACCGTGCGCCCGAAGGCCGTCCGGAACAGGGCCCGGTACTCGTCCGCGTCGATGAACTCGTTGCCGTCCGCGTCGGTGACGTCGAAGAGCACTTCCGCGACCCTGATCAGCGCGGGCCCCGCCAGGGAGGGGACAGCGGCGGCGTACTCCTCCTTGCTGACGCGACCGTCACCGTCGGTGTCGAGGGCCGCCTGGAGTTCCTTCCACCACTCGGCGTACGCCTGGTAGAGCCTGGTCTCCGCCGGCTCGTCCAGATCGAGCCGCGAGGCCAACTCCCGCGCCATGGACGCCAGATCGGGCCACTCCAGATAGCCGTCGCCGGTCTGGTCCAGGACTTCGGTGAAGAACGCGTCGGCGCTGCGCTGCGGCCCGGGTCCCCCGGGAGGAGCGGGCTGCTCGGCGAACGGTGTGACCAGCCGGAACAGGGCACCGGCCTGCTTCATCCGGCCACGTAGCGCGGTGAGCGTCGCGGCGGGCGAGGCGTCGCCGTCCGAGGACTGGAAGAGCAGGTCGGTGAGGCTCTCGGTCCGGAGCCAGTTGTCGGGCAGGAAGCGTGCCAGGCCCGCGGCCACGTAGGCGCTCTGCATCAGCGTCCGGGCGCCGGGAACGTCGGGCAGCCCCGCCCGCCGGCGGAAGGACTCGGGCAGGGACGCCACCGTGATGGTGCCGATGACCGGGCCCGCGAGTGCGCGGCCCGCCGCCCATACGGTGGGCAGGCCGTCCAGCAGGGGCGGCGCCGGAAGATGGTCGAAGAGCCGGTAGAGGATGATGCGCAGCGCCTCCGTGTCCTCCAGCTCCTCCTCGACCATGCGGTCGTAGTACGGCCAGAACTCCGCCAGGGTGGGCGGCAGATGACCGGCCGCGTCCCCCAACACCGCCAGGAATGCCTGGTATTCGGCGTAGAGCTGCTCCATGGTGGTCTGGTCGAGCGGCTGCCCGCTCAGTCGGCACATGGTGACGGAACTCTCGAAGAGGGTCGCGACCACCCAGGCACGGACCCCGGGGTCCATCGCGTCGTAGGGCCGCTCCCGCGCGTCGGTACCGCTCAGCCGCGCGTGCATGCGGTTGAGCCGCGCCGCCTCCCGCTGCCGCACGTCGTCGTCGGGGCCGAACATGCGCTGCAGGCTCATCAGGGTGTTGCGCAGCCGTCGCCACGGGTGTGCGACGAACGTCGAGTTGTCGATCAGCGCCGCGCCGACCTGCGGGTGGGCTGCCTCCAGCACCGTGGCCCTGATCAAGGCAATGGCCCAGCGCGGGTCGTTGAAGAACCGGTGGAACTGCGAGTCGGGACCGAACAGGGAGCCGAGCCGCGGCGCATCGTGCATCGGCTGCGCGGGGTCGCTCGGGTGGTCGGTGGGTCCGGAACTCGTCGAACTGGGGTGGCTGCTGCCGGTGTCCGTCACGGGTGATGTTCTCCGTTCGCGTGCGGCGTCACACCGCCGAAGCGGCGATTGCGTTGCTGGTAGGCGTGCAGGCACTCCACGAAGTGCGACGCGCGGAAGTCGGGCCAGAGCACCGGAGGGAAGATCCACTCGGCGTAGGCCACCTGCCAGAGCATGAAGTTGGAGATCCGCTGTTCGCCGGAGGTGCGGATGACGAGATCCACGTCGGGGGTGTCCGAAAAGGGCAGGTGAGCGGCGAAGCGCTGCTCGTCGACGGCATCGGCGGACACCCCGCTGCGGATGAGGGACCGTGCCGCCTCGACGATGTCCTGGCGCCCGCCGTGGTCGAACGCCACGGTCAGCGTCATGCCCCGGTTCGTCCGGGTCAGGGTCATCAGGTCGGCGAAGTCCTGGGCCAGCGGCCCGGGGATCCTCGGGTCCGCCACGCCGAGGAACCGGCAGCGGATGCCACGGGCGTGCAGCAGCGGGGCGTGTTTGCGCACCACGCGGCGGACCAGGTGCATGAGGAAGTCGACCTCGCTGCTGGGGCGTTGCCAGTTCTCGGTGGAGAACGCGTACAGGCTCAGCCACTTCACTCCCGACGTGCGCGCCGTCTCGATGACGTCGATCGCTGTCGTCTCCGCGGCCCGGTGACCCGAGGTACGCGGGAGGGACCGCCGCGTCGCCCACCGGCCGTTCCCGTCCATCACACACGCGACATGGCGCGGCACGTCCCGGTTCCGGCCCTCACCGGCCGGGGCGCGCGCAGGGGCGGGGACGGACACCGCCCGCGCAGGGGCGGGGACGGACGCCGCAGCAGGAGCGCCGTCCGCTCGTTCAACCGTCATCCGTGCTCCCCCGGTTGCCGCAGCGCCACTCAGATCGACCCTCAGCAGAGTGCCGGGCCCCGGGCCGGCCCACATCGCGATCCGGGCAGGTTCACCCCCAGTACGGCAGTACGACTTTCACCTGATCCGCCGCGAGCCCCGGAGGGAGCGGGGAAGTCGTGCGGGGGCCCGGCGGAAGGGTGTGATGCCCGGGTCGGTGGGCGAAGTGTGGGTGCGGTCGTGGTGGACTGCGCGTACGGCGAACGGAGAGACAAGGTGGCGCGCGGCATGGCCGAGGACGGTAGGGACCAGGGGTATCTGCTCGACAACCAGCAGTCGGAGGCGGGCATCCGTTTCGGCGCGCTGGCCGAGCTGTTCGATCCGGGGACGTTCCGGCACATCGACCGGATCGGCATCACCGAGGGCATGCGGTGCTGGGAGGTCGGCGCCGGTGGTCCCTCCGTTCCCCTGGGTCTCGCCGAGCGGGTCGGGACCACGGGACACGTGGTCTGCACCGACATCGATGTGTCCTGGGCCCGGGACGCCGCCTCCGACACCGTCGAGGTCCTGCGCCACGACGTCGCGGCCGACCCTCCGCCCCCGGGCGGTTTCGACCTGGTGCACGCCCGGCTGGTCCTGGTGCACGTCGTCGACCGCTCCGAGGCACTGCGCCGCATGATCCAGGCGCTGCGACCCGGTGGTGTGCTGCTCCTGGAGGACGCCGATCCAGGCTTGCAGCCGCTGCTCTGCCCGGACGAGTCGGGCCCCGCACAGCGGCTGGCCAACCGCCTCCGGTCCGGGTTCCGCGAACTCATGGCGGAACGCGGCGCCGATCTCGCGTACGGCAGGACGCTGCCCCGACTGCTCCGCGAAGCAGGCCTGTACGACGTACGGGCGGACGCCTTCTTCCCGATCACCTCCCCGGCCTGCACGGTTCTTGAGGCAGCGACCGTGCGGCAGATCCGTGGCCGGCTCGTGGCGGCGGGGATCGCGACGGACTTGGACATCGATCTCCACCTGTCGAACGTCGCCAGCGGCCAACTCGACCTGGCGACATCCCCGATGATCTCCGCCTGGGGGCGTCGCCCGTAGCCGGTGGCGAGGTGACACCTCACCGTCTCAGCGGCCGGCGGTGGCCCGGAGAGGTGGATCGCTCCGGCCCGGACCACCGCCGTCCCGCCGGGCACCGCGAGTCGGGCTCACGCGGCAGCGCTCTCCCGCCGCTCGTCGGCAGCGGCCTCGAACTCCTCCGGGCGTCCCTTCCTGGGCAGCAGGAAGGTGATGGCCAGGAAGGCGGCCAGGAGGCATGCCTGGACCAGCAGCGCATGGTGGAAGCCGGTGGTGAAGTCGCCCGTCCGGGCACGGGCGAAGAACACGGAGCCGAAGACGGCGACCCCGATCGAGCCGCCGATGGACTGCACCGCCGACAGCACCCCGGACGCCGAGCCGATCTCGTCGTCGTCCACCGCGGCGAGGACGAAGCTGAACAGGGCGGCGATCACCATGCCCGCCCCGATCCCGCAGACGGCCACCCCGGGTGCCACGTCCCAGATGCTGAACGCCGGTCCGAGGTGGCCGAGTTCGTACCAGAGCAGGGCCGCGCCGCCGAGCTGGACGAGCGGGCCGATCTGGAGCACCGCGCGGCCGATCCGGTCCGCGAGTACGGCTCCGCTGACCGCGCCGCCGATCGCGGTGCCCACCGCCAGCGGCAGGTTGCCCAGCCCCGCGTCCCCGGCGGTGAAGTGCTGACCGATCTGCAGGTAGAGGGTCAGGACGAGCTGGGTGCCGACCAGCCCGCTGAAGAACAGCGCGATGCCGCCGAGCCCGACCGTGAACGCGGGCTTGCGCAGCAGGGCCGGGGTGACCAGCGGCTCGCGCCCCCGGGCTGCCGTACGGCGCTGCTGCACGGCGAAGAGCGCGAACCCGACGGCGGAGGCGGCCATGCAGAGCCAGGTCCACAGCGGCCAGCCGGCGTCCTGGCCCTGGTTCAGGGGCAGCACGAGCAGTGCACAGGAGACCGCCACCAGGACCGCGCCCACACCATCGACGATCACGGTGCGGTCGCCCGGCTTCCTGGGGACGAACCTCGCGGCGACGGCCAGGGCGGCGATGCCGATCGGCACGTTCACCAGGAACACCAGCCGCCAGCCGAGCCCGAAGAAGTCCCCCTGGATCAGGCCGCCGCCGAGCACCGGACCGACGATGCCGCCCAGCCCCAGGACCGGGCCGAAGATGCCGAAGACCTTGGCGAGTTCGGGGCCGGAGAAGTTCTCCCGCAGCAGGCCGAGACCCTGCGGGAGGAGCATCGCCCCGGCGACGCCCTGGAACAGCCGGAAGGCGATCAGCGACTCGATGTCCGGTGCGCCCGCGCAGAGCAGTGACGTGGCCGTGAACGAGGCCAGGCCGATGAGGAACATACGGCGCCGCCCGTACCGGTCACCGAGCCGGCCGCCCAGGATCAGCCCGGCGCCCAGCGTGAGGGCGTACCCGCCGATCACCCACTGCAGGCCGACGGAGGTCGCCCCGAGGGACTTCTCCAACGCGGGTCCGGCCACATTGACGATCGACGCGTCCAGCAGATCCATGATCTCCGCGACGAGCATCACCACGAGGATCAGCCACCGCCACCGGTAGGGCGGCGGTGCGGCCGGGTCGGCACTCATACTACCTCAGTTCATTGGTTACCAATATTCTTAGCAATATCGAGAGTATCCTGACCGGCATGGACGTCGAACCGCCTGCCTCCGGACCGCCTACCTCCGGACCGCCTGCCTCCGGTGCGGTGCCCCGCACGGACGGCGCGGGAGACATCCGTGACCAGCTGCGGCAGCTGACCCTGAGCCAACAGCGGTTCGAGCGGCACCTGGGCCGGGAGCTGCGGGTGGACCCGGCCGGGCTGGCGGTGATGGACCATCTCGTCACCGTCGGGCCGACCACACCCACCGACCTCGCCCGCCGCCTGGAGGCCTCGACCGCGGCGACCACGCTCGTCATCGACCGGCTGGTGGCCGCCGGTCACGTCAGCAGGCAGCCGCATCCCACCGACCGCCGCAAGGTGATCGTCACCCCCGCCGACCACTGGGAGGCGACCGCCTACCAGTACGTCTCCCCGCTCGTCGAGGGCGTCACCGCCGCAGCGGAGGCCCTGCCCCCGGGGGAACAGGCCACGGTCGCGGGCTTCCTGCGGAAGATCGTCGGCGTCTACGACGAGGCGACCCGCGTCTGATCCGGACGGCCGGACCCGGCCGGGGCGCGCCGCCCCGTACGGCCCGCGAGGTTTCGACAGGCGCGGAACGCTCATGGCGCTACCGTCGGGTCCACGGCCCGCCGGGCCGGAACGTCCCGCGAACAGCCCTGCGGAAGGAACCCGGCCCGATGAACCCCTTCGAGGAATTCCGCGCACTGCACCACGCCTCGCACCACGCAGGGCCCGGCGCGTCCCCCGAAGCCCCGCTCGTCCTGCCCAACGCGTGGGACCACGCCTCGGCCGCCGCCCTCGCCGCCGCCGGGTTCCGGGCCATCGGTACGACCAGCCTCGGCGTCGCGGCAGCCGCCGGGAAGGCCGACGCGACGGGCGGCACCCGTGCGGAGACCGTTCGGCTCGCCCGTGGCCTCGCCCGGCTGTCCGCGCTGATCAGCGTGGACATCGAAGGCGGCTTCAGCACGCACCCGGACGAAGTCGCCTCGCTGGCAGTCGAGTTGGCCGACGCCGGCGTGGTCGGCGTCAATATCGAGGACGGGCGGCCCGACGGTTCACTCACCGGCGTCGACCGGCAGTGCGAGCTGATCCGGGCCGTGAAGGACGCGGTGCCCGAGCTGTTCGTCAACGCCCGTACGGACACGTACTGGCTTCCCGGGCACACGGAGCAGACCACGCACCGGGCCGAGGCCTACCAACACGCGGGTGCGGACGGCCTGTTCGTCCCGGGCCTTCAGGACGCCCAGGCCATCTCCGCACTGACCGGGAACCTCCGGGTGCCGCTCAACATTCTCTTCTCGCCCGCAGGGCCCTCCGTGACGGAGCTGGCCGCGCTGGGCGTACGCCGGGTCAGCTGCGGTTCGCTGCTGTTCCGGGCCGCACTGCAGGCGGTCGTGCAGACCGCCGGAGCCGTCGCCACGGGCGCCGCCCTGCCCACCGGGATCCCCTCGTACACGGAGGCCCAGTCGCTCTCCACCCGCTTCGGGTGAACGCCCACCGGCCCCGCCCCCGAACCGCCCCCGCCCTCGCACCGCGCCGCCACGAACCCGCTACCGGCGGGCCCCGTCCGCCACGGGCAGCTCCAGTTCGAACCGCCCGATGCCCGCGGTCGTGACCATCCCCGCACGCTCGTAGAGAAGATGCGCACCGGTCAGGCTCTCGCTGTCGACGTCGAGCCCCACGGAGCCGGCCCCCCGCTCGGCGAAGAGCGCGAAGGACGCCAGCAGCAGCGCCCGGCCCAGACCGAGCCTCCGCGCCTCACGGCGCACACCCAACTGACCGACCTCACCGGCCACGTGGCCCTCGACCTCGCGCTCCCGGCAGAGCGCCGCGCCCACGATCCGTCCACGGCGTTCCGCGACGAGCCAGAGCGCCGGGTCGAAACCGTCGTGGAGCAGGTCACCGGCCCACTGGTCGTACGAGCGGCTCACCCGGCCCCAGTGGTCGCCGAACGCCTCCTCGACACACGCGTGCACCCGCCGCAGGTCCTCCGGGGTCCCGTCGCAGGCACGGAGGCCGACGCCGTCCGGCCACACGGGCGCGACCGGCGGTCCGCCCAGGGCCATCCGCATCCGGAGGTGGATCCGGGTCCTGCGGTACCCACGCGCGCGCAGCATCCGGTCGGCGGCCCCGTCGAGCAGCACGTGGTTGACCAGAGCCACGGGCGCGGCATCGCCGGCGGCCGGGACGCCCGGCGCCATCTCCGTGGCACGCGCCTCCATCCAGCGCAGCAGCGCCGTCCCGATACCGGCGCCGAGATGGGCGGGGTGGGTGTACGCGTCGGCGAAGATCCGGCCCCCGGCCGCCGCGGCGCTCAGCTCCGCGTACCCGCAGACCGCACCGCCCGGCCCGGTCACCACCCGCACGTCATCGGCCGTGTCCAACTGTGCCCACACATGCCGGAATTCGTCGTCGGTCCGGGCCGCTGCCGTGGGATCGTGCGACCGGGCCGCCTCGTTCACCGCGTGGACCACGGCCGGAAGTTCTGATTCCTTCGGAGCACGTATCGCGTATCCGGCGTGCATGGGGAGTCTCCTCGCTGATCGGCCGTGCCACGAAATTGCGGCACATATCCGCAGGTGCGCCCAGGGCTTCGGGACACACCCCCGGAGCGGCTGGATATACCTACGCCGGAACATATATGCGGGAAAGTCCTCACTGAACTCCTTTTCCCCGTAAGGCCCTTCACGCGGGACATCGACCGAGGTCAGAAGAGGCTTCCCGAGCAAAGCACGGACAGGGCGGACGGAACGCGGGGCACGGCGAGAGCGTGGCCGCGCACTCCCTGTCGCCGCGCAAGAGAATTCCCCTCACGGCCCGCGAGCTAAAAGAACACAGTTCAGGTATTAACGGAAGGCGGGTTCCCGGGCGCTCTCGTATGCTGACCGAGTCATGTCATCAGAGGAATTCCTCCGGGCCCGCAGGCCGGAACAGAAGCAGCAGCGGCGCGAGACCATTCTCTCGGCCGCCCGCGGGCTTGCACAGGAGCACGGCGTGCGAAAGGTGACGCTGGGCAGCGTCGCCGAGGTCGTGGGCCTCGCCAAGTCCAATGTCATCCGGTACTTCGGGACCCGGGAAGAGATCTTCCTGGTGCTCACCGCCGAAGGCTGGCAGGAGTGGCGGGAAGCGGTGACCGTACGGCTGGACGCGGGCGAGGACGCCGTCGGCGCGCTCGCCGGGACACTCGCCGGGCGACCGCTCTTCTGCGACCTGCTCAGCCTGACCGCGACCATCCTGGAACACAACATCTCGCTCGACGCGGCACGCGCCTACAAGCACACCGCGCTCGCCAGCGTCGCCGCACTCGGCGCCCGGGTCTCCCGCGCCCACCCCGAGCTGACCGAACGCGAGGCGGTCGACCTCGTCTCGACGGCAGGGGCACTGGCCGGAACGCTCTACCCGATGGCGACGCCGCCGCCCGTACTGGCCGAGCTGTACGCCCTGGAGCCCGAACTGGCCGCGGCCCGCCCGTCGCTGCTGCCGACGCTCACCCGGATGCTCTCCGCGCTGGCCGTCGGTCTGCCCGCGCTGCGCTGACACCCCGCACGGCGCCGACACCCGAACGCCACGGCCTTGTTGGCTCCGCGCGGTGGTGCGGGAAGAGATGCGATCACTCCGAACGCCTCTCCCCGTCCCCGGAAGGACCCGCGTGAGTACAGCCCGTCGCAGCGCCGTGGCCGCACTGGCCGCCGCCGCCCTCGCCGGCCCGCTCCTGCCGACCCCCACCGCCAACGCACGCCCCGCACCCGCCACGTCCGGACCGGCGCATCCGGGAACGGACCACGCGAAGGAAGCCGCGCAGCTCTCCCGGGAGCTGGTGCGGATGTCGTCCGCCGAGGACGCGTACCGGCATCTGCGGAAGCTCCAGTCCATAGCCGACGCGAACCACTCCACCCGCGCCGCCGGAACGCCCGGCCACGAGGCATCCGCGCAGTACGTCCACGACACCCTGCGGAAGGCCGGGTACCGGGTCTCGTACCAGACCTTCGGCATCACCTACATCGAGACGCGGGCCGAGAAGCTCTCCGTCGTCACGCCCGGAGCTCCCGCGCGCAAGGCGACCGTGTCGGCCATGTCGTACACGAAGTCCACCCCGGTGGGCGGCATCGAGGCCGCGCTCGCCGCCGTACCGCTCGACGCCACCACGGGCTGCGAGGCGGCCGACTACGCAGCCGGGGCGTTCACCGGGAAGATCGCGCTGATCCGCCGCGGCGGCTGCACCTTCACCGTGAAGCAGGCAGCGGCGGCCGGCGCGGGCGCGGTGGCCGCGCTCATCTACAACGACACCGGGGGCGAGCTCTCCGGCACCCTCGGATCCGCCGCGGGCGCGAAGATCCCGACCGGCGGGCTCTCCGGGGCCGACGGGACGGCCCTCGCCGCCGACGCCGCGAAGGGCGCGACCGTCTCCCTGGAGATCCGCCAGCTCCAGGAACCGCGCACCACCCGCAACGTCGTCGCCGAGACACCGGGCGGCGACCCGGCGCACACCGTGATGCTCGGCGCCCACCTCGACTCGGTCACCGCGGGCCCCGGCATCAACGACGACGGCTCGGGTTCGGCCGGTCTCATCGAGGTCGCCCAGCAACTCGCCAGAACCCACCGGCCCCTCGCCGACAAGGTGCGCTTCGCCTGGTGGTCGGGGGAGGAACTGGGGCTGCTCGGCTCGGGCGCGTACGTGAAGGGGCTCACCGCCCCGCAGAAGAAGCAGATCGCGCTCTACCTCAACTTCGACATGATCGCCTCGCCGAACTACGCCCAACTCGTGTACGACAGCACCGCCCCGGCGCCCACCGGCACGGCCCCGGCCCCGGTCCCCGCGGGTACGGACCGCCTGACGAAGGGCATCACCTCCTTCCTGGACCGCAGGCACGTGCCGCACGAGGCCACGGCCTTCGACGGCCGTTCCGACTACGGGCCGTTCATGGCGGCGGGCATCCCCTCCGGCGGCAGCTACACCGGCGCCGAGGAGCTCAAAACGGCCGCCCAGGCCGAGAAGTTCGGCGGAACGGCGGGGGTCGCGCTCGACGCCTGCTACCACGCGGCGTGCGACACCCTGAAGAACATCGACATGACGGCGTTCGACCTCAACATCGACGTCATCGCCGACGCCGTGGGGACGTACGCCTACACCGCCGGCCCATCGGCCCGGCCGTAGACCGACCGTCCCGGACCTACCGGAGGTAAGAGTTCCGCTCGCGACCCTTCCCTTCCCGGCATATTTCTGCCGTTTTGTGGTGCTGCGCCATGGCTGCGCCCGGTGCTGCTTCCCCGGTAGGCTTTCCGTGTGATCTTCAAGCGCATCGGAAGCGGACGGCCGTACCCCGACCACGGCCGGGAATCCACCCGCCAGTGGGCGGACGTCGCCCCGCGCCCGGTCCGGCTGGACCAACTCGTGACCACCAAGGGGCAGCTGGACCTCGAAACGCTGCTCGCGGAGGACTCCACCTTCTACGGGGACCTGTTCGCGCACGTGGTGAAGTGGCAGGGCGACCTCTACCTGGAGGACGGGCTGCACCGCGCCGTACGGGCCGCACTCCAGCAGAGACAGGTACTGCACGCCCGCGTGCTCGACCTGGGCTGACGACTGGTCCTTTCGGGGCCTTTTTTGCCCATCCGGCGGTCATCAGATGATCGGTTAGTTCGCATCGTCTCCGCGCCGCACTACGCTGCGCTCATGAGCATGCTCACACCCCCCGGCATGGGCGGAAAGTATCGCATCACGGGCGACAAGTACCCCCGGATGCACCGCCCCCGACGGTATGGCCGTCTCGTCTTCGGGGCGGTGGCCGCAGTCGTCGCCCTGGGCCTGATCGGCTGGGGATCGGTGCAGCTCATCGACGTCTTCACCGGCAGCTCCAGCAAGGCGTCGGCCGCCGGTCAGCAGCACGACTGCAAGGTCGCGGGCTCCCCCGCGCCCGCGCCGCCGAGGTCCCTGCCGAAACCCGCGAAGATCAAGGTCAACGTCTACAACGCGACCCCGCGCGGCGGGCTCGCCAAGACCACCGCCGACGAACTCAAGAAGCGCGGCTTCACCATCGGCAAGGTGGGCAACGCCCCGGCCGCCTACGACAAGAAGATCGCGGGCAAGGCCGTGCTGCTGGGCGCCGCCACGACCTCGCCCGGTTCGTTCGCCGTCCTCGGTACGCAGCTCAAGGGCGCCCAGGAGAAGACCGACGCCCGCAAGACAGGCGACGTCGACCTGATCATCGGCACCGGTTTCACGTCCCTGGACGCCAAGAAGGACGCCGCCAAGGCGATGACCACACTGGCCCATCCCCTCCCGGCGCCCTCCGGAAAGTGCTGACGCCCCGCACCGGGCGGCCGTAGCGAGCATCCTCGCGACGGCGCCCGGCAGGCGCCCTGCGGCTACTCGGCCGACCCGTACATCCGGTCGCCCGCGTCGCCGAGCCCCGGCACGATGTAGCCCTGCTCGTTGAGCCGCTCGTCGACCGCGGCGGTGACCACCGTGACCGGCGTACCGGCCAGTTCGCGCTCCATGACCTCGACGCCCTCCGGCGCCGCGAGCAGCACCACGGCGGTGACGTCGTCCGCGCCGCGCTCGATCAGCTCACGGATCGCGGCGACCAGCGTGCCGCCGGTGGCCAGCATCGGGTCCAGCACGTACACCTGACGGCCCGAGAGGTCGTCAGGCATCCGGCTCGCGTACGTGGACGCCTTCAGCGTCTCCTCGTCGCGGACCATCCCGAGGAAGCCCACCTCGGCGGTCGGCAGCAGCCGCACCATGCCTTCGAGCATCCCGAGGCCCGCCCGCAGGATCGGCACCACCAGGGGACGGGGGTAGGAGAGCTTCACGCCCGTCGTCGCCGTGACCGGCGTGTCGATGTCGACCTGCTCGGTCCGCACGTCGCGGGTGGCCTCGTACGCGAGCAGGGTGACCAGCTCGTCGGCGAGCCGCCGGAAGGTCGCGGAATCGGTGCGCTTGTCACGCAACGTGGTGAGTTTGTGCGCCACCAGCGGGTGGTCGACGACATGGATACGCATACGACAACGGTAACCGGGCCCCGAACCGCCCCGCGCTGGCATCACCCGCCCGGTTCAGGGGAAGGTGGGGGCGTACGAAGGTGGTGTTCCATGCCCGAGCCGGAGAACGAGGGCGCGCCCGAGTGCGGGAGCGCCCAGGAGACCGCCGCCGACCGCCGGCGGCGCCGCGCGCAGTTCCTCCGTGAGCTGAACGAGGCGAAGGAGCTACGCGACCGCGTACAGCCCAGGCGCGCCAAGGTCGCGAGGATGCGACAGGCCATGCGTATGCGCACCTTCCGCTGGTAGCCGCGCACCGGGGTTTTACCGCCGATGGCCTACCAAGGTTTTACCGGGTTCAGGAAGCAACACGCAGACCTGAGGCCGAAGACCTCTCGCGGAGCGCATGTTTCTGCCACGATTCCCACTGGGCGGGGCACAGCGCGCCCTTTCGAGAGACACCCCTTAGACCAGTGGGAGAGTCACGGTGTACTTCGCCGCACTGCTCGCGCGCACCGAAGACGGGTGGGAAGCGAGCGACACGGAACTCGACGACGTGGAAACCCTCAGTGATCTGACCGACCTCGCCCGGGAAGCCTCGGGGGACGAGGACACCGTCCTCGTCTTCATCGAGCAGGAAGGCGCCTGGTTCGGCGTCGTCCGGGTCGACGGAGAGGAAGATCCGCGGATCTACGTCTCGGACGCCGCAGCCGCCAGCCGTTCCTCGTACGGGGAGATCCTTCTCACCGACGAGCTGCTCGGCCGGGATCCTCAGGACCCGGACGCCCTGGAAGAACTAGCCGATCTCGACGGTACGGAGGACGGTGAGCACGCGGAGGAAGAGGACGACCCGGCCGACGAGAGCGAAGCCGTACCGCCGGGACCGCTGGGGGACATCACGATCCTTGCCGATCTCGGAGTGGCCGAGGAGGACCTGCTGATGCTCGGTACGGACGCACTCGCCGACATCGCCGAAGCCCTGGGCGCCGCCGATGTCCTGGAGACTGTCCGGTAGCCGGACCACCCGGTGGCCGGAACTCCGACGGCGGACGTTCCCGGCCACCGGACCCACCGGACGGACTCCCGGACGAACGAGCAGATGAACGATCCCGTACGTGACCCCTGGGCCGAGCCGATGCGGCTGGCCCTGGCCGAGGCCGCACGCGCGGCGCGGGCCGGCGACGTGCCGGTCGGCGCCGTCGTGCTGTCCGCGGACGGCACGCCGTTCGCGGCCGGCCACAACGAACGCGAGGCGACGGGCGACCCGACCGCGCACGCCGAGATCCTCGCGATCCGCCGGGCCGCCGCGGCGCTCGGCGAGTGGCGGCTGACCGGCTGCACGCTGGTGGTCACGCTGGAGCCCTGCACGATGTGCGCGGGCGCGATCGTCCAGTCCCGGGTGGACCGGGTGGTCTTCGGGGCGCTCGACGAGAAGGCGGGCGCCGCGGGTTCGCTCTGGGACGTCGTACGGGACCGACGGCTCAACCACCGGCCCGAAGTCATCACCGGGGTCCTCGCGGACGCGTGCTCGGCGCAGCTGACTTCCTTCTTCAGGGACCGCTGACCGGCCCCCAGGGTGGCCGCGGGACAGCCGTCGGCGACCACCTCTCCGGGGCCGATTTCGGAGCACGGCCGACCTTGGGCTAAGCTCTCTCTCGGTAGCGTGTCCGAGCGGCCGAAGGAGCTCGCCTCGAAAGCGAGTGTGGGGAAACTCACCGAGGGTTCAAATCCCTCCGCTACCGCCAGCAGGATCCGCCCCCGACCTGGAAACAGGCCGGGGGCGGTTTTTTTGTGCCCGGAGGCCTCGGATGACGAGATGTCAGCGAGTGGTTCCGCGCCCCGGTGAGGTCGACCCGGTGAGCGGTCACCGACCCTCCCGGGGCACTCCCGGGACCCTCCCGGACCCGGTTGACCTGGACGTTGCCCGCTGTTCGATACGGGGCGGAGCACTCCCGCGAGCGGCGGCCGGACGCGCTCGCTTTCGGAGGATCCGGGAGAAACGCTCCCGTTCCCGCGACGGCGTCAACCGGATCCCGCCACGTACCCGCTACGTGTCGTACACAAAGTAAAACGCGGCGTGTCCCTGGGTAAAGGGTTGGTCATGTCTGTATAGGTATACGCGTCTTCGTAAAGAAGGCGCATTTCGCCGAGCCCCGACTCATCTCCCGAGCCCCGGTGGCTCCCGGTACCCGTCGCCGGAGTTCGCATCACCCGGGGCGGCACCGCTCAACACCTGTTCCATCCAACGGAATCACCGAACTCCGAACTGCCGCCCGGCGCGTCGACGACGAACCGGGCGCCGGTTCGCGATTCAACGGCAACTGGCAAGGAGACGCTGTGCGTTACGGAACCGCGCTGAGGGAAGAAGTCCACTCTCCGGGCACGACTCCCCTCATCGGCATTTACGACATGTACTCGGCCTCCGTCGTGGCCCGGCACTACGACGGATTCTTCGTTTCCGGATTCGGCTTCGCCGCCTCCCACTACGGGCTCCCCGACATCGGCTTCATCGCCTGGCCGGACATGGTGGCCTTCGTGGAGCGGCTGCGGCTGGCCTTCCCCTCCCACCACCTGCTGGTCGACATCGACGACGGCTACGTCGATCCCGAGGTCGCCTGCCACGTGGTGCAGCGGCTGGAACGGATCGGCGCCTCGGGCGTCATCCTGGAGGACCAGAAGCGCCCCCGCAGGTGCGGTCACGCGGACGGCAAGCAGGTGCTCCCGCTGGAGGAGTACCTGGAGAAGCTCAACCTGGTGCTGGAGAGCCGGAAGGACCTGGTGGTCGTCGCGCGTACGGACGCCACGGAGGAGGCCGACATCCTGCGCCGGGCCGAAGCCCTGGCGGAGACCGACGCGGACGTCGTCCTGGTCGACGGCGTGCGCAGCGTCGAATGGATCAAGCGCATCCGGAAAGTGGTCGGTGACAAGCCGCTGCTCTTCAACCAGATCGCGGGCGGGAAGTCCCCGAGGCTCTCGCTCTCCGAACTGACCGACCTGGAGTGCCAGGTGGCCATCTACAGCACCCCCTGCCTCTTTGCCGCGCACGCCGCCATCGACAGCGCGCTGACGGATCTCAAGCAGTCCGACGGACGGCTTCCCGAGTTCACGGCCCGCGACGGGATCGGTGTGCAGCGCTCCACGCAACTGCTGGAGAAGAACATCAGCAGGCATCACGCCGTGAGCGCGCCCGTGCGTGCGTGAGCGGGTCCGCGAACGCCTGGCACGAACGCCTGGCACGAATGCCTGACATGAACGCCTGACGTGGGCGCCGACACCACGCCAGGAGGGGCGGTCCGGCCCTGTGCCGTTCCGCCCGAACGCCGGGGCCCCGGTGGCGCACCGCACGCGCCACCGGGGTTCCGGCGCCCTTCGAACCCCAGCGAATCAGGCCGTGTCCGGACCGGGACCGCGCGGCCGGGAAAGAGAAACCGGACCATGGGAATCACCTCGCCGAAGGCGCGGGCCGCCCTGGCGATCGTCCTCGGGGCCTTCTGCCAGGGCCAGTTGGCCACCGGTGCCGCCTGGGCCGACGCCCCCGACGGCGGCATGGAGACGCATCACGGACCTTCCTTGATCACCATTGACAACTCCAACGCGGACTCCTGGCTGGAAGTGGACCGGACGCTCAACATCCTCGGCCCCTTCAGCAAGGGCACGGCGGGCAGTGACCACGACGGCGGCGGGGGCGCGATCGAGCAGACCGTGACGGGTTCGCAGAACGGGGGCGTCCAGGCCGCACCGAACGAACGCGGGGACGACGAGGGGGACGAGAAGAAGAACGAGGGGACGACGGAGCCCGGTGGCGGGACGAAGTCCGGTGGCGCGAAGTCCGGGAGCGCGGCGACCGGAGGGGACGACGACGAGGGCGACGCCGACCACGACGCCACCTGCAGGCGGCACGGAAAGGAGGCGAACACCGCCTGCCGGACCTCGCGCTGACCCGGACCCGGCGGAACGAGAAGACGGGCCCCGACCATCACGTCGGGGCCCTTCGCACGTCCCGGGGAAGACCCGTCGCCGGCCCGGCGCTGATCCGGCAGGGGCCGGCACGGGCCCCGAGTGGCCCGTGGGGAGCCTCCGGGGCGCCGTGCACGCCCGTCCCCCGAAGTCCCTTGATCCCCCGGCACATAGTCCGGTTAGACTCTCGCGACTGCTCAGGGAGCTCAGGGGAGGCAGGGCCGAACGGTGCCGGTGAAGAAGGTCATTCTCTACATAGTCGTCGTTTTTGTGCTGTACACGATCATCACTTCACCCGCCAAGGCCGCCGAACTCGTGCAGGTAGGGTTCGAAGGAATCTCGAATGCCGCAAAAGGTGTCGGTCAGTTCATGACCGAACTGGTGAGCTGAGTCCGTACATCTGTGAGGGGTGCTCCTTGATCCGCCATCTGGTCCTCTTCAAGCTCAACGAGGGCGTCACGCGTGACGAGCCCCGCGTCGTCGCTGCCGCGAAGGCGTTCGCCGAGCTCGGCGAGATCATCCCGGAGGTGGAGTTCTGGGAGTGCGCCTGGAACATCACCGACCGGCCGATCGCCTACGACTTCGCCATCAACTCGGCCGCCCGCGACACCGATGCGCTCAAGCGGTACATCGAGCACCCGGCCCACCAGGCAGCCGCCGGGCAGTGGCGTGAGTTCGCCACCTGGGTGATCGCCGACTACCCCTTCTGAGCCGCCCCCGAGCCCCTCGGGCGTACGGCCCCTCACCTTCCGGTGAGGGGCTTTTTCCGTTTCATCCCAGCTCGCCAACCAACACGACGTTATGCGGTGCTTGCACACAGTGCACATGTCTTGTGATGCTATGACCGCTTTTGACGGATGAGTTGACTGAAAAAGGGGTGGCGTTGACCGTGCCGGCCAGTACTGCGCCTGAAGTTCCGCCCCAGACAGCCCTGACCCCGTCTGCACAGGCCCAGTCGCCCCAGAGCCGGTCCGCGCAGGCCCAGCCCGAACAGGCCCCGTCCGAACAGGCCCGGCCGAACCAGCCCGACATCGAGGAGACGCCTCCGGCGAAGAGCCGTGGCGCGGACACCAGGGCGCTGACCCAGGTGCTTTTCGGCCAGCTCAAGGGGCTGGAGCGGGGCAGCGCCGAGCACACCCGGGTGCGGTCGGCGCTGATCGAGGCGAACCTGCCGCTCGTGCGGTACGCCGCCGCGCGGTTCCGCAGCCGTAACGAGCCGATGGAGGACGTCGTCCAGGTCGGCACCATCGGCCTCATCAACGCCATCGACCGCTTCGACCCGGAGCGCGGCGTCCAGTTCCCGACCTTCGCGATGCCGACCGTCGTCGGCGAGATCAAACGCTACTTCCGGGACAACGTGAGGACCGTCCACGTCCCCCGCCGACTGCACGAGCTGTGGGTCCAGGTCACCGGGGCCACCGAGGACCTGACGACGATGCACGGCCGGTCCCCGACGACGGCCGAGATCGCCGAGCGGCTGCGCATCAGCGAGGACGACGTGCTGTCCTGCATCGAGGCCGGCCGGTCGTACCACGCACAGTCCCTGGAGGCGGCCCAGGAGGGCGACGGGCTGCCGGGACTGCTCGACCGGCTCGGTTACGAGGATCCGGCGCTGGCCGGGGTCGAGCACCGCGATCTGGTCCGGCATCTGCTCGTTCAACTGCCCGAGCGGGAGCAGCGGATCCTGATGCTCCGCTACTACAGCAATCTGACGCAGTCACAGATCAGCCAGGAGCTGGGCGTGTCCCAGATGCATGTCTCCAGGCTGCTGGCCAGGAGCTTCGCGCGGCTCCGGTCCGCAAATCGAATCGAGGCGTAACCGGTACGGGTGATCCGTACACAGGGCGGAAATGCCCCACACCCCCTCTTTCCAGCGCAGATTTGTCGACTTGGCGCTACAGCGCGTTGCCGACATGTGACATTCTGCTGGAACCGCGTTTGCCGCAGTCCCCCCTCCGGTATTCAGGTGGAGGCTGCGTTCCTCCGACGGGAGCGTCCGCCGCGACCGTCCGCGACCTCAAGGGGGTGGCATGTCCGCAGAACAGGGCAGCTCGAAGGTGCTCACGAAAGACGCACCTGAGACACTCAGCTCAGAATTGCCGAGCTCTGGCGCCATCGACACCCGCACTCTGTCCCGCTCCCTGTTCCTGCGGCTCGCCGTCCTGGCCGGCCAGGAACCGGACAGCCCGGAGCGCACTTACGTACGGGACACGTTGATCGAGCTCAACCTGCCGCTGGTGCGCTACGCGGCAGCCAGGTTCCGCAGCCGGAACGAGCCCATGGAGGACATCGTCCAGGTCGGCACCATCGGCCTGATCAAGGCGATCGACCGGTTCGACTGCGAACGCGGCGTCGAATTCCCGACGTTCGCGATGCCGACCATCGTCGGTGAGATCAAGCGCTTCTTCCGGGACACGTCCTGGTCGGTACGGGTCCCGCGCCGCCTCCAGGAGCTGCGGCTGGCGCTCACCAAGGCCAGCGACGAACTGGCCCAGAAGCTCGACCGTTCGCCCACTGTTCCCGAACTCGCCCTGGTGCTGGGCGTGTCCGAGGAGGACGTGGTCGACGGGCTGGCGGTGGGCAACGCGTACACCGCGTCCTCGCTCGACTCGCCCTCCCTGGAGGACGACGGCGGCGAGGGCTCGCTGGCCGACCGCCTCGGCTACGACGACACGGCGCTGGAGGGGGTCGAGTACCGGGAGTCCCTCAAGCCGCTGCTGGCCAAACTGCCGCCGCGTGAGCGCCAGATCATCATGCTGCGGTTCTTCGCCAACATGACGCAGTCGCAGATCGGCGAGGAGGTCGGGATCTCGCAGATGCACGTGTCCCGGCTGCTGACCCGCACGCTGGCGCAGCTGCGGGAAGGCCTGATCGGAGAGTGACGTGCCCCCGGACCTGATCTCCGCCGGAGTCGGGCCCGGGGCAGGGACCGGACACAGGCCCCTGGCGCGGACGGAAACCGCTGCCCGCCGGGTTCCTAATTGACGGTCCGTCAGAGACACTGGCGCGATGCGACGCCAGCACTCAGCAATCGCCGCCACCGCAACCGTCCTCTGCCTGGGCGGTCTGGTGGCCGCCTGCGCGGGCGGTACCGCCGACCAGGCCTACGTGGCCGTGGGCGCCGCAGGCGCGGGGCAGACGGCCACCGCCCCCGTACCACCGTCGGGCAAGGTCACCCTGACGCCCCTGGGCGGCCCAGGAGCGTCCTCCGGGCCCGGCAAGGGCGGGAAGTCCAGCGCCGGCGGCTCCACGGCCCCAGCGGGCGCCCCGGGCGCCGGAACCCCTGACGCCCCGGGCACGCCGGGTGCGTCCGGAGCCACGGGCGCACCGGGAGGCGCGGCACCGGGCTCCAGGACCCAGGGCGGTACGGGCACCGGCGCCGGGGGCAGTCCCGCCCCGGGCGACCCCGGCAACTCCGGTTCCGGTCAGTCCCCTTCGGACCCTCCGGCCACCCCGGGACAACCGGGTAACAGCCCGTCGGCCCCGCCGTCGGGCCCCGCCGTACTGAAGATCGGCGATCCCGAGCGGACCGCCACGGACCAGCGCTGGTGCGAAGAAGTGACCGTGCGCTTCAGCAACACCGGTGGTTCACCGATCGCTTCGGGCACGGTCACCTTCTCCACGCACGTCATCGGCGGGGCGGGTGTGGACTGGGCGACCCTGGAGTCGTCCCAGCCACTACCGGGGCCGATCGCCGCCGGTACGGCCCTGTCGAAGACGTACACCGTCTGCGTGGACGACTGGCGGGTACCGCTGGGGATGCACATAGAAACCCGCAGCGTCTCCGCCGACTGGAAGTGACCAGCCGGAACACCGGAGGCTGCGGGAACGGGGCAGTAGAGGACAGGTCCTAGCCGAGCGCGAGCACCGCGACGCCCACGAGAACCACGATCACGGCGACGACCGCGACGATCACGCCGATTCTCGGGCCCGACTGCTGCTGCGGGGGAGCCGCCGGCTGCGCGCTCTGCGGTGCGCCCTCGTCGACGAAGGCGCGGAACATCTGGGTGCTGCCCGCCGGGTCGTAGTTGCCCTCGGGGCCTTGGGGCGCTTGGGGGTTGTGTGCCATGAGGCAGGACCCTAGCGAACCTGCGGGTTCCGCCCAACCCCCGTACCTGCGGGCAGATCGCCCGAAGCGGCCTCCGCCACCTCATTGACCTCACACATGCAAACCTTTTTGGTTTCCTTTGCCTTTCTCAGACGGATTTAATTTGCTTGAGGCAACCAACGGAACTTATGGTTGCCTCAAGCAACAACATAGGGAGGTGTCATGGCCACACAGAGTCAGTACGAAGAACTGGCCAGACAGCTCAGCGCCATCGGCGCGGTCAAGCGGGGCCTCTCCCGCATCCTCCCTCCCGAGTGTCCGACCGGGTCGGCCGCTGTGTTGTCCCTGCTGGGCCAGCACGGCGAGATGCGTATGAGCAGGCTCGCCGAATTGCTCGCCGTGGACATGTCGGTGACCAGCCGGCATGTGGCACACGTCGCGGAGCACGGCTGGATCGAGCGGTCCCCGGACCCTGCTGACAAGCGCTCCCGCATCCTGCGGCTCACCCCCGCAGGCACAGACATGCTCGGCCTGCTCGCCGAGCGACACATCGAATCCCTCGCTCGCACCCTCAGCGACTGGTCCGACGACGAAGTCGGGCAGCTCAATGTGCTCCTGGACCGCCTGCGCGCCAGTTTCGGCGACTGCCGGGCCTGGGCCGGACAGCACGAGCACACCCGTACATCCGCGTAAGTAGAGAAAAAAGGAACTTCATGGCTACGACCACACCAGCCGGTGTGCGGGGCGGCCACGCCAAGCACGGGGGAAATACCACCCCCGGAGACAGTGCGCCGATGACGCACCGGCAGATCATGGAAGCCCTGTCCGGGCTGATGCTCGGCATGTTCGTCGCGATCCTGTCGTCGACGATCGTCACCAACGCCCTGCCCAAGATCGTTTCCGATCTGCACGGCAGTCAGTCCTCGTACACCTGGGTCGTCACCTCGTCGCTGCTGGCGATGACGGCCACCACCCCCCTGTGGGGCAAGCTCTCCGACCTGTTCAGCAAGAAGCTGCTCGTCCAGATAGCCCTGATCATCTATGTGCTGGGCTCGGCCGCGGCCGGTCTCTCGCAGAACTCGTCGACGCTGATCACTTTCCGTGTCGTCCAGGGCATCGGCGTCGGCGGTCTCTCGGCCCTCGCGCAGATCGTGATGGCCGCGATGATCTCCCCGCGTGAGCGGGGCCGGTACAGCGGCTACATCGGCGCCACCTTCGCAGTCGCGACGGTCGCCGGACCGCTCCTCGGCGGTGTCATCACCGACACCAGCTGGCTCGGCTGGCG
The DNA here is from genome assembly GCF_036241575.1 of Streptomyces sp. NBC_01267. Classification (NCBI taxonomy): domain Bacteria; kingdom Bacillati; phylum Actinomycetota; class Actinomycetes; order Kitasatosporales; family Streptomycetaceae; genus Streptomyces; species Streptomyces sp. NBC_01267. The sequence goes on along the minus strand of NZ_CP108455.1, from coordinate 4,105,703 downwards.
CTGGTGCTTCTACGTCGGCGTGCCCTTCGCGATCATCGCGCTGATCGTTCTGCAGAAGACCCTGAAACTCCCCGTCGTCAAGCGCGAGGTCAAGGTCGACTGGGGCGGCGCGTTCTTCATCGCGGCGGCCGTCTCGCTGCTGATGATCTGGATCACCTTCGCCGGTGACAAGTACGACTGGATGTCCTGGCAGACGGGCGCCATGCTCGGCGGCTCGATCGTTCTGGGCCTGCTCTTCGTGCTCGTCGAGTCCAAGGCGAGCGAGCCGATCATCCCGCTGCGGCTCTTCCGCAACCCGACGATCACCCTCGCCTCGGTCGCCTCGCTGTTCGTCGGCGTCGCGATGTTCTCCGGCACCGTCTTCTTCAGCCAGTACTTCCAGCTGGCGCGCGGCAAGTCGCCGACGATGTCCGGCGTGATGACGATCCCGATGATCGGTGGCCTGTTCATCTCGTCGACCGTCTCGGGCCAGCTCATCACCAAGACCGGCAAGTGGAAGGCCTGGCTGGTCAGCGGCGGCATCCTGGTGACGGCCGGACTCGGCCTGCTCTCCACCATCCGGTACGACACCGCGTACTGGCACGTGGCGGTCTTCATGGCGCTGATGGGTCTCGGCATCGGCATGATGATGCAGAACCTGGTGCTCTGCACGCAGAACCAGGTCTCCCAGCAGGACCTCGGCTCGGCGTCCTCCACCGTCTCGTTCTTCCGCTCCCTCGGTGGCGCGATCGGCGTCTCGGCGCTGGGCGCGGTGCTCGGCAACCGCGTCACCCACTTCGTCTCCGACGGTCTCCACGACCTCGGCCCGAAGGGCGCGGCCCTGGCCGGCAAGGGCATGAGCAGCGGATCGGTGCCCGACATCAGCAAACTGCCGCAGCCGCTGCGCTCCATCATGGAGAGTTCGTACGGGCACGCCGTCGCGGATGTCTTCCTGTACGCGGCGGTCTGTGCCCTGGTCGCCTTCCTGGTGACGCTGTTCATCAAGGAGGTCCCGCTGCGGACCCGCGCCGTGGGCGCCCCCGAGGGGGAGGCCGCTGCGGCCGAGGTCCCGCCGGTGGCCGACGCCGTACCGGCCCCCGCGGTTTCCCGCGAAAGTGTTCCGAGTGCTGAGGAGACGATGCCGATGCAGTCCACCCCCACCCCGGGTATCGCGATCCACGGTGTGGTCCGGGGCGCCGAAGGCGCACCCGTGGGCCGTGCCGCCGTCACACTGATCTCGCTGGCCGGACGCCAGTTGGGCCGCGCGGTCGCCGAGGGCGACGGCGGTTACACGGTCGACGCGCCGGGCTCCGGTTCGTACGTCCTGATCGCCTCCGCCGACGGCTTCCAGCCGCAGGCGTCCACGGTGGTCGTCGGGGACGAGGGCCTGTCGTACGACATCCTCCTCTCCGGTACGAGCGGACTCGCCGGCATCGTGAAGTCCGCCGACGGCGGCAAGGCCGTCGAGGGCGCCATGGTCGTCGTCACCGATGTGCGCGGCGATGTGCTGGCCACCGGAAAGTCCGGTGCGCAGGGCGAGTTCACCTTCGGTGAGCTGGTGCCCGGCTCGGTGACCGTCGCGGTCAACGCGACCGGCTTCCGGCCGCTGGCCCTGCCGGTCGACGTCGGCGGCCAGGGTGTGACCCGTATCGAGGCCGCCCTGGAGTCCGGCTCGCTGGTCCAGGGTGTCGTACGCGGCGGAGCCGAGCGGCGCCCGCTGCCCGACGCCCGGGTGACCCTGGTCGACGCGGCGGGCAACGTGGTCGCCACGGCGACCACCGGGATCGACGGGGCCTACGGTTTCGCCGACCTCAACTCGGGCGAGTACACGGTCATCGCGACCGGTTACCCGCCGGTGGCGGGCTCGTTGACGGTCGCGGGGAGCGGCATCGACGGCCACGACATCGAGCTGGCCCACCCGGGCGAGTAGGACCGGTTGCCGGCGGGTCCCAGCAGGATCCGTACGGTCTACGCACAGGCTGCCCCAGCGGATGTGGGGCACGGGCCCCGGGCGTGGTGGTGGCGAGCAGGGGACGGCCCGCCACCACCACCCGGGGCCCACTTTTTGAGGGAGAGTAACGGGATGGGACTTCGCGCACAGGTACGGACCCGGGACGGCTGGGCCGTACAGCACGCCGTGGTGACGGTGACCGACATGACCGGCGCCCAGGTGCTCCGGGCGGCCGTGGACGAGAACGGCGCGGTCAGCGCCGACGCGTCGCTGGCCCCCGGCGCGCACACGGTCATCGTGACGGCCGTCGGATACGCCCCCGCCGCGTCGACGGCGTTCGTCACGGCGAGCGGCCGGGCCGATGTGGGCACGGTCGTACTGGCCAGGCAGGGCGGCGTGGAACTCCCGCCGCCGGGAACATGGACGCTCGACCCGGCGCACTCGTCGGTCGGCGCGGTCGCCCAGCACCTCGGCATCTCCAGCGTGCACGGCAGGTTCACCGAGTTCGTGGGCCGCATCGAGATCGCCGAGGACATCGAGAAGTCACGGGTCGAGGCGGTCATCGCCGCCACGTCGATCGACACGGGCAACGGCATGCGGGACGGCCATCTGAAGTCCCCGGACTTCCTGGACGTCGAGCGCTTCCCGGAGATCACCTACAGCAGCACCGGTGTGATCCCCGCGGGTCCGGACCGCTGGACGGTCAAGGGCCGGCTGTCGCTGCACGGCGTGGTCCGTGAGGTGGACCTGGACCTGAGCTACCTGGGCACCGGCCCCGACCCGTGGGGCGGCGTCCGCGCTGCCTTCCGCGCCACGGCCGAACTGCGTCGCGACGACTTCGCGATGAACTACAACCAGGTGGTCCAGGCGGGCATCTCCGCCATCGGCACCACGCTCAAGATCGAGCTGGACATCCAGGCGGTCCAGGGCGACTCGCTGCCCGCGGTCTGACACCGTCCGGCGCGCGACGCGGCCCCGGGAGCGAGCCCCTACCGGGCCCGGCCCCGGGGCCGCTGTGCCGGGGCCGCTGTGCCGGGGGCCGCTGTGCCGGGGGCCGAAGGGTGTCGGCCCGGAACGGTCGCGTCTCCCGCGCGGGGCCGGACGTATCGTGCGGGCATGGCACCCCACATCGCGACCAACACCACCGTCGACCGGGCCGAGCTGCTGGACTTCCTGCGGACCCGGCACCGGGCGATCCTGCTCACCACCCGTACGGACGGCCGTCCCCAGGGCTCGCCGTTGACCTGTGGCGTCGACGACTCCGGACGGATCGTCATGTCCACGTATCCCGAGCGCGCCAAGACCCGGAACGCCAGGCGGGACGCGCGGACGAGTGTGATCGTGCTGTCGGACGAGTGGAACGGGCCGTGGGTCCAGGTCGACGGGACGGCCGAGGTCATCGACTCCCCCGAGTCCGTGGAACCGCTGGTGGAGTACTTCCGCACCATCTCCGGCGAGCACCCGGACTGGGACGAGTACCGCGCGGCCATGGTCAGGCAGGGCAAGTCGATCATCCGGATCACGCCGGAGCGGTGGAGTCCGATCGCGACCGGCGGTTTCCCGGCGCGGCTGGCCTCCTCGTAACGGCCGGCCTCCTCGTCACGACTGGCCTCCTCGTCACGACTGGCCTCCTCGTCACGGCTGCTCCGCCGTTCGGCGAACGCTCGGCCCGGTGACGCGCTCAGCCGGCCGTCCGTTCGGTCAGCCGTCCGTTCGGTCAGCCGTCCGCTTGGCCTCGATGCCCGCGATCAGCAGGTCCACGGCGAAGTCGAAGTCCCGCTCGCGCATCTCCTCGACCGTGTCACCGCCGCGCGCCTGCCTCATGTGCTGCGCCTGCACGAAGGGCTCGCGCAGGCCCGGCTGTTCGCTGATGGTGCCGATGGCCCGCTGGTAGTACGCGTCCTGGCTCATCCCGGCCCGTTCGCAGCGGTCCCGGAAGTGGCCCTCGACGGTGCCGAATCCGTACACGAACTGGAAGACCGCCGCGAGGCCGCCGGTCCGGCCGTGCAGCGGGAGACCGGCCTCGCGCATCACGTCCTGGGCCGCCGAGGTGAACTTCACCGCGTGCGGGCCGATGTTGAGGAACTCGCCGATGAGGGGCGACACCCAGGGGTGACGCACGAGGACGCTGCGGTAGCCGGAGGCGAGGCGCCGCAGCTCCGTGCGCCAGTCGGTCCCGGTACCGGCCTTCGGGGCGTCCGGTGCCGGGGCAGGCGTCGACAGTTCGCCCATCACCGCGTCCAGGGCCAGTTCGAGGAGATCGTCCTTGGTGTCCACGTACCAGTAGACCGACATGGCCGTGACCCCCAGACCGGCAGCGAGGCGGCGCATGGAGAACTTCGACAGCCCCTCGGAATCCAGGAGCCGCACCGTCTCAGCGGTGATCTTCGCCAGGTCGAGCCCGGCCGGCTGATCCGTTCGGCGGGTACGCGTCGCCTTGCCGTCCAGCCAGACACTGGTCCGCGTGGGGCCCTTCGCACGGGCGGCCGTAGTCACCATGGCGCGTCTCCTCCGGAAATCGATGCATCCACCGGGTACCGATATCGATGTTAGGCCGCTGTTACCGGTGAGTCTGCGCCCCGGAGGCCCGCAAACCAGGCGCGCTCGTCAGGGGCGGCCCACTCCCCTTTACGGCGTAAAGCTGTTTGGGGTCGGGCCGCTGCCGGGTACCTACGCGAGATGAAACTGACTCGTCGTGTTGCTGAAGTGCTTCTGGTCACGGGTGTTTTGGCCGCGACGGTCGCGCCCCCGGCGCAGGCCCACGGCCGCGATGTGCCGCTGCGCGTCGCCTCGTACAACATCCACGCGGGCGCCGGGATGGACAACGTCTTCGACCTGGACAGGCAGGAGGCGGCGATGCGCGCACTGCACGCGGACGTCATCGGCCTGGAGGAGGTCGACGTCCGCTGGGGCGCCCGCAGCGAGTGGCGCGACCTCGCGGGTGAGCTGGCGAAGCGGCTCGGGATGCACGTGTCGTTCGCGCCGATCTACAGCATCGACGGGCGTGAGTTCGGGGTCGCTGTGCTGTCCAGGTACCGCATCCTGCACGCCGAGAACCACGAGATCACCCGGCTCTCCACCCAGGACCCGAACCCGGTCCCCGCGCCGGCCCCCGGCTTCGGAGAGGTGGAGCTGCGGGTGAAGGGCGTACCGCTGCACGTGTACGTGACCCATCTGGATTACCGCGCCGACCCCTCCGTACGGGTGACGCAGGTGGCCGAGACCCGGCGGATCATGGCGCAGCAGCACGGCCGGAAGATCCTGCTGGGCGACTTCAACGCGACGCCGGACGCACCCGAACTGGCGCCGCTCTGGCGCGAACTGCGCGATGTGGAACCGGGGGCGCCGACCTTCCCAGCGCAGAATCCGGTGCAGCGGATCGACTACGTGGCCGTGTCGCCGGGGGTGGGGGTGCGGGGAGCGCAGGTGGCCGACACGCTGGCGTCCGACCACCGGCCGATCGTGGCGGAGCTTTCACTCAAGAGGTAGGGAAGCCGGGGCGCCTGCGGCGGGGCCGGTGGGACCGGTCCCGCCGCGCGCGTTCTTCTCCCGTCTCAGCTACCGCTCTTGACCTTCGTCAGGTCGTACAGGGTCGTCGATCCCACGGTCACCTTCGTGTAGTGCGCCTCGACCCACGACGTGATCTCCGAAGCGGAGCCGCTGTCGGCACCGCCCGTCCCGCCGCCCATCCCGCCGCCGGAGACGAAGTAGTGGATCTTCCCCTCCGTGACGTACTTCTTGAACTGCGCGAGGGTCGGTGACGGGTCGCTTCCGTTGAAGCCGCCGATAGCCATCACGGGCTTCTGGGTGGCGAGTTGGTAACTGGCCGCGTTCTGCGAGCCGATGGCCGCGGCCATCCAGGTGTAGCCGTCGGCTCCGGCGCTGATCCTGGCCTTCACCTCGGCGCCGACCTGCTGGCCGTCGAGCAGACCGCCCATACCGCCACCGCCGAAGCCGCCTTCGCCCCTGCCGCCGGGCATGCCACCCCGCTGTGCCTGCCCGTTCCGTGCCTGGCCGTTCGGTGCCTGCCCGTTCTGCCCTGGGCCCTGGCCCGCGGCCTGGCTCTGGCCCGGCTGCCCGGTGGGCGGCTGACCCAGGTTCCCGGCCTGCCCGGCCTGCCCGGCCTGCCCGGCCTGACCGGTCGGCGGCTGTCCCGTGCCACCGCCGTTCCGGCCGCCGAAGCCGCCCGCGCCGCCTCCGGCACCACCAGGACCGCCACGGCCGCCGGGGCCGCCGCCCATCCCGCCCATCCGGCTCGCACCCGCGGGCCCCGCCGTGACGATCGACCCGGTGTGCGCACTGTCCAGCGTGGACACCGTGTACGCGAACGGCCCGGCCAGCGAGGCCACCAGGCCCGCGCCCGCGGCCCCCAGCGCCACCCGCCGGTCCAGCCGTCCCGACAGCACGAGACCGAGCGCCGCGGCGAGGCCCCCGACGAGCACCACCCAGCGCAGCCACGGCAGGTAGTCCGGCGTCCGCCCCAGCAGGACGTACGCCCAGACCGCCGTCACCGCGACCGTCCCGCCCAGTACCGCGGACCAGCCGAACCTGCCGCGCTCCTCCCACAGCACCGTGACGCCCGTCCCGACCAGGGCGGCGATGTACGGCGCCAGGGCCACCGTGTAGTACTGGTGGAAGATCCCCGCCATGAAGCTGAAGACCAGCGCGGTCATCACCAGCGAGCCGCCCCACACCAGGAACGCGGCAGGCGCCGTGTCCGTACCCCCCTCGTGCGGCCCGGCCGGGCGGCGGCTCCTGGCCCGCCAGGTGAGCACGGTCCCGGCCACGAGCAGGATCAGCGCGGCGGGCAGCAGCCAGGAGATCTGGCTGCCGATCTCGGAGTTGAACATCCGGCCGATGCCGGTCGCACCCCAGCCGCCGCCCTGTCCGCCGCCCCGGCCGCCACCGCCGACGCTGCCCGTCTCGTCGCCGCTGATCCGGCCGAGACCGTTGTAGCCGAAGGTCAGTTCCAGGAAGGAGTTGTTCTGGGAGCCGCCGATGTACGGGCGGGACGAGGCCGGCCACAGTTCGACGATCGCCGTCCACCAGCCGCCCGCGACCACCATCGCCCCCGCGGACAGACCGATCTGGCCGAGCCGCCTGCGTACCGTCGTGGGCGCGAACACCGCGTACACGACAGCCAGCGGCGGGAGGATCAGGAACGCCTGGAGCGTCTTCGTGAGGAAGGCGAACCCGACCGCGACGCCCGCCCACACCAGCCACTTGGTCCGTGCGTCCGCCAGCCCGCGCAGGACGAAGTAGACGGTGACCGTCATCAGCAGTGCCAGCAGCGCGTCCGGGTTGTTGAAGCGGAACATCAGTGCGGCGACCGGGGTCGTCGCGAGCACCAGGCCCGCGAGGAGCCCCGCGGTGGCGCTGAACCTGAGGCGTACGGCGGCGTAGAGCACCGCGACCGTGCCGACGCCCATCAGCACCTGCGGGACGAGGATCGCCCACGAGCTCAGCCCGAAGATCCGTACCGACAGGGCCATCGGCCAGAGGGCGCCCGGGGGCTTGTCGACGGTGATCGCGTTCGCCGAGTCGAGCGAGCCGAAGAAGAGGGCCTTCCAACTGGCCCCGCCCGCCTGGGCGGCAGCGGAGTAGAAGGAGTTGGCGTAGCCGGACGCGCCGAGGTTCCACAGGTACGTCACGAGCGTGAGCAGCAGCAGTCCGAGGAACGCGGGGCGTACCCAACCCGGGTCCTCGGTCCGGCCGCGCCACAGGGCGGCGATGTGCCGGTTGCGGGACGGCCGCCCGGCCGTCGCCGGAGTCCGGTGGGTGTCGATGGTGGTCATCGTGCAGTCCTCGGGTCGTCGGTACGCCGCTCGGGGAAGACCCAGGCGCGGAAGAGCAGGAAGCGCAGCACGGTCGCTGCGAGGTTGGCCGCGATCAGCACCGCGAGTTCGGCGCCGTGCGAGGGGTTGCCGGAGGCCGCGCCGAGCGCGGCGAGGGAACCGCTGGTGAGGGCGAGCCCGATCGCGAACACGACGAGGCCCTGCGCCTGGTGGCGTACCGCGCTGTCCCGGCCGCGTACGCCGAAGGTGAGCCTCCGGTTGGCCGCGGTGTTGATCACCGCGGAGACCAGCAGCGCGCCCGCGTTGGCCAACTGCGGGTTCACTCCCGTCCGGAACAGCGAGTACAGCAGCAGATAGAGGAGCGTGGACAGCGCCCCCACGACACAGAATCCGACGAGCTGGCGGGCCAGTCCCCCGGGCACGCCCGGCAGTTCACGGTCGCGCGGATCGTCGCCGAAGGGGCGCGCGAGCCGGTCCAGCGGGAGTGCGCCGACGCCCAGCGCACGCCCCACGCGCCAGACGCCCTTGAGGTCGTCGACGGCCGTCCGCACGATGTGCACGGTGGATTCCGGGTCGTCGACCCAGTCGACCGGCACCTCGTGGATGCGCAGCCCGGCGCGTTCGGCGACCACGAGCATCTCGGTGTCGAAGAACCATCCGGTGTCCTCGACCATGGGCAGCAGCCGTTCCGCGACCTCTCCGCGGATGGCCTTGAAGCCGCACTGGGCGTCGCTGAAGCGGGCGGAGAGGGACGAGCGCAGGATCAGGTTGTACGCGCGGGAGATGAACTCCCGCCGGGGGCCGCGCACCACCCGTGAACTGCGCGCCAGCCGGGAGCCGATGGCGAGATCCGAGTGCCCGGAGATCAGCGGTGCGACCAGCGGCAGCAGGGCGTTGAGATCGGTGGAGAGGTCGACGTCCATGTAGGCGAGTACGGGGGAGTCGGAGGCGGACCACACGGTGCGCAGCGCCCGTCCGCGCCCCTTCTGGTCGAGGCGGCAGGACCGCACCCCGTCGAGTTCCGCTTCCAGTCCGGCCGCCACCTCGGGCGTACGGTCGGTGCTCGCGTTGTCGGCGATCGTGATCCGGAAGCTGTACGGGAAGGTGCGGGCCAGATGGTCGTGGAGCCGCAGTACGCAGGGTTCGAGGTCCTTCTCCTCGTTGTAGACGGGGATCACCACATCGAGTACGGGGGCATCGGCCGTGGTCGCGGGAAGGTGCACCCTTGCGGGCAGGGTGCCCGGAGAAGAGTCGGTTCGCATGACATCGACACTCGCCAGGCCCGCTGTCACGGCTGTGTGGTCAGCCTGTGCCGTACCTGTGAGTCGCGGTCGCGCCGGGCGAATCCGGAGTCCCGGGCGGGACGGTGGGCATGCGCGGGCCGGTGGGCGTGCGCGGGACGGACGGTACTGGCGAGGCGGGAGGGAAGGGCTGGACGGGAGGCGGAAGTGGGCATGGGGGCGGGGGCGGGGGTGGGGGTGGGGTGATCGGGGCCGGCGACGCCGGGAGCCTGACCTCGAAGGCCGTGGCCCCGGGGACGCTCCGTACCGTCACACCGCCGCCGTGGGCCACCACCACCGCCTGCACGATCGCGAGGCCGAGCCCGGTGGATCCCGCGTGCCGGGACCGTGAGGCGTCCCCGCGGGCGAACCGCTCGAAGACGTGCGGCAGCAGACCGGCCGGGATCCCGGGCCCGTCGTCCCGTACCTCCGCCACCGTCCAGGCACCGTCGCGCCGCACGCTCGCGGTGACGGTGGTGCCGGGAGGCGTGTGCGTACGGGCGTTGGCCAGCAGATTGACCAGGACCTGATGGAGGCGGGCGCCGTCGGCCCGCACCACGGCCGGGTTCTCCGGCAGTTCGAGGCGCCACTTGTGGTCCGGCCCGGCGGCGCGGGCGTCACTCACCGCGTCGACGACCAGCGGGGACAGATCGGTGCTCTCGTACGTGAGCGGGCGCCCGGAATCCAGCCGGGCGAGCAGCAGCAGATCCTCCACCAGCCCGGTCATCCGACCGGCCTCGGACTCGATCCGGCCCAGTGCGTGCCGGGTGTCGGGGCCGGTCTCCTCGGTGCCGCGGCGGGTCAGTTCGGCATATCCGCGGATCGAGGCGAGCGGGGTGCGCAGCTCATGACTGGCGTCGGCGACGAACTGCCGCACCCGCGTCTCGCTCTCCTGCCGGGCCGCCAGCGCCGAACCGACATGGCCCAGCATCCGGTTGAGCGCGGCGCCGACCTGCCCGACCTCGGTCCGTGGATCGGCCTCGGCCTCGGGGATCCGCTCCAGGGGCGCCACCTCACCGCTGTGCAACGGCAGTTCGGAGACCCGTGTCGCGGTCGCCGCGACCCGTCGGAGCGGGCGCAGCGCGATCCCGACGAGCGCCGTCCCCGCGATGCCCGCGGCGAGCAGCCCGGCCGCGGTGACGCACACCTCGACGACGACCAGGGTGCTGACGGTGGACTGGACACCACTGAGCGGGAAGCCCAGCACGAAGGTGCCGCCGGGGGAGAAGGTCGCCCGGAAGTCGCCCAGTCCGGGAAGGGAGACGGTGTGCGCGTTCCCGTCCCTGGGAACGGACTTCAGGGCTCTGACCTGCGCGTCGCCGAGCGCCACGCTGTCCGTCTGCGCGCCCGGCACAGCGACGCTCTTCACTCCGTCGACGATCTCGTCGCTGCCCGCCACGGTGCGCCCGCCGACCGCGCCGATCGGCAGACCGGGCTGCTGGACGATGGACCGGTCGAGGTCCATCGGGCCGCGGTCGGGCCGTTTCGCCGCGGCGACCAGCTGTTTGTCGAGCTGCCTCACCAGATTGGAGTGCATGGCGATCGTGGTGACCGTACCGATCACGGCCACCACCACGGCGATCAGCGCCACCGCCGACACGACCAGCCGCGTCCGCAGCGACCAGCGCCGGTGCGCCGACACCGTTACTCCCCGGGCTTGATCAGGTAACCGGCGCCGCGCCGGGTGTGGATCATCGGCGACCGTCCCGCGTCGATCTTGCGCCGCAGGTAGGAGATGTAGAGCTCGACGACATTGGCCTGGCCGCCGAAGTCGTACGACCACACCCGGTCGAGGATCTGCGCCTTGGAGAGCACCCGGCGCGGGTTGCGCATCAGGAAGCGCAGCAACTCGAACTCGGTGGCCGTCAGATGGATGTTGGTCCCGCCCCTGGTCACGTCGTGGCTGTCCTCGTCGAGGGTCAGGTCCCCGACGGCGAGCATCGATTCGGTGCGCTGGGCGGCCGTACCGGACCGGCGGATCAGTCCGCGCAGCCTGGCCACGACCTCCTCCAGGCTGAACGGCTTGGTGACGTAGTCGTCGCCGCCCGCCGTCAGGCCCGCGATCCGGTCCTCCACGGCGTCCTTCGCGGTCAGGAAGAGGACCGGCACATCGGGCAGCTCACGGCGCATCCGTCCGAGCACGGCGATGCCGTCCGTATCGGGGAGCATCACATCGAGCACCACCGCGTCGGGCCGGAACTCCCGTGCGGTACGCACCGCACCGGCTCCGTCACCGGCGCTCCGGACCTGCCACCCCTCGTAGCGCAGCGCCATCGACAGGAGTTCGGTGAGCGAGGCCTCGTCGTCCACGACGAGCACCCGTACGGGGCTGCCGTCGGGCCTGAGCATTCCGGTACGCCCCTGGGGCGAGGTCGTAGTCATGGCCACCACCCTGTGAGCGGCCTCTGAGAGCCTCCTTTCCCCAACCTGTGAAATTCCTGAGAAACACCTTCGACCCGGCCCGGCTCACGGTCGGGCGTACGGACGGGCTCCCGGTCGGTGGGGGAGGACGGGCAGGCATGCGCGGGTGGAGGACGGGCGAGGCATACGGGCAGGGGGTGCAGGCAAGGCATGCGGGCAGGCGGGCATACGGTCGGAGCATGCGGATCCTCACCCTCTCCGGCAGCCTGCGCGCCCGGTCCACCAACGCCTCCCTGCTCCGCGCCGCCGCGGCCCTGGCCACCGCGGCCGGGGCGACGGTCACGAGCGGGGACATCGGCGCGCTCCCCCACTTCAATCCGGACCTCGACGGCGCGGGCGCCGAGCCCCCGGCTCCGGTGGGTGCGCTGCGCAGGGCGGTGTCCGAGGCGGACGCGGTGCTCATCGTCAGCCCCGAGTACGCGCACGGGGTGCCCGGCGTCCTGAAGAACGCCCTGGACTGGCTGGTCAGCAGCGGCGAGTTCATCGACCGCAGGGTGGGCGTGATCACCGGCTCCCCCAGCCCCACCGGCGGCGACTACGCCCATGCCCAACTGCGCGAAACCGTAAGGATGATGACCGGCACCGTGGTCGACGAGGCCTGTCTGACGGTAGGGACGATCGGCGGGAAGCTCGACCGGCAGACGGGCGAGATCACCGACACGGGTCTGACGTCACAGCTCGCGGACGCGGTGCAGGCCCTGACGGCCCGATGAGAGTGCCGGACGCGCGCGACACATGACGGGAGCCCGGCTGCGGTCCGAACTCCAGGGCGCGCCCACGGTACGAATCCAGGTTCAGTACCGCCCCGCGCGGCACCTGACGAAAGCCCGGTCCGGTCCGAACTCCAGGGCGCGCCGCGCCACGGTGCGAATCCAGGTCAGAACAGCCCCTCCTGTTCCGTGTCCGGCTCCGCCGGGACGGCTCGCACCGGCACGGTCATCCCCGTGCCGGGCTCTGCGCCCGTCACACTCCATCCCGCCATCAGCCGCGTGTCGAGGACGATTACATCCCCGCCCTCCCCGGCGAGATGCAGATCGGGCCCGGCGGCGGCCACCAGCCGCCCGGCGACCACACCCCCGGCCGCCAGCTCGCTCACCACCCCCACCAGGTCCCCGAGCCCCGCCAGCCCGAACACCGCGAAGTGGTCGGCGACTTCGCATTCCAGCCGCTCCAGCGAATCCGGCCATCCCGCCAGTGCGACGGCCTTCCCGTGCACCTCCCGCACCTCGGCCCCGCGCTCCTCCCGTCCCGGCAGCCGGGCCCGCACCGCGCGCTTCTCCGCGTACGGAATCCGGTCCGGCACGCCCAACGCCGTACGCAGCAGCTCCTCCGTCCGGCGCGCGGCCATCAGCGGCCCCCGCCCCAGCCAGCTGAAAGCCACCGCCCCCTGCTCCATCAGCCGTGCCGGACCGCGCTGTTCCGCGGTGATCCCCACCTTGACCATCCCGGGGCCGAACCAGGCCAGATACACCCGGTACACGCGCGGGTCGTCCGCGATCGTGTCGGCGGCCACCGAGTGCGCCCGGTCCAGCCGCGCGCACTCCGCACACCGCGCCTGCGCACCACGCGCCGGCACCCGGGCCCGCACCGGACAGGCGTTACCCCGTGCCCCCACACAGGTCCGCTCCCCCTCCGGCACGACCCGGAACCCGATCCCGGACCCGTACACCAACGGACTGGCCCGCTCACGGCCATGCCCTTCCCACACCAGCCGCGGCCCCTCGGCCCCCCACCGCAGCCCGCCGGAACGCCACATCCCCCCCTGCTCCCCTCGATAGCTCCGCCCGCCACGGGACCAGCGAAATCCGGATCACTCACAGGATGACACCCGCCACTGACAGTCAGGCGCTACGAAGGGAGGGGCGATCAGCGGGGCAGCGGGTCAGCACGTCAGGCGGTGCCCCGGCGCGGTACGCAGGGTCCGGGTGAACTGCACGTACAGATCCACCCGGTGCTGCATCTCCGCGGCGTTCCCGCCGTCGCATTCGGCGGTGCCGTTGAGGCTGCGGATGGTCTCCCCGAATCCCTTCCGGTGGACCATCGCGTCATGGCCGGTCATGGTGCCCGGCCCGGTCTGCGTGTTCCAGTACCAGAGGGCGGTCATCCAGGCCACCGCCGGATCGGTCTCCACGAGCCAGGGATTGTCGAGCAGATCGATCCCCAGGGCGTCGCCCGCGGCCTTGTAGTTGAAGTTCCAGCTCAGCATGATCGCGCCGCGTCCGTAGTACGCGTCCTGGCCCGCCGGGCACCCGTAGGGCTGGGTGGCGTCGCAGAAGACGGGGTACGTGGCCTTGTTCTGCGCGACCACGTAGTACAGGCCGCCGGTCTCGTGGCTGACATTGGCCAGAAAGGCAGCGGCCTCCTGCTTCCGAACCGCTCTGCTGCCGGTGCGGGCGAATCCGGGGTACGCGGCGGTGGCAGTGACCAGGCCGTCGTAGGTGAAGAAGGGGTTCCGGTCAGGGAACATCCGGTCGAACTGGGCCTCGCTGACGACGAATTCCGTTCGGTGCCGCGGCGCGGCGGAGGCCGCACCCGGTAACGCGGCGAAGGCCAACCCGCAGAACGCCAGGAACGAGACCAGAACGGCATTGAGGCGTCGTCGTGCACGCCTTACCGGTACTGAAGGCGCTGCGGGCGTTGCGTGCGGTGCGAGCGCTGAAGACACGGCGGGCGTTGAAGGTGCTGAAGATGCCGGGGACACAGGTACCTCACACTCCTCGGACGGCGGGGTTCATCCGAGCGGGAGAATACGACGCGCCTCACCGCAGCGTGTGCCGCGCCGGCCCTTCGCTCTTACGTATGGCCGATTCCCGTACACAGCAGCCGAGTTGACGACTGAGGAGGGGCAAAACGAGGTCATACGATGCCACCGCTCCCGGCACCGGAGGCGGCCGGGGCCAGTTGCACCCGCTTCGGCGCACCGCGCAGTTCGCCCCGGCACTGGACGCCGTCGAACGGCAGTGACCTCCGGCACCCGCCGGATGAAACCGGCGCGGGAAACGCCGGAGGGCCCCGGAATTCTTCCGGGGCCCAGGCCGAGGCCCTGTGAGGCTTGTCGGTCAGCAGGACGCGGGCGGGACACTCTGCTCGTACTGGAAGACGTTGCAGGGGTCGTACTTCTGCTTGATCTTGCGCAGCCGGTCGAAGTTGCCGTCCCAGTAGGCGGTTTCCCAGTCCTGCATGCCGATGTTCGGAACGTTGACGTAGGCACCGTGCACGTAGGGCCGCAGCGCCTGGCTGAACTCGGCGATCCAGGCCTGGGCCCGCGGGGTCAGCTCGTCACCACTGCCCGGTTCTCCACGGGTCCCCCAGCCGGCACCCGGCTCGGAGTAGAAGAGCGCATCGCGATGCGGGAACGCCGTGCCGCCGCGGGGGCTCTTCCTGACCGCTCCGCCGAAGGCCTGGGTGAAGAAGTTGCTGTCGTCCGTCGGCGCTTCCCGCATGAACGACGCGATCACGCTGATCGCTTTCCCCGGGAACGGCTTGTTGGTGAATTGCGAGAAGAACTTCCAGTTGGCGGGCTCATTCGCGGTGGGAATCTGGAATCCCGCGTATACGTCGCCCCAGTTGCCGACCTGCACCGAGACCTCGGGGCGACCGACCGAAAGAATCGGGGCCAGTAGTTTCTTCGCCTCCGCGGGCGTTCCTTCCGCGAGGACCGCGAACAGCAGGATCTGATTCCTGTGAATTTCGACCTGCGTGCCGAGACGGTTGTCGGCGAAGGGAGCCGTGCGCTGCCATGAGTCGAAGACTCTGTTCAGGTCTCCGAGACCGTCCCACGTCGCCTGCACATAGGTGACGCTCTTGAGCGGAGCCAGCTTGTAGGTGAGCGACGTGACGATTCCGAAGTTGCCGTTGCCCGCTCCGCGGAGCGCCCAGAGCAGGTCCGAATTGTTCTTCAGATCCGCCTTGATGACCTTGGCGCAGTCACCGTCCGAGGCGACGACGATCTCGGCCCCGATGAGGCCGTCACAGGCCATTCCGAGGTAGCGGGTGAGGAACCCGAAGCCGCCACCGAGCGTCGCACCGGCCAGACCGACGGTGCCTTCCGTGCCGGTCGTCACCGCAAAGTTCTTCTTCGCGAGCGTGGTCACCGCTTCCAACTGGGTGAGCCCGGCTCCGACCGTCGCCGTACGGCCGGCTGTGTCGATGTGGACCGACTTCAGCTCGCTGACGTCGATCACGATGCCGTTGTCCACGTTCGACCAGCCCTCAAGGCTGTGGCCGCCGCTCCGCACCCGCATCGCGACATCGTGCTGCCGCGCCCACGTGAGGGCGTTGACCACGTCCTGGGTCCGCTGGGCGTAGACGATCACCAGCGGATAGCGGACGAACAACTCGTCCCAGCCCAGGCTCGCCTCCGCGTAGTCGGGGTCGTGGGGACGGACGATGCGGCCGGTCAGCTCCGCCGGCCGGCACTTCGCACTCTCGGCCTCGTGGGTGACGGCGCTCGCGCCCGTGGCCTCCGCGGCCGCGACGCCCGGGAGAACGACCGCGCCCGCACCGGCGCCCGCAGTGGCCTTGAGCACTCCGCGACGAGAAAAGTCCTGCATGGTCCGCATCCTCTCGACCGGACTACGCCCGCATATCGACAGATACACGTCATGTCTGTCGGCTGGCGCGTTCGATCCCTGGTGGACGATCTATGGGTCCCACAGATCAACAGGGGATATCGTGACGGCGCCGCAGGACTCGCCGATCGACCGAAAGGCCGACTTGCCGGAGGATGACATATACAGGGGCATTGACTAGCCCAGCCGGACGCATCCGGCAGGGCTTGATCTTCTTGACTTCTCATTAGTTATCCTATTCCCGAGTAATCACCTCAGGGGGAAACTCGGGAACAGCCTCTATTATGAGCCGTAATTCATCGACCGACGCCTGCGGACAATCCTTTCTGAGCGTCCTGCCGTCGAGCCCTTCTTCGCGCCGGAACAGCGTCCACCGACGGCCTGGCGGTAGGCATAGTGGATGACAGTCACGGAGCAGGCGAAGCGGGGGAGGAATCGTCGGCTTCCGGTCGGCGATGTCGATGCCGGCCTCCTTCATCGCCTCGACGGCGGAGGGGTTGACCTGGCCACCGATGCACTGCGGGGTGACGGCAACGTGTCGGACGATGACGACGGTGCGGCCGGTGTCCTCGTAGCCGTCCGATCGGTCCGACGGCCGCCCCCGGAAGAGGCTGCTGTCAGCCACTGCCGTCACGACATACAGCAGAGGCTCTCAGCCCCCCTGGGGGTCTCTGTCCTGTTGTGCACTCGGCAGGATTCAAACCTGCGACCTTCCCGTAGCTCTAGCCGGATCGGCCGGTGCCGGTCATAACGGTTGCGTAGCGGCCGAGAGTGGACATCACTGGGCAGGGGCAGTTGCTGTACTTCGCTGCCCGCACGTACGACGAAGCCCCCGCCTGGTTTCCCTGGCGGGGGCTTCGACCTGCTGTGCACTCGGCAGGATTCGAACCTGCAACCTTCTGATCCGTAGTCAGATGCTCTATCCGTTAAGCTACGAGTGCTTGGCGTCCCGGGCTTTTGTGCCCCGTCGGCGTTGCGAGAACAACATTACATGACCTGCGGCGTCAGGTGAAATCCATTGGCCGCACCCCCGCTGAGCTGGTGAAACGTCCCCCCGGATACGACTGGAGCCCCGTCCTTGCGGACGGGGCTCCAGCGATCCATCTGGCGGAGGCGGAGGGATTTGAACCCTCGATGGGCCGTAAAACCCAAACCGCATTAGCAGTGCGGCGCCATAGACCGGACTAGGCGACGCCTCCAGCACACCAGCCACAGTCGCGCGAGCGCGAAGTGGTGCGTGCAGATGATGACACAGCCTTGCGGGCCGTCACCAATCGCGGCCTACGTTACTAGGCAGTCGGGTGGCAGGGCAAAGTCCTTCCTGTTGCGCAACGCCGGGCGCGTAGGAGCGTTAGGGAGGCAGGGGCGCCGCCCCGAGCCCTACCAGCCGAGGAGTTACCCGTCATGCTGCGCCGCCTCGCCCTCACCGCTGTCGCCTCGCTCGCCGCGCTGGCCGCCGTACCCGGCGCCGCGTCCGCCTTCACCGGTCCCGGTGCGGCGTCCGTCCCCAGCGTCTCGTCTCCCGTCCCCGGTCCTGTGCCCGGCCCCGGCCCCGGACCCGCAGTCGGACAGCTGCCCGGCCACCGGGTCCCCGACCGGCTCAGCGTCGCCGTCACCGGCTCGGGTGATCCCGCGGCCGACGGCACGCACCAGCTGGAGTGCGGCCCCACCGGAGGAACCCACCCCTCGCCGCAGCAGGCCTGCGACCGGCTGGCCCGGCTCGCCGTCGACGGGAAGAGGCCGTTCGCACCGGTGCCCGAGGGCCTGATGTGCACGATGCTGTACGGCGGTCCGGCCACCGCGCACATCACCGGAACCTGGCAGGGACAGCCCGTGGACGCGACCTTCCGCCGCACCAATGGGTGCGAGACATCGCGTTGGAACAACCTGGAGCCCGTGCTTCCGCACACCGTCGCCTGAACGCCCGCGTCGCAGGCCGTCCACAGAACATTGGTGAGAGCTCCCCCTCATCCGCGTCACGCCCGGAGCCGCTGCCTTTAGACTCCCAGCAGTGACACGCCATGGCCCGAGGGGCAAGATGGGCCAGGTTGTCAGCAAGTTGCAGTAGTTCAGGGAGGAAGCGTCGTCGTGAGCAGCAGGCCATCCCGAGGCGCTGCTCGCCTCGCAGCCATACTTGACGCCCTCCCTGACGGGCTGTTGCTCGTCAATTGCAACGGAACGGTCGTCAACGCCAACTCCATCGCCCTCGACGCCTTCGAAACGCCGGGCACGGCGCTCGTCGGCCGGGGACTGCTCGACCTGCTGCCGCAGTTCGACTCGCGGCTGATCCCGGGCTCGATGCGGCGGCCGGAGGGCGCGGACGAGCGGGGCAGGACCAAGCCGACCCGGATGCTCGCCCGGCGCACGGACGGGGCGGAGTTCCCGGTCGAGGTGACCAGCGCGAGCCTGGAGGACGGCCGCGAGGCGTACGACTCGTACGGTGGCGGCTTCACGGGTGACGAGCTGCTGATGCTCGTCGTGCGGGACCTGTCCGGGACCGTCGACACCGAGGCCGAACTGGCCCGCTCGCAGCGGCAGACCGAGATGATCCTGCGCGCGGCGTCCGAGGGGGTCGTGGGCACCGACACGGACGGCCGTGTCGTCCTGGTCAATCCCTCCGTCGCGCAGATCCTCGGCTTCCGGGCGAGCGACCTCGGCGGCAAGGAGCTGCACCCCCTGGTGCAGCACTCGCGCGGTGACGGTGAGCCCTTCCCGTACGAGGAGAGCGCCCTCGCCGACACCCTCAGGTCCGGGCGCAAGCACCGGGTGCGCGGTCAGGTGCTGTGGGCGAAGGACGGCAGCGCGGTACCGGTCGACCTGACGACGGCGCCGGTACGGGACGGCGAGCAGCTCGTCGGCGCGGTCCTGACGTTCGCGGACCGCCGCCCGTACGAGAAGCAGGCCAAGCAGCACGCCGACGAGCTCCGGGCCAAGGACGAGCGGAACTCCGCGGCGGCGGAGCAGCACGCGGCCGAGCTGACGGCTCTGAAGGAACAGCACGCCGCCGAGCTGACGGCCCTGGAGGAGCGGCACGCGGCCGAGTCGAAGGCACGGGACGAGCGGCACGACGCGCTGGCCGGGCGGCACGAGCAGTTGACCGCGGTCCTGGGCGACGCCCTGCGCGGGCCGCTGGAGGAACTCCGCGCCGAGCTGGGCACGCTGGCCGCCGATCCGGCCGGGCAGCTGTGGCCCGAGGCCAACCAGATCCTGCACCACCTCGCCGCGGGTTACTCCCGGATGACCACGCTCGTGGACAGCGTGCTCGGCTTCCAGCGGCTCGACGCGGGCACGGAGGAACTGGCCAAGACGAAGGTGATGCTCGACGCGGTCGTCGCGGCGGGTGTGGACGGTGCGGTCGAACTGATCGGTCCCGGCCGGGTGCAGTTCGCGGTGCACGCGCCGCCCATCGAGGCCGAGGTGGACGCGGCGCGGCTGGCAACGGCACTCGCGCATCTGATCGCCGACGTGGCCGGGGTGGACGCCACGGGCAAGGCGCGGGTGGCCCCGGGCGGCGCCTATGTGGACTCGACGATCGTGGTGGCCGCCGCGCAGCGCGGTGAGGTCGTACGGATCGAGGTGCGCGGGCCGTTCAGCGGCGGTGACGCCGTGCACGAGCCGATCGTGCGCGGGATCGTCCGGGTGCACGGGGGAGTGCTGCAGACGCACGAGGTGCCGGGGACGACGGGCAGCGCGTACGTCCTGGAAGTGCCGCTCGGTGCCGGAGCGGGGACAGTGGATCCGGCGGCGGAGGCCGCTCCGGTGCCCGCTCAGCAGAACACGACCTCGGGCGGCGGACGGCGGCGCGGACGTCGCTCCTCGACCGACGCCTTCCTGGACGGTCCGGTGGACGGGGGCACGGCTCCCGGCGCGGGTCCCGGTACACCGGAGCCGCCTACGGGGCGCCGCAGGGCGCGCCGCGAGGAAGCCGGTCCGGGGACGGACGGGAGGGGCACGGACAGTACGGGTGCGGGCGACGGTACGGGTGCCGGTGCGCCGCTGCCGCAGGCGTCCTTGCCTGCCGGGGCCCCGGCGCCGGAGAACGGCCCGCCCGACAGCGGGTCGGGCCGTCGGCGCGGGCGCACGGAGCTTCCGGCGCCCGCCGAAGGGTCCGTGGTGACCGCCGCCGAGAACGCGCAGGGGACCGCCCAGGGACCGGCGCGCGCCCAGCGCGGAGCGACGGTACCGCCGCAGGGCGTGCCGTCGGACGCCCACGCCCCGAGCGGGCGGCGCGCACGGCGCGCGGAGGGCATGCGGGAGATCGAGAACGCGCGACCCGCGCTTTCGCCCGCGCCCACCGCCGGTACTCCTGACGCACCGGGTACACCGGGTACACCGGGTGCATCGGGTGCATCGGCTCCGGGCAGCCCGGCGCCGGAAGCTCCCGCGCCGCAGCCGCTCCCGGACGCTCGGCCCGCCCCACAACCCCTGCCCCTGCCCGAGCCCGCCCAGCAGCAGGCTCCCTCCCAGGCGCAGAGCCCGTCCCAGCCGCAGACGCCGCCTCCGGGCCGACGTGCGCGGCGGGCCCTGGCGACGGCGTCCGTTGCCGCACCCGCCGAGGCCGAGCGCCCGCGCAGCGCGTTCGCGCTCCCGCCTGCCGAGGCCGACCGGGTGCCGTCGGCGCCCTCCGACGCCTCGCTGCCGGGCCGCCACGACTCCGTACGGACCGGATCCACGGACACCGGCCGGCGCCCGCAACACCACCCCGGCGCGGGCGACGAGCAGGCCAACGACGGCACGCTGTACGCGTCGCCGGAGGGCTGGCCCTCCGTCACGGAGCCTGCCGCCCTGCCCCCGGAGGACGGCGCGCCCGCGAGCCGGCCGCTGCCCGCCGAGGAGCCGCTGCCCGCCGACGCCTCCCAGGGGCGGGCCATAAGCGTGCGCACGCTCGGCCAGGGCACCCCCTTCACCGAGCAGATCGCGGCGCACCAGAACCAGCCCCACTCGCTGGGTTCCGGCCGCCGCCGCAGGCTCGCGGCACCGCCCGAGGACGAGCGCCCCGAGGTGGACGCCCGGCCGCATCCGCAGGGCGCGAACCAGCGGACCGCGAACCCGGAAGGGGCCCAGCCCCAGCAGGCACCGTCGCCTCAGCAAGCTCAACAGCGTCTCTCGCCCCACTCGTCGCAGGAGGAGGGCCGCTCGTACGCCATAGGGGCACCCGACGAGGGGTCGGAGGGCCCCGAGCCGCTGGACGGCCCCGGCGGTGCGGTGGAGGTGGCCAACCGGCCGCAGCCACAGCCGATCGACGACGAACTGCCCCCGGAACCGCTCGACAATCCGCGTCGGCTGCTCGTCTGGCCCGCGCCCGACGTCTCCACCCAGCAGGCGCTGAGCGACCGCGGCTACCGTCCGGTGATCGTGAACTCCCGCGAGGAGGTCGACGCACAGATCGCCGCGTTCCCCGCAGCGCTCTTCGTGGACCCGCTGACCGGCCCGATCACCCGTAAGGCGTTGCAGTCCCTGCGACAGGCCGCGGTCGCCGCCGAGGTGCCCGTACTGGTGACGGCCGGACTCGGGCAGGCCACCCGGGAGGCCGCGTACGGTGCCGACCCGGCCGTGCTGCTGAAGGCGCTGGCCCCGCGCGACAGCGAGCAGCACCCGTCGCGCGTCCTGTTGATCGAGGAGCACGAGGAGATCGCGCTCGCGCTCACCGAGACCCTGGAGCGGCGCGGTATGCAGGTGGTCCGCGCGGCGACGGACGCGGAAGCGGTCACCTCGGCCGCGCAGATGCGCCCGAACCTGGTGGTGATGGACCTGATGCAGGTACGCCGCCGTCGCGCCGGAATCGTCGACTGGCTCCGCGCGAACGGGCAGCTGAACCGCACGCCGCTGGTCGTCTACACCTCGGCGGGCATGGACGAGGCCGAACTGCCGCGGCTGGCCTCGGGGGAGACCGTGCTGTTCCTGGCCGAACGCTCCACCAGCAGCGAGGTGCAGGGCCGGATCGTCGACCTGCTGGCGAAGATCGGGACGAACTGAACTGAACTGAACTGAACTGAACTGAACCGGGCCGGCCGCAGGGCCGGCCCGCGCGGCGTCCGCGTGGGCCGGAGTGAGTCGGGTGGGTCGGGTGGGTCGCCCCTGCGCCCGGGACCGGGCCGGTGCCTGTCCCGGGCTGAGACTTCGGTCGGAGCCGAGCCCCGGTCACGACGGGAACCACGGTCATGACCGGAGCTTCTTCGCTCAGAGCTGCGTCGTGTCCAGCTCCCCGTCCGCGTACTGCTTCCTGAGTACCTTCTTGTCGAATTTCCCGACCGACGTCTTCGGCACGGACGGCACGATCGCCCACCGTTCCGGAAGCTGCCACTTGGCGACGGACCTGGCGAGGAACGCCTTCAGCTCCTCGTATCCGACGCTCTCGCCCTCCTTCAGCACCACCGTCGCGAGCGGCCGTTCACCCCACCTGGCGTCCGGCACGGCGACGACCGCGGCCTCCGCGACCGCCGGGTGGGCCATGATCTCGTTCTCCAGCGCCACGCTCGAAATCCATTCGCCGCCGGACTTGATGACGTCCTTCGCGCGGTCGGTCAGTGTCAGATAGCCGTCCTGGCTGATGACGCCGACATCGCCGGTCTTCAGCCAGCCGTCCTCGCTGAACTTGTCGGCGGGCCTGAAGTCCTCGCCGCCCGCACCTCCGTAGTACGCACCGGCGATCCACGGCCCGCGCACCTCCAGCTCACCGGCCGACTCGCCGTCCCAGGGAAGGATCTCGCCGGTGGGTCCCACGAGCCGGGGCTCGATGCCCGCGGGGAATCGGCCCTGGGTGTTGCGGTACGGCCACTCCTCCTCGTCGGTGAGTCCACCGGGCGGGTTGGCGACGGTTCCCAGCGGCGAGGTCTCCGTCATGCCCCAGGCGGGGCAGAGCCGGACGCCCAGCTCGTCGTAGGCGGCCATCAGCGCGGGCGGGCAGGCCGAGCCGCCGATGGTGACCCGCTTCATGGAGCTCAGATCGCGCGGCCGGTCGGTCACCTCGGCCAGCAGTCCCTGCCAGATGGTGGGCACGGCGGCGGCGTGCGTGGGTTTCTCCGCCTCGATCATCTCCGCGAGCGGGGCGGGCTGGAGGAAACGGTCCGGCATCAGCATGTTGATGCCGGACATGAAGGTCGCGTGCGGCAGGCCCCACGCGTTGACATGGAACTGCGGCACGACGACCAGGGTGGTGTCCTCGTCCGTGAGCCCCATCGACTGGGCGGCGTTGACCTGCATGGAGTGCAGGAAGATCGAACGGTGCGAGTAGACGACCCCTTTGGGATCACCGGTGGTGCCCGAGGTGTAGCAGAGGGAGGCAGCCTGGCGCTCGTCGATCTCGGGCCAGTCGTACGTCATCGGGCGGCCCGCGATCAGGTCCTCGTACTCGTGCACGGTCGCCGTCGCACCGGCCAGCAGCGAACGGTCACCGGGGCCGCTCACCACCAGGTGCTCGACGGTCGGCAGGTGAGGGAGGAGCGGCGCGAGCAGCGGCAGCAGCGAGCCGTTGACGATGATCACCCGGTCCGCCGCGTGGTTGACGATCCAGACCAGCTGCTCGGCGGGGAGGCGGATGTTGAGGGTGTGCAGTACGGCACCCATGGCGGGGACCGCGAAGTACGCCTCCACGTGTTCCGCGTTGTTCCACATGGCGGTTGCGACCCGTTCGTCGCCGTCGACCCCCAGCTCGTCGCGGAGCGCGTTGGCCAGCTGCACCGCGCGGACACCGGCCTCGGCGAAGGAACGACGCTGCGGTTCCCGGCCGTCCCCGGTCCAGGTGGTGATCTGAGACGTGCCGTGCATCAGCGTTCCGTGAACAAGAATGCGGGTCACTGTCAGTGGTACGTCCTGCATCGTGCTCAGCACGGCGTCCTCCCGGGGGCAGCTTCGCCTACGCAGCTTCGCCTACGCATGGGTAATGTGGCGCAATTCTGCTCACATACCGATTGGTATGTCACTACCCGCCGCCAGGAATTCCACCGGCTTCCCATCGAAGTCCCCGCCCGTGTCCCTGCCCGTGTCCCCGCCCGAGGTCACCCCCGGGATCCCGTCGGGAACCTGCCGGAATCACCACGACGGTCACCGCACCGGGGACAGCTCCGGGTCCTCGCGAAGCTTGCCGAGCGCGCGCGAAACCGCGCTCTTGACGGTGCCGATCGAGACACCGAGGACCTCGGCGGTCTGCGCCTCGCTGAGGTCCTCGTAGTAGCGGAGCACGAGCATGGCCCGCTGGCGGTCGGGGAGCTTCATCACCGCGTGCCACATCGCGTCGCGCAGCGCCTGCTGCTCGGCGGCGTCGGGTTCGGGCACGGTCTCCGGTTCGGGCAGGTCCTCGCAGGCGAACTCGTCGACCTTGCGCTTGCGCCACTGCGACGTACGGGTGTTCAACAGCGCCCGGCGCACATAGCCGTCCAGCGCACCGTGGTCCTCGATCCGCTCCCACGCGACGTACGTCTTGGTGAGCGCGGTCTGGAGAAGGTCCTCGGCGTCACTCGGATTGGGGGTCAGCGAACGGGCGGTGCGCAGCAGCACGGGCCCCCGGGCCCGCATATAGGTGGCGAACGACGGGTACGGCGTCGCCGCCTTCGCTGCGCTGGTACAGACTGGCGTGGTCATAGCTCCACGCTAGGAGCAGAACACCTGCGAGCAGATCGCCCAGAGGTGCCGAAGGTGAATCCCCCTCAGGTTGTAGGAGTGGTGGTACCTCCACCTCCTGAAGGTGGAGGACGCTCCTCGTGCCGTCAGGGTCCACCAGCGTCGGCTTGACCGGCGCGGGCCGCTGATCAGCCGATACGGGCCACCGGTGCGTCGACCCTGTTCCGGTCGATGCTGAGCTCACGGCCCCCGTGTGTCTCGGTGACGTCTCCCTCGTACTGGTGGATCCGCAGATGCGGGGTCCAGGAGTTGGCCGGGAGGGAGGGCTCGCCGGACACCGAGGGCTTCTTCTGCCACCGGGCGAACCACATGACGGTGGGCAGGTCCGTGGTGCCCGCCCTGCGCGCTGCCCCGATCTGCGCCACGCCGGAGTCCGCACTGCTGTAGAAGCCGGACACGTAGCCGAGACGTTTCACCTCCCGGTCCCAGGAGCGGATGAAGGAGAGCGTGACGTCCGCGCAGGTGCGGTCGCCCGTGTCGTACGCCTCCATGTCGAGGTAGAGCGGCGTGCCCTTCAGCATGCCGAGACCTCCGGCCGCCTGCACGGCCTGACGTGCCTCCTTCGTCCCCTGGCCCGAGGGGTTGCTCCCGATCTGGAACTTCCGCTTGTTCTCCGCTCCCACGCACGGTGACTGCGAGCCGACGAAGACCGGCAGCACCTTCCATCCCATGCGGTAGACCGATGACACCCAGGCCCGGTCGAGCTCGGGCTGATGGGGGCAGCCCCGGCCGCGGCCCGCGTAGTACACGCCGATGCTCCGGTACTTGGAGGAACCCCAGGCCCGCATCGTCGCGAGCGACGGAGTGACGCAGGTGTCGAACCCCCAGCCGTTGAAGCGCACGGTGCCGGTGGACATGGCCGCCTTCGCGGGCGCGGCTGCCTCCCGGGAGACGGCTGTCATTGCGTCCGCGGAAGCGCCCGTGACTGTGGCTCCCCCTGTTCTTGCCGCCGCGTCCGGTGCGGGGTCGGCGACGGCCTCCGGTGCTGTGAGCGTCAGCGTCACGAGCGCTGCTGCGACGAGTGCGCGGGTCAGGAACCTCTTCCGTTGATGCATAGGGCGCAGTGAACGGGTCTCCGGCCGCCCTGCCCAACGCCCACGCCGCTGTGTCAGCCGTCCGCGCCCAGGATCAGCCCGGACGTGGGAACTCCGGTGCCGGCCGTGACCAGGGTCGTGGCCGCGCCGGGTATCTGGTTCACCGAGGTGCCACGCACCTGTCGGACGGCCTCCGCGATGCCGTTCATACCGTGCAGATAGGCCTCCCCCAACTGGCCGCCATGGGTGTTCAGCGGCAGCGCGTCCTCCGCGACGAAGGCCGCCGCTTCACCTGGTCCGCAGAAGCCGAACTCCTCCAGTTGCATCAGGACGAACGGCGTGAAGTGGTCGTAGAGAATCCCCACATCGATGTCCGACGGCCGCAGCCCCGAGGTCTGCCAGAGCTGCCGGGCGACCACGCTCATCTCGGGCAGCCCGCTGAGATCGTCGCGGTAGAAACTGGTCATCTGCTCCTGCGCCCGGCCCGCCCCCTGCGCCGCTGCCACGATCACCGCAGGTGGACGGCGCAGATCGCGCGCCCGCTCGGCGCTGGTGACCACGATCGCCTGGCCGCCGTCCGTCTCCTGGCAGCAGTCGAGGAGACGCAGCGGCTCCACGATCCACCGCGAGGCGGCATGGTCGGCGAGGGTGATCGGCTTCTCGTAGAAGTACGCCGCGGGATTGCGCGCGGCGTACCGGCGGTCGGTCACCGCCACGTGGCCGAACACCTCGGGGGAGAGGCCGTACGTATGCAGATAACGCTGAGCGGCCATCGCCACCCAGGAGGCCGGTGTGAGCAACCCGAAGGGCAGCGCCCAGCCGAGCGCCGCCCCCTCGGCCGAGGGTTCCCTGCGCTGCACCCCCGAGCCGAAGCGCCGCCCCGAACGCTCGTTGAACGCCCGGTAGCAGACCACCACATCGGCCACCCCGGCGGCGATGGCGAGCGCCGCCTGCTGCACCGTGGCACAGGCGGCCCCGCCGCCGTAGTGGATCCGGGAGAAGAAGGACAGCTCACCGATCCCGGCCGCCTGGGCGACGGTGATCTCGGGGCTGGTGTCCATGGTGAAAGTGACCAGGCCGTCCACGTCGGCGGGCGTGAGACCGGCATCGTCGAGGGCTGCCTGTACGGCCTCGACCGCCAGTTTCAGCTCGCTGCGTCCGGAGTCCTTGGAGAACTCGGTCGCCCCGATCCCGACCACGGCAGCCCTGCCGCCGAGCGAGTCCCGCTCACGCATACTCATGTGCCCGCTCCCGTCTCCGCCTGTCCTGAACCGGCCGCGCCACCGATACCGGTACCGATGCCGATGCCGATGCCGATGTCGGCGCCCACGCCGACCGTCACGGTGCCGGTGACGTGGTGTCCCCTGGCATTGGCGCCGACCACGCGGACCTCTGCCGAGCCGCCGTCGACCGCGGTGATCTCCCCGGTCAGCACCATGGTGTCCCCCGGGTAGTTGGGAGCTCCCAGCCGGATCGCGACCCTGCGCAAGGTGCAGCCCGGCCCGAAGCGATCGGTGATGTATCTGCCGACCAGCCCGTTGGTGGTGAGGATGTTCATGAAGATGTCGGGCGAGCCCTTCTCCCTGGCGGCCTCGGCATCGTGGTGCACGTCCTGGTAGTCACGGGACGCCACGGCTCCCGCGACGATGAGCGTGCGGGTGATCGGGATCTCCAGCGGCGCCAGTTCATCGCCTACTCTCATACCGGTTCCTCCATTTCTTCCGTGCGCGGCTCCTCGGCGCCCACGATCAACCCGCCCAATTCTTCGAGTACTTCACTCCCGCAGCCCAGATAGGCATCGAGCTGCCGCCCCCAGAGGAAATGCCGGTGCACGGGATGTTCGATGTCCGAACCGAGTCCCCCGTGCAGATGCTGGCCCGCGTGGACGACCCGCTTGCCCGCCTCCGACGCCCACCACGCCGCAGTGAGTGCGTGGGTGGCGTACGGCAGGCCCTCGTCGTGCCGCCAGGCAGCCTCGTACGCCGTGACCCGTATCGCCTCGGTGTCCATGTACGCGTCGGCCGCCCGCAGCAGCACCCCCTGGTTGGTGGAGAGCGGACGCCCGAACTGCTCCCGTTCCGACGTGTACGAAACGGCCTGCGCGAGCGAACCCGCGCACACACCGGCCTGGAGCCCCGCGCATGCGATCCGAGCCGTGGCCAGCACCTGTTCGTACGCCCCGGGCCCGCCAAGCGGCTCGGCCCGTGTCCCCGTCAGGATCAGCCGCCCGGCCGACCAGGGCGCGGTGGTCTCCACCGCCTCCGTCCGTGCGTCCGCCACCCGTACGAGCCAGAGCCGACGGTCCCGGTCGGCGACCAGCACCAGGGTGGCGTCCCGCAGCCACGGCACCAGGGGCACAGTCCCGCTCAGACGGCCTTCCGCGTCCGCCCGTACGCCGCCGTACGCCGGGAAGGCACCGGTCGCTACCGCTGTCCCGTCCCGGAGCCCGGGAAGCAACCGCTCGCGCTGCTCGTCCGTGCCGTGGGCGGCCACCGCCAGCAGTCCGTACACACAGGTCGCGGTGAGCGGAACCTGGGCGGTCCGCCGCCCCTGCTCCTCCAGCAGCAGTACCAGCCCCAGCAGCCCCGTCTCCTCTGCCGCGGCTACCAGTCCTGCCGCGCCCAGCGCTTTCCACAGCTCGGCGTCCGTCCCGGTGCCCGCCGCTGTCAGGCGCTCGTGTGTGGAGAGATCCGCGAAGATCTGCGCAGCCAGTTCACCGGCCGCTTCCTGCTCCTCCGTGGGTGTGAAGTCCATGTCAGCCTCCGCTCCCCTTGAACACCGGAAGTTCCAACTCCGCGTCCACCCGCAGAAATTCGAGCGTCACCGGCATACCGACCCGCACCTTGTCGTACGGAACCCCGGTCACATTGCTCACCATCCGAACGCCCTCGGCCAGTTCGATCAGGCCTACCGCGTAGGGCGGTTCGAAGGCCGGGAACGGCGGATGGTGCATGACGACGTACGAATAGACCGTCCCGGCCCCGCTCGCCTCGGTCGTGTCCCAGTCGAGCGATCCGCACGCATTGCACCCGGGCAGCCAGGGAAAACGCAGCGTCGCACAGGACGAGCAGCGTTGGATCAGCAGTTTGTGTTCGGCGACCCCGGCCCAGAACCCGGCATTGTCCCGGTTGATCACCGGCCGGGGCCGCCTCGCCTCCGGCTTTCCGCCCGCCGCCGCTGCGGAGGGCACCGCGCCGGTCGTCCCCTCCTTCGGCCGCACCGCGGCCGGCGGCCCGACCGCGGCTCCGGACGAAGCCCTGCCCGCAGGTGCGTACTTGAGGATCCGGAAGCGGTGCGTCCCCGCCAGGACACCGTCTCCCCGGACATCCATCCGGGTGGTGACGAAGTACCCCGTCCCCAACTTGGTCGTCTTCCGCTCGGAGACCGACTCGATCACCGCGTCGAAGGTGATCCGGTCCCCCGGGCGGAGGTCCCGCAGATACTCCTGCTCGCAGTCGGTCGCGACCACCGCCGTGCATCCGGCGCCGTCCAGCAGCGCGAACAGCTCGTCGTACGCGTCCGTCCGGCCCGTGTGCCCGGAGAGCCCGCCCATCGTCCAGGCCTGGAGCATCGTGGGTGGTGCGATCGCCGGATAGGCCGGGCTGGTGTCGCCCATCGCCTCGCACCAATGCCTGATCATCGATTCGTTGACGGGGTCCTTCCCCACCCCGGACGTCGCGGCAGGGCGCCCCTCGTACGCCTTCAGCCGCCGGTGGAGCGGGTCTTCCGTCTCCCTCTCCCTGGTCCGCGCCTCGTTCCTCACCTTGTCCACCTCCCCGCTCACCTCTTCCGGCTCCTCATCCCGAGCCGCATCGTCGCGACGATCTCCCGCTGCACCTCGCTCACCCCGCCCCCGAAGGTGTTGATCTGCGCCGCCCGGTTCATACGCTCCAACTCCCCGTCCCCGAAGGCCCCCGGCGTCCCCGTCCGGATCAGCGCCGACTCCCCTGCGATTTCCTGGCACATTCGATACACCTCTACGGCGCTTTCGGTTCCCAGAAACTTGACCCCACTTGCATCGCCCGGCGCGAGCGTCCCCGCCCCCACGTCCCCGACCAGCCGCCAGTTGAGCAATCTGACGGCCGCGAGGCGCGCGTGCACCTCGGCCAGACGCCCCCGTACCCAAGGCCGGTCGGCGGGCCGTTCCCCGGTGTCCGGATCGGGTGTGCGCGCGTACTCCAGCACCGCCGCGTAGGAGTCCTCCGCCTGCATCCCGATCGCGGCCAGCGCCACCCGCTCGTGGTTGAGCTGGTTGGTGATCAGCCCCCAGCCGGCGTTCTCCGCACCGACAAGGTTGGTTGCGGGCACCCGGATCCCGTCGTAGTACGTGGCGGTCGTCGTCTGTCCGCCGACCGTTTCGATCGGCGTCCAGGAGAAGCCCGCCGCGTCCGTCGGCACCAGCACGATCGAGATGCCCTTGTGCTTGGGTGCGTCCGGATCCGTCCGGCAGGCGAGCCAGATCCAGTCGGCGTTCTGGGCGTTGGACGTGAAGACCTTCTGTCCGTCGATCACCCAGGAGTCGCCTTCGCGCACCGCCCTGGTCCGCAGGGAAGCGAGGTCCGTACCCGCTTCCGGCTCGCTGTACCCGATCGCGAAGACGAGGTCGCCGCTGAGGATGCGGGGCAGGAAGTAATCCTTCTGTTCCCGCGTCCCGTACTTCATCAGGGTCGGTCCGACGGTGTTCAGCGTGACCATCGACACCGGCGCACCCGCGCGGTACGCCTCGTCGAAGAAGACGAACTGTTCGTCGGGACCGCGTCCTTTGCCCCCGTATTCGACGGGCCAGCCCAGTCCCAGCATCCCGTCCGCGCCGATGCGGCGCAGCAGGTCACGCTGCGCTCCGGGGTGTGCGCCGGAGCCCGGAGGGGATCCGGGTTCTGCCTCGTCGTGCATCAATTCATGGAAATACGAACGGAGTTCGGCACGCAGTTGCTGCTGCCGCTCCGTCGGGGCGAGGTGCACGTCGGCGGCCTCCCTGGCATCCGGATCAGGGTTTCTGACTGTCCGTCAGATATGCCTCGACTGTCAAGGCCGGAACCCGAACCACGACCCGAACCGCCCCGCACACAGAAACAGTCCGGGCGCCGACGCCTCAGCGCCGCCGCCCGGACTGCCATTCACCCCGCGCACTACTCGTGCGTTCCCCGAATGTTCCCCATCGTCCCGACCCCCATCGGGCCGCGTGTCACCAGAGCCGGGTGAAGTTCACCGTGTAGTTGGCCTGGTGGATGGCCGTGAAGGCCGAGCCGTTCACACTCGCCGTGTTGTTCTGGTTCGACGCACCCGCGCCGGTGGCAACCTGCTGCGTGGTGGTCGAGTTGCCGTTGTTGTCGTGCCCGACGCCACTACCGACGACCCCGGCCACGCTGGCGTTGGATCCGCTGCCCGCGATGGCGCCGTTGTCCGCGGAGGCCACGCCCGTGAAGAGGGCGGCTGCCAACGGCAGCGCGGCGACAGCGGCAAGGGCGCGAGCGGTACGGATGTGTGCCATGTCAATTCCTCCAGGAACCAGAAAGGCGGTTGCTTCCGGGAAAGTTGGCCGACCGTCCCGGTGTGGTGCACGACTTGTCGCGAGATCAGAGTTGCCCACCGGGCCCCTGGGGAACCAGCGCGGAAGGCTTGATTCCCTCGCAAGCGTGACGTTAAGTCGATAAACCCCACCAAGGCACTGAATCTGCAAAACGGCAGCCCGCAACCCGTCACCCCCGGGCGCCCCAAGGGATGAATCGTTCCGTCATTTCCTCGGGAACGCCTTGCCCTCCCCCGGTCCGCTCCCCTGATTCGAACACTCATTCGGCAATAAACAACTGGCCGCCACCGACAGGCACTCCGCCCGCCATCCGACCCTCGCCCGTGCGCGCTTCACCGCCGAGCGCGGGCTCCCCGTTGTCCCGTCATCCCGTTGTCCGGTTGTCCCGTAGCCAACTTCCCGCGCTGCTGTCACCGCATCACCGGGACCCCGACCCGGTTCTCTACCGCGGCGCCTCCGACCGACCGCCGCACCACCCGATCGGCATCGACCTCGGCACCGAGGCGGAGAGCGGCTCCACGGCCGCTCTTCAACGCCTCGTACTCAAGCATCTGTTCACGATCCCGAGACCGTCGTCGCGCTCACACCCGGTGGGGGCAGCCATCTCCGGCCGACCGGACCACCCGACAGGGTCGTCCCCGACCCGGTGAGCCGACTCGCTCCCGGCATCGACATCCGTGGCGCCGGCGGGTACCTCATAGGTCCCGGTTCACTCACGACCCACAGTGTCTACCGCCTCGCGCCCGGCACGGTCCGTCTCGCGCCCGCGCCCTTTCCTCGCACCCCGCTCCGTCTGCTCACGCCTCCTGCTCGCGCTCCCGGCACTCCACCCGGCCGGCCCGCGCAGGGCCACGGCCTGGTGCACTTCGTACGCGCCGCCCACCAGGGACAGCGCAACACCCGTCTGTTCCGGCCGCCTGCCGCGCGCACGGGAACGGTTTCGGCGAAGATCTCGCCGCTCTGCTCGCCGATACTGCGGTTCGTACTGGACTCACCGAGCGCGAAGCTCGTGCCACCATCGCCTCGGCGGCCCGCCTGACGATGCCCGTTGTGCGGTCTCCGCGGCTGGATCGTGCCGACGGTTCCGGTCCCACGGACCGTACCGACCGGGCAGAACTCGCCGACCGCACCGGTCAGACCGGCTGAAGAACGGCTTCGCCGACCGCCGCGTCCGCGACCGCGCCGTCCGACGAGGCGTCCAGGTCGAGCGGGAGGTGCCGGGTGCTGGGCGTCGAACCGTGCGCCTCGGCGCGAATCCGCTGCTTGATGGTCGGCGGCAGCGCCCGGTCCTTCGGCAGCGACCACCAGGCCACCTGCGCCGGCGTGGGGGCGGCGGCGCGCGCCTCTGTACGTGCTCCTGTACGCGCCTCCGTCCGCGCCGAAGCCGGTGCCGGGGCCGGTGCCGGCTCGGCGGCCCCGGGAGCCGTCCGGACCGTGGGGGCGCCCACCGTACGACCGGTGCGGCCCGACAGGTCGGCGGGCGCCGGTGCGGCAACGGCACCAGCGGTCGCGGTGGCCGGGGAGGTGAACCCGAGCATGGCTACGAGCGCGAAGAACGCGGTGGTGAAGGCGGCCCACACCTTCTTGGCCTGACTGGTCATGACGACCCCTCATTTCTGTTTCGTACAGCGGTGATGCACTGGATTCCGCAGCGAATCCCACGCGGGATGTTCTGCGTACTTTTCACATGATGCGGATGGGGTTCGGACATAGATGGACCAACGCACACAAAGTGTTTTTCTTCAGATGAACACCACCCGGTTGGCCCCTCCCAGCTGTGCGAACCGTTCCTGATGCGTTCCGATGAGACGTCACCTGAGGGCCCGTTACATCAAGGAGCGTCATGTCGCAGGCATCGGATCCCGCCCCCCGCAAGCGCCGGTGGCTTCCGCGTCGAAGGGTCACTCGCGCTGTGCTCGCGGTGGTTCTGGTCTGTGTCGGGGCCCTGGGCTGGTCCGTCAGCGACGCCCTGACCTACCCGGGCGACGACAGCACGGCGGCTCGGCTCGCGGGCTGGGCACGCGAGCACTCCATGGGCGTTGTGGTCGACAAGCTCGAAAACATCAGGTACGACCTCGATCCGCCCAAGGTCGGCGGATCCCTCTCGTCCGACGCCCAGGCCCGCATGAACCAGACCGCAGCGGCTCCGGCGCCCCCGAGCGGTCCTCAACTGCCGCTGCACGCTCAGTTGCGCCCGCCCGTCTCCCCATCACTGAAGGGTGAGGGCGTCTACCGTGCGCTGGCCTTCGACAGGAAGGGCCGGCCGATCGTGCAGGGGACGTATGTGCGCCCCGACGCGGAGCACACCTCGTACGAGGCCGCGATCGCGTGGATCAGCGCCGCAGACGCCCGCTTCCAGCTGCACCCGGGCGTCCGCGAGCCGGGCGGCACCTTCTCCGTCCCGCCGAACATTCCCAAGGGCAGCCGCAGCGGACTCGTGGCCAGTTGGAACGGTGGCTTCAAAATCACCGACGGCGGCTCGAAAGGCGGCTTCTACCTCAACGGCCGCACCGCGGGAACGCTCCGCGACGGAGCGGCCTCCGAGGTGTTCTACCGCGACGGTTCCTTCAAGCTGGGCGTCTGGGGCCGCGATGTGCACATGACCCCGGACGTCGTCGGCGTCCGCCAGTGCCTGGAGCTGATGGTCGACGGTGGCCGGGTCGTACCGGACATCGACAGCGACTCCAAGTGGGGCGCCACCGACCAGAGCCGGATGTTCGTGGAACGCTCGGGCGTCGGCGTCACCGCCAAGGGCGACGTCATCATGGTGGTCGGCCAGGCGCTGACCGCCCGCACGCTCGCGGAACTGATGCAGCGCGCCGGTGCCGTACGCGCCATGCCCCTGGACATGAACCGTGCCTGGCCCTCGTTCATGAGCTACGACGGCACGCACGACCCGGCCGACCCGACCCCGAAGAACATCCTCGACTTCGAGAACCCGCCGGAGCGCTATTACAACGAAGCGACGCGGGATTTCGTCGCCGTGTACGCACGCTGAGCCGGGAGCGCGGCGAGAAGGGGCGCCCGGAGAATCCGATCCGCACCGGTCCTCACCCGAGGGGTTCCGGGCCAACTGTTCGCGTCGGCAAGGCTTCAGGCGGGGTTCTCGCCGAGCATCAACATGATGTGCTCGTGCTCGCCGTACCGGACCGTCCCGGTGCGCCGGAAGCCGTGTTTCTCCAGCAGCCGCACCGAGCCGGTGTTCCCTGCGAAGGGATCGGCGTACAGGGGACGGGCCTTCTCCCGCTCCAGGAACAGCGCCAGTGCCCGCGTGCCGATCCCCCGACCCCAGTACTGCCTGCCGAGCCAGTACCCGATGAAGCGCCGCCCCTCGTCCCACCACGCCACCGCGTTGCCCGCCAGATCTCCGTCGACCGTGATGGCCTGCACGAAGTTGGTGGGATCCCCAAGAACCTTCGTCGTCCAGTGGGTCATGAACGGTTCCCGTTCCCGGGGCGTGAACTTCGACCGTTTCATGGCCTCAGGATCGTGCTCCTGTGCGAAGAACTCCTCCAGATCGGCCGGTTCGACATCTCTCAAGCGCACCTGATCAACCATGTCGACGGAGTCTGCCACCTGCCACTGACACTCCCGGGCCGCGGTTCCTGACCTGCCGTGCGCAGCCGTGCCCGGCCGAGCGGGGAGCACCGGGAAACGACGCTCGCCTGCGGAGAGCGAGCAGCACGACGGCCCCTGACCGATGACCTGGTCAGGGGCCGTCTCTCTGCGGTGGGTGTGGGATTTGAACCCACGGTGACATCGCTGCCACGACGGTTTTCAAGACCGTTCCCTTAGGCCGCTCGGGCAACCCACCCCCGCGCCGTCCCGTCGGGACGGCGCGGGAACAGACTAGCGCCTCAGCTGTCGCCCTTGCGCTGGCCCAGGGTGACCGTGACGGTGTGATCCTTGCCGTCGCGCTTGTACGTGAGCTGGACCTTGTCGCCCGGCTTGTGCGTCCAGATCGTGCCGATCAGGGTCGGGCCGCTGTCGACCACCGTGTCGTCCAGCTTGGTGATCACGTCACCGGCCTTGAGACCCGCCTTGGCCGCGGGACCATTGGCAGTGACCGCGTCCGTGCCGCTCGCGCCCTGGTCGGAGATCTTGGCGCCGTCGCCCTGTTCGTCCATGGCGACCGTCGCGCCGATCACCGGGTAGACCGGCTCGCCGGTCTTGATCAACTGCTGGGCGACCGACTTCGCCTGGCTGATCGGGATGGCGAAGCCCAGGCCGATCGAACCCGCCTGCGAATCGCCGCCCATGCTGCCGCTGCTTGCCGACTGGATGGCCGAGTTGATGCCGATGACCGCGCCGCGGTCGTCGAGCAGCGGGCCGCCGGAGTTGCCCGGGTTGATCGAGGCGTCCGTCTGCAGGGCGCTCATGTACGAGGCCTTGCTGCCCGAACCGTCGCCCGAGGCGACCGGGCGGTTCTTCGCGCTGATGATGCCCGTCGTCACCGTGTTGGACAGGCCGAAGGGCGCGCCGATCGCGATGGTCTCGTCGCCGACCGCGACCTCGTCCGAGTTGCCGAGGGCGAGCGGGGTCAGGCCCGACGGCGCGTTCTTCAGCTTCACCACGGCCACGTCGTAGCCCTGGGCCCGGCCCACCACCTCGGCGTCGTACTTCTTGCCGTTGGAGAAGGTCGCCGTCAGGGTGCCCCCGTCGGCTGCTCCGGCCACCACGTGGTTGTTGGTGAGGATGTGGCCCTGGGTGTCGTAGATGAACCCGGTGCCGGTGCCGCCGTCGCCGTTGCCGCTCTTCGCCTCGATGGTGACGACGCTCGGCAGTGCCCTCGCGGCGATCCCCGCGACCGTGTTCGCCGAGCGCTTGACCTCCTGGCCCTTGCCCGGCGCGGAGACGGTGGTCGAGCCCGTCGCGTTGTCGCTGTGCTCGGCGGCGAAGTACCCGATGCCGCCACCGATGCCGCCCGCCACCAGCGCCGCGACGATCACCGCGGCGACCAGACCGCCCGCGCGCCTCGCGGGTGCCGCGGGCGGAGGCGGTACGGGTGCGCCCCAGACCGGTCCGCCGGTGCCGCCATAGCCACCGCCGCCGCCGTACGCCGGGAGGACCGGCGGGGGAGGCGGCCATCCGGCGCTCGCCGCCTGGGCCGGTACGGACTCGTCGGCGGTCACCGGTCCCGGAAGCTGCGCGGTGGCTTCGGTGGCGGAAGCGGGCGTGCCCTCAGGAGCGGCAACCGGCACGGGAGGTGCGGACGGGGCGGGTGGTGCGGTCTCGGCCGCCGTGCCCTCGGTGCCCTCGTTCTCGGTGCTCACAGCTCTTTCTCCTCGGTTCCACGTCGTCTCGGTCAGAGTCCCGCTGTGCAAGTGTTGCAAGTGTCTGCGGACAGCTTTTCCCACAGCACGTCGGGGCACTGTAAACGGGAGCTGTGCATCTGCTCCCCCATCCTTTATTTCGGATGAAAAGGATGCACCTTCACACCGTCGCGTGCTCTTGTCTGCCTCCACCTACCCCGTCACGGTGGCACCATGACGCGGTGAACCACGTACGGCAGCACAGCATCCAGGTCGTCGCCCACCGGGGAGCCTCCGAGGACGCCCCCGAGCACACCCTCGCCGCGTACACACGAGCCATCGAGGACGGGGCGGACGCCCTCGAATGCGATGTGCGGCTCACCGCCGACGGCCATCTCGTCTGTGTGCACGACCGCCGGGTCAACCGTACGTCCGACGGGCGCGGTGCGGTCTCCGCCCTGGAGCTGTCCGACCTGGCAGCCCTCGACTTCGGGTCCTGGCGGAGCTGGAAGGACTCCGAGGAATCCCCGGACTGGGACCGCGAGAGCACGTCCGTACTCACCCTGGAACGGTTGCTGGAGCTGGTCCACGACTCCGGACGGCGGGTGGAACTGGCCATCGAGACCAAGCACCCCACCCGCTGGGCGGGTCAGGTGGAGGAGAAGCTCCTCGCGGCGCTGGCCCGCTTCGGTCTGGACTCCCCGGCGCCCGGCGAGGCGTCGCCGGTACGGATCATGAGCTTCTCCGCGCGCTCGCTGCACCGGGTCGCCGCCGCCGCCCCCGCCGTCCCCACCGTCTACCTGCTGCAGTTCCTGTCCCCCCGGCTGCGCGACGGGCGACTGCCCGCCGGGGCCGGGATCGCGGGCCCGGGGATGCGGATCGTGCGCAATCACCCCGGTTACGTCGAGCGGCTGCACCGGGCAGGGCACCAGGTGCACGTGTGGACCGTGAACGAGCCCGAGGACGTCGAACTCTGCGCGGAACTGGGCGTCGACGCCATCATCACCAACCGGCCGAAACAGGTCTTGTCCCAGCTGGGCCGGTCCTAGTACTGGTCACTGCACTGGTTACAGGGAGTGCACCGGCGCGTTCGATGCGTATTCGATCGTTACGAGTGCATCACCGGGCCCCCTTTGGCCGGTTTCCGGTCCAGTCCACCGGGGCATCCACTCGTTGGCGTGGGGCAAAGGAGGTCTCGGGGGTGGCGTTGGTGGTGGCACAAGAAGTGCCCACGTCGTCGAGCATGGCCGTACCCCACGGCCCTGCGGGCGTGGGTGAGGCTAGGCACCGGATGCGTGATCAGTTGCGCAGGACCGGAGTGTCCGACTCGGTGGTCGACGATGCCGTGCTGATCCTTTCCGAACTGCTCAGCAATGCCTGCCGGCACGGCAGGCCGCTGGGACAGGCGGAGATCGGTGACGGGGATGTGCGCGCCGCCTGGTGCGTGGACAAGGCAGGCAGACTGACCGTGGAAGTGACGGATGGCGGGGGTCCGACCCGACCGATTCCGGCCACTCCGTCGGTCACTGCGAGAGGCGGTCGCGGGCTCAACATCATCAGCGCGCTGGCCCGGGAATGGGGCGTACGGGACAACGCGTCGGGGGAGGTGACGGTCTGGGTGCTCGTCACCGAGGGCCGCCGCGAGGACTTTGCCACGCACGGCGCGGGCCGCGGTCCCGACTTCGCGGACGTGTTCGACGACCTCGACTAGTGCCGCGACCAGATCCGGGCCTGCTCCGGCGACGGACCGGCGGGGTGCACCCGCCGGTTCTCCGGAGGGGGCAGGGTCCGGTGTACCGGCGAGGCCCCGGGTCGGCGGACCGCGCACCGTGTGGCCCCGCACGATCGGCCGGACATCCCATAGGCTCGCGCCAGACACAGGACCAGCGCAGTCGGGAGAGAGCCGCACCATGGCGAAGAAGCGTCCTCAGACGAAGGCCCCTCAAGGGAACCGCGGGGCCAGCCCTGAGCACATCCCCGCGGTCGGGGCACGTGAGCCCTGCCCGTGCGGCTCCGGCCGCCGCTACAAGGCCTGCCACGGCCGGGCCGCGGCGCATGCCGTGACCGAACTGGTCCAGCGGCCGTTCGAAGGTCTGCCCGGCGAGGGCGACTGGGTCGCCCTGCGCGAGCTGGTGCCCGCCGCGACCGTCGAACTGACCCTGAAGGGCGGCCTCCCCGAGGGCGTGCCGTCCGTGACGCTGGCGACCGTGCTGCCGATGGCGTGGCCCGCGCTGCGCCGGGACGACGGTTCCGTCCTGCTCGGTCTGCAGAACGACACCCCTTCCGGCGACCTCAGCCGCGACCTGGCCGACACCCTTCAGCGTGCGCTGACCGTGGCGCCCGGTACCCCGGTCGCCTCCCAGCAGGCCGCTCCCGACGGTCCCCGGCTGCAGGATCTGCTGGACCCCGACGCCCCGTTCGAGCCGGTCGTGCACTCCGGGTTCGAGTTCTGGGTGCCGGATTCGGAGAACGCCGCCGCGGAGGTCACCGCCTCGCTGGAGCGCGCGAACGAAGCGGCCATCCCGACCGTGAAGCTCACCTCGGCGGACTCGGCCTACTGGTGCGAGACGCCGGACAAGAACCATCTGCGCTGGGTCATGCCGTATCCCGAGGAGCGGCTCCTGGACGCCCTGGCCCGGCTGCACGCGGCAGGCACCTCCTCGCTCGGTGCCGGCACCCGGCTGGTCGGGTCCTTCCGGGCACACGGTCTCACCGTCCCGGTGTGGGACCTGCCGAGCGCGATGAGTGCCGAGGAGTGCGAGAAGCCCGCGGCGGAGTTCGCCGAGCGGCTGACCGCGGCGCTCGCCTCGGACGCTCCGCTGACCCCGGAGGAGCGCCGGGCGCGCGGCGGGCTCACCAACCGCCAGGTGACCCTCAGCTGAGAGTGACGACCCTGCGGGAACAGCAGGTGACTCCGGTCACAACTGCCCGTACCCGCAGGTGAGTCGCTGTCCGAATACGTGAGATCGAATTTGCGAACCGCCGATCTCTTGTTACCGTTCTATAAGCCCGGTCGTTGGTGCATCCCCCGTCGCCAACGGCCGGGCCTTTCCATGTCCGGGCCCGCCAATGGCCCGCAGGGGGCGCGGAGTTGCTTCCCGTACGCCGGTTCACGCGCTGTCGCGCGGCGGCCGTGTGCCACGGCCGCGCACGCGACGACCGTCAATAGGCGAGTCTGCTACCGCCACCCGGAGCGCCGGTGCTCGCCTCGACCAGCGCGTCCACCACCGCTCCGACATCCGGCAGCCACGGCGCGGCGGATCCCGGAATCGGCTCCGCCGTACGCGCCGGGGCCCGGCCGGTCAGGGTGCGTCCCAGGCCCCAGGACGAGAGTCGGGGAGGGAGTTGAGGGACGGGAGAAGGGGCCCGCTCCCACCACACCGGCCCCTTGCCGGTCTCCGACGGCGGCAGTACGAGATAGCCGCCCTCACCGTGGAAGCGCAGCGAACTGGGCACCCACTCCTTGGCGTGCAGCAGTGCACCGAGCC
This sequence comes from Streptomyces sp. NBC_01267, assembly GCF_036241575.1. Lineage (NCBI taxonomy): Bacteria > Bacillati > Actinomycetota > Actinomycetes > Kitasatosporales > Streptomycetaceae > Streptomyces > Streptomyces sp. NBC_01267. The sequence goes on along the minus strand of NZ_CP108455.1, from coordinate 4,065,783 downwards.
GCTCCAGGGAGTACGGAGCCACCAGCAGCGACCAGCGCGTGGGCGTCGCCACGACCGGGCCGAGCCGCATGCCCAACTGGTCGAGGGCCACCAGGGCACGTGCACCCGCGGCAGCCGGAAGGCTGAGCGCGCAGGGCGCACGCCCCCCCGTCGCAATTATCACCGGCGCATCGGGCCGGTTGGTCCACCACCAGCGCACCATGCGCGCGTCGGTGGTGGCCGCCAGCAGGCCGGGGTCGAAGGGGTGTGCGCCGGGTACGACGCACTCGGGGTCGGGGCAGGCACAGCCGCGCTCCCGGCCGCCCGGGGCGGTGTGCCCCACGCCGGGAACCACGGGCCATTGCCAGCCGGTGGCACAGGTCAGCGCCGCATCGAGCTGTGCGTGCCTCCCACTGCGCCGGAACCGGAGCCCACGTCGCCTTCCGAGGATCTCGCGCATGAGCGCTCGTTCCTTTCCGTTGAACGCCGAGGTCCACATCGCGCCACGCATGCGGCGCATCACTGTGTGCACACGAACTCTGAGCCTGTGGTGTGGATTTCCAGCAGGGCGGAGCCTGGTCCGAGTTCATTGGTCGAGCTTGCCGAAGGGTGGCGCATGGCGCGTGCGTGGCGCGTACCTGTCCCGTGCTGTCCGTGCTGTGTCGCTATGCCACTGTGCGAACCCCGCCATTCGGGGATGGGGCGCGACCCTCGGCGGTAGAGACGCCCAGGTCTGCCGCCAGGTTCCGGGGCCGTACCAACTGCCCCTGGCCATCACCGATTACGTACCCACCGCATTCGATATGACGCGCTGCCGAACGGCCTCAGTCGACATCAAATAACTGCACGGGGGGGTATTTTTCGGCCAAGTTGGCTGTCTACTGGAGAGAGCAGGGTTATCCCACAGACACCAGGAGCCCCAAGGGGACAATGCTGGACATCTCCTTACTTCTGCGTGTACATGTGGATCCATTGATAGCTACGCAGAATGACTTGGGGGTTTGCGATGCTATTGAGCGAAATGCACCAGTCAGAAAGCCGGCTGCCATGAGCGCCTCCCACCTGCCGAAAGTGGCTGGAATCAACTCCCCAGTTCCGGCTCCCGCGCAGACTGCTGCACCTCTTCCGACCCCCGCACCGGATCCCGCGCCCGGCACAACTCCCGGCGCCCTGATCCAGGACCGGCTGGCCGGCTGGGTCTTCGACCTCACCACGTTGCACGAACTCACCGAACGACTGGCAGCCACCTCCGGCCTGGACGAAGCCCTCCGGGAATTCCTGCGGGCGGGCGCCGCACTGCTCGGGGCCCGCCGCGGTCTGGTCGTCCTGGAGCCGGCCGAACCGAACGGCCCGATCGGCACGCACGGCCCCACGGTCACCGTAGGACTCGGCCTCTCCCACGCCGAGCTCGGCCACATCGAGACCCTTCCGCGCGGTGTCACCGCGTACGGGCGCATCCTGGACGCCACGGGCGCCGGCGCAGTCCCCGTCGGCGGCTTCGCCGACCCCGACCTCCGCCACGACAAGACCCTCGACCCCCGCCTGCGCGACGTGGCGGCCCGCATCGGCTGCGCGGCGAGCTACGCACTCCCACTGGCGAGCGGACCGGCGGGAGTGCCGGGACCGGTGCTGGGCGCGGCCGTCTGGTTCTACGACGAACCCGCCGAGCCCGCAGGCCGCAGACGCCGCCTCGCCGGGCTCTACGCCCAGTACGCGAGCGAACACCTGGCCCGGCTGGTCGAGCTGGACCGGGCCCGCACCCGCGTGGCCACCCTCGCCGAGGAGTTGCTGCCCAGCAGGCTGCCCCGGGTGCCCGGCGTCCAGCTGGCCGCCTGCCACCGCACCGGACCGCGCGGTGGCGGCGACTGGTACGACGCGCTGCCGCTGCCCGAGGGCGCGCTCGGGCTGGCCGTCGGATCGGTCACCGGATCGGGGGCCGGGGCCACCGCCGCGATGGGGCGGCTGCGGGCCAGTCTGCGGGCGTACGCCGTGATGGAGGGCGAGGATCCCGTCGCCGTACTCTCCGACCTCGAACTGCTGCTGCGGCTCACCGAACCCGCCCGCTCGGCCACCGTGCTCTTCGCCTACTGCGAACCCGCGCGGCGCACGATCCTGCTCGCCGGGGCCGGACACACCCCGCCGCTGATCGTCGGCGACCGGCGCACCGAGTTCGTGGAGACCTCGCTGTCCGCGCCGCTGGGGATGCTCGCCTGCTGGGAGGCGCCGAGTGCGGCGTTCTCACCGACCCCGGGAGAAACGGTGCTGCTCTGCACGGACGGACTGCTGCGCCGTACCGGAGACCCCATGGACCGGGCGTTCGCCCGGCTCCACTCGGCAGCGGCGAGCGTGCCCAGGGCGCTGCTCGGCGATCCTGCCGAGATCGCCGGTCACGTCCTGCGGACGGTGCTGCCCGACGGCCTCGACCAGCGGGAGAGCCCCGAGGACGTGGTGATCCTGGCGGCCCGCTTCGACTGAGTCCGGCCGCCTCTCCGGTGCCGGCCGGCCCTCCGGTGCCGGCCGGCCCGAACCACGGGCGCCGTGCGGGGCGTTCGGGTAAGAGGCCTTTCGACCCTGGGCCCCCTTCCGTACGCCCGTACGATGGAGGGGGCCCAGTGTCGTAACGCCCCGTGGCGTAACAAGGAGACAGAACGTGTCTGAGGAGCTCACCCCGGCGACCCCCGAGACCCCGGAGAACCCGGAGAACCCGGAAGCAGCGGAGCCCAAGCCCCGGAAGAACGGCCTGTACCCGGCCGTCACCGAAGAGCTCGCCGCGAACATGAAGTCCGGCTGGGCCGACACCGAGCTGCACGGTCTGGAGCCGATCGCCCAGGCCGACCGGACCGCCGCCCGCCGTGCCTCGCTCTCCGCGCGCTTCCCCGGCGAGCGTCTGGTGATCCCCGCGGGCAACCTGAAGACCCGCTCCAACGACACCGAGTACGCCTTCCGCGCCTCCACCGAGTACGCGTACCTGACCGGCGACCAGACCCAGGACGGCGTCCTGGTCCTGGAACCGGCGGAGGACGGGCACACCGCGACGGTCTACCTGCTGCCCCGCTCGAACCGGGAGAACGGCGAGTTCTGGCTGGACGGCCAGGGCGAGCTGTGGGTCGGCCGCAGGCACTCCCTCGCCGAGGCCGAGCAGCTCCTCGGCATCCCCGCGAAGGACGTGCGCGAGCTGCCCGCCGCGCTCACGAAGGCCACCGGGCCGGTCCGGAACGTACGCGGCCACGACGCCGGCATCGAGAGCGCGCTGACCGACAAGGCCACCGCCGAGCGCGACGAGGAGCTGCGCGTGTACCTCTCCGAGGCGCGCGCGGTGAAGGACGCCTTCGAGATCGGCGAACTGCAGAAGGCCGTCGACGCGACGGTGCGCGGCTTCGAGGACGTCGTGAAGATCCTCGACAAGGCCGAGGCCACCTCCGAGCGGTACATCGAGGGCACCTTCTTCCTGCGCGCCCGCGTCGAGGGCAACGACATCGGCTACGGCTCGATCTGCGCCGCGGGCCCGCACGCCACCACCCTGCACTGGGTGCGCAACGACGGCGACGTCCGCCGCGGTGAGCTGCTGCTGCTCGACGCCGGTGTCGAGACCCACACCCTGTACACCGCCGATGTGACCCGGACGCTTCCCGTCGACGGGCGCTTCAACGAGCTGCAGCGCAAGATCTACGACGCGGTGTACGAAGCGCAGGAGGCCGGTATCGCCGCCGTCAAGCCCGGCGCCGCCTACCGCGACTTCCACGACGCGTCGCAGCGGGTGCTCGCCGAGAAGCTCATCGAGTGGGGCCTGCTCGAAGGCCCGGTGGAGCGCGTGCTGGAACTGGGCCTCCAGCGCCGCTGGACCTTGCACGGCACCGGCCACATGCTCGGCCTCGACGTCCACGACTGCGCCGCCGCGCGCACCGAGGCGTACGTCAACGGCACCCTGGAGCCGGGTATGTGCCTGACCGTCGAGCCCGGTCTGTACTTCCAGTCCGACGACCTCACCGTGCCCGAGGAGTACCGCGGTACCGGCGTCCGCATCGAGGACGACATCCTCGTCACCGAGGACGGCAACCGGAACCTGTCCGCGGGCCTGCCGCGCCGGTCCGACGAGGTCGAGGCCTGGATGGCCGCGGTCAAGCAGGGCTGACCAGGTCCGCCGGATCCCCGGGGACGCGCTCGTTCAGGAAGCCCTGAGCAGCGCGTCCTCGCGCCATTTCAGGACCTTGTCGAAGCGCACCATGGCGCCCCGGCCCGGTCTGTTGCGGAAGTCGGCGTGGTCGGAGAGCTGCTCGATCAGACCGAGTCCGCGGCCGTTCTCGGACGGGGCCGACGGCTGCGCCCGGAGGTTCCGCCGGGCGGCGCCGCGCCCCCGCCCTGCCGGGAAGCCCGGACCCGAGTCGGTGACCTCGATACGGCACCGCTCGCCGTCCAGGAACGCGGTCACGCAGTACCCCTGGGACGGGGAAGCGGCGCCCGGTCCTTCGTACCCGCCGTGCTCCACCGCGTTCGCGCAGGCCTCGGTGAGGGCGACCGACAGGTCGAAGGAGATGTCCGGGTCGACCCCCGCGGTCTCCATGGCGCCGAGCAGAAGACGGCGGGCCAGCGGAACGCTGGCGGCTTCGCGCCGCAAGTGGAGAGACCACCAGATGCCCATGCTCCAGCCTCCTGGCTGCGGCGCTGCCGCTCGACATATCGATACCTATTGCCGCAGGACCCGAGGGGTAAGCACGCGGTTGACGTGATAACGCTCATTCGGCGGACGCGCGTACCCCGGGCGCCGGTGTATCGGAGGGTGTGTCAGCGGACGCTCCGGCGGGTGCGTCAGCGGGGCCGGCGCGTCGCCCCGGGACGGATGGTGACCTTCCGGACCTGCCGTACGAAGTGACCCGGGCCAGTGCGATGATGGCCCGGCCATGCTTACCTCTGCCGTACGCGCCGGAGCCGGTCCACGGCTCCTGAGGACCGCGGTCTTCACCGCGGTCTGCGTCGTGCTGGCCGGGGTGGGGCACACGCTGGCCTCCGGTGCGGCCGTCCCCTGGTGGCCACTGGCTCTGGGATTCCTCGGCCTGTTCGCGGTGGCGGCGCCCTTCGCCGGGCGCGAGCGGTCGCTGCCGGGCATCGCCGCCGGGCTGACCGCGGGGCAGCTCGCCCTGCACACCGTTTTCGGCCTCGGACAGCACGGCGCCATGGGTGCGATGGGCCCGATGGGTACGGCGGCGCAGTCCGCCGTCGGCCACCCCGGGGGAGACACCTCCGCGCTGGTCGCGCTCGCCGGGAGACTCGTCTGCGGCGCCGGGGCCGCGCCACTGAGCCTCGCCCAGGCGCACAGCATCGTCACCGCGGCGGGCCTCGACCCGGGCTCGGCCCAGGCCGCACCGCACCGTATGGCGGCGACGGCGGCCACGTCGACCGTCTTCATGCTGCCCACCCTCCCCATGGCGCTCGGCCATCTGCTGGCCGCGCTCGCCACCGGCTGGCTGCTGCGGCGCGGAGAGATCGCACTGTTCCGGCTGACCCGGCTGTCGCACGGGGTTGCCGAGGGGGCGCTCGTGGGCAATCTGCGCGCCGCGCTCGCTCTGGTACGCGCCCTGCGCACCGGACTTCCGGAAGCACTCGCACAGGGACCGCGCGCCGGGTACGCACCACTCCCCGCTCCACTGTGGACCGCGGGCGAGGCGCTTCAGCACACGGTGATCAGGCGCGGGCCGCCCTCCGCGTACGCACCAGCAGCCTGACGCGGCACCCCCCACGCACGTAGCGAGCGGGAGCGGTGCCGCGCTGCCCGCGCGCACCGGCGTGCGGGCCGCCACCCTTCCCTTTCGCACCGTGGAGTGTGTTCCGTATGAGCGTCAACACCCGTCGCATCGCCGTGATCGGTGGCATCGCCGCCACCTCCGTCCTGCTGGTCTCGGGCACCGCTTTCGCGCACGTCACCGTCCAGCCGCAGGGCGAGGCCGCCAAGGGCGGCTACGCCACCATCGCCTTCAAGGTCCCCAACGAGCGTGACAACGCCGCGACCACGAAGCTCGAAGTCAACTTCCCGACCGACCACCCGCTCGCCTCGGTGATGCCGGAGCCGGTGCCGGGCTGGCAGGTCAAGGTCACCACGTCCAAGCTCGCCAAGCCGGTGACCCTGCACGGCAAGCAGATCGACGAGGCCGTCTCGAAGGTCACCTGGACCGGCGGGAAGATCGAGCCCGGTCAGTTCCAGCAGTTCCCGCTCTCCGTCGGCCAGTTGCCCACCGACACCGACCAGCTCGCGTTCAAGGCGCTCCAGACCTACTCCGACAAGGAGGTCGTGCGCTGGATCGAAGAGCAGAAGCCGGGCGCCGAGGAGCCCCAGAACCCGGCACCGGTGCTCACGCTCAGCGCCGCCGACACCGCGGGCGCCACCCCGGACAGCGCCTCCGGAAAGACCTCGGACTCCGGCAACGGGACCGCCACGCGGGCCACCGCTTCGTCGTCCGACAGCAGTGACAACACCGCCAGGATCCTCGGCGTCATCGGCATCGTCATCGGCATCGCGGGCATCGCCTTCGGTGTCCTCGCCGGCCGCCGCCGTACCCACTGACGGCCCACCCCCGACCAGCAACTGGGACATTTCTCCATGCGCAGCACGTACAAGAAGTCTCTGACGGCCGCCGCCCTCGTGGCGGCGACCGCCTTCTCCCTCGCGGCCTGCAGCACCGACAGCGGCAGCGACAGCTCCGGCAAGAGCTCGGTCGCCGATGTGTCGGGCGCGACGAAGACGAAGGCCGCGACCGTACTCGACACCCCGTTCAAGAAGCCGGACTTCGTCCTCACGGACACCCACGGCAAGAAGTTCGACTTCCGTGAGCAGACCAAGGGCAAGCCGACGCTCGTCTACTTCGGGTACACGCACTGCCCCGACATCTGCCCGCTGACCATGAGCAACCTCGCCGTGGCCAAGAAGGCGCTGCCCAAGGCCGACCAGGACAAGCTCCAGGTCGTCTTCATCACCACCGATCCCGACCGGGACACCCCCGCCGAGCTCGGCAAGTGGCTGAAGGCGCAGGACCCGTCGTTCATCGGGCTCACCGGAGACTTCAAGACCATCCAGGCCGGAGCCCGCTCGATCGGCATCGGGATCTCCCCGACGACGAAGGAGAAGGACGGCACGATCGTCTCCATGCACGGTGCGCAGGTCATGGCGTTCTCGCCGAAGACCGACGCGGGTTACGTGCTGTACGGCGAGGACACCACCGTCGGCGACTACACCAAGGATCTCCCCAAGCTCATCAGGGGCGAGACCCCGTGAGCCGTCTCGCCACCGGGGCCACCGCCTGTGCCATAGCCGCCACCGCGGCGCTGGCACTGGCGGGCTGCTCGTCGTCCGGCGACGGCGCGAGCGCGGACGCCCGGCCCGAACTGAAGGTCACCGAGTCCTTCATGCCCGAGCCGGTCGGCGGCAGCGGTATGGCCGCCGGATTCGTGACCGTGACCAACAGCGGCTCCACCGCGGACCGGCTCACCTCCGTCACCAGCACCCTCTCCGACGACATCACCCTCCACACCACCAAGGACCAGCAGATGCGGGAGGTGAAGTCCCTCCCGGTCCCCGCCCACGGCGAACTGGACCTGGAGCGCGGCGGGAACCACCTCATGTTCATGCACCTCAAGAAACAGCCCGAGCGCGGCGAGAAGGTCGCCGTGGAACTGCATTTCGAGAAGGGCGGCGTGCTCAAGGCCGAACTTCCCGTCAAGGAACCCACTTACCAGCCGGAACACAAGTGAGGGACTGACACATGACGGCGTCCACCGCTCCTCCGCGCTCCGGGCTCCCGCTCGCGCGGCTGCTGCTCGTCACGGCGGCACTCCTCGGCGCACTGTTCGCCGCGGCCTCCCCCGCCTCCGCGCACGCGGCCCTGCTCGGCAGCACCCCGAACGCCGGGGCGGTGGTCGCCCAACCTCCCCCGAACGTCGCGCTCACCTTCTCCGAACAGGTCGCCATGGACAACAAGTCCGTCCGCGTCCTCGACCCGAAAGGCAACCGCGCCGACAAGGGCGTACTCCGTAACTTCTCCAAGGGCAGCACCGTCAGCTACGGCGTCGACCTGCGCCCCGGCCTCGCCAACGGCACCTACACGGTCGCCTGGCAGGCTGTCTCCGCCGACAGCCACCCGGTGTCCGGCGCCTTCACCTTCTCCATCGGCGCCCCGTCGAAGACCAGCGTCACGGCGACGGGGGACAACGTCGGCGGCGGCCTCGTCGGGTTCCTCTACGGCACCGCGCGCTACTTCGCTTACGCCGGGTTCATCCTGCTCGTCGGCGGCGGCGCCTTCGTCCTCGCCTGCTGGCAGCGCGGCGCGGGACAGCCTCCGCTGCAGAAGCTCGTCGTCCGTGGCTGGCTGACGCTGACCGCGGCCACGCTCGTCCTGCTGCTGCTCAGGGCCCCGTACACCGGATCGGGGCAGCTCGCCGACGCCTTCGACCTCAGCGCGCTCAAAGCCGTGCTCCAGACCAGACCCGGGGCGGCGCTCGTCTCCCGGCTGCTGCTCCTCGGCGCCGCCGCGCTGTTCGTCGCCGTCCTCTTCGGCGCCTACGCCAGGCGGGAGGACGGGAAGGAGAAGAAGGACCTCGCCTTCGGCCTGGGCCTCGGCGGAGCGGTCGTCGCCGCCGGGATCGCCGCCACCTGGTCGCTCACCGAGCACGCCTCGGTCGGCCTCCAGCCGGGTATCGCGATGCCCGTCGACGTCGTCCATCTGCTCGCGGTCGCCACCTGGCTCGGCGGGCTCACGGCGCTGCTCGTCGCGCTCTTCCGTACTCCGTCCATCGAACGTTCCGCCGTACAGCGCTTCTCCCGTATCGCGTTCGTCTCCGTCTGCGTCCTGGCGGCCACCGGCGTCTACCAGTCCTGGCGGCAGCTCGGCAGCTGGTCGGCGCTGTTCGGTACGGGGTACGGGCAGCTGCTCCTGGTCAAGGTCGGGCTCGTCGCGGTGGTCGTCTGCATCGCCTGGTTCTCCCGGCGCTGGACGGGGCGGTTGTCGGAGCACTCCGCCGCCACCGCGCCGGACGCAGCCGCGGTCCAGGACACGGCAGTTCCGGCCACGGCAGTTCCGGCCACGGCGGTCTCGGTCACGGCAGTTCCGGACACCGCGGTCCAGGACACCGCGGTCCAGGACACCGCTTCGGACGCCGCGGTTCCGGACACCGCCGCGGAGCGCCCCGAACCGGTGACCGTCCCCGAAGACCCCCGCCGCGCCGCCCAGCTCGCCCGCCAGCGGGCCGCCAGGACCGTGGTGCGCGAGAAGCGGATCAGGGACGCCGACCCGCACCGCACCGGCCTGCGCAAGTCGGTGCTCGCCGAGGCCGGGATCGCCGTGGTACTGCTGGCCGTCACCACGGTGCTGACGACCACCGAACCGGGCAGGACCGAGGAGGAAGCCGGGCGGGCCACGTCCGCGACCGCGGCGGTCCCCTCGGGTCCGGTCGACATCACCCTCCCCTTCGACACCGGCGGCCCCAAGGGAAAGGGGACCGTGGCCCTCGAAATCACCCCGGGCCGCACCGGCGGCAACCAGCTGCACGTCTTCGTGAACAACCCCGCCGGGAAGCCCTACGACATCCCCGAGGTCAAGATCGCGCTGACCCTCGCGGCGAAGAAGATCGGTCCACTGCCCGTCGTCCCCACCCATCTGTTCACCGGACACTGGAGTGCGGACGGCGTGCAGATCCCGATGGCCGGCAGCTGGGACGTCGCCGTGACCGTGCGGACCTCCGACATCGACCAGACCACCGTGAACAAGACAGTGAAGATCGGCTGACCCCTATGAACGACATCTCCAGGAGGCGGCTGCTGGGAACCGCGGGCGCCGTGGGCGCGGGCGGACTCGTGGTGGGGGGCGCGGGCGGCGCCGCCGCGTACGCCGCCACCTCGGCGGACCCGGCCACCGCGCTGACGACGGTCGGCTCCACCGAGGTCGCCTTCCATGCCGGTGCCGGACGCACCCGGCACCAGGCGGGCATCACCACCCCGGCACAGTCCACCGGGTATCTGATCGCCTTCGACCTGGCAGCGGGTGCGGGCCGCGCCGGGGCCGCCGCGCTGCTGCGCCGCTGGTCGGCGAGCGCACAGCGGCTGATGGCGGGCGAACCGGTCGGCGACGACACCGGAATCGCGCTCGACGCGGGCCCCTCGTCCCTGACCGTCACCTTCGGCTTCGGGCGGTCCTTCTTCGACCGCACCGGTCTCACCGCGCAGCGCCCCGGCCGGCTCGACCCGCTGCCCGACTTCTCGTCCGACCAGCTGGACGCCAGGCGCAGCAACGGTGACCTCTGGGTGCAGATCGGCGCGAACGACCCGCTCGTCGCCTTCCACGCCCTGCGCTCCCTGCAGAACGAGGCGGGATCGGCCGCCCGCGTGCGCTGGCAGATGAACGGCTTCAACCGTTCGCCCGGAGCCACCGCGTCCCCCATGACCACGCGCAACCTGATGGGCCAGATCGACGGGACGGGCAACCCGAAACCCTCCGAGAGCGACTTCGACCAGCGCATCTTCGTGCCGGACGGCGACGGCAAGGGCGCGGGCGCACAGCCCGAGTGGATGGCGGGCGGCTCGTACGCCGTCGTACGCCGCATCAGGATGCTCCTCGACGACTGGGAGAAGCTCACGGTCGCCAAGCAGGAGAAGGTCATCGGGCGGCGCAAGAAGGACGGCGCCCCGCTGACCGGTGGCACCGAGACGACCACGATGGACCTGGACAAGGCCGGGCCGGACGGCAAGTTCGTCATCCCCGACAACGCCCATGCCCGGATCTCGGCTCCCGAACAGAACGGCGGCGCCGCGCTGTTGCGGCGCACCTTCTCGTACCACGACGGGATCGGCGCGGACGGTACACCGGACGCCGGGCTGCTCTTCGTCTGCTGGCAGGCCGACCCGATGCGCGGCTTCGTGCCGGTGCAGCGGAAGCTGGACCGCGGTGACGCGCTGTCGCCGTTCATCCGGCACGAGGCGAGCGGGCTCTTCGCCGTGCCCGCGAGCCCCGGGCCCGGGGAGTACGTGGGCCAGCGTCTCGTCGAAGGCCACTGAGCGCGGGCCGTCCTCGGTGGACGCCCGGCCCCCCGGGCGTTCGGGCCATTAGGGTGACCGTATGTCAGCCACGCGCTTCACCTACCTGGGTCCCGAGGGCACGTTCACCGAGGCGGCCCTGCGTACGCTCCCCGAGGCCGCCACCCGCGAGCTCGTCCCGATGGTGTCCGTACCGGCCGCCCTCGACGCGGTACGGACCGGGGAGGCCGCCGCCGCACTCGTACCGATCGAGAACTCGGTCGAGGGCGGTGTCACCGCGACCCTCGACGAACTGGCGGGCGGCGAGCCGCTGATGATCTACCGCGAGGTGCTGCTGCCGATCGCCTTCGCGCTGCTGGTCCGGCCGGGGACGACACTGGCCGAGGTGAAGACGGTGACCGGCCATCCGGTCGCCCAGCCGCAGGTACGCAACTGGCTGCGGGCCAATCTCCCCGAAGCGCTGTGGGAGTCGGCCGCCTCCAACGCGGACGGCGCTCGGCTCGTTCAGGAGGGGCGCTTCGACGCGGCCTTCGCCGGGGAGTTCGCCGCGGCCACCTACGGGCTCGAACCGCTGATCACCGAGATCCACGACGCGCAGAACGCCGAGACGCGCTTCGTCCTGGTGGGACGTCCCGCCCGGCCCGCGTCACCGACCGGTGCGGACAAGACGTCGGTGGTCGTCTGGCAGCGCGAGGACCACCCGGGTGCACTGCTCGAAATCCTCCAGGAGTTCGCGGTGCGCGGGGTCAACCTGATGCTGCTCCAGTCGCGGCCGACGGGTGAGGGGATCGGCAACTACTGCTTCGCCATCGACGCCGAGGGCCACATCTCGGACCGGCGGGTGGGCGAGGCCCTGATGGGGCTGAAGCGGAGCTGCCCGGAGGTGCGGTTCCTGGGTTCGTACCCGCGGGCCGGTGTCGCGCCGGGGGCGGTCCGGGCGCTGCGGCCGGGGACGTCGGACCCGGAGTTCGTGGCGGCTTCGGACTGGCTGGCGCGCAGCGAGGACGGCCGGGTCTGAGACGGTCGGAGACCGGCGGTTCCGGGCGGGGGACCGGGCGGGTCTCCGCGCGGGCGGACCGTTCCCGCGGACGGGCCGCGCTGCCGCCGCTGGTCGTACCTCCGGATTTCCACACTCCGGCAGAGTTATCCACAGGCGGCCTCTCGACCTGGGGACAAGTCGACAGTGCTGGGCGACATGGTCGACAAATCACCCTAGCGACGACACTTCCGTCCACAGGGCGCCAGGTGGGGCGCTGTCAGCTCAATTCCGTTGATCAACTCTTTAGAGCGAGCAATTCCCACCCGAATGAGTGCGTGGAGTGGGTTTAAGGGGGAACCCTTCGCCCCTCATGAGGCTTTCGGAACGGTCTCGCCCGTGATCCACAGATCTCCCACACAGCCTGTGGATAACATTCCGGAGCTGTGGATTCCTGTGGACAAGGGATCCCAAGTCCCGCTCCCCACAAGGGAGGTGGGTCAACGGTCGCGAATGGAATGCCCCATTCCGGGGAATTTCCGCACCGCCATTGACCTCCTGCGAGCACCCGGTGAAAAGGGATCCCGAAACCGCCGCACGCTTTCCCCCCGCCATGCTCCACCATTCCATAGATAGCGCATCAATTCGGACAAAGTGCCGCGTGAATGGATAACGAGTCGAGCGCCGGAAGCGGGCACCGGTAGCCTGGTGGGGTGATTGACCTTCGCCTGCTCCGTGAGGACCCCGACCGTGTTCGCGCCTCCCAGCGCGCCCGTGGAGAGGACGTCGCCCTCGTCGACGCCCTGCTCTCCGCCGACGAACGGCGCAGGTCGTCCGGGCTCCGCTTCGACGAACTGCGCTCCGAGCAGAAATCGCTCGGCAAGCTGATCCCCAAGGCGTCGGGTGACGAGAAGGCCGAGCTGCTCAAGAAGACGGGCCAGCTCGCCGCAGCCGTCAAGGCGGCCGACGCCGAGCAGAACGAGGCCGACGAGGAGACCAGGCGCCTCCTGCTCCAGTTGGGCAACCTCGTGCACCCCGACGTACCGGTCGGCGGCGAGGAGGACTTCACCGTCCTGGAGACGCACGGCACGATCCGCGACTTCGCGGCCGAGGGTTTCGAGCCCAAGGACCACCTGGAGCTCGGCGAACTGCTGCACGCCATCGACACCGAACGCGGCGCGAAGGTCTCGGGCTCGCGCTTCTACTACATGACGGGCGTCGGCGCGCTGCTCGAACTGGCGCTGATCAACGCCGCGATCGCCCAGGCCACCGAGGCCGGGTTCATCCCGATGCTGACGCCCGCGCTGGTCCGCCCGCGCGCCATGGAGGGCACCGGCTTCCTCGGCCAGGCCGCCGAGAACGTCTACCACCTGGAGAAGGACGACTACTACCTGGTCGGCACCTCCGAGGTCCCGCTGGCCGGGTACCACATGGACGAGATCATCGAGGCCGACCAGCTCCCGCTGCGGTACGCGGGCTACTCGCCCTGCTACCGCCGCGAGGCCGGTACGTACGGCAAGGACACCCGGGGCATCTTCCGGGTGCACCAGTTCAACAAGGTCGAGATGTTCTCGTACGTCCACCCCGACGACGCGGCGGCCGAGCACCAGCGGCTCCTGGAGTGGGAGAAGCAGTGGCTGACCGGCCTCGAACTGCCCTTCCAGGTGATCGATGTGGCCACCGGTGACCTGGGGGCCTCGGCATCCCGGAAGTTCGACTGCGAGGCGTGGATCCCGACCCAGGGCAAGTACCGCGAGCTGACCTCGGCGTCGAACTGCGACGGATTCCAGGCGCGCCGCCTGTCGGTCCGGATGCGCGAGGGCAAGAAGGTCCAGCCGCTCTCGACGCTCAACGGCACGCTCTGCGCCGTACCGCGCACGATCGTGGCGATCCTGGAGAACCACCAGCTCGCCGACGGCTCGGTCCGGGTGCCGCCGGTGCTGCGTCCGTACCTCGGTGGCCGGGAGACCCTCGACCCCGTCAAGTAGGACCGCGGTCCAGGACCGCCCGGCGAAGACGTCTGGAGCCTCTGCCCACGTGAAATCTGCCCTGCCCTACAAGCTGGTCGCGACCGACCTCGACGGCACACTGCTGCGCGAGGACGGGTCGGTCTCGGAGCGCACCCGTGACGCACTCGCCGCGGTCACCGCGGCGGGTGCGGCGCACATCGTCGTCACCGGCCGGGCCGCGCCGTGGACCCGGCACGTCCTCGACGACCTGGGCTACCAGGGGCTCGCGGTGTGCGCACAGGGGGCGCAGATCTACCACGCGGGCGAGGGCCGGCTGCTCACGTCGGTGACCCTGGACCGTCGGCTGGCCGCGCTCGCGATCGCCAAGATCGAGGCCGGGACCGGACCGCTGGCCCTGGCCGTGAGCCGGGACGGCCTGGACGGCGAGGTGCTGGTGAGCGCGGACTTCCGCCCGCACGACGGCCCGCTGCCCGTGGTGCCGTTCGAGGACCCCGCCGAGCTGTGGTCGCAGCCGCTGAACAAGGTCTACATACAGCACCCGGAACTGAGCGACGACGCCCTCGCACAGACCGCGCGGCAGGTGGTCGGAAACCTCGTGGACGTGGTGATGGCCGGCCCTGGCGTGGTGGAGATCCTGCCGCTGGGGCTGAACAAGGCGACGGGCCTGTCACTGGCGGCGCGGCGGCTGAAGCTCACCGCCGCGGACACGATCGCGTTCGGGGACATGCCGAACGACATCCCGATGTTCGGGTGGGCCGCGCGGGGTGTGGCCATGGCCAATGCGCACGACTCGCTGAAGAGCGTGGCGCACGAGGTCACGTCCTCGAACGAGGACGACGGCATCGCCGTGGTGCTGGAGCGGCTCCTCCAGGGGCCTCGGATCTGAACGCGTCGCCGGGAAGGCGGGACCGTGCGATGGGCACGGACCCGCCCCGGGCGACTGTCCGGGTGGCACGTCGGAGGGTGATGTGAACACTCCGGTGCCCGACCCGAACCGCCCCGCTGGGAGCCGGGCGGACTCGATCTCTCGGTCCTGGCCCCGCTCCTCTCCCGGCCCTGTGGTGTGCTGAGCGCCGTACCGCCCAGCCCAACCACTGTGCCCGGACCGGGAGTTCACCGCTACTGGTTTTCCGTTCGACTGCTGTACGAAAATGGCGCGCATGCAGTTGTAGGATGACTGGGCAATGGGGTGAATCGGTAACGGTTGGATGTGAGTCGGCATGGCACTGCAAGCAGCGGGACGGCACTCCCTGGTGGACACGGTCGTCGAACAGCTGCGGACCCAGCTGGCCGACGGCGAGTGGGGGGTCGGCGACCGCATCCCCACCGAGCACGATCTCGCCGAGCAGCTCGGTGTCGGGCGCAACACCGTCCGCGAGGCGGTACGGGTGCTGGTGCACGCCGGACTGCTGGAGTCCCGCCAGGGCAACGGCACCTTCGTACGCTCGACGGCCGACCCGTCCGCCGTGCTGCGCACCCTGCGGCACGCGGGCGTGCTCGACGTCCTGGAGCTGCGGGTCGGGCTGGAGGCGGAAGCGGCGCGGCTGGCCTCGGTGCGGCGGGACGCGGACGATCTGGCCCGGCTGCGGGGCGCGCTGACCGCCCTGGGCGAGCAGGGCGACCGGGCCGCCGCCGCGGATCTGGAGTTCCATCTGGCCGTGGTCGAAGCCACCCACAACCCGATGTTCACCGAGGTCTACCGCTTCTTCGCCACCCAGGTCCACGAGGTGCTGAGCACCGCGATCGGGGACGGCGAGATGCCGCCGATCGACCTGGGAACACACCGGGCGCTGGTCGACGCCATCGAGAGCGGCGATCCGCAGGCGGCCGACCGGGTCGCGCGCGCGCTCCTCCAGGAGCCGATCGACGCGGTCAGCGCGCTGCTCGCGCGCTGACACCGCTCCCTTCTCCCGCCGCCTCCCCCGCTCTCCTCCTGTCGCTCTTCAGAAAGGGGCCTGTTTTGTCACGCCCGGATTCGGACCAGTTGCTCCCCGACGCGGAGGCCGACGTCCGGCCGTCCGCCGAGGGGATCGCCGCACGGCGCGCGCTGCTCGCCCACCCCGTGGTCCTGCTCGTCGGCATCGTGCTCGCCTCGCTCAACATGCGGGCGGCGCTGGCCAGCGTGTCGCCCCTGGTCAGCGAGATCAGCTCCACGTTCGGCCTCTCGTCGACGGCGTCGAGCCTGGTGACCTCGGTGCCTGTGCTGTTCCTCGGGGTGGGCGCGGCGATCGCCCCCTGGCTGGCCCGCCGCTTCGGTACCGAGGTGGTGCTGTTGTGCGCGCTCGTCCTGCTCGGCATCGGCATTCTGGTCCGGGTACTGCCGTCGGTGTTCGCGCTGTACGGCGGCGGAGTGCTGGCCGGTACCGCGATAGCCCTGCTCAACGTGTTGATGCCGGGGCTGATCAAGCGGGACTTCCCGGACCGGGCGGCGTCGATGACGTCCGTGTACACGGGCGCGATGATCGCCGGGGCCACGCTCTGCGCCGCCGCCTCGGTACCGCTGGAGAAGGCGTTCGGGAACAGCTGGCAGGCGTCGCTCGCCTTCTGGTCCCTGCTGGCGGCGGTCGCCGCGGTGGCCTGGCTGCCGCAGGTACTGATCGCCCGCGGCCGTACGGGTCTCGAGGTACGCGTCGCCCCGGCCGGGCCGCCCCGGAGCGTCTGGCGCTCCGCGCTGGCCTGGCAGGTCACGCTGTTCATGGGGCTCCAGTCGGTGTGGACGTACGTCCTCATCGCCTGGATGCCGACGATCTTCACGGATCACGGGATGAGCCGGTCGACGGCCGGAGCGATCTTCGCGTTCAACAATCTGATCCAGGTCGCGGGCGCGTTCGGCGTCCCCCTGCTGGCGGGCCGTATGCGCAGCCAGCGCCCGCTGGTCGCGCTGGTCACCTCGATGGTGGCCGTCGGCTACGCGGGCCTGATGATCGCCCCGGTGTCCGGCGCCTGGCTGTGGTCGGCGGTTCTCGGCATCGGCCAGGGCGGCGGGGTGGGACTGGCCCTGACCATGATCGTGCTGCGTTCGGGTGATGCACAGACGGCGGCCCGGCTGTCCGGAATGGCACAGACGGTGGGCTACCTGCTCGCGGCGGCCGGTCCGCTGACGGCGGGCGCGGTGTACCAGGCGACGGGCGACTGGACGCTGCCGATCTCGCTGGTGCTGGGGGTGTGCGCGGCGGCCCTGGTGGTGGGCCTGTTCGCGGCCCGCGACCGGAAGGTCTAGCCGGGAGCTGCGCGGAAGTTGCCGGACGGGATTCATCTCCGTACGGAGGACGTGGCGCGGTACTTCGCGGTATCCACAGACGCCGTCCACAGCATCGTCAGGCGGCACCGCGAAGAGCTGCAGACCAACGGGCTGACCACTCTGAAAGGCCCTGACCTGCACTCCTTTGAACTGGTCATTTTGACCAGTTCAAAGGACGGTGCCCCGGAAAGTTATCCACAGGGGCGTGCGCACCTGCGTCTCTACACCCGCAGGACCGTCCTCAACATCGCCATGCTGCTGCGTGACAGCGAGGTCGCCCGTCGCGTCCGCACGTACCTTCTCGACGCCGAGGAGTCCCGTCCCGCGGTGGCCGTGTTCGATCCTCGGTACGACGGGATCGACCGCCGCGTCACCGATCTGGAGTCCGCGATGGGCGAGGTCGGGCCCGTGCTGCGGGAGCTGGGGCCGGTGCTGACCCGCATGTCGCACCGGCTGGAGGCGATGGACCGGCGGCTCGACGCCACCAACCGGGTCCTCGGCGCGATGAGCGTCCGTCTCTCCGACGTCATCCAGGACGTCGCGGAGATCAAGCGGGCGCTGCCACCGGTTCCCCGTCAGCGGCGTGGCAGCCGGCGGCGCTGACCCTCTGAGCAAGGGCACCGCACGACGGCGGGGCCGGAGCTGATGCCCCGGCCCCGCCGTCGTCGTACTCCTGGTGTCTCACTCGTCGCCGGCGAGCGTCAGCCTGCGCAGTTTCTGTCCCGCGTACCAGGTGGCCAGGACGGTGACCGCCACCAGCAGCACCACCGACAGCGGCAGTCCGACGTCCGACGTGATGGCCCCCGGTGCGCCGATCTTCTCGGCCAGGGACAGCGACCACTGCTGGATGCTGAGCGTGCGCGCCCCCGAGACGAAGCTGCCGAAGAGGGTCTCCCAGACCAGGGCGTAGACCAGTCCGGCGACGACCGCGTGCCGGGTGATCGTGCCGAGGAGCAGGAAGACCGCGGCGTACGCGATGGACGCGACCAGTGCGGCGACCGTGTAGGCGATCGCGATCTGGTGGCCGTTGCCGTTGAGGATCATGCCCGCGATGAACGTCGGGATCGCGGAGAACGCCATCGTCACGGCGATCGCGACGATGAGTTTCGTGAAGATGATCGTGGGCCGCTTCACCGGCTTGGCGAGCAGATAGACGATCGAGCCGTCGTCGATCTCCGGGCCGATCGCTCCCGTACCGGCGATGACACCGATCAGCGGCACCATCGTGGCCATGGCGAAGCCGCCGAGCACATCGGTGGCGACCCCGTCGTCGGCGCCGCTGAAGCCGCGTACCGCTACGGAGATCACGATCAGCAGCGCGGGCAGGATGAACAGAATCGCGGCTCGGCGGCGGCCGAGCAGGGCCCGGTAGGTGAGCCGGGCGACTGTGGGGTTGTACATGGACGTCACAGCTCCTTTCAGGCCGCTACGAGGTACGAGAAGACCGATTCCAGGGACTCGTCCGAGGGCGAGACGGTGAGGAGCCGGATGCCGTGCTCACGGGCCACGCGCGGCAGCAGCTCCGTGAAGCGGCCGAAGTCGACCGCCTGGATGCGCAGCGCGCCCTCCGTGACGTCCACCTCGATCCCGGCGGTGGACGGGTCGGCGATCAGTGCGGCGGCCAGTACCCGGTCGTCGCTGGACCGTACGAGGTAGCGGTGCGGACGGTCCGTCATCAGCCGGCGGATCTTGCGGAAGTCGCCGGAGGCGGCATGCCGTCCCGCCACGATCACCTCGATGTGCGAGGCGAGTTGCTCGACCTCCTCCAGGATGTGCGAGGAGAACAGCACCGTGCGGCCCTCCGCGCCCATCCGCCGCAGCAGATCCATCAGCTGCATGCGCTGGCGCGGGTCCATGCCGTTGAAGGGCTCGTCGAGGAGCAGCACGCTGGGGTCGTGGACCAGGGCGGACGCCATCTTCACGCGCTGGCGCATGCCCTTGCTGTACGTCGCGATCTTGCGGTCCTGTGCCTGCTCCATCTCGACCGTGGCGAGGGCCTGTTGTGCGGCGCGCTCGTTCAGTCCGTGGAGTTCGGCGTTGGCGACGACGAACTCACGGCCCGTGAGGAAGTCGTACATCGCCTCCCGTTCGGGCACGATGCCGATCTTCCGGTAGACGGTCTCGTTCTGCCAGATCGTCTCGCCGTCGAGGGTGACCGCGCCCGTGGAGGGGGCGAGGAAGCCGCCCATCATGTTGATGAGGGTGGACTTGCCCGCGCCGTTGGGGCCGAGGAGGCCGGTGACGCCGGGGCCGACCGTCATGGTGATGTCGTTGACCGCCACCACGTTGCCGAACCAGCGCGAGGTGTGGTCGATGTTGATCGTGGTCACAGCCCGACCTTCCGGTAGCGGCGCATCAGGACGGCGTACGAGCCGGCGATGAGCGCGAGAACGACGAGCAGATAGACCACACCGACACCGGCTCCCGGGCCCACTTCCCCGGGGAAGTCGGAGGTGGCGCCGAGGAAGGCGGTCTGTACGCCGCCGATCAGGGTGATCGGGGAGAACAGGCCGAGCCAGCTGACCGCTCCGGTCGCACCCTGGGAGAAGGCGATGGCCTGGACGGTGGAGACCGCGCCGTAGGTGATGGTCAGTACGGCGATGACGGCCGCGACGCCGAAGCCACGGCGCGGGGTGAGCGCGGCGACGACCAGGGCGATGCCGGAGAAGAGCAGTGAGAGGAGCGCCACCGAGACCAGTCCCTGGCCGAACCCCTTGGTCTGGTCGGCGAAGTCGAGTTTGGCGAGGAGCCCGCCGATGTAGAGGATCACGATCGGCGTCGCGGTCAGTGCGAAGAGGGCCGAGGCCATCGCGGCGTACTTGGCGAGGACGTAGTCGACGCGTTCGATGGGCCGCGAGAAGTAGAGCGGGATGGACTTGAACCGCAGGTCGCGGGAGACGGACTGCGGGGCCTGCGCGGCGAGGTACAGGCCGATGATCGCCTGGGTGACGATCGCGTACTGCGTGTAGTCCAGCGGCAGGGCCTTCGCCTTGGTCGCCACGGCGACCGCCACGATGATCGCGGCGGGCACGCACATCACGCCGAAGAGGATCATCGGCAGCACCTTGGACTTGGCCGAACGGCCCAGCCCGTAGGACCCGCGCAGGGACTGCGAGAAGAGGGAGCGGCGGGCGTAGGCACGGCCCAGGCGCTGGCCGTCGTACTTCCGGTATCCGATGTTGTGGATCTGGGTGGTCTCGGTACTCATCGCGCCTGCACCTCCTGCTTCTGCTGTCCCTGTTGCTGCGCGGGCGGGGAGTGGTCGGTGGCTTGCGAACGGTCGGTGTGGAAGACCTCGGCGATGTGGTGGCGGCGCTGTTCCATCCGTACGAGCCCCAGGCCCAGGTCGGCGACCGTGTCGCGCACCAGGTCGTAGGTCTCCTCGCCGGACGCTTCGACCAGCAGGATGTGACCGGCGCCCGGCAGTCCCTCCTCGACGCCCTCGTGCAGGGTCACTCCCGCGGCGGCCAGCGTCTCGCGCAGCACCTGCGTACCGTCCGGGTGCGTGTCGGTGTCCGTGACCTCGACCGCCAGCGTCGCGGTGGTCTGGGTGAAGTCGCTGGTGGAGCTGGAGCGGAGCAGCGTGCCGCCGTCGATGACGACGACGTGGTCGCAGGTGCGTTCCAGTTCACCGAGGAGGTGTGACGTGACCAGGACCGAGATGCCGAAGTCCGTGTGGACCCGGCGGATCAGCGCGAGCATCTCGTCGCGGCCGACCGGGTCCAGGCCGTTGGTCGGCTCGTCGAGGAGCACCAACTGCGGGTCGTGGACCAGCGCCTGGGCCAGCTTCACCCGCTGTTTCATCCCGGTCGAGTAGCCGCCGATGGGTCGGTAGCGCTCCTCGTACAGGCCGACGTGGCGCAGCGTGTCCGCGGTGCGCTCGCGTGCCGCGGTGAGCGGCAGTCCGGACATGCGCGCCATGTGGACGACGAACTCGGTGGCCGAGACGTCGGGCGGCAGGCAGTCGTGTTCGGGCATGTATCCGACGCGCTCACGGATCTCGGCGCCGCTGGTGGCGACATCGAGTCCGAGCACGGCGGCCCGGCCTTCCGTGGCGGGGGACAGCCCCAACAGGATCTTGATCAACGTGGACTTGCCGGCTCCGTTGGCGCCCACCAGGCCGGTCACACCGGGTCCGATGTCCAAGGAGAGCCGGTCAAGTGCGGTCACCCTCGGGAACCGCTTGCTCAGGCTTTCGGTCGCGATCACAGTCACATTCCGAAGGTAGTGGCGCATGTCATGTCCGGCGTCACCCCAGACGGCTGGATCCCTGTCCGACTCCAGGCGTACAGGACCCGTAGGGGCCCGGTACGAGAGAGCTACGGTCGTCCGTTCGGACCCGCCCCGGTCCGGGCGGAAGAGCCCGGTGCGCGCGGCGCCGGACGGTCCGGTTGTCCACAGGCTGCGCGGGGCTCTTGACGTAGCCGCCGGGCATTGTCACATTCATCAGTGTCAAGTTACGAGCACGTACCGCACACAGGACGGGACGGACGGGTGGCATGGCCTCAGCGGTGAAGTCAGCGGGGAATCCGGGCAGGAAGCCGGTGGGGACATCGGTGGGCGGTCCGGTGGGGAGTGCCGCCGCGCGGCGGGCACGGTCCGCGCAACTGCAAGGGTTCCGGGAGGTCCAGACCCTTGCGTACGCCTGTGCGGAGGCGGTCGCCGCCCAGCTCAGACCGGGTGTGACCGAGCGCGAGGCAGCGCGGATGCAGCGCGAGTGGCTGTACCGGCGGGGTGTGCGGGACTGGTTCCATCTGCCCTTCGCCTGGTTCGGGGACCGGACGGCTTTCACGGGTTTCAAGGTGCCGTTGCAGTTCTTCCCGACGAACCGGCGGCTGGAGGCCGGTATGCCGTTCATCCTCGACATGGCCCCGGTCTTCCGGGGTTTCACCGCGGACATCGGCTACTCGGGCTGCCTGGGCCTCAACCCCGTGCACGACCGGCTGCTCGCCGATCTGGCGGCCCACCGCGAGCTGATCCTGCGCGAGGTGCGTGAGCGGCGCACGCTGCGCACGATCTACCAGGACGTCGACCGGCTGATGGTCCGCCAGGGATACGCGAACCGGCACCGCGCCTACCCCTTCGGCGTGATCGCGCACAAGGTCGGGCAGGTCAGGGAGCGCCGCTGGTCGCCCCATGTCTTCGGCTTCGGTACCCGGTCGCTGAAGGGGCTGGCGAGCGACGCGCTGCATGGCCACCGGGACGGCTGGTCACCGCTGTGGAGCCCGTACCGCTTCTCCGACCACCCGCCCCGGCCCGGACTGTGGGCGGTCGAACCACACCTCGGATTCCGGGGAACCGGCGCCAAGTTCGAGGAGATCCTGGTCGTCACCGACTCGGCCGACCCCGAGCAGAGCGCCTTCTGGCTGGACGACGATCTGCCGCATGTGCGGCGCTGGGCAGAGGAGAGGGCCGCGTGAGCGCAGGGATCGAAGGAGCGCGTGAGCGCTGGGTGCGCACCGGCGGGATCGAGCTGTGCGTCGCCGAACTGGGCGACCCGGACCGGCCGACGGTCCTGCTGGTGCACGGCTATCCGGACAGCAAGGAGGTGTGGACCGAGGTCGCGGCGCGGCTGGCCGCGCGCTTCCATGTGGTGCTGTACGACGTCCGGGGCCACGGCAGGTCCACGGCACCGGTTCCGCTGCGCGGCGGCTTCACGCTGGAGAAGCTGACCGACGACTTCCTGGCCGTCGCCGACGCGGTGAGCCCTGGCCGGCCGGTGCATCTCGTCGGCCACGACTGGGGATCCGTGCAGTCCTGGGAGTTCGTGACCGTCCCGCGCACCGAGGGCCGGATCGCCTCCTTCACCTCGATGTCCGGGCCTTCGCTGGACCACTTCGGGCTCTGGATCAAGAAGCGGATGTCCCGGCCCACCCCCCGCAGAGCCGCCCAACTGGTCGGCCAGGGAGCCAAGTCCTGGTACGTGTACATGCTGCACACCCCGGTGCTGCCGGAGCTGGCCTGGCGCGGACCGCTCGGCAGACGCTGGCCGAAGATCCTTGAGCGGGTGGAGAAAGTGCCCCCGGGCGACTACCCGACGGACTCGCTGCCCTCGGACGCCGCGCACGGCGCCTGGCTCTACCGCGACAACGTCCGCCCCCGGCTGCGCAGACCGCGCGCCGACGCGTACGCGCACGCGCCCGTCCAGCTGATCACGCCGACCGGGGACGCCTTCCTCTCCGAGCGGCTCTACGACGACCTGGAGCACTGGGCTCCGCAGTTGACGCGCCGTACGCTGCCCGCCAAGCACTGGGTGCCGCGCACCCGGCCGGATCAGCTGGCCGCCTGGATCGGCGAGTTCGTCACGGCGCACGAGAACCCGGCCGCCACTCCGCGCGCCGTGGCCACCGGGCCGCACGCCGAGCGCTTCGGCGGGCAGCTCGTGCTGGTGACGGGCGCGGCGAGTGGCATCGGGCGGGCCACCGCGTTCGCGTTCGCCGAGTCGGGGGCCCGGATCGTGGCCGTCGACCGGGATGCGGAAGGAGCGGCCCGTACCGCGGAGATGGCCCGGCTCATCGGCTCTCCCGAGGCCTGGGGCGAGGCCGTGGACGTCAGCGACGAACAGGCGATGGAGAAGCTCGCCGCGAAGGTGGCCGCCGAGTACGGCACGGTGGACGTCCTGGTCAACAACGCGGGCATCGGCTTCTCGGGGCCGTTCCTCGACACCACGAGCGAGGACTGGAAGCAGGTCCTCGACGTCAATCTGTGGGGGGTCATCCACGGCTGCCGGCTCTTCGGCAGGCAGATGGCCGCGCGCGGTCAGGGCGGCCACATCGTCAACACCGCTTCGGCCGCCGCCTTCCAGCCGTCGAAGGCGCTGCCCGCGTACGCCACGTCCAAGGCGGCGGTGCTGATGCTGAGCGAGTGCCTGCGCGCGGAGCTGGCCGGGCAGGACATCGGCGTCAGTGCGATCTGCCCCGGCATCGTGAACACCGGCATCACCTCCACCGCGCGCTTCGCCGGGGTCTCTCCGGACGAGGAGAGGCGCAAGCAGAAGAAGTCGTCCCGGCTGTACGGACTGCGCAACTACCCGCCGGAGAAGGTGGCGGAGGCGATCCTGTCCGCGGTGGTGCACAACCGGGCGGTGGTTCCGGTGACACCCGAGGCACGCGGCGCCCTCTTCATGTCACGGTTCGCACCGAAGTCCTTGCGGGCGGTCGCGCGATGGGAGCCACCGCTGTGAGCACCGGGAAGCACACCGAGCAGCACACCGGGACCGACGCGCCGTACGCGATCACCCCGCGCCGGGTCTCCTTCGACTGGGCCGCCACCCCGCTGCACTGGATACCGGACGAGCCCACCGCCACCCATGTGATCAATGTGCTGCATCTGCTGCTCCCGGCGGGCGAGCGGTGGTTCGTGAAGGTCTTCAAGGAGGCCCTGCCCCTGGTCGCCGATCCGGAACTGCTCAAGGACGTCAAGGGGTTCATGGGCCAGGAGGCCACCCACAGCGTGCAGCACTCCCATGTCCTGGACCACCTCGCCGCCCAGCGGCTCGACACCGCGGCATACACCCGGCACGTCGACTTCCTCTTCGAGAAACTCCTCGGCGAGCAGCCGCCGTTCGGTGTGCCGGTACCGGAGCGGGAATGGCTGCGCTTCCGGCTGTCCCTGATCGCCGCGATCGAGCAGTTCACCGCAGTCCTCGGTAATTGGGTGCTGCACGCCGACGCCCTCGACACGGCCGGGTCCGACGCGGTGATGCTCGATCTGCTGCGCTGGCACGGCGCGGAGGAGGTCGAGCACCGGGCCGTGGCCTTCGACTGCACTGCGGCGGCGAAGGGCTGCCCCGGTACGCCCGCAGGATCGAGGGCATGGCCGTGGTCACTCCGGTGCTGCTGTGGCTGTGGGCGTGGGGCGCCTCGTATCTGGTACGCCACGACCCCCGGCTGGCGGGGAGGCTGCGCTACTCGCTGCGCGGGCACAACAGAGCAGTCGCCAAAGGGCTGCTGCCCACCTGGGGCGAGCTGGGCTCGGCGATACCCCGCTACTTCCGGCGGTCGTACCATCCCTCCCAGGAGGGCTCGCTGAGCAAGGCGGTCGAATACCTCGCGACCTCGCCCGCCGCCCGTGCGGCAGCGGGTGCGATCGGGCGGGCGGCCTTGTCGTAGTCCCGCCGCCCCACGGTGCGACGGGCACCAGGGGCGCGGGCGTGGAGGGAGAGAGCGTGTCCGGGCAGAGAAAAGGGGCGGCGGAACCCGAGTACCGGATCGAGGACCTGGCGCACCACAGCGGCGCCACGGTCCGTACGATCCGCGCCTACCAGGACCGGGGTCTGCTGCCCAAGCCGCAGCGGCGCGGCCGGTCCAACGTGTACGGGGACAGCCATGTCGCACGGCTGCGGCAGATCGCTGATCTGCTCGACCGGGGCTACACCCTGGCCTCCATCAAGGAGCTGCTGGAGGCGTGGGACGCGGGCCGGGGGCTCGGCGGTGTGCTCGGTCTCGTCGCCGAGGTCAGCGGAGGCTGGACCGACGAGGAGGCGGACCGGATCTCCCGGGCGGAACTGGTCGGGAAGTTCGGCGGGGTCCGCGACGACGGGGCCGTGGCCGACGCGGTGGCGCTGGGCGTGCTGGAGCCGATCCCGGGCCGCGACGACGAGTTCCTGGTACCGAGCCCGCAGGAGCTGGACGTAGCGGTGGAACTGCACGCGGCCGGTGTACCGCTGAAGGCCATCTCCGTTCATCTGCGGGAGCTGCGCGGACAGGTCGAACACATCGCGTCCCGGTTCCTGGAGTTCACGACGGAGCATGTCTTCGCCCGGTACCTGGGGCACCCGCCGCCCGACGAGGCGCAGGTGGCGGAGGCCGCCTCGCTCGTACGGCGGCTGCGACCGCTGGCACAGCAGAGCGTCGACGCCGAACTGGCGCGGGCCATGCGGCTGTTCGCCACCCGCCATCTCCAGCAGCACCTGGAACCGGACGGCCCGCCCGTGCATCCGGAAGGCCGGACGGCCGTAGCGCTCCCGGCAGCCACGATCCGTGCGGTGGAGAAGCTGGCGGGCCGGGAGAACACGGCCGCTTTCATCACTGCGGCCACCGAACGGGAGCTCCAGGCACGGACGTTGGACGCTCTGACTTATCCCCAGCCCGAAGACGGGCAGGTCGGGCAAAAGCCGTAAACCACACCCACCTTGTCCACAGATCCGTCAAATTCCCTGTGGATAAACCCCCTTGCCTGTGGATCATGCCTAACTCGGCGGGCGCAGAAGGTAATTCGGATGCACGCCGGTGCGCTCCGCTCGCACCCTTGTCGAATGAACGACAGACACACCGTGAAGGTGTCGAAGTACCTCTCCAGACATCTGCGGCACCAGCCCGAGCGCATCGGCATCACTCTCGACGAGCACGGCTGGGTGGAGGTCGACACGCTGCTCCGCGCGGCTGCGGCGCACGGACTCCGATTCACCCGGGCCGAGCTGGACCATGTCGTCGCGGTCGACGACAAGCAGCGCTTCACCGTCGAAGGCGCGCGGATCCGGGCCAACCAGGGGCACACCGTCGAGGTCGATCTCGGCCTGCCGGCGGCCGAGCCGCCCGCGTACCTCTACCACGGGACGGTCGCCCGCAGCCTCGACGCGATCCGCGCCGAGGGCCTGCGCCCGATGAACCGCCACCACGTCCATCTCTCGGCGGACCGCGGGACGGCGACCCGGGTGGGCGCCAGGCGGGGACGCCCGGTGGTGCTGAGCGTGGATGCCGGGGCCATGCACGGCGCCGGCCACGTCTTCCAGGTCAGTGCCAACGGGGTATGGCTCACCGACCGGGTGCCGCCGGAGTTCCTGCGCCTCCGGGGCTGACCGGATCCGCCGCCCGACCCGGTCCGGCTCAGCTCAGCTGCTTCGGCGCCTCGGTCGCGATCCGCTCGAAGACCTTCTCGTCGGCGGCGAAGATCGTTCCGGGAATCGGTGCGTGGATCACGATCTCGTCGATACCGAGTGCCGCGTACCTGCCCGCGAAGTCGACGAAGGCGTCGAGGGACTCCATCGGACGGCCCTCGTCCGGAGTGAAGCCGGTGAGCAGGATCTTCTCGACACCTGCGGCGTCCCTGCCGATCTCGTCACAGGCGGCGGCGAGCTTGCCGATCTGGCCCCGGACGGCTTCGACCGACTCCTCGGAGGTGCCGGTCTCGAAGATCTTCGGGTCGCCCGTCGTCACCCAGGCCTGCCCGTGTCCCGCGGCGATCCGCATTCCGCGCGGACCGGTGGCGGCGACGGCGAACGGGAGCCTCGGCCCCTGCACACAGCCGGGCAGATTACGGACCTCGTCGGCGGAGTAGTACGTGCCCCGGTGGGACACCGAACCCTCGGTCAGCAGCCGGTCGAGCAGCGGTACGAACTCCCCGAAGCGGTCGGCCCGCTCCCGCGGGGTCCACGGTTCCTGGCCCAGCGCCGTCGCGTCGAACCCGCTGCCCCCGGCGCCGATACCCAGGGTGATCCGGCCGCCGGAGACATCGTCCAGCGCGATCAGGTCCTTGGCGAGCGTCACCGGGTGCCGGAAGTTCGGCGAGCCCAACCCGCGCTCATACCATCGGTGCCATGCCCCGCCCCAAACACCGAGAGCCGACCATCACCCCAGGTGAACCGGCCGCCCTGTACTGCCGAATATCCCAGGCCGACGATGACGACCAGACCGGCGTCGACCGGCAGGAGCGTATCTGCCGGGAGATCGCCGAGCGGCGCGGACTGGTCATCGACCCCGCCCACGTCTTCGTCGACAACAGCCGCTCCGCCTGGCGCCGCAACCGCAAGCGGCCCGGCTGGGACCAGCTCCTCGAACACGCCCGGCGCCGCGAGTTCCGGCACATCATCGCGTACCACCCCGACCGGCTCATGCGGCAGCCGCGCGACCTGGAGGAACTGCTCCAGGTCTCCGACGAGCACGCGATCGTGCTGCACGGAGAGGCGAACCGCCGGAACCTCTCCGACCCCGACGACCGCTTCATCCTCCGCATCGAGGTCGCCCACGCCTGCCGCTCCTCCGACGACACCTCCCGCCGCCTGAAGTCCGCACTCGCGGAGCGCGCCGAGACCGGCATGCCGCACTCGGGCAAGCGGCGGTTCGGGTACGAGCCCGACGGCATGACCGTCAGGGAGGACGAGGCCGAGATCGTCCGCGAGGTCTTCGACCGCTACCTCAAGGGCCAGAGCCCGGTCGCCATCGCCCTGGTACTCCACAAGCGCGGTATCAAGACCGTGTACGGCAAGGAGTGGACCCAGGGCACCGTCCGGGCGCTGCTCGACTCCCGCCACGTCGCCGGCATCCGCATGCACCAGGGCGAAGAGGTCGGTGCCGGGAAGTGGCCCGCCATCATCGACGCCGGCACCTGGGCCGAGGTCCGCGCCCGCCGCGAGTACCGGTCCGCGATCCACCAGACCAACCTGGAACTGCGCCGCTTCTACCTGCTGCGTGGCCTGGTCATGTGCAAGCGCTGCGGCACCCTCATGTCCGGCACCAAGGTCGGGGCGGTGCCCTCGTACCTGTGCACGCGCAAGAGCCGTAACGACGAGAAGAAGTGCGTTCGCCGCGTCGCCGCCGTGAAGCTGGAGGAATTCGTCACCGAGGCCGCGATCGACCTGCTGGGACGGCTCGCCGTCTCCGGAAAGCTTGCTTCGGCCACGCCACCGAACTCCCTGACGGAGGCGGTGGAGGCGGACCAGGAGCAGCTCACCGAACTCAATCAGATGTGGACAGCCAAGGAGATCTCCACGGCGGAGTACCGGGCGATGCGCAAGGAGATCACCGACCGGATCGCCAAGGCACAGCGGCGGATGGTCATACGCCCGGTGAAGCTGCTGACCGGGCTGACAGGGCCAGGGGCCCGAGTTGCCTGGGAGGCCGACGAGATGACGGACGAGCGGCGCAACGCGGTACTGCGCTTCCTGTTCTCCGGGGTGATCATCGACGCGTCGAGCAAGCCGAGCGGAGTCTTCGACTGGGACCGCATCGACATCGAGCAGAACCAGCTCTGAGGGTCGGGAACGGGCTCGGGCGGGGGCGCATTATGCACGAGAACGCCGGTTAGCCCAACCGGCGATTCTCCAGAAACTGAGGGCGTCACGTGCGGACGACCTGCCAGTCGTCCGTGAGCGCGGCACGCGCGGCCCCCAGGCGTTGGAGTGCCTGGAAGCAGCGCGATGCAACCGACCGCCCGACGACCTCATGCAGTGCGGGGACTGCCATCCCCGCACCGTCCGCAAGGAGCTGCCCGTGCGCATGCTGCCCGAGGCGAGCACAGCACCGACCGCCCCCATGACGACCCGAGCCGCACGACAGGAGGAAGCCCGGGCCCAGGCCCTGCGGCGCGTCTGCGCCGGATTCACCACGACGATCAGTCCGCACAGTGCGGCGCGACTGGCCGACCTGCTGACCGGATCGCGGTACGAGAAGGCTGCCTGAAGCCCACACAGAGAAGCGGCCCCGGTGTTGGAGCACCAAGGCCGCAGCGACTCCCAAGACGACCGCCCAAAACGATCTACCCGGCGCCGGGACCTGCCAGTCCGTATCGGCCCGAGACAAGGAAGCTCTGTGCCCCAGGGTACGACCCCGCAGTGGCAAGCACCATCGGCTGACCTCACCCCGGTGGACACCTTCGGCATGCCGTCCACTCCGTCGCACGACGTCGAAGCCGAAGCAGCCGTGCTGGGGGCCTGCATGTATCAGGCAACCGTCATCGACGAGGTCCGCCAGGCACTGGAGCCCGGTGACTTCTACCGGCCCGCGCACACAACGATCTGGCACGCCCTACTGGAACTGCGACAACAGGGAGCGCCCGCAGACCCGATCGCGCTCGCTCACCATCTGCGGTCCCGCGGGGACCTCGCTCGTGTCGGAGGCGCCCCCTACCTGCACACCCTCGCATCGGCTGCCGTGGCGGGCTCCGGAGCCGAGTACTACGCGGACATCGTGCGCCATCACGCCGACCTCCGGATGCTGCAAGCCACGGCGATCCGCGTGCTTCAGGGTGCCACTGCGCCGGGAGCGGACCCGGCCGAGGTACGGAGCCTGCTGGCGACATCGCTGAGCGAGGCCGCCGATCGCGCCCGACGCAGCTCGGGCGGACGACTCCAGCGATACGCCGTGGACGGTTGGTCCTTCGTCGCCGACACTCCGGCCACCACCGAGCCCGTGTGGGGCACTCCGGGGAAAGCCGCCTGGGCCTCGGGGGAAAGTCTGATGCTCGTCGGACCGCCGGGCGTCGGGAAGTCCACGATCGCCCAGCAGATCGTCCTCGCTCGCCTCGGCCTGATCGCCCAGGTCCTGGACATGCCGGTACGCGAGGGCGAGAAGGTCCTCTACATCGCCGCGGACCGGCCCAGCCAGCTCGCCCGCGCCTTCACCCGGATCGTGCACCAAGCCGACCGGGACGTCCTGCGCCGGCGCCTGGTCTTCTGGTCGGGGCCGCTGCCCGCTTCGTTGAACACCGAGCCCCAGCTCCTCGCCGAGCTGGCCGCCGAGCACGGCGCGGACACCGTGGTCATCGACAGCCTCAAGGACGTCGTCGGCAAGCTCACCGACGACGAGGCCGGCCTCGCCTACAACAACGCCCGTCAGCAGCTCCTGCGCAACGGGGTCGAACTTCTTGAATTGCACCACCAGCGCAAACAGGGACCCGACGCCTCACGCACCCAACGCCCCGTCCTGGACCAGGTCTATGGCTCGGCCTGGTACACCGCAGGCGCGGGAAGTGTCCTCTTCCTCAGCGGCGCGGCAGGCGACCCGGTGGTCCACCTCCACCACCTCAAGACCGTCGACGACGAGATCGGCCCGCTGCCGGTCATCCACGATCACCCTCGCGGTACCTCGCGTGTCGACACCAGCCTCGACCCGCTGACTCTGCTGCGGCAGACGGGCTCCAGCGGGCTCACAGCCCGCGAACTCTCCACCCATATCACCGGCGAGAACAAGCCCAGCACGGCGGACATCGCCAAGGCGAGGCGACGCCTGAAGGCCCTCACCAAGAGCGGCCACGCCACCCAGGAAACCGGGGCGGGCGGCGGCACCGGGGGAGGCCAGGCCACCCGATGGAAGGCCACCGTCCACCACATCACTGCCGTCTCCTGACCAGGCGTCCTCCGTACGCGACGCCGTACGCGCCCTGAACCACCGAAGGCGCCTACACACCGCCTCCGGCGCGCACGAATCTCAGAAAACAGCAGGTCAAACGCTTACGCGTCATCAATCGGCGCATACACACGCCGGCGCCTACGCGCTGCCCCCTCCTTGAAGAGGGGGCAGCGTAAGCGCCTCGGCCTCGGAGAACCCTCTATGCCCATCACCACACCCCGGGACAGCGCTGCTCCAGACCTTGCCGATACAGCGGAAGGAGGTCGGGCATGACCAAGCAGGCCACCGAGCGGTACGCGCTCGCAGCTGCCGGAGTCGTCATCGTGCTTCTCACCACCGGCGGATTCTGGCTGTCCTACGCGCACCTCGCCGAAGTCGCCGGGCAGCACGGACTGAGCCACTCACCCACCCGCCAATGGGCCTGGCCGGCGACCCTGGACGCGTTCATCGTCGCCGGTGAACTCCTGATGCTCCGCGCGGGGCTGCGCCGAGTGACCGACGGCTGGGCCATCACCCTCACGGCCACCGGCTCGGTCGGCTCCATCGCGCTCAACGTGGCCGGAGTCAGCGGTACGGCCACGGCCGGCCCCGTGCCTCTCCTGGACTACGTGGTCGCGGCCGTACCCCCGGCCGCCGCTCTGCTCGCCTTCGGCGTCTTGATGCGACAGGTCCACGGTCTTGTCGACCAGCCCGGCGAAGTAGCGCAGACCGCGTTGGACCAAGCGCCGGAACCACTTGCCGGCAGTTCCGCTCATCCCGGCGAAACCGCTGAGCGGCCGAAGCGCCCTTCCGCCCAGCCACCTGCATCGCAGCGTGAGCCGGTGGTCAAAACACGAGGTGGTCGTCCGGCCAGCGCAACGGTCGAGGAGCTCGTAGAGATCGGGCGAATCGCTGCATCAGAGAAAGGCACGCTGACGCGTGAGGTTGTCGAGCAGGCCGTACGAGCCAAGAGCCACACGATCAGCGGCAAACGGCTGACCGAGGTGATGGCCGTCCTTCGAGACCCCGCTACCCGCACCCCACCGGACAACGGCTGACCGTCTGGATGCTGGGCCCTTCCACCCATCGGCCAGATGATCCCTTCCCTCGCCACCTGGCCGCCCGCCCTCACCTGTGGGCGGGCGGCCACCCCACCACGCAGAACTTGTCGCCCTGCTTCGGAGGCACCTCCCATGGCGTATGACCCGCACCACCCTGAGGGTCCTCTCGATGACTCCTCGCGGCTGACGAAGTCGCCTACGCTGGCGAAACGTTGGTGGCGGGCGTTCGGACGGGCTGCTCCTGGCGGGGCCAGTAGTACCCCGAGTCCGACTCGTGGCCGGTCTTCGGTGATCTCCGCCCCGGGGGTGGCGGAGACGGCCCAGCGCCAGGGGGCGCCGGACCAGATGGTCGGGGCCGAGGGCGGCCCCGATCCGGACACACTTCACGCCTCCCAGCAGCAGATCCTCCGCTCCGCACCCGCCGCCGAGTCGGCGGCCGGTGAGCGAGCGGTGCAGGGTGTCCAGCCTGCGAATCGCCGCTTCACCGGCACCAAGCGAACCGTCCGCGTCGGTCCTTTGCGGTTCACCGGTGAGGAGCATGCCCAGCTCCAGGAAGCTGCCGCCGAGCACGGCTACAAGGGCGGATCAGGGTTTGCGGCCGATGTCGTCCTGGCCTTCGTATCCGGTCGGTTCACTACGAATCTGCCGCTGTCCGAGGACCGCCGCCGCACCCACATGTTCCGCGCCCAGGTGCTGCGCGAGCTCAACCGCACCGGCGTCAACATCAACCAGATCGCCCGCGCCCTGAACAGCGACTACACCCCGCCCGACATCCGCCGGCATCTCGACGAACTCCACCGCCTGCTCGCCCTGATCGCCGAGGCCCTGTGTGAGCCCGCCGAACCGACGAAGGACCTGTCCGCGTGATCGCCGCCATCAAACCGGCCGGGTCCAACACCCGTGGCCTGCTCGCCTACCTCTACGGCCCCGGACGCCACGACGCGCGGATCGCCGGATACTGCCACTACCTGCCGTTCTCCTTCACCGACACCGGCGACTTGGAGCTGGACCCGGCGTTGAACGACCGGGGCCTCGGTCACAGTGTGCTGCTGGCCTTCGCCGCCGGCCTCGCGGCCTGCGACCGCGTCCTGGTCCACTCCTCCACAGCCGCCTCCTGGACCACCGCAGCCGCTGCCCGCACCGGCGTCGAACTCGCCGACAAGCTGCACATCGTCCCCGCTCCCAGGGACGTACGGCTGGTACGCCACCCGGTCGACATCACCCCGCCCGAAGGCAGGGTCACCGGCATCTACAACCACCGCCTGTACAGGCACTACGGCACCGCCCGCTTCACCCAGCTCGCCCGCCGCCTCGTCGCCGACGCCCCGGTGCGGCTCACGGTCATGGACCTGTTCGGCACCCGCAGTCCTGAGCGCATCCGTCTCGACCCCAGCCCCGAACGACACTTGGAGGAGCTGGCGACCACGGACGGCGTCACCATCGCCTCCGACCGCGGCGACCGCATCCGCTACCGCAATCTGCTGGCCGGCACCCACTTCGGCATCGCGCCCTTCCGACCCGGCTGCCCCTGGTCCATGTCGGTGATCGACTGTCAGGCGATGGGCCTGCCTGTGATCGGACCTCGCACCGGCTGGCTAGCCGAGCACATCGACAACGAGCTGCTGTTCGACACCGACGAGCAGGCCGTCCAGATCGTCGAACGCCTCGCCACGGATGCCGAGTTCTACCTCGTCCATGCCAAGCGAGCGCACACCTCCACCACCGACCTCACCCCGGCCGCGGTGGCCGCCCGCTACCTGGAGGCGATCCGGTGACCAGCTTCGACGCGGTCCAGCTCTCCTACGACGAGCCACTGGCCAGCTCACTGCACACCCGCCTCGCCCGGGTGCTGGGCGGCACCGTCAAGCGCCTGCACGGAGTCCGCGGAATGCGACGCGCCTACCGGCTCACCGCCGAGATGGTCGACACCGAGACGTTCTTTCTCGCTGACGGCGACTTCGCCATCGACCCCGAGTTCCCCACCGCCACGGTGGAACCGCTTTCCGACGGGGTGGCAATGCGGGTCTGGCAGGCGGTCAACCCGGTCAACGGCCTGACCTACGGCTACGGCGGGCTCAAGCTGATCCGCCGCTCAGCGTTGAGGGAAATGGGCCAGGCCGTCGACGTGCTGGCCGCGCTGCCCGGCCGGGTCGAGTTCTGTCGCCAGACCGCCGGGGTCACGAGGTTCAACCAAACCCCGTTCCACGCGTGGAGGGCGGGCTTCCGCGAGTGCGCGATGCTCGCGCGTGGCAGCGAGTACGGCATGACCGACGTCTCCGCCCAGGAACGCATCGCCGCCTGGACGGCCAGTCGCGACGGCGAATTCGCCGCCTACTCGGCAGCCGGCGCCCGCGACGGAGTCGACTTCGCCAAGGTCGCCGCGCGCAACCCGCAGCACTTCGAGGCGCTCAACGACCCGCCCTGGCTGTACCAGCACTTCACCACGTTGTACGGCGAGCAGGCGGTCACCGGATGAACCCCGACCCCGGGCCACTGGTGCTGATCGAGCCGTACGCGCACCAAGGCGGCGGACACCACCAGCGCACGCTGGCGGCGCTCGCCTCCGTGCGGCCGGACAGCCTCGTCATCGCCCCAGGCGGCCTGAGCGATGACCTGGGCCCGCTGGTGCGGTCCAGCACCCGAGTCACCATCGGTCCGGCCGGGCCTGCGGCAAAGATCCTTCTGGCCGCCGCGCGGACGTCAGCACGGGTCTCCGCCGCCGGCCGGCAGGTCTTAGCCTCCCGGCGCTGGCCGCCGACGGTCCGCAGATTCCCGCACCAGGTCACCCTTCTCGCCCGGTGCCTGGCCGAAGCCGCCTGTCTTCGCACCGCGCGCCACCTCGCCCCTGGGGCCGCGACGGTCGTGATCCTCACCGCGAGTGAGGCCCTGCACGGTGCCGCGGCCCTGCTCGGCGGCACCCCGCACCTGCGGTTCGTCCATGAAGTGGTCACCACCGAGGACCTTCCGGTCAGGTGGCTGGGCCGAATCGCCCGCAGAGGTGAGAAGCGGGTGATCGCGTTGTACCCGACCACGGCCGTCCGCGACCAGGTCGCGCCGGCCTTTCCACGCCTCCGCGGTGAGGTACGGGCGTTCGCGGTCGACGACGGCCGGCGGCTGACCGACGCCGAGCGCGAGGGCGCCCGTGCCGCCTTCACCATCCCCTCCGACGCGAAAGCAGTGTGCGTGGTCGGGGGCTGGTGGCCGTACAAGGACATCGCCACCATCGACGCAGCCCTCGCCCGCCTCACCGAGCCGCTGCACGTCCTGGTGTGCGGCGCCCCACTGGACGACAGCACCCTCACACGCTGGCATCAGCTGCCGAACGTCCGCCTCCACACCGTGCCCGGACCGGTCGCCGACCAGGTCCTGCGACTGGTGTACGCCGCCGCCGACGCGGCCCTCGTCGCCCGGAAGCCCGGCGTAGGCAAGGAATCGGGACTGGTCATGGATGCCGCCCGCCTCGCCGTACCGCTGATCGTCTCCGCACACGACCCCGAGCTGGTCGCCCGGCTCACAGGGGAGCCGTGGGCCCAGTTCTTCCCGGCCGGTGACCCGAACGCACTTGCCAAGGCGCTGGACAAACTCGCGGCCGAGCCACCGGTCCGCCCGGGGCCATCGGCGCCCGAAGCGCTGGACATGCGCGCGGCAGCCGACCAGGCCGCGTTCCTCACCGACGCCTACACCCGCCTGACCAAGAAGTGCCGATGACGACGCCCATCTCTCCCACCCTGGTCGCGGTGATCGGCCCGGTCGAACCGGCCCTGCTCGCCGCTTGGACCGCCCACTACCGCCGGCTCGGCATCGAGCGGTTCCACCTCGCCTTCCACTTTCCCGACCACGTCCCCGACGCCTGGCGCCACCAGCTCGTCGCAGCCAGCCACGCTCTCGGCGTCATCCCTGCTCGGGTCAGTACCGGGCCGTGGCACGAGCACACCAACACCCGACTCCGCGACGACTTGCGCACCCAGGCTGGGCCCGGATGGCACCTGATCGCCGACTCCGACGAGTTCCAGACCTACCCGGCCCCGCTCTCCACCGTGATCGCCCAGGCCGAGGCCACCAGACAGAAGGTGATCGGCGGGCTGTTGCTCGACCGTGTCACGAACGACGGCCGCCTGGCCTTCTGGCGCCCGGAAACCGGACTGGACCGGGCCTTCCCGCTCGGCGGGCACCTCACTCACCGGCTCCTCAAGGGCGACCCCCGCAAGATCGTCCTCGCCCACTCCTCGGTGGCCATGGCATCCGGTAACCACCGGACACCGGGCCATAAACCGGCCCCGGACACGCTCGCGTGCGTGCATCACTTCAAGTGGCGCTCGGGCGTCCTGGGCGACCTGCAGCGGCGGGTAAGGCAGTTCACTTCCGGAGAGTGGGCCGAGCACACCCCGGCTGTCCGCAGCGAGGCGTCCCGCCTGCTGCTGCACATCGACCGTCACCACGGCCGCATCGATGTCTCCGACCCCCGCCTCGGGTTCCGCCACGTCACCCTCGACCGCCTGCCGGACGGCTGGGCCGCCGAAGCCGCCAGGATCGCCACCAACTGGCGTCCGCACGCGCCTCGGAACCAGTCCGGCTCCACGATCTCCTCGCCCTCGTTCTGAGGTACTTCGAAGCGCGCGAAGAAGTCGTCCAGGGCCTCCGGTGTGACGACCAGTGCGTTGGCATCCGCCCGCTCGTTACGTTCCACCAGCCGACGGAGCAGTTCGTCACGCTTCACCGGGAAGTACAGCAGCCGCCACTGCCGG
Organism: Streptomyces sp. NBC_01267; assembly: GCF_036241575.1. NCBI lineage: Bacteria > Bacillati > Actinomycetota > Actinomycetes > Kitasatosporales > Streptomycetaceae > Streptomyces > Streptomyces sp. NBC_01267. Next base: position 4,028,752 of record NZ_CP108455.1, on the reverse strand, counting down.
CCGGCCGACTCAACCAGCTCCTTCATCGCATCGCGGTCCTTGCGCGGCCACAGCCCGTGGTCCCACACCACGTCCCGGCCCTCCGCGACCAGCTCGGCAAGCCGCCGGTGCAGCTCGGCGACGACCGGGGACTCCTTCTCGAAGTAGGTGTTCTCCGGGTAGTCGACGCCGTACCGGCCGTGCCGCTCGTAGACGACCTCGTCCACCGACAGCCGCACAGCACCCCGAGGCTCCAGCTCACGCTGCGCATAGGTGGTCTTCCCCGAACCGGTGAGCCCCACCAGCAGGAACACCACCGGAGTGCTCTCGGCCACCGCTGACTCCCCTCATCACCACAAGCGTTCTCCGGCCAGTCTGTCACCGCCGGTCGGCCCAGGCCCCCGTTCCCTGCTGCCGCCAACCGAAGGAGCCACCCGTGTCCGCCTCCGCTATCGCCCGCGCGCTGCGGGCCTACGTCCGCCACGCCTCTGGAACCGTGGGCAAGGCACGGCTCGTCAGCCGCTTCCTCGACGAGCACCTGCGAACCGACGCAGTCCACGCCACCGTCCGGCTGCGGTCCGGCGACGTGGTCACCGTCACCACCAGCGACGTCATCCAGCGCTACCAGTACCTGTTCGGCGAGTGGGAGCCGAACCTGAGCGCCTTCCTGCGCGACCGGCTACACCCTGGCGACACCTTCATCGACGTCGGAGCCCACCGCGGCGCGTTCACTCTCCTGGCCTCCCGCGCCGTCGGCCCCCACGGCCGCGTCGTCGCCATCGAGCCCTCCCCGCAGTTCCACGACGACCTGACCGCTGCGGCCACTGCCAACCACCGCACCAACATCCGCGCCGTTCGCTCCGCAGCCTCCGATACCCACGGCACGCTGACCCTGTATTTGGAGGACCCCGCCAACCTCGGCCACACCACCGCTGTCCGGCCCCGCTGTGTCCACACGGCCTTCGAGGCTCCCACCGCGCCCCTGGCCGACCTGGTCAGCCAGACCGAACTTGCCACCACCCGCATCATCAAGATCGATGTCGAAGGCGCCGAAGCAGCAGCCATCCGCGGACTGCTACCCGCGCTCCCCCACCTGCGGGACGACGCGGAACTCGTCGTGGAAGTCACGCCCAGGCTCCTGGCCAAGCAAGGCGAGAGCACCATCGCCATCATCAACACCCTTGGCGAACACGGCTTTCACGCGTACACGCTCACCAACGACTACGACCCGGCCACCTACCCCCGGGCCATGCGCCGACCACAACCGCCCGTCCGGTGCACCGAAACCCCGACCCACATGACCGACCTGGTCTTCTCACGCATCAACGCCGACCGCCTCATGCTCGGGTGCTGACAGCACACGTACGTTCCGAGCGGCGGGCCCAGACTGAACACACAGCCGGACCACCGACATCTTCTGGCATCAAGGAGAGGGCACTGTGATGAGCGCCAGCGTGATGAACAGCCGCAACATGGTCTGCGTGATCGTCCACGACAAGCGCGCCGGCACGATCGCCCGCTGTGCACTACGCCGCGCGTAACTGGTCCCCGCAACCGGCCTGGACCCTCCCCGGGGGCAAGGCCGAACCTGGCGAAGCCCTCGACGAGGCCGCCGCCCGCGAACTCAAGGAGGAGACCGGTCTGCTTGTCGGCCCGGCGGACCTCGCACTCGTCCACGTCATCCACGTCGAACATGGCTGGGACGAGGCCGGGCAGTTCGTCCTCTTTGCCTTCGCCACCGACACGTGGACCGGCGAACTGACCAACACCGAGCCGGCCAAGCACCTGGCGGCCCAGTGGGTCGCCGCCGACCGCCTGCCCGAGCCTGCGTTCCCGACCTCCGCACAGGCCCTTGCCGCGTATCAGAACGGTGGTCCCTCCTTCTCCCGCTACGGATGGGCGGCCACCGCGGCGCAATGAGCGGGCGGCAGATGATCGGCGGCCTCATCGTCGTGTGCGACGTCGAGCAGCCCAAGCAGCCCCGGCTCGTCTTCGCTCGGGACGAATGGGGGTCCGTGTCCGGCATAGGCTCAGTGACATGAGCCTGCGCCTGAGCACCGTGATCCTTCCCGTCGACCGTTGGCATGAGGGAGGCCGCGCCAAGTGGCAGCGCGCCGAGCAACTCGGCTTCCACGCCGCCTACACCTACGACCATCTCTCCTGGCGCACCTTCCGCGACGGTCCATGGTTCGGCGCTCTGCCCACGCTTACCGCTGCTGCCACGGCCACTGACCGGCTGCGCCTGGGCACCCTCGTTACGTCACCGAATTTCAGGCACCCTGTGACCCTTGCCAAAGAGCTGATCTCGCTTGACGACATCTCCGGCGGCCGGATCACGCTCGGCATCGGGGCAGGCGGCAACGGCTTCGACGCGACGGCACTAGGGCAGGAGCCGTGGACACCGAAGGAGCGGGCGGATCGGCTCGGCGAGTTCGTGCCGCTGCTCGACCGGCTGCTCACCGAGGACTCCGTCACGCACGAGGGGAACCTCTACTCGGCGGACGAGGCCCGGAACATCCCCGGCTGCGTACAGCAGCCCCGGCTGCCGTTCGCGGTGGCGGCGACAGGTCCGCGCGGGCTGAAGCTGGCCGCACGGTACGGGCAGGCATGGGTGACGACCGGTGACCCGAAGCTGTACGAGATGGGCACACCGGACCAGTCGGTGGAAGCCCTTCGCGGCCAGATTGAGAAACTCGGCACGGCATGTGCGGAGATCGACCGAGACGTGGCCGAACTCGACAAGATCCTGCTCCACGGCTTCACTCCCGACCGAAACCGGCCGCTGGATTCCGTAGACGCCTTTGTTGATTTCGCGGGCCGCCACCGTGAGCTCGGTTTCACCGAAATCGTGATCCACTGGCCGATTCCCGACTCGGACTTTGCCGCTGGCCAGGCGGTCTTCGAGTTGATTGCCACCGAAGGTCGCAAACAACTCGGCTAATTGCTGCACTATCGGGAGTAGGGGCTCAACAGGCACTTCGCTGGCATCGTGGGTTTAGCTTCCTGGCACGCGAAGTCGCTCTGCAGTCACATGGAATTCCTCAAAGGGTCGGCTGCCGAAAACTCCACAACGAGGGGGCTAGCCACTACGCACCGAGAGGTGGCGCCGGCACTCGAGAGAATTCCCGTGACCCGCGCGTATCCAGTCATCATTGCGGAAGTATCGATACTGCCGTCCTCGTCGTCCAACGCATCTAGCAGTTCCTGCACGCCCCGGCGGTGCAGGCGCGCCGCTTCCGGGGATGGAGTCCGTTCCAGTAGCAGCGGGTCGCGGTGCCTGGTGAGCGCCTCCACGACCTGCCCGGCCCTGGTGATGAATGCAGTTCCCAGGCTGGAGGCCGAGTTCTCTACTTCTAGCGCGGGACCGTCTACTGACATCGGGGTCCAGCCCTTGAGATGACGGACCGACCCATGCATGAGCAGACGGCAGTCCCCGTCTGTCACGGAGCCTGTTCTCTCTCGGTCTGAAGGGTCCACGAACAGTACGAGGTCCTGGTGAGCGCCATCGAGCGTCACGCAACGAAGTGGTGCTTCGAACTGCACCCACTGGCCGGGACGCAAGTCAGGCTGTGCGTACCAGCCCGCCACAAGCTCAACGTGCTCGGAAACATCGCGAAGGTGCCGCAGCTGCCCTTGTTCCAGGTTGGGTACCGGCGCGTCCAGGTCGATGCCTCCCAACGGCGTGGTCACTCGGAGAGCACCCGTACGCGGGACACGCCGTGGCGCAGGTACGAACTGCCGCAGTTTACTTTCCGACAGATAGACGATTTCGCGCACTGTGCGCTCCCGTTCGGTCGGTCTGTTCATGTGACACGCCATACTGCCATCCCGCGCCGACAGTGGCCGAAACGACACAATTACAGACCGATTCAAGCCAGTTGGCCGAGGAGTGGCCGGGTTGAGTCGACAATGGTCAGGCACATAACGCAGTTGGTGATGGCCTGGGGGATGTCATGGACGACGAGCTTGGCCTGGACACGGCGATTCAGCGACTCGGCGAACGGATCGAAGGCATAGAGGAGGGGCAAGGGCGTCACGAGGCGAGGCTGTCCGGCTTCAGGGAGGGGCTGCAAGACGTGGAGACGGACGTCGTGAGGCTTAGCGGGGAGGTCAGCAATGTGCGGCAGGAGATCGCAGGGCTAGAGAGCGCGGTCACCGACACACGCCAGACTCTCGACACCTTTATCGAACAGTACGGACGTGACCGGGAAGCCTCCAAGGCCCAGGCAGAACTGTCTCGGCTGACTACCGAGTGGCATGCAAGCTTCGCGCAGCGCAAACAGACCCGCACCCTGGCCCGCGGCCTAGTGCACACCCTCACCGCACAGGCCATCTACAGAAACGTAGTGAACACAGCCACCGTGCGGGCATGCTCCGAGGAGCGGCTACTCCTTGAGCCAACGTACTGGCTAGCGCCTGCCACGATGGCAGTCGCAGCCAAGTTCCGCGATGAGGAGGAGCAGGGTGAGCGCGCGCGGGCGCATGCTTGCGCCTTGGACGCCGCGAAGGCCAACCTCTTTTTCTCGTTTACGTGTTCTCGCCTCGGAGACGAAACCGAAGCCACTGCATGGATGGACCTTTACCTCCAGTCGCTCGACCCTGATGAACTGGGGCAAGACTTCTTGGTCGTCCTGGACGCGATCGCCGGCAAGGAACTGGGCGAAAAGGCACTCGGCTACGCCCGGCAGGCTATGGCGCGATGGAACCGAGGGGTCTCGCCCCTCTCAGCCGGTGCACCTGCATCGGTCGGCATGCTTGGTAGCACCCAGCTGGGGTCCCGTCTCTTGAACCTCCGAGGTCGCCTTACCGAGAACCGGTACGCAGTCCTACGCAAGACGTGCGGAGACCAATGGGAGGCGATCCGGGGTGCTTGGGAACTATCGACGGTGCCCGACAGGACCTTGGCCCACCTTGAGCACATGTTCCCTGATGGGTTCGACGGAGCCGATACGCCGGTCGGTAATGGCGGCCATGTGGAGAGCGCCCTCGAACGTCTCATCGATCAACTCGAGCCGGATGAAGCAGACATGCGCGAGAGGATGCGGCGACTTGAGCGGGTCATCGAACACGGCGGAGACCTTGAGGCGGCTGACAGGGCCCATGAATCGTCAGTCTCCCCCGACGGCGCCCCGATCGCACTCATGGAACTCCTCGATCAGGCCATCTTCGAGCCAGACGAAGTACGGCTCAGCCAACCGGCTCGCCGCATGGCTTTGCGGGCCATTTGGCCGGATTTGGAGGAGGCTGCGCAACGGCTCGTCACTGCCTCCCGCAATCGCCTCCCGCGTCACATCACGTTGAGCGTCGCGGGCTGGGACTGCTCCGTCCCGACGGACCCGCAGATGATGGTGCAGTCAGGCAGGGTTGTCGATGAACTCGACACGCATATCGAGCGACAGACTCAGGTTCGATCGGACGCTGTCGCGCGCAGATGGCCACGCGTGATCGGCGCCTTGGTAATCGGTGCGTTCACACTGGCGCTGGTGGTGCCGTTCGTCGATGGCGCAGCACGTTGGTTCTTCGCGCTGCTCACGATCGGACTCTTCACTGGGGCGGTCTGGGAGTTCGGAAGCATCCCGTTCCGCAGAAGGCGCGTACGCGATCACGGAGACCAATTGCGACACGAAGCTGTCGCAACGATGGACAAGGCGCTCCGCCAGTGCAAGGACCTTCTCGAGGATTGGCAAGATGCGGTGGAGCAGCTAGATCTCCTCACTCGGTGGGGAGACGGACACAAGCGGGGCTGATCACCTGGCGTGAGTGTCCGGCCAGGAAGCGGGAAAGGAACCAGATGGACACCTCCAAGTTGATCGGTGGCCGCTTCAAAGTTAAGGACCGTCCGGTCAGCGGTGCTATGGGTGACGTCTGGCCGGCCGAGGACACGAAGCTTGGCCGCACTGTGGCCCTGAAGTTTCTCGCGCGACGACGTCTCCGCCAGCAGGGAGCTGCCACAGAGTTCACCGATTGGACGGTGAAAAGGTTCGGGCGAGAGAGCGTTGCTATGGCGCGGGTCAGCCATGCCCACGTCGCGCAGATCTACGACACGGGCGAGCACGAGGGCGAGCTCTACATCGTCATGGAGTACATCCAGGGCAGATCACTCGCTAGCCATTTAAAGGAAGGGCCCACGCTCACGACCGAGCGAACCGTCCGCTGGACACGGGAGATCTGCGAGGGCCTGGACGCCGCGCACTTACGCAAGGTGCTCCACCATGACATCAAGCCCGACAACATCATGATCACAAACGAGGGCGTGGTGAAGATCGTGGACTTCGGGCTCGCGTCCTTCGCTGATGTCACCCAGTCCCACACAGGCGTGGGAACCGCTCTGTACAAGGCTCCCGAGAGGTGGGCTGGCAGCCCGGGCAGCGTGCATAGTGACCTGTATTCCGTGGGCTGCGTCCTCTACGAGATGCTGACGGGGCGACCGCCCTTCGGCAGCCCGCAGGACGATCCCATGACCGTGGGAAGAATGCACCAAGACAACTTGCCGGCACCGCCAAGTGCCCACCGCCCAGGCGTGCCCGATCAGCTTGACTTCATCGTCCGAATTCTCCTGGCCAAGGATCCGGCAGGTCGTCCGCGCAGCGCCGAAGCAGTTGCCGTAGTGATGAGCGAAGTCCAGCACTCCTTGGGAACTGAGGACGTGGCCATTGCCATGGGGCGGACTCACCTGCTGGACGCCGTGGACAGTAATGTCGGCCACTCGGAGCGTATTCAGGAATTGGACCGCCGCATCTTCGAACTGGAACTCCGGTTCGGGCCGTATGGTGAGGAAGTGATCGAAAAGCGCATAGAGCATGCCGAACTCACTGGCCAGTCGGGCGATACCCGGGGGGCTGCAGCCCTGTACAACCGCCTCGGCCGTGACTGCCAGGACCTTTTCGGGCTGTATGACAAGCGGGCACTAAATGCCTTCGAAGGTGTGGCCCGATGGATTTCAAGATCGGGTGCCGAGTAACCAACTCGTGCCGAGACGGGAGCGCCGGACCAGCACGGCATGCCTTCATTGAGCAGTCAGAGCGAGTAAGAGGTGATGAATACGAAGGTTGCGGACTGCATCACGTCGCGCGAGCACCGCCAACCGGATACGGACCGCAGTAGAGGCGCCCAGATTGGAGTCTGCAAATTTACGGCTGGTAAATCTACTACTTAACCTCACCTTCGGGCGGGGTGTTTCCGCGAATTGCATCAGACCTCAATCGGTACCCGATCGTAGCCTCGACAACACTCTCTCTGATCGCATCCATGTTGTCACCCTTCCGCACTGGAATATCCAGCACGCGGGCAAGAGCCTGCAGATCGGCGCGACTCAGCTTTTTATTTTTAAGATAATCCTCTCCGGCTTCCCGTGATTCCACACCGGAAAGGTCAATTCGCAGCTGCTCGAGATCGACGCTCGGGCTGCTCCGGCGAGCTTTGGCTTCTCGTGGCGCCTGCGTTCTGACCAGGGAAATTCGGTACCGCCCAGCCGCTAGATCTTCGATCTGTTCAGGTGATAGAGATTGCAGGAAAATCCCCACCTGCTCGAGCACCATACTCGACTCTCCTGCAGACGTGTGCATAGTTTTACACCCCAAGCTTGAGCATGAATTCCGAAACCAGGACTTCGAGTTCCCTGATCAACTGCTTCTCGGTCGCAGTCTTTCCGGCCCTCAGAACTAGGGGCTGCCCACTGCCAGGGGAGCTGGCGAACAGCGTCTTCGCCTCCCGCATAAGGCTGTCGAACACGGGCACTCCGAGCGATGCGGTCTGGCGCATATACGGACGCAGAGCGGAAATTGGCTGACCGCCATAAAATTGCATCATCGTGAAAACTACGCCAAGTACCTGCGGATTGATCACCCGCGCATTTCCGTCTCCAGGCTCGAGTTGCACATATTCATTGTAATCCCCAACGAGTTCGCGCAGACTTCGCTGGAGATAGTCGATTCCGAGTGTCGAAAGATAGTCGGCTTTGGCTGGGATGAGGACGCTGTCACTTGCGACGATTGCATTCTTTGTTACGATATTAAAATTTGGCGGGCAGTCGATTAGGATTACATCGAAATTGCTAAACACATCCTCTTTGAGTCCTTCAGAAAGACGTCGATGGACGCGGAGGTAGTTGATTTTGGATTGCTTGAGGGAGGCTCCCCCGAGTTCTGTGGCCAGTTCCAAATCGACGTTGATCAGCCCAAGATGCGACGGAATGAATCGCAAGATTCCGCCGTTCCCGAAGTCTCGAATTCGCGGAGCTCGCGTCACAAGTGACGATAGACTCAGAGGGGAACTGGAGTCGAACGACTCGTACCATCTCTTAATCGTCTTCTCGGCTTCAAGATTCTGTTGCCAATACTCGGGTCGAACAAGCGAAAATGTCAGACTCGCCTGCGGGTCGAGGTCGATGAGCAGAACTTTCTTCCCTCGAAATGCAAGCTCTGCTCCAATATTTGCAGTAAGGGTAGTCTTTCCGACCCCACCCTTATAATTGATGACTGACACAACTCGCACGCCGAACATCCCCTCCCGCTGCGCGAGCTCGATTCGGCTCGCACGCGGTGAAGCTACAGCGCACGGTCATTCAGCGTCTCCGAATTTGACAAACTGGGATCCACGCCCTGCCAGCGCGGTCGAGTGGTGGGTTGACCGAGGGCAAGAGTCGAACCCCGATGCGAAGCCAGTGCAACTTGGTGAGTCGAAGAGGCTTGACTGAGTTGACGAGGGTACCCAAACGCATACGCTGCGTTACCGACGCTGCCGCGTCAGCGTCGGGATCGCACCGAACCATGGCCCGTCGCGGAAGCTCCGCCAGGACAGATGGTCGTAGGTGTACGCGGTGTGGAAGCCGAGTTGTTCGGCGTGCTGCCACAGCCTCCGTCCGTTGGTCCATCGATGGATCGGCAGGATCACAGTGCTCAGACGCATACCTCGACGATAGGCGAGACGGTCTGAGACGTTCCGGCGGATGTGGTGACGCGGCAAAGGGATGCGGCGGGGCCAACTCGCTGCCCTCGGTGGGGCAGTTGGAGCGCGCGACCTTTTGCGAAGCTAGCTTCGAGATGTAGTGTCTTCAGTGTCACCGAGGATCGGGCGTGGCCCGGACTCGGTGTGTGGTGCCGCACGAACCGCCGCGCCACCCTGCATGGTTTGGACGCCCGGCAGGGTGGCGCGGTTCGACCATCCCCGCACAGAGTGCGAAGACAGAAAGGACATCCTCGTGAGGATTCCCATTACCCATCATGCATGGTCCCTCCCGCCTCGGGCCATCAAGGCCGGGGTGCCGCTTGTGCTGATCATCGTCCTGATTGTGTTCGGCGCCTTCGCCCTGGGGCACGGTACGGCGGCGCTGACCGTGGTCGTCATGGCCCTGCTGGCCGCTGCCATGGAGGAACTGGTACGCGGCGCCGTGCGGTACTGGACGCGGGTCGCCTGACCGTGGGTGGTGCGGGTGCGCACCCGCACCACCCACGCGCGGGGCCACGGCAGATCGGGGTGCCGGGAAGAGGACCGAGGAGCTGTGAAAGGAGACGACGTATCCATGAGCCGGGACCATGAGATCCCGCTCGGGACCCTGTGCGAGGTGAAGGCAGGGCCGTCCGGGTCCTTGCTGGACAACCTCCAAGAAGGCCCCGACGGAGTGCCGGTGATCTCGCCGCCGGATCTCACCGACGACCACAAAGTGGACACCCGGCGGCTACGGCGGGTTCCGTGGGACGGAGCGAAACGCCTCTCCCGGTTCTCGCTGCGGGAGGGCGACATCCTCGTCGTGCGGCAGGGGACGCTCGGCCGGCTGGCGCTGGTCGAGGCGGAACACGCCACCTGGTTCTATGGTTCGTCCTGTCTGCGCATCAGGCCCCAGCGAGACCGTGTCCTGCCGGAGTACCTGGTGTCGTATCTGTCGTATCCGCCCGTGCAGCGGTACATGCTGGGCCAGTCCATCCCGGGTACGGTGCCTTCGCTCAACTCGGCGATGCTGAACGAGTTGCCGGTCACCGTTCCGCCCTTGGACCGGCAGCACGCTGTCGTCGAAGCGCTGGCGGATGTCGACGTACGGATCAGGATCCAGCGGCAGATGGCTGATCGCCTGGAGGCACTACGGCCGGCCATCTTCGGAGAGCTGATCCAGGGAGTGAGGCGCACGTGAGTCTGTTGAACCTCGACCAATTGGAACGGGCCCTCTTCGACGCTGGCGACATCCTGCGCGGCAGGATGGACGCGTCGCAGTACCGTGAAGTCATCTCTGCGATGCTGCTTCTCAAGCGGGTCTCGGATCAGCCGGGCATCCTGCGGGTGCCTGACCGTGCGCGTTGGTCCCAGATCGTCGACTACGAGGGCAAGGCGCCGGGGCGGGTACTCAACGAGGCTCTGTGGGCACTTGAGCAGAGCAACCCAGAAGTCCTTAAGGGCGTGTTCGAGGCTGTCGACTTCGACGTAAGACTGAGCCGCGGCGAATTGAAGGCAATGGTCGATCACTTCGACCGTATTCCGCTGAACGACGGCGACCTGGAGTTCGGCGACGTGGTCGGCCGCGCGTACGACCACCTCCTGGGCGCGTTCGCCGACAGTTTCGGGAAACGGGGTGGAGAGTTCTTCACGCCCCGTTCTGTGGTCAGCCTGATGGTGCGCCTGGTCCGCCCGCTGGCAGGACAGTCGGTCTACGATCCGTTTGCCGGCTCAGGAGGCATGCTCGTCCAAGCCGGGCAGTACGTCGACGAGCAGGGCGGGGAGGGCGCGGACCTCGCCCTCTTCGGGCAGGAGATGAACGCCGCGACGTGCTCCACTGCTCGGCTGAACCTTCTGCTGCACGGCCTCACGGACAGTTCCGTGCTCTGCGGGGACACACTGACCGATCCACTTCACTCACTGGAGGACGGGCACCTCAGGCGCTTCGACCGCGTACTGACCAATCCTCCCTTCTCGATGAACTACTCCGAGAAGGAGATGAGGCATTCGGAGCGGATGAAGTATGGCTGGACACCCGGGCAGGGTAAGAAGGCCGATCTGATGAACGTCCAGCACGTGCTGGCCACACTCCTTCCGGACGGGATCGGAGCGGTCGTCACCCCGCACGGTGTGCTGTTCCGGGGTGGGGCAGAGGAGCAGATCCGCCGGGGAATCGTCGAAGACGGCCGACTCGAAGCGGTGATCGGTATCGGACCGAACGTCTTCTACGGCACGGCCATCCCGGCCTGCATCCTGGTCTTGCGGGGCACGGCCGGCACATCGGCGGATCAGCGCGGCCAGGTACTGTTCGTCAACGCGGAGCGCGAAGTGGTCACGGGGCGGTCGCAGAACCGCTTGGAGCCGCAGAACGTGGAAAAGATCGTGGGCGCCTTCCACGAGTGGGCGGACATCCCCGGCTTCTCGCGAGTGGTCTCTCTGGACGAGATCGAGGCCAACGACTTCAACCTCAACATCCGGCGTTATGTCGACCCGGGTCCACCCGCCGAGCCATCGCTGGACGTCCGTGCCGCGCTGTTCGGTGGGGTACCGAGAAGTGAGGTCGTCGCGGGGATGGAGAGGTTCCAGGTCTTCGGTATCGGCCTCACCGACCTGTTCACGACGAAGGATTCCGGCTACTTCGATTTCCCTGCCCGCGGGTGCGAGGCGACGGCAGCGCGTATCTCGGACCTGGCCGCTGCCCGAGAGGGGGACTTCGTCGACCACTGCCGCTCCTGGTGGCGTGCAACGGAATCACGCATTGCCGAACTCGTGGGCACCGGAAATCTGTTGACGTCGCGTTCCCGGCTCATGGCCTCTTTCCGTGAGGAGCTCCTGCTGGCCGGGATCCTGGACCGGTACCAGTTGACCGGTGCGTTCGCGGCATGGTGGGCCGTCCGGCAGGACGACCTCAGAAGCCTGGACCTCCGGAGCTTTCCCGGGGTGATCGCCCGGTGGGCGGTGGCCGACGGCCGACCTTCGTATCTCCCTGATGGCCTGGCACGCGAGCGAGTGCTTGAGGTCCTTGGTGACGACCTTTGCTCTCGTGTGGAGAGGCTCGCTGCCGCAAAGCGACAGGGAATGGTCGACGTCTACCGCTCATGGGGTGACCGGTACGAAACTTCCATCGCGGATTTGGAGAGGCAGAGCGAGGCGGCTGCGACACGGCTCAGAGTCCGCCTGGAGGAACTCGGTTACACGTGACCAGTCCGTTCTACTGGTCCGCCCTGACCCGGCGTCGTCCAGGCGGGGAACCGCTGTCCCCATCACTCCCTGGTCGGCTGCCAGACGGACGATGACATGGCCCTGCTGTGCGCTGACCGCGTCCGGCCCATCAGTATCTGAGTCGGAGACAACGAATTCGCCCAGGTCACGCCGCGATAGGTGAAAGAGGCTTGACTGAGGTGACGAGCGTGCCCAGCCGGATGTGCCCGGTCGCCGCCGCCGCCGCGGTCAGCGTCGGCACCGCACCGAACCACGGGCCGTCGCGGAACGGCACCCGCCAGGACAGATGATCGTAGGTGTACGCGGTGTGGAAACCCAGCCCCTCGGCGCGCACCCACTGCTCACGGCCACCCTCGCGCCAGCGGCGGACGGGGAGAATCACGGTACTCAGACGCATGGCCACGACCCTACGTCGTACCCGCCCCCGGGCGGACCCGGTCGCCGGACCGGACCGCACGCACCCCACCCGGCGGCGCCTCCGGGGACGGGAACGCGGCCCGGACGCTCACCGGCGGGGCCCGCCCGGCTCAGCCGCGTGCCCGCGCACGCTCTCAGATGTGCGACCTTTCGCACGCCCGTGCGCTCCGTGCGGGAGAATGGTCCGGTGACCTCAGCTACCGGCCCCGCCGCCCCCCTTCCGCCCCGGCTGATCGCCACCGATCTGGACGGCACCCTGCTGCGGGACGACAGGACCGTCTCGGACCGCACCATCGCCGCGCTGGCCGCCGCCGAGGAGGCCGGGATCGACGTCTTCTTCGTCACCGGTCGTCCGGCCCGGTGGATGGATGTCGTCAGCGACCACGTCCACGGCCACGGCCTCGCCATCTGCGGCAACGGCGCAGCCGTGGTCGACCTGCACGGCGACGGAGGCGGACACGTCTTCGTCAAGGTCCTCCCCCTGGAGCGCACCGACGCACTCGACGTGATCTCCATCCTGCGAGCCGCCGCACCCGGCACCTCGTTCGCCGTGGAGCGGACCGGCGGCATCCACCACGAACTGGCCTACCCCCCGATGCAGTTCGACCCCGCATCGAGCGTCGCACCCGCCGAGAAGCTGCTCGCTCCGGACTCCGACATCGCGGATCAGCCGGTACTGAAGGTGCTCGCGCACCACCCCGAGCTGGCGCCCGACGACTTCCTCGCCCTGGCGCGCGCCGCCGTCGGGGACCGCGCGTCCATCACCCGCTCCAGCCCGACCGCGCTGCTGGAGATCAGCGGCGCCGGTGTCTCCAAGGCGGGCACCCTGGAACTGTGCTGCGCCGAGCGGGGCATCGCCCCGTCCGAGGTCGTCGCCTTCGGTGACATGCCGAACGATGTCGAGATGCTGAGCTGGGCGGGCACCTCGTACGCGATGGGCAACGCCCACCCGGAAGCGGTGGCCGCCGCTTCGGGGCGGACTCTGACGAACAACGAGGACGGCGTCGCGGTCATCATCGAGCAGATCCTCAAGGCCCGCTGACACCTGGCGCCTCACCACGAGTCCCGCTGACACCGGCGCCGCTGCTGCCCGGCGGTCCGGCGCGGTCCCGGCCCGGCGCAGCTACAGCGGGGCCTCCCACACCACCGTCGTGCCGCCGCCCCCGCCGCCGAGTCCCGGACCGTGGCTGCTCGATCCGCCCAGCGACTCCGCGCGCCTGTCGAGATTGCGCAGCCCGCTGCGGCGCCCGCCCTCCGGAATGCCGACACCGTCGTCGGCAACGGTGAGACGCACCGCCGGACGGCCGTCGTCCAGGTGCGCGGTGGCGTCGACGACCACTTCGATACGGGAGGCACGGGCGTGCCGGAAGGCATTGGACAGCGCCTCCCGCAGCGCAGCGATCAGGTTCTTCCCCGTCAGTTCACCGACGGCCGTGTCGACCGCGCCCACAAAGCGGTGTTCCGGCTTGAACCCGAGTGGCACGGCCGCCATGTTGATCTCCCGCAGCACCCGCTTGCACAGCCCCGAGGGCGCTTCGGCGGGCCCCTGCTGGAGCGCGAAGATGGCGGTGCGGATCTCCTGGATCGTGACATCCAGTTCGTCCACGGCCTTCCCCACACCGTCTCTGACCTCGGGCATCGCGGACTGCCGGTGGGCGCCCTCCAGCATCATTCCGGTGGCGAACAGCCGCTGGATGACCAGGTCGTGCAGATCGCGGGCGATCCGGTCGCGGTCCTCGAAGACCGCGAGGCGCTCCCTGTCCCGCTGCGCGTCGGCCATCATGAGTGCCAGCGCGGCCTGTGAGGCGAACTGCGCGGCCAGCGAGCGCTCGGCCGCGCTGAACGGCCGGGCGCCCCGCTCGCGCGGAGTCGCCAGTACGCCCAGCAGACGGCCCCCGCTGTGCAGCGGCAGCAGCATGCTCGGCCCGTACTCCCTGCCGAGATCGGTGATCATCCGCGGGTCGGTGGCCGAGTCGTCCACGAACACCGGGGAGCCCGAGAGCAGCGTCGCCACGATGCCGCTCTCCGGCGGGGCGATCATCCCCAGCGCGGGGCCGGGCCGGTCGGTGGAGGAGAGGGCGACGACCTCAAGACCGCCCTCGGCGGCGGGCAGCATGACCACCCCGACCGCCGCGTCCGCGAGCCGGCGCGCCTGCTCGGCGACCACCGAGAGCGCGTCATCGGCATCGCCACCGGCCAGCAGCGCCGTGGTGACGGCCACCGAGCCGTCGATCCACCGCTCACGCTGCCGGGCGGCCTCGTACAGCCGCGCGTTGTTGATCGCGATGCCCGCCTCGGTGGAGAGGACCCGGACCATGTGGAAGTCGGCGTCGGTGAATTCGGCCCCGCCCTTCTTCTCGGCGACGTAGAGATTGCCGAAGGTCTCCCCCTGTACCTGGACGGGTCCCCCCAGGAAGGTCCGCATCGGCGGATGGTGCGGAGGGAACCCGCCCGCGCGCGGATCCTCCGTCAGATCGGTGAGCCGCACCCCGTGGGACTCGTTGATCAGCGCGCCCAGCAGCCCGGTCCGCCCGTCGGGGATCCGGCCGATCCTGGCCGCGTCCTCGGGTGCGATGCCGTACGTGACGAAGTCGCTGAGGCCGCCGCGCTCCCGGTCGACGACCCCGATGGCCGCGTACCTGGAGTCCGTCAGCCCCGCCGCGGTCTCGCAGATCCTGTTCAGGGTGGAGTGCAGTTCGAGCCCCGTGCCGATGGTGCGCATGGCGTCGAGCAGCTGCGGCACACGCTCGGTGAGTTCGGCGGAGAGCCCGCGCAGGCTGTGGTTCGCGCCGGTGGGGGGCTTCGGGGGATCGGTCGGATCCGGAGCTGGCATACCCCGAAGCCTAGTTAGTCCCATTTGGAGTGGAAAGTCAGATTCTGTCGGCTCCGAGGAGATCACCAGCCTCTTCCCGCTCCAGCATCCGCCGCAGCGGGCCCTCCGAAGCGGCCAGCTCGGCGTACGGTCCGCGCTGCACCACCCGGCCGCCGTCCAGCACGATCACCTCGTCGACGGCGTCCAGACCCCGGAGCCGGTGCGTGATGAGCAGCGTGGTGCGCCCTTCGGTGGCGGCCAGCAGATCGGCGGTCAGCGCGTCGGCGGTCGCCAGATCGAGATGCTCGGCCGGCTCGTCCAGTACGAGTACGGGGAAGTCGGCGAGCAGCGCGCGGGCCAGTGCGAGGCGCTGGCGCTGGCCGCCCGAGAGCCGGGCACCGTGCTCGCCGACCGGCGTGTCGAGCCCCTCGGGCAACCCGTCCACCCACTCCAGCAGCCGGGCGGCGGCCAGCGCGTCGCGCAGGTCCTCCTGCGAGGCCCCGGTGCGGGCCAGCCGCAGGTTCTCCCGGAGGGAACTGTCGAAGATGTGCGCGTCCTGGGCGCACAGCCCGACGAACCCGCGCACCGCGTCACCGTCCATCGCACCGGCGGCCACCCCGCCGAGGGTGTACGTCCCGGTCTCGGCGTCCAGGAAGCGCAGCAGTACCTGCGCCAGCGTCGTCTTGCCGGACCCGGAAGGGCCGACGACAGCGACCCGCCGGCCGGCTTCGAGACGGAGAGCTACCCCGTCGAGCGCCTTCCGCCGCTGTCCCGGGTAGCGCGCGCTCAGCCCGCGCACCTCCAGCGGGAACGGCAGGTCCGCCGCCGTCCCGACCGCCACCGGGTGCTGCGGTTCCTGTACGGGAACGGGTGCGTCCAGCACCTCGTACACCCGCTCCGCGCTCCGTCGCACCCGCTGCCGGTACTGCACGGCGAGCGGCAGCCCGGTGACCGCTTCGAAAGCGGCCAGCGGCGTCAGGACCACCACGGCGAGTTCCACACCTGCGAGCCGCCCGTCGCGCACGGCCTGCACTCCGACCACCGCGGCAGCCGCGACGGTCAGCCCGCACACGAGCGCGGTCAGCCCGCCGCCGAGCGCGGTGGCGGTGGCTCCCCGCGAGGTGATCCGGGTCAGCGTCCGATCGGCGTCCCGGGTCGCACGCAGCCTCCCGCGCAGCGCACCGGCGACCGTCAGCTCCGCGGTTCCGGAGAGCAGATCGACGACGCGGGTGGCCAGCACTCCGCGTGCGGGGGCCAGTTGACGCTCGGCCCGTCGGGCGAAGGCGCCGCTCAGCACGGGTACCCCGATCCCGGCGGCGAGCAGCCCCACGGCGAGCACGGCGCCCGCAGCGGGCAGCAGCCAGGCGGTGAATCCGACCGCGCCCGCGCCCACCACCACGGCGACCGCCGCCGGGAGCAACCAGCGCAGCCAGTAGTCCTGGAGCGCGTCCACATCAGCCACCAGCCGCGACAGCAGATCCCCGCGGCGCACCCGGCCCAGACCGGCCGGGGCGATCCGCTCCAGCCTGCGGTAGACGGCGACCCGCAGGTCGGCGAGCATCCGCAGCACCGCGTCGTGCGACACCAGCCGCTCGGCATAGCGGAAGACGGCCCGCCCGGTCCCGAAGGCCCGCGTCGCCGTGACCGCGACCATCAGGTACAGCACCGGCGGCTCCTGGGAAGCCCGCGAAATGAGCCACCCCGAGGTCGCCAGGAGACCCACGGCGGACCCCAGGGCGAGACTCCCGAGCAGCAGGGCCAGCAGCAACCGCCCCCGCAGCGCACCGGCCGTGTCCCGCACCCGCGCCAGCGGACCCCGTCCCGACCGTCCTGAGCGGGGAGCGTCAGAAGCCGGAGCCTCGTCGGCCGCTGGCTCCTCGGCAGCACGCGGGGCGGGCACGGTGGTCCGGTCGTCCGGCCCGTCCGGCCCGTCGGTGACAAGCGTGTCGTGGCGCTGGCCCCGGAGCGGCCCCGGGGCCAGCGCCACGACCCGGTCGGCCACGGCGAGCAGCGCGGGGCGGTGCACCACCAGCACCACGGTCCGGCCCACCGACAGACGCCGCACCGCGTCGACGATGCCTGCCTCCGTCTCGCCGTCCAGCGCCGCCGTGGGCTCGTCGAGCAGCAGGACCGGCCGGTCGGCGAGGAACGCCCTTGCCAGTGCGAGCCGTTGGCGCTGTCCGGCGGAGAGCCCCGCACCGCCCTCTCCCAGCACCGTCTGCACGCCGTCCGGCAGCGCGGAGACAAAACCGTGGGCTCCTGCCTCCCGCAGTGCGTCGTGCACCGCGGACTCCTCCGCATCGGGCCGCGCCAGCCGTACGTTCTCGGCGATCGTCCCCGCGAACAGGTACGGCTGCTGCGGTACCCATGCGATCTGCTCCCGCCACCGCTCGGGCGAGAGCGAGGCCAGTTCCACGGAGCCGACCCGTACCTGTCCCTCGTCCGGGGTCGCGAAGCCCAGCAGGACGTTGAGCAACGTCGACTTCCCGACTCCGCTCGGTCCCGTGACCGCGACCGTCTCCCCGGCCTCCACGATCAGCGAAGCCGAATCCAGTGAGGGTTCCGTGCGGCCGGGGTGGCGTACCGTCACCTGGTCCAGTTCCAGCCGGAGCGAGTCCGGAACCTCCCGGTCACCACCCGTCGGCAGCGGTGTCTCCAGAACGGCGAAGATCTCCTCGGCGGCCGAGAGCCCCTCCGCCGCCGCGTGGTACTGCGCCCCCACCTGCCGCAGCGGCAGATACGCCTCGGGAGCCAGCACGAGGATCACCAGCCCCGTGTACAGGTCCAGTTCCCCCTTGACCAGCCGCAGCCCGATGCCCACGGCGACCAGGGCCACCGAAAGGGTCGCCAGCAGCTCCAGGGCGAACGACGACAGGAACGCGATCCGCAGCGTCCGCAGCGTGGCCTTCCGGTACTGGTCCGTGATGGCCCTGATCGATTCGGCCTGGGCCTTGGCCCGCCCGAACACCTTCAGCGTCGGCAGCCCGGCGACCACGTCCAGGAAGTGCCCCGACAGCCGGGACAGCAGATGCCACTGCCGGTCCATCCGCGCCTGGGTGGCCCAGCCGATGAGCATCATGAACACCGGAATCAGCGGAAGCGTCACCACGATGATCGCCGCCGACACCCAGTCCTCGGTGACGATCCGCGCCAGCACCGCCACCGGCACCACCACCGCGAGCCCCAGCTGCGGGAGGTAGCGCGAGAAGTAGTCGTCGAGCGCGTCGACACCACGAGTGGCGAGCGCGACCAGCGATCCCGTCCGCTGCCCGGTCAGCCACTGGGGCCCCAGCTCGGCAGAGCGCTCCAGCAGCCGGCCGCGCAGTTCGGACTTGACCGCCGCACTGGCCCGGTGCGCGGCCAGCTCGGTCAGCCAGGACACCAGTCCCCGGCCCAGCGCGACCGCCGCGAGCAGCAGCAGGGGTGTCCGCAGCCCGGCCCCGTCGAGACCGTTCTGGAACGCCCCCACCACCACATCGGCGATCAGCATCGCCTGGGCCACGACCAGGCCCGCGCCGGCCAGCCCGAGGACCACCACCGCCCCCAGGAAGAGACGGGTGGCGCCGGCGTACCGGAGCAGACGCGGGTCGATCGGTTTCACGTGAAACATCCCCCACTAGTGGGCATCGGCGATGTGCTGCGTGCCCAGCCGCTTGCGGAACACCCAGTAAGTCCAGCCCTGGTAGAGCAGGACCAGCGGCGTCATGATGCCCGCCACCCAGGTCATGACCTTGAGCGTGTAGTGGCCGGACGCCGCGTTGTCGATCGTCAGATTCCAGGCCGAGTTGAGCGAGGACGGCATCACGTCGGGCGCCAGCGAGAGGAACAGCGCCGCCACCGTGGCGGCGATGGCCACCCCGGTGAAGGTGAAGGCCCAGCCCTCCCGCTCCCGTGCGTTCATCACGAACGCCACGACCAGCGCGGCCAGTGCCACGCAGAGCGCGATCAGTGTGGAGCCGTCTCCCCGGTCCGCCTGCAGCCAGATCAGGAAGGCAGCCGCGAGCGCCACGGTGACGACCGCGGCCTTCGCCGCGAAGGCCCTGGCGCGTACCCGGATGTCCCCGACGGTCTTGAGCGCGGTGAAAACAGCCCCGTGCAGCGTGCACAGCGCGGTGAAGGCGAATCCGCCGAGGAAGGCGTACCCGTTCAGCAGGTCCCCGAAGGAACCGGCGTAGTCCTGATGGCTGTTGACCGGCACACCGTGGACCAGGTTGGCGAAGATCATCCCCCAGAGGAAGGGAAGCAGCAGCGAGGTGGTGAAGAGCGCCCACTCCCAGTTGCGCTGCCAGCTCTCCTCGGGCCGCTTGTGTCGGTACTCGAAGGACAGCACCCGCACGATCAGCAGCAGGAGGACCAGGACGAGCAGCAGATAGAAGCCGCTGAAGAAGGTCGCGTACCAGACCGGGAAGGCGGCGAACATCGCACCGGCCGCGGTGATCAGCCACACCTCGTTGCCGTCCCAGACCGGACCGATGATGTTGATCAGTACCCGTCGCTCCCGGCGGTCCCTGGCCAGCAGCCGGGTGAGAATGCCGACCCCGAAGTCGAAGCCTTCGAGGAAGAAGTAGCCGGTCCACAGAACGGCGATCAGCAGAAACCAGAAGTCGTTGAGGCCCATGACGTCTCTCCTCTCAGTACGCGAAGGTCAGGGGTTTGTCGGCGTCCTCGTCCGGACCGCCGGATCCACCGGGGCCGCCGGACGAGGGCCCGCGCAGCCGTGGGTCCTTGGCCGGTGGCTGTTCGTCGGTGTCGGGGCCCATCACCGCGTACTTCTTCATCAGCCGGACGTTGATCCAGCCCAGCACCGTGTACAGCGTCATCAGGACGATCAGCGAGATCAGCATCTCCGTCTGGGAGACCCCGGGAGAGACCGAGTCGGCCGTCTTGAAGAGGCCGAACACCGCCCAGGGCTGCCTGCCCATCTCGGTGAAGACCCAGCCGATCGAGTTGGCGATCAGCGGGAAGACCAGTGAGGCCATGCCGACCCGCCAGCCCCACTTCGTGAAGAAGGGGTTGAGCTCCCGGCCCGCAGTCAGCATCAGCTTGGGCGCCTCGTCGTCACCGGTGCGGTGCTCGGGCAGCAGCCACTTCTTCTTCCGGGTGAGCCAGAGTCCGGCGGCTGCGGCCACGGAGGCCGTGAGCCCGATGCCGATCATGAGCCGGAAGCCCCAGAAGGTGACGAAGATGTTGGGTACGTAGTCGTCGGGCTTGCCGCCGTACTTGGCCGCCTCCGCCTTCGCGGTCTCATGGATGCCGGGCACCGCGGTGTGGAAGTCGTCATGGGCGAGGAACGACAGTATCCCCGGGATCGACAGCTCCACGGAGTTGTGGCCCGCTGCCACGTTGCCGACCGCGAAGATCGAGAACGGCGCAGGTGCCTCGGTGTCCCAGAGCGCCTCGGCAGCGGCCATCTTCATGGGCTGCTGCTCGAACATCACCTTGCCCAGCTGGTCGCCGGAGAGTGCGGTGAGGATGCCCGCGGTCACCGTCATGACCAGGCCCATGCGCAGCGAGGTGCGCATCATGCCGGTGCGCTTCCGGTCGGTCGCGGTGCCCGCCGCCCTGGCCCGCCTGATCTTCCACAGGTGGTAGCTGGCGATCCCGACGACGAAGGCGCCGCCGGTGAGGAAGGCCGAGGTCATGGTGTGGGTGAAGACGACCAGCGCGGTCTTCTGGGTGAGCACCCCCCAGATGTCGTTGAGGTGGGCCACGCCGGTGGCGCGGTCGATGCTGTACCCGACGGGGTGCTGCATCCAGGAGTTGGCCGCCAGGATGAAGTACGCCGAGAAGGTGGTGCCGATCGCCACCATCCAGATGCAGGCGCAGTGGAGCTTCTTCGGCAGCTTGTCCCAGCCGAAGATCCACAGTCCGATGAACGTGGACTCGAAGAAGAAGGCGATCAGCGCTTCCATCGCGAGCGGGGCACCGAAGACGTCACCGACGAACTTCGAGTAGTCGGACCAGTTCATCCCGAACTGGAACTCCTGGACGAGGCCGGTGGCGACCCCGATCGCGAGGTTGATCAGCAGGAGCTTCCCCCAGAACTTCGTGGCGTGGAAGTACTTCTCCTTGCCGGTCCGCACCCAGGCGGTTTCGAAGCCCGCGGCGATCGCCGCGAGGGAGATCGTGAGGGGGACGAACAGGTAGTGGTAGACGGTGGTCAGCCCGAACTGCCATCGCGCCAGGGTATCCGGCGCCAGAGCTAGTTCCACGTCGTCACTCTCCTTACGTGGCTGTGGTCACAGCGGCAGTCTGCCCCTTTGATCCCACCCAGCCCGGATGAAAAGGGACACGCTTGTGAAAGCGTTCACATTCACAAGCAATATTACGTAAGCACTTTTGACATGACGAAGGCGGGGTGCCTTTACGGCACCCCGCCCTGTTTCGACCCTGTTCGGAAGGGCCTCCCGCCCTCTGCCCGAAGAGCTACAGCTCCTTGCGGAAGGCCGCCGCCGCCTGCAGGAAGAGATCGTTGCCCTCGGCCTCGCCGATCGTGACGCGTACGCCCTCGTCCCCGAAGGGACGCACGACCACGCCGGCCCTGTCGCAGAACGCCGCGAAGTCGCCGGTGCGCTCACCCAGCCGCAGCCACACGAAGTTCGCCTGCGTCGCGGGCACCTTCCAGCCCTGGCCGACCAGGCCCTCGTACACCCGCTCCCGCTCGCCGACCAGCGCGCCGACCCGGCCCAGCAGTTCGTCCTCGGCCCGCAGCGAGGCCACCGCCGCGTCCTGTCCCAGCTGGCTCACGCCGAAGGGCAGCGCGGTCTTGCGCAGCGCGGCGGCCACCGGCTCATGGGCGACGGCGAAGCCGACCCGCAGCCCGGCCAGGCCGTACGCCTTGGAGAAGGTCCGCAGCACCGCCACATTGGGGCGGTCCCGGTAGAGCTCGATGCCGTCGGGGACATCGAGGTCACGGTTGAACTCGCGGTACGCCTCGTCCAGGACCACCAGGATGTCGGACGGCACCCGGTCCAGGAATCGCTCCAACTGCGCCCTGCGCACCACGGTGCCGGTCGGGTTGTTGGGGTTGCAGACGAAGATCATCCGGGTGCGCTCGGTGATCGCGTCGGCCATCGCGTCCAGGTCGTGGACCTCGTCGGAGTCCAGCGGCACCTGCACCGCGGTCGCCCCGCTGATCCTCGTGATGATCGGGTACGCCTCGAACGACCGCCAGGCGTAGATCACCTCGTCGCCCGGCCCCGACGTCGCCTGCAACAGCGACTGCGCGACACCGACGGATCCGGTGCCGGTCGCCAGATGGGAGACGGGGACCCCGAAGCGCTCGGCCAGTTCGTTCATCAGGCCGGTGCACGCCATGTCCGGGTACCGGTTGAAGGTGCCGGCTGCGGCGATCGCGCTCTCCATCACACCGGGCAGCGGCGGATAGGGGTTCTCGTTGGAGGACAGCTTGTACGCGACCGGACCGTCGGCAGCGGCCGGCTTGCCCGGTACATAGGCGGGGATGCTGTCCAGTACGGCGCGCAGCTTGGGGCTCTTCTCGCTCACAGCGGGTCCTCCTCGGCTCGGATAGGCACACCTTATGAGGGCCGGCGGCTGCTGCGAATGGCGGGCACGGGAAGGGGGAGCGCTGCCGCATCCGGCGCGCGCCGGTGGCTTGCGCCGTGGCGCGCGTCCCTCGAACCAGTGAGTTGAGACCTCATCGCAACATCAGCCATGGGGCAGGTTCAGGTCGATCGACACCCGAGACTCCCATGACCAAGGGGCCAACTCCCGTGCATTCCAAGGCGATCGACTCTAAATGATCATGCAGAAACGTGCCTGTCAACGGATGCATATGCGCTCAGTCCCACCCCCCTCCATCGACCTACTATCGGCTCGCCATGACAGCAGCAGGGAAGCACCAGGTGAGCCGGGCGGAGACTCCCCGCAGGGCCAACCGGCAAGGACGAGCGGGCATCCGGGACGTGGCCGCCGCAGCCGGTGTCTCCATCACGACCGTCTCCGACGCGCTCAACGGCAAGGGCAGGCTCCCGGACGCCACCCGCCGCCATGTCCGCGAGGTCGCAGACCGGCTGGGCTATCGCCCTTCCGCCGCGGCCCGAACCCTCCGTACCGGCAAGTCGGGCCTCATCGGCCTGACCGTGACGACCTACGGGGATGAACCTTTCACCTTCACCGAATTCGCGTACTTCGCCGAGATGGCCAGAGCCGCCACCTCCGCCGCGCTCGCACGCGGCTATGCCCTCGTCATCCTCCCCGCCACCTCACGCCACAGCGCGGTCGACGTCTGGTCGAACGTCGCCCTCGACGGCACCGTCGTCATCGACCCCTCCGATCACGACCCGGTCGTCAGCGAACTCGTACGCCAAGGGCTCCCCGTCGTCTCCGACGGACGCCCGGCGGGCTCCCTGCCCGTCACGGCCTGGGTCGACAACGACCACGAAGCCGCGGTCCTCGATCTGCTCGACCACCTGGCCGCCGCCGGAGCCCGCCGTATCGGGCTGCTGACCGGCACCACCACCGACACCTACACCCGCCTCTCCACCACCGCGTATCTGCACTGGTGCGAGCGGGTCGGACAGGACCCGGTCTACGAGTCCTACCCCGCCCACGACCCCTGCGCCGGAGCCGTCGCGGCCGACCGGCTCCTCGCCCGCCCCGACCGGCCCGACGCCGTGTACGGGCTCTTCGACCCGAACGGCACCGACCTGCTGGCAGCGGCGCGACGGTACGGACTGCGCGTCCCCGAGGATCTGCTGCTGGTCTGCTGCAGCGAATCCACCGTGTACGCCAGCACCGAGCCGCCCATCACCACCCTGTCCCTCAAGCCCCGCCGGATCGGCACCGCGGTCATCCAGTTACTCATCGACGCCATCGAAGGCATCAACGACGACCACCCGGTCGAGCAGGTGATACCGACCGAACTCATCGTCCGGACCTCCTCGCAGCGCCGTCCGCCGCGCACCACGGTGAGCGCACCGCGCTCTCCCGCCCCGGACTGATCGCCTCATTAGGCGCGAAACGGTCAGTCGACCCCAGGAGCGCACGGATTCAGCCCCCCTGGTGCGTCACACATACCGAGTCGCATTCCTATGATGGGCGGACGACACCGCGGACCCCCCGACCAGGCAGGTCCGACCGGTGCACGGCGGCGCGACGGTGGTGGAGGGGTCGATGACTCAGGGGGCCGGTCTGGAACCCGCGATGCGGACGGCGACAGTGCGGGACTTCCGCGTACCGCCTCTGCCCGCGCCCGAGCACGTCCACGACGCCGGGAGGCCGCCTCGGTACGCCGCCGGTGAGGAGCCGGACGGATACACGCCGACCCAGCGGGACCTCCCGGTCATCGGCCGCGGCGCCCCCGCCGACACGCTCGTCGTACGGACCGTGCCCGACCCCGCGGCGGCCGACGCCGCCGAGACGGCCGTCGCCGATGCCGACGGGGGCCCCGGGCCGCTCTTCGTCGTCGGTGACGTCCACGGGTACCTCGACGAGCTCCTGGCCGCCCTGCGCGCCCAGGGGCTCATCGACGCCGAGGGCAACTGGTCCGCGGGCAACGCCCGGCTCTGGTTCCTCGGCGACTTCACCGACCGCGGACCCGACGGCATCGGCGTCATCGATCTCGTCATGCGGCTGTCCGCCGAGGCCGCGGCCTCGGGCGGCTACTGCAAGGCCCTGATGGGCAACCACGAACTGCTGCTGCTCGGCGCCAAGCGTTTCGGCGACACCCCCGTCAACTCCGGTGCGGGTACCGCCACTTTCCAGGCCGCCTGGCTGCTGAACGGCGGCCAGAAGGCCGACATGGACCGGCTCCAGGACGTTCATCTCCAGTGGATGTCCCGGCTCGACGCCATCGAGCTGGAGGACGACCACCTCCTGGTGCACTCCGACACCACGGCCTATCTCGACTACGGCGATTCCCTCGAAGCCGTCAACGACACCGTCCGCGAGACACTCACCCGCAACGACGCCGACGAGTGCTGGGACCTGTTCCGCAAGTTCACCAAGCGCTTCGCGTTCCGCGACGAGTCGGGGCCGCAGGCGGTCCGGGAGCTCCTCGGGGTCTTCGGCGGCCATCGCATCGTCCACGGTCACAGCCCCATTCCGTATCTGCTGGGCGAGGTCGGGGCCGAGGACGGCGAGGACGGACCGCGCACGGTCATCGAGGGGCCGCACGTGTACGCCGACGGGCTCGCCATCGCCATGGACGGCGGCGTGACCATGGCCGGAAAGCTGCTCGTGGTCCGGCTCCCGCTCCCCAACTGATCGGCGGACCGAGAGGCGATTTACGGAAACCCTCTGTTACCCCGTGCCATTACCGCTCTACCATCGGGTTATCCGTAGCAGGCTCTCCTCCGTTCACGTCCGACCGCCCGTCAGAAGGCGGGCGGTCCAGGCCAACGGAGCATCGGGGGATGCACATGAACAGCGATTCGCACCTGCGGACCGAAGACCGCCCGGAGTTCGAGCGAGTTCTCGACGACGCGCTGCGCGCCGCACCGGACCGACCGGACCTCGCCGCAGTGGGACAGCGGCTCAACAGCGAACAGCTGCGCACCATGGTGCTCAACGCGGATGCCCTCGTCACCACGGCCGCGGCAGCCGAGTACGAGCACTTCGTGAAGATGCGGGCCGAGCTGCGCGCACCCGCCGCGGCCTCGGTACGGACCGCCGTTCTCACCCCGGGCCGGGGCGGGACCGGTTCGGGCGCCGGGCTCACCGCCGTCGTCGCCGTGCTGGCCCCCGTACTGGCGGGCACCGCAGCCGCGATCTTCCTGCTGGTGGGCTATCTGCTGAAGGCTCTCAGCGCACCGCCCGCCTTCGCCGACACCATGGTCACCGCGGGCTGGGCCTTCGCCGCGCTCACCGCTGCCGCCATCCTGTTCGCCGCGATCGGGCTGCTCATCACCGCCCTGCGCAACAGCTCGAACGAGGTGCACCGGGAGGCCGAGGAGGAGAACGGCGACGACGAACTGTCCGAGGAGGTCGCCCGCGCCCGTGACGCCTGGCGTCACGCGCTGCTGGAGCGGGGCATCGTCCCGTTCCTGCGCAACGCCCTCGCCGACCCCAGCGCCGACCCGGCGGCCCCCGCCCCGTACCGTCCGGCGGGCCGCATCCCCAGCCTCGGCTACAGCCGGCCCGACTTCACCGGCCCGGACGAAGGAACGGCCGCCCACGAGCGTCCCAGTTTCACCAGCCCGGACTTCACCAGTCCGGACTTCGGCGGCCCCGACCACCAGCCGGAGTAGGACCGCCCCGGACCGGCAGGCCCCCTGGACTTCGCCGAAGCCGGGGGGGCTGCCGGACCGGTCGGCTCAGTCGGCCAGCGGCAGATACACCCGGTTCCCGCTCGCCGCGAACTCCTCGGACTTCGCCGCCATCCCCGCCTCGATCTCCTCCTGGCTGCCGCCGTGTTCCCGGCGGATGTCCTGGGAGATCTTCATCGAGCAGAACTTCGGCCCGCACATGGAACAGAAATGCGCGGTCTTCGCGGGCTCCGCGGGCAGCGTCTCGTCGTGGAACTCCCGTGCGGTGACCGGGTCGAGCGCCAGATTGAACTGGTCCTCCCACCGGAACTCGAAACGCGCGTCCGACAGCGCGTCGTCCCACGCCTGCGCGCCGGGATGCCCCTTGGCGAGGTCCGCCGCGTGCGCCGCGATCTTGTACGTGATGACACCGGTCTTCACGTCGTCACGGTTGGGCAGGCCCAGGTGCTCCTTGGGCGTGACGTAGCAGAGCATGGCCGTACCCCACCAGGCGATCATCGCCGCCCCGATGCCGGAGGTGATGTGGTCGTACGCCGGAGCCACATCCGTGGTGAGCGGGCCGAGCGTGTAGAACGGCGCCTCCTCGCAGATCTCCTGCTGGAGGTCGATGTTCTCCTTGATCTTGTGCATCGGGACGTGCCCGGGGCCCTCGATCATCGTCTGCACGCCATGGCGTTTGGCGATCGTGTTCAGTTCCCCGAGGGTGCGCAACTCCGCGAACTGCGCCTCGTCGTTGGCGTCCGCGATCGACCCGGGCCGCAGCCCGTCGCCCAGCGAGTACGTCACGTCGTACGAGGCCAGGATGGAGGAGAGTTCCTCGAAGTTCTCGTACAGGAACGACTCCTTGTGGTGCGCCAGGCACCAGGCGGCCATGATCGAGCCGCCGCGCGAGACGATGCCCGTCTTCCGGCGTGCGGTGAGGGGCACGTACCTGAGCAGCACCCCCGCGTGCACCGTCATGTAGTCGACGCCCTGCTCGGCCTGCTCGATGACCGTGTCCTTGTAGATCTCCCAGGTCAGCTCCTCGGCCCGGCCGTCGACCTTCTCCAGTGCCTGGTAGAGCGGGACCGTGCCGATGGGGACGGGGGAATTGCGCAGCACCCACTCGCGGGTGGTGTGGATGTTGCGGCCGGTGGACAGGTCCATGACGGTGTCCGCGCCCCACTTGGTGGCCCAGGTCATCTTGTCCACCTCCTCCTCGATGGAGGAAGTGACCGCGGAATTGCCGATGTTGGCGTTGACCTTCACCAGGAACCGCTTGCCGATGATCATCGGCTCGATCTCCGGATGGTTGACGTTGGCCGGCAGCACGGCCCGGCCCGCGGCGATCTCTTCGCGTACGACCTCGGGGGAGACGTTCTCGCGGATCGCGACGTACTCCATCTCCGGGGTGATCTCCCCGCGCACGGCGTACGCGAGCTGACTCACCGCGCGCCCCTCGCGCCCCCTACGCGGCTGGCGGGGCCGGCCGGGGAAGACCGCGTCCAGGTTGCGCAGTCCTCCGCGGGGTGAGGTGTGCTTGATCCCGTCGTCCTCGGGGCGGGCCGGGCGGCCCGCGTACTCCTCGGTGTCGCCGCGGCCGATGATCCAGTGCTCCCGGAGCGGGGCGAGCCCGCGCCGTACGTCGGTCTCGACGGTGGGGTCGGTGTACGGGCCCGACGTGTCGTACAGCGTCACGTCCTGCCCGTTGGTGAGGTGCACTTGTCGGACGGGGACCCTGATGTCGGGGCGCGAGCCCTCCGGGCCCCCGATGTAGCCCTTGTGCCAGCCCGGCTCGCGCTCGGGCCGATCGGTGGCAGGCGTGCGTGCATCCACTGTGGTCATGAGACCTACTCCCTACGCCGGCATTACCCGGTAACAGGTTCGGCGGTCGGCGCAGCTTCAGCGATGTGCTGTCAGCGCCCTCTCAGCCCGGTGCTCCGAGCTCCCGCGTGTGCAAAGGTGCCCCCACGCTAACGCCATCCCCCGGGCGCTGAACAGAGGGCCCCCGCCCGGCCCCCTCGGTTCTTGCGATGATCGGCCGGTGACCTCGCTCCAGGAACAGCACAGCCACACGCACGGCCACGGCCCCGCCGCACCGGTGTCGACGCATCTGCGCAAGGTCGTCGCGGCGGTGCTGATTCCCTTCGGTGCGGCGGTGATTGTCGGTCTTGTGGTGCTCTGGCCGGGCGGTGCGCCTCCGCACGCACGCAGCGGTGTCGGCTTCGACCGGCAGACGCAGCAGGGCAGGGTGGTGGCCCTGACGCCGGTCAACTGCCAGGACGTGCAGGCCGGTCAGCCGTCCGCGCCGCCGGGCGGGTCCTCCGCCACGGAGCAGCCGACGAGCCAGGGCGGGCAGGGCGGGCAGGGCAAGCTGTGCAAGAAGGCCAAGGTCGAGGTGGCGAGCGGCAAGGACAAGGGACGTACGTTCACCGAGCTCGTCCAGCCGGACGCACCGCGGCAGTTGCACCAGGGACAGGGCGTGATCGTGGCGTACGCGCCCGACGCACCGCGTGATCTCCAGTACTCGGTGTCCGACGTGGACCGGAAGTTCCCGATGGCGCTGCTGGCCGGCATCTTCGCGCTGGTGGTGGTCGCGGTGGGCCGGATGCGGGGGCTGATGGCGCTGGTGGCCCTGGCCGTCAGCTTCGCCGTACTGACGCTGTTCATCCTGCCCGCGATCCTGCAGGGTTCGAATCCGCTGGTCGTGGCGGTCATCGGGGCGAGCGCGATCATGCTGATCGCGCTCTACACCTGTCACGGGCTGACGGCACGCACCTCGGTCGCGGTCATCGGCACGCTGATCTCGCTGATGCTGATCGGGCTGCTCGGCTCGCTGTTCATCGGCTGGGCGAGCCTCTCCGGCAACACCGACGACAGCACCGGACTGATCCATGGCCTGTACCCGCACATCGACATGAGCGGGCTGCTGTTGGCGAGCGTCGTCATCGGCTCGCTCGGAGTGCTGGACGATGTGACGGTCACCCAGACCTCCGCCGTCTGGGAACTGCACCGGGCGGACCCCACGATGGGCGCACGCGGGCTCTACCGCGCCGGGATCCGGATCGGCCGCGACCACATCGCGTCGGTCGTCAACACCCTCGTCCTGGCGTACGCGGGCGCCGCCCTGCCGCTCCTGCTGCTGTTCTCCATCGCGCAGAGCAGCGTGGGTACGGTGGCCAACGCGGAGCTGGTGGCCGAGGAGATCGTACGGACCCTGGTCGGGTCCATCGGCCTGGTCGCCTCGGTGCCGGTGACCACGGCGCTCGCGGCGCTGGTGGTGGCCGCGGACCGGCGGAGCGGGGGAGAGGGGCACGCACCGCCCGGCCGGGCGGTGCGGGGCGGTGGGGGCCGCCGCCGCAGACGCTGATCCAGGTCCGTACCGGGAGGTATCGCGGTCAGCCCGCGTTCTCCTCGGCCAGGATCCGGCCGAGCGCCTCGTCCAGGTTTCCGTCGAAGTCGCCCAGGCTGCGCTCCTGTCCGAGCGGGACGAGCTTGTCGGTGCGGTCGAGGAAGGCGATCAGCGGCGCGCTGCCCGCCCGGAAGAGCGCGCGGTCGGCGCCGACCTGGAGCCGCAGATGGACATCGGACAGTCCCGTCGGCTCGCTGGGTGAGATGTGCACATCGCCGTCGCCCGTGGGGGCGTTGATCCCGTCGAGGAGCAGTTCGCGACCGAACGTCCAGGTCACCGGTGCGTCTCCGGGAAGGTGGAAGGTCATCCGGATCGCATACGGGTCACCCACCTCGTAGCGGAGTTCCACCGGAATACGGAACGAGAGCTCCTCGGAGACGAGGAAGCTCATCATGACCTCTGCCTGGACCGATTCGCGCATGTCCCTACCCCGCAGTAGACGCCGTGTTGGATCGCAAGATGGCCGGGACTGTTCCCTCAGGCCCTCTTGACGTAATCGTGCTGTAAGCGCTAGCGGATCACAAGGAGTGATATTTCAGATACCGATAGAGAACGCGAGCGAACCGAGTAAAGCGCCAACCTCGGACCGTAGCGTTTCGACTGCGGAGCGCAACCGTTCTTCCTCGTTCGCAGGGCCGGAAATGGCCATCGCGGCGGCACCCGATCCGGCCGTGATCGGGATGGCCGCGCAGACCGTTCCGAGGGCGTACTCCTGCTGCTCGACGATCGGTTGCATACGTTCCGCAGCGGCCAGTCGCCGCAGCAGGATGCCCCGGTCACGCACCGAATGGCGGGTCAGCGGACGGACCGGATAGCGGTCCAGATGGTCCTCGCGCGAGGCCGCGTCGAGCTGGCTCAGCAGACACTGACCAAGGGCGTGTGCATGACCGGTTTCACGGAAGTCCGCCCATTCCTCGACAGCGGGCGCGGCGGGTGTGTCGGAGACCGCGACGAGCTCGATCTCGCCCTGGCGGTAGACCGCAAAATAAACCGGAACCCCGAGCGCGTCACGCCAGTGGGTGAGTGAATCGACCAGCGTGGCCCGGCGGTTCTGCACCGCTCCGCCGCCCGCCAGCCGCTCGGCTGCGGGTCCGATGACGAACACGCCGCGCTCGCGGCGCAGATATCCCTCGTGCGTCAGGGTCCGCAGCAGGTGATAGGCGGTGGGGAGGGGGAGTCCCGCCTCCCGGGCGAGCTGTTTGGCGGGGGCTCCGTCGGTGTGGGAGCCCACGGCCTCCAGCAGTCTGAGCGCTCGCTGCACCGAGCCGATCAGCGTGGGAACAGCGGTACGAGGCGTTGTCGCCAAGCGGTCACCCCCAGCATGCGGACGGACACGCCACCCGCTTCGGGGGCTCCCCCGCAGGCCCCGCCCCGCACAAACCGCAGGTCAGAGCGGTTTCAGGCCATTTTTCCCGAGGAGGCGGCAGAGCTTTCCACTCTAATCACAGCCTCCGTCCGGGCGGGGACACAGCTGTCCCCGTTCCCCCGGCCGGGCTAACGGCCGCAGGGGCTACCAGTCGTTCCGCGAGGACGACGAGGAGGTGAACTTCCGTACGACGTAGATGAGTCCGCCGACGAGCGCGACGAAGACCAGCGCCTTGAAGAGCAGCCCGATCACGAACCCGACGACCGTCGCGATGAGGCTGCCGAACACGACCAGGGCGATGACAGGCACCGCGACCCACTTCACCCACCACGGCATTCCCGCGTAAATCTCTCGGACCGCCATCGCCCTTACCTCTTCCTGGGTCTTCCTGGACCACGCCGGCCACTCCGGGTGCTCTGCTTCCGATGCTAAAGGCGCCCGGGGCAGCGGCGGGGGCCTCGCAGCCCTTGAACTCCCCTGAGCCTCCCCCTACGGGACTCCGGGAGATCCCGGCCGGTCCTCAGCCCTCGGGCGGAGAGAAGACCACGAGAACCCGCAGGTCCTCCGAGATGTGGTGGAACTTGTGCGCCACCCCGGCCGGTACGTACACCACACCGCCGCGCGCGACCTCGGTCGTCTCCGTCCCGACGGTGATCGAGGCCCGGCCGCTGACCACGAAGTACACCTCGTCCTGTCCGTGCGGCTGCTGCCGGTCGGTCCCGCCCGCGTCCAGTGCGTACAGCCCGACCGACATGTTCCGTTCGCGCAGGAACTGCAGATACGCGCCGTCGTTGGCAGCGCGCTCCGCCTCCAGTTCGTCCAGCCGGAATGCTTTCATCGCTCTTCAGCCCCTGCACTCGTACCGATCGTGTCTGCCACGATCAGACACATGAAGAATTTTGTAGTCAAGACGGTCGCCAATGCCGCGGCCCTGTTCGTAGCTGTCTGGCTACTCCAGGACATCACGCTGGGGGGCGACTCCACCGGTCGCAAGGCCGTCACGCTGGTCATCGTCGCGCTGGTCTTCGGCGTGGTGAACTTCGTGGTGAAGCCGATCGTGAAGTTGATCTCCTTCCCTCTGTTCATCCTCACCCTCGGGCTGATCACGCTGGTGATCAACGCCCTGATGCTGCTGCTGACCTCCTGGCTGGCGGGCACGCTGAACCTCGCCTTCCACGTCCACGGTTTCTGGACGGCTGTTCTGGGCGGCCTGATCATCTCGATCGTCTCGTGGGCGATGAACCTCGCCCTGCCCGACGAGGACTGAGATGACCACGACGCCCGAGATGCCCGGGACGGCCGCCGGAGACGGAACACGCGCGGTACGGGCCGGGCTGCCCACGCCGGTCAAGTACGAACCGACCCTGCCGGGGCCGGTCTTCGCCGCCCACTACCACCTGCCGGGCGAACCCATAGGGCCGTACACCTACGGCCGCGACACCAACCCGACCTGGACGCACCTGGAAGCGGCCATCAGCGAGCTGGAGTCCCCCCGGGAGCCCGCCGAGACGATCACCTTCGCCTCCGGCATGGCAGCGGTCTCCGCGGTCCTCCTCTCCCAGGCCCGCGCCGGGGACACGGTGGTCCTCCCCGACGACGGGTACCAGGCACTGCCGCTCGTACGCGAACAGCTGGAGGCGTACGGCATCACGGTGCGCACCGCGCCGACCGGTGGCGACGCGCAGTTGCGCGTGCTGGACGGCGCCCGGCTGCTGTGGATCGAGACCCCGTCCAACCCGGGTCTCGACGTCTGCGACGTACGGCGGCTCGTGGCTGCCGCGCACGCGGGCGGAACGCTGGTCGCCGTCGACAACACCCTCGCGACACCGCTCGGGCAGCAACCGCTGGATCTCGGCGCGGACTTCGCCGTGGCGAGCGGCACCAAGGGCCTGACCGGACACGGGGACCTCCTGCTCGGTTACGTGACCTGCCGCGACCCGGAGCTCGCCGCCCGGGTCAGGAAGTGGCGCAAGGTGGTCGGGGCGATCCCCGGACCGATGGAGGCCTGGCTCGCGCACCGCTCGCTCGCCACGATCCAGCTGCGCGCGGACCGGCAGTCGGCGAACGCGCTGGCGCTCGCCGAGGCACTGGGCGAGCGCACGGAGATCACCGGACTGCGCCATCCCGGACTGCCGTCGGACCCCGCGCACCGGACGGCGGCGGGGCAGATGCGCCGCTTCGGCTGCGTGGTCTCGTTCGTGCTGCCCGACCGCGAGCACGCCGAACGCTTCCTGGACGCACTGCGCCTGGTCGACGACGCGACCAGCTTCGGCAGCGTGCGCTCCACCGCGGAGCGACGGGGGCGCTGGGGCGGCGACGCCGTGCCGGAAGGCTTCGTCCGCTTCTCCGCGGGCGTCGAGGACACCGCGGATCTGGTGGCCGACGTACTGCGGGCGCTGGACGAGGCCAGGCCGGAGCAGCCCGCTCCGTAGCCCGGCTACGCGCGACGGACGGTCCGAGCCTCCCCCCTCATGGCTCGGACCGTCCCGGTTCCACGCGCGAAGAACCGTCCGGACAAGGCTAGTTGACCCAGCGTCAGTGTCCAATCACAGGAGCGACAGGGACCTATCGACATATTTATAGTTGTACCCGGGCGGGGATGCCTTCGACGCAGCCAGACAGGAGGGCACGGCCATGGACCTCGCCCTGCTCCGCACCTTCGTCACCGTGCACCGGGCCGGATCGTTCACCCGGGCCGCAGCGCTCCTCGGTCTCTCCCAGCCCGCGGTGACCAGCCAGATCCGCACCCTGGAACGGCAGTTGGGCCGCCCACTGTTCCTGCGACGGGCCCGCGGGGTCACCCCGACCACCATCGGTGACGAACTCGCCCACCGCGCCGCTCCGCACCTGGACGCCCTCGTCGAGATCACCGGGACCGGCCTCGACGAAGAGGCGGGCCCGCGCACCCTGCATCTCGCGGGGCCTCCCGAATTCGTCGCGCTGCGCGCTCTGCCCGCGCTCACGCCTCTCGTTCCGCAGGGCATCGCCTTGCGGGCCTCTTTCGGCCATGCCGAAGAGACGCTGGACGGGCTGGCCGCCGGACACCACGATCTGGCGGTCACCACGGTCCGGCCACGCGGCGGGCTGCTCACCGCGACCGCCCTCTGCGACGAGGAGCACGTCCTGGTCGCCTCGCCCCGCTGGGCCGCCCGCATCGGCCCCGGCACACTGCTGCGCGAGGGACCCTCCGTACTCGAAGACCTGCCGGTGGTGGACGTCCACGAGTCGCTGCCTCTCGTCTCCCGTTACTGGGCCGCCGTGTTCGATACCCGCCCGGCTGCCACGGGGGCCGTCGTCACACCCGACCTGCGCGCTGTCCTGCAGGCCGTCGCCGCAGACGCCGGGCTGGCCGTACTGCCGCGATATCTGTGCGAGGAGGCCCTGGAACGGGGCGGGTTGACGGCTCTGCTCAGCCCTCCGGTGCCGCCGCTGCGCACCTACTTCCTCACCGTGCGCACCGGCACTCTGGCCCTCCCGCACCTGGCCCGTGCCCATGAATGGCTGTTACGGGCTGCCGCCGACTGGTCCTGAAGGGACCTCCTGCTGTGGGAGATGCGTTTCAGAGGGGTGTCCGCGGGCCAATCTCCTTCCATGACCGAACGTCCAGTGGTCAAGCGCACCGCCCGCGCCGTCCTCCTCGACGGCGACCATCTGATCCTGATCAAGCGGACCAAGCCCGGCGTGGACCCGTACTGGGTGACCCCCGGCGGCGGGGTCGAGGCCGAGGACTCCACCGTCGTCGAAGCCCTGCACCGCGAGGTCGACGAGGAACTCGGCGCCAAAATCGTCGATGTGGTTCCCTGCTTCGTCGACACCGTCGAGCACATCCCCGACGACGGCGGAGTGGCGGGCGTGAAGGTCCAGCACTTCTTCGTCTGCCGCCTGGCATCGATGGACCTGGCTCTGCGGCACGGGCCGGAGATCGAGAAGCCCTGCGGCGACTACGAAATCGTCCGGGTCCCCTTCAGCCGGGTCGGCATCGCCGCCGTCCATCTCGTACCGCTCTCGCTCCGGCACTACCTCGACGGCAACATCGAAGGCGTACGGGCGCTGCAGGCACCCGACCTGGGCTGAGGCAGTCGGCGCCCGCCGCCCGCTCGCTGTCGCGGGTGAGGTCGTCAGCCCTCGGCCAGCAGCCCGTACGCCTCGCGCAGATCTCCGCCCGCGTAGCGGTGCGTGGCCAGCCCCGCCAGCCGGCCGTCCGCGTTCACCGCGACCGACTCCGGCACCGCGGCGAAGAGCTCCACGTCGGACATCGAGTCCCCGTACGCGACGCAGTCCGCCCGCCCGACGCCGAACTCCGTACAGAGCCGGTCCGCGATCCGTACCTTCGCCGCCGCGCTGAGAATCCCCGCCGGGTCCACCGGCTGTGTGAACGGCACGTCCGGGAAGCGCGAGCCGTGTGCCGCGTGCGCGCCCCAGCCGAGCAGCCGCTCCACGAAGAACGACGGCGAGAGCGAAATGACGGCGCAGTAGTCGCCGCGCTCCCGGATCTCCCGCCAGACCTCCCGGATCCCGGCGAGCCACGGCGCAGCCTCGAAGGCAGCCGTCACGTGGTCCACGGTCAGCCCCGACCACAGGGCATGGACCCGCACCGC
The DNA here is from genome assembly GCF_036241575.1 of Streptomyces sp. NBC_01267. Classification (NCBI taxonomy): domain Bacteria; kingdom Bacillati; phylum Actinomycetota; class Actinomycetes; order Kitasatosporales; family Streptomycetaceae; genus Streptomyces; species Streptomyces sp. NBC_01267. The sequence goes on along the minus strand of NZ_CP108455.1, from coordinate 3,992,814 downwards.
GTACTGCGGCGGGCCGATCCGGCCCGAGACGAACTCCCTTTCCAGCACGCCGATCTCGTCCAGCAGCCCCAGCTGCCGGGAGATCTCCACCGGCGCGGCCGAACCGCGTATGAGCGTTCCGTCGAGGTCGAAGAGATGCAGACGTGTCATGTACGCCGAGGCTAGTACAGCCGGTTACTCCCCCTGTCGGACGCCGGAACGGCCGAAGCACGACACCGTGTTTCACGTGAAACCTCTGACCCGTCCCGTACGCCGGGGCGCCCTCGTGATCCATGTCGCCGTCTCGGTGGGCTGGCTGGGCCTCACCGTGGGGCTGCTCGCGCTCGGCATCACGGCGTACACCTGCGACAGCGCGGCCATGACGCAGGCTGCGTACCGCTCCATGAAGGTCTTCGGCGACTGGCTGGTCGTCCCCATCGCCCTGCTCACCCTCATCTCCGGTGTGGTTCTCTCCCTCGGTACGCGCTGGGGCCTGGCCCGCTACCACTGGGTCTGGATCAAGTTCTGGCTGACCCTCGTCACGGTCACTGCCTCGACCTTCGCCCTCCGCCCCACCATCGACGCGGCAGCCGACTCCGGAATCCCCCACCACAGCCTGGTCGCCGCCCCCGTCGTCGCCTCCACCGCGTACTTCTTCATGACGGCGATCTCCGTGCTGAAGCCGTGGGGCCTGACCCGGTGGGGGGAGAAGAGGCGTGGGGAGAAGAACCGTCAAACATCACGGAAAACGGTGGACGGAGCACCCGCACATCAGCGAGCCTGACCCCCATGCCCTCACCCCTCGACGCGTTGCCCATCCGCCGTCTGACCACCCACGACCTCGTCTCCTGTGCGGACCTCTCCGAGAACCGTGGTTGGCCGCGCGAGGAGCACAAGTGGGGCCTGTTGCTCACGGCGGGAACGGGCTACGGCATCGACGCGCCGGGCGGCAACGGGCTCGCGGGCGCGTGTGTGGTCACCTCCTACGGCCCCGGGCTCGCCGCCATCGGCATGCTCCTGGTCGCCAAGGAGTACGTCCGGCAAGGCGTCGGACGGCGCATGATGCAGCACACGATCGCTGAATTCCAGGACACCGCACTCACTTTGTACGCCACCGAGTCCGGACAGCCGCTGTACGAACAGCTCGGCTTCAAGACCACCGGCAAGGCCACGCGGGTCCTTGGCCGCTTCCAGCCGCACGGGCCGGCGCCGACGGTGGCCACCCGGCCGGCCACGGCGAGCGACCTGCCCGTGATCGTGCGCCTGGACAGTGAGGTGTTCGGCGAGGACCGCACCCACATGATCACGCGGCTGCCCGCCTTCGCCGACCAGCTCCGGGTCGCCGAGGACGCCCACGGCATCACCGGTTACGCGGCGGCCTGGCCCAACATGGACACCCATGTGGTCGGCCCGCTGATCGCCCGCGACACAGCGACGGCGAAGGCTCTGATCGCCTCACTCGCTGCGGGCACCGAGCGCCCGCTGCGTTCCGACATCGACGTCCGTCACGACGAACTCCTCGACTGGCTCAAGAACAGCGGCCTGGAGCCCGTGGGCTCCACCGTGGTGATGGTGCACAAGATCCCCGACCTTCCTGGCGACTGGACCCGGCGCTTCGCACCCCTGACCGTGGCCGCCGGGTAGCCGGGAGCCGGACCGATCGGCAGGTCAGTGGTGCGCGGGTACCGCGGGCCGCTGCCCGGTCTGCCCGGCCGGCTCGACCTGCTCGGTCAGCGGTGACTGCTCGGTCAGCGGTGACTGCTCGGCCGCCGTCTCCGTACCGGAAGGGTGCGTGGAACGGCTCCGTCGCTCCAGTGCGCCGGAGACGAGCGCGAGGACCAGTGCCGATCCGGCGAGTACCGCACCGACCCAGTTGGGGGCGGTGTAGCCGAGTCCGGCCGCGATGACGATCCCGCCGAGCCAGGCGGACAGCGCGTTGCCGAGGTTGAAGGCACCGATGTTCAGGGCGGAGGCCAGGGTCGGTGCGCCCGCCGCTCGGTCCAGCACCCGCTTCTGCAGCGGCGGGACGGTCGCGAACCCGAGCCCGCCGATCAGGAAGATCGTGACGGCCGACGCGATCCTGTCGTGCGCGGTGAGCGTGAACAGGGCCAGCACCAGCGCCAGTCCGCCCAGTGACACGTAGAGCATCGGCATCAGCGCCCGGTCCGCGAACCTGCCGCCGATCAGATTGCCGCCGACCATTCCGAGACCGAAGAGCACCAGCAGCCACGTGACGCCCGATTCCGAGAACCCCGCGACCGTGGTCATCATCGGGGAGATGTAAGTGATCGCCGCGAACACCCCGCCGAACCCGAGAACCGTCATCGCCATCGCGAGCAGCACCTGCACATCACGCAAGGCGGCGATCTCGTGGCGCAGCCGTACGCCCTCCGGCCTGGGCTGCTCCGGTACGAGCCTGGCAACGCCGACCAGCCCCAGGACACCGAGCCCGGCGACGAGCAGGAACGTCAGCCGCCAGCCGATGTCCTGGCCGATGAGCGTGCCCAGCGGTACACCGATGACATTGGCCAGGGTCAGCCCGGTGAACATCATCGCGATGGCGCCCGCCTTCTTGTGCGGTGCGACCAGGCCCGCGGCGACGACCGAGCCGATGCCGAAGAACGCCCCGTGCGCGAGCGAGGCGACGATCCGCCCGGCCAGCATCACGCCGAAGACCGGCGCGGTCGCGGAGACGACATTCCCGACGATGAACAGGCCCATCAGCAGCATCAGCATGTTCTTGCGGGAGATGCGGGTGCCCAGCACGGTCATCAGCGGGGCACCGACGACGACCCCCAGGGCGTACCCGGTGACGAGGAACCCGGCCGTGGGGATCGATACCTGGAAGGAGGCCGCGACCTGAGGCAGCAGCCCCATGATCACGAACTCCGTGGTTCCGATACCGAACGCCCCGATGGCCAGGGCGAGGAGCGCGAGTGGCATGGGGTCTTCACCTTCAGAGGAAGCACAGCTTGATTGATTGCAGAAGCGCTTTACTTGCGCAGACAATACTTGCAGGCGCCGATTAATTGCAAGCGCCGACTATCGCGGTTATGTCCTATCCTGGATCTCAGCCGCGCCGGGGCGCAGGACGACGGAGGAGAACACCCATGCCAGCGACCGACCCCGCACTCACCACCCTCGCCCACGGCTGGTGCGCCCTCTCCCTGCTGCACGGCCGCATCGAGGCCCACACCGAGAAGGCCCTCCAGCGCGGCCACGGGCTCAGCGTGCGCGAGTACTCCCTCCTCGACGTGCTCAGCCGCCAGCACGACGGGCCGGGCGGCCACCTCCAGATGAAGCAGGTCGCCGACGCCGTGGTGCTCAGCCAGAGCGCCACCACCCGGCTGGTCACCCGGCTGGAGGACCGCGGGCTGCTCACCCGCTACCTCTGCGACACCGACCGGCGCGGCATCTACACGGACGTCACCGAGGCCGGACTCGCTCTTCTCGGCGAGGCCCGCCCCACCCACACCGCCGCACTGGGCGAAGCCCTCACCGAGGCCGCCCGGAACCCCGAACTCTCCCCGCTCGTCAGGGCCGTCGAGGAACTCAGGCCGACCGCCCGACCCGTGCGGACGCACCCCACGCCCGAGTAGCCTCCGCACCATGAGCGACCTGGAGATCCGCCGCGCGGACGAGAACGACATCCCGGCCATCGTGGCGATGCTCGCCGACGACCCCCTCGGCGCCCGGCGCGAATCCCCGGACGACCTCACCCCGTACACCGCGGCCCACCGACGGATCGCCGCCGACCCCCACCAGCACCTCGTCGTCGCCGTACGCGAAGGGCGCGTCGTCGGCACCCTTCAGCTCACCGTCATCCCCGGCCTCTCGCGCCGGGGCGCCACCCGCGCCCTCATCGAAGGCGTACGCGTCCATGCCGACGAACGCGGCAGCGGTCTCGGCACCCGGCTCATCGAGTGGGCTGTCGACACCTCCCGCAGCCAGAACTGCCGGCTGGTCCAGCTGACCTCCGACACCACCCGCACCGATGCCCACCGCTTCTACGAACGGCTCGGCTTCACCGCCACGCACCTCGGCTTCAAACTCCAGCTCTGAGCCGGACCGGCGAAGGCCGGCGAAGGCCGGCGAAGGCCAGCGGGCTGCGGCCCGGCCCGTGGCACCGGCCCACCGAACCACGGACGCACGGCCGCACGTCGCCCCGGCCGCACACCCACACAGCCGCACCACCGAAGACCGCACCCACGGAACGGACGACCAGGGCCCATGCACCGGATCAGCAACGAACAGCGCCGCACCCGTCTGGGCCGCCGTCACCGCCTCGTCCCCTCCGCACGGGCCACCACCCCCGTCGAAGCCGCGGACGCCGTCGTCGCCCTGCACGCCACCGACGCCGCGACCCTCTACCTCTCCGTCTGCGCACGGCTGACCGACGCCGACTCCGCCACCGTCGAGCGGGCCCTGTACGACGACGTCGCCCTCGTCCGGCTCCTCTCGCTGCGCAACACGCTCTTCGCCATGTCGCGAGAGGTCGCCCCGCACGTCGACGCGTCCACCGCACGCGCCATCGCGGCCAAGGAGCGCAGAACGTTCCTCAAACACCTCGCGGACGACAGCGGGGACCTCGACGAACGTTGGCTCGCCGAGACCGAGGCCGCGACACTCGCCGCGCTCACCACCCGCGGCGCCGCCACCGGGAGTGAACTCTCCGCTGCCGTCCCCGCGCTGCGCACGAAGATCACGGTCTTCCCCGGCAAGAAATGGCAGGCTGAACAGGGCGTCGCGTCCCGTATCATCCGCCTCCTCGCCGCCGACGGCCACATCCGTCGCGACCGCCCCCGCGGCTCCTGGACATCGAGCCAGTTCCGCTGGACGGCCGCCACCCCCTGGCCCGCCGTCCCGGTCCCCGAGGCCAAGGCGGAAGTGGCCCGCCGCTGGCTCCACTCGTACGGACCGGCCACCGAGGCGGACCTCGCCTGGTGGACGGGGTGGACCCTGACGGACAGCCGCAGAGCGCTCGCGGTGATCGACGCGGAGGAAGTCCAACTCGACGACGGGGTAAGCGGATTCGTCGTCCCCGGCGACACCGCTCCCGAACCGCCTGTCGAACCCTGGGCCGCCCTGCTGCCCGCCCTCGACCCCAGCGCCATGGGCTGGGCGGACCGCACGTTCCACCTCGACGCGGAGCACCGCTCGGCCCTCTTCGACCGCGCGGGCAACATCGGCCCGACCGTGTGGTGGAACGGCAAGATCATCGGCGGGTGGGCACAGCGCGCCGACGGCGAAGTGGTGTGGCGCCTGCTGACGGATCCGGGCCAGGAGGCCGTGGCGGCGATCGGAGTGGAGGCGGCGCGGCTGTCGGAGTGGGTGGGGGACACCCGGATCACGCCGCGGTTCCGGACTCCGCTGGAACGGGAACTGACGAGCTGACCTGTTGGACGCACAGCGCCCAGGACGCCGGATCGCGGGCCGGCCGACCGGGCCCGGATCCGCACATCGAGAGCGCTGATCCGGGCCCTTGCCGCAGCCTTTGCCGCAGCCCTTGTCGCACTACCGGGGAAGGCCGCGCCAGCCTCCCTCGTCGACGCCGCCCGGCACCACCGACGCGGGCTCGTACGGCTGCCGGGTGAACACGAAGGAACCCAGATCCAGATGGCTCACCTTGCCGTCCCGCCGTACGACGCGCAGCGTCTCCCCCGCGTAGTAGCCGTCGAGCCCCGTCCAGGTCCCGTCCTTCTCCGCACGGAAGCTGGAACTCCGCCCGCCGCCCGCCAGCGGGCCGAACTCCACCCCGCCGTCCGCCACCAGCCGCAGACCGGCCACCGTCGTCCCCCAGTACCAGGGCCCGGCCAGCTCCAGCAGCTCCGCGTCCATCTCCGGGAGCGGGCGCCACGGTTGCGGCAGTCCCGGTTCCGCGTCCGCGACGATCCGAACGAGATCAGCGGCCACCGACGGGGTATCGGCCCCCGATGTGGCATTCGCCAGCGCCACCCCGGCCACACCGTCCTCGACGCACACCCACAGCCCGGCGGTGAACCCGGGCAGCGAGCCCGTGTGCCCGACGAGTGTCCGGCCGTCACGGCGGACGAGCTGCACCCCCAAGCCGTAGCCGCCGTCCCACTGACCGGCCTCCGGCGCAGCCGCCGGCGCGCGCATCTCCCGTACGGATTCCGCGCTCAGCACCCGGTCGTCGCCCTGGGCCAGGAACGCGGCGAACCGGCACAGATCCGCGGCCGTCGACCACAACTGCCCCGCGGCTGCCATCAGCCCCAGGTCCTCCGACGGCTCGGGCAGCATCACATCCGCCCACGGATGCACCGCCCATCCCCCGGCATGCGGTGCCTGCGGCTGCGCAGTCGTACGGTCCATCCCCAGCGGTACGCAGATCTCCCGCCGCACCACCTCCGCCCAGGTCTCACCGCGCAGCGCCTCCACCACCGCGCCGAGCAGCGTGTATCCGGGGTTGGAGTAGTGATGGCGCCGCCCCGCCGGATGCAGCGGCGGACCCTCACCGAGCACATCCGCCAGCTCCGGCCGCAGCTCGCTCGACGAACGCTCCCACCACTCGCCCGGCGTCTCGGCCGCCAGACCGGCGGTGTGACCGAGGAGTTGAGCGATCGTCACCGCGCCCACACCGGTGCCCGGGAGGTGCTTCTCCAGCGGGTCCGCGAGATCGAGCAGCCCCTCGTCGCGCAACCGCATCACCGCCACGGCCGTGAACGGCTTGGTGATCGAGCCGATCCGGTACTGCGTGTCCGCGTCCGGCGCGTGCCCGTCCACGCAGCTGCGCGCCCCCGACCACACCAACTGTCCGTCCCGCATCACCGCCCCCACCAGCGACGGCGCACGCCCCTTGGACTGAGCCGTGGCAACCCGGTGCAGGAGAGCCCGCCGGGTACCGGGGAGGAGATCTGTAAAGGAATCCGAAGATGTCATGGTCGAGACCTACCCGATGATCCGGTCCCGGTCGACCCCGTACCCGGCAGGCAGCCCGCACACCGACAAGTCTCGACGGCGCACCACCGGACCGGACCTGATCTCGCGGGCGATGCTCGCAGAGTGGTAGGTCAGGTGACTTCCCAGGCCGCCTCGACCATCTGGAAGATCTCGTCCACCGCGGCCTGCGGATCGTCCGCCTCACGGGCCAGCGAATAGGCGTCGATCACGAACCTCGCGATGGTCCGGCAGGCCGTCGTGGTCTGTGACAGGCCGGGATCGGCAGCGATGGCCGTTGCCAGCGCCTCCGCATGACGCAGCCGCATCGACTCCTCGTACTCCCGCAGGGCACGTGACTCGTCGATCATGCGGTAGATCGGGACGGTGCCGTCCGCCGTGCAGTGCCGGACCATCTCCTGGATCTCGCGGCGCAGCACGGGAATGAGCGGTTCGTGCGGCGCGCGGGTGGTGACCGCCTGCGTGAGGCGTTGCTCGAAGTTGTCGTCCTGCTCGAACACCAGGGCCTCTTTCGAGGCGAAGTGGGAGAAGAGCGTGGTGACGGCCACGTCGGCCTCGGCGGCCACATCGCGGATGCCCACCGCGTCGTACCCGCGATCCAGGAAGAGCCGCAGGGCGGTGTCGGCGATCTTCTGCCGGGTCGCGGCCTTCTTGCGCTCACGGCGTCCGGGCGGCTCGGTCATGCCGCTGACACTATCAAATCCAAAGGAGTAACCGTTTCTAAACAATAACCGTTAGTGCTACGGTCGACCGCATGAAGAGAGTGAGCTTCGCCGAGTTCGGCGGTCCCGACGTTCTCCGCCTCGAAGGCGCCGAGGAGCCCCACGCGGGCCCCGGCCAGATACGCGTCGCCGTGCGGGCTGCGGGCGTGAACCCCGTCGACTGGAGAATCCGTGAAGGCCAGTTCCAGAAGGTCCGCCCGGTCGTCCTGCCCGCCGGAGTCGGGCAGGACGCCTCCGGGGTGGTGGACGAGGCCGGCGAGGGCGTCGAAGGAGTCGAGGTCGGCGACCACGTGTTCGGGCGAGGCTCAAGCACCTATGCCGAGTTCGCCGTGCTGTCGGCCTGGGCCCGGATGCCCGAGGGGCTGACCTTCGAAGAGGCGGCCGGATACCCCTCCGTGGTGGAGACCGCGCTGCGCATCATCCGCCAGGCAGGTGTGCGGCCCGGCCAGACGCTGCTGGTCAGCGGAGCGTCCGGGGGCGTCGGATCGGCAGTACTGCAGATCGCCCGCGACCGCGGCATCACGGTGATCGGCACGGCCGGAGCCGCGAACCAGGACTACCTGCGCAGCCTGGGTGCCCTCGCCACGACGTACGGCGAGGGCTGGGTCGAGCGGGTGCGGCAGCTCGGCCGTGTCGACGCAGCGCTCGATCTGACCGGCTCCGGCGTGATCCGCGAACTCGTCGGACTGACCGGGGACCCGCGGAAGGTGATCTCCATCGCCGATCTCGGCGCGCCGGAGCACGGTGTCCGGTACTCCGGCGTGACCGGGAACGTACCGGAAGCCCTCGCCGAGGCCGTCGGCCTCATCGCACGGGGAAAGCTCCACATCCCGGTCGAGAACTCGTACACGCTCGCCGAGGCCGCGGCCGCGCACATCGACAGCCGGGCCGGTCACACACGCGGGCGCCGGGTGATCGTCGTCTGAGCCGTTTCCTGCCCGAGGGCACAGCCCGGCAAGCCGCCTTCCTTCCAGCGATCCTGCCCGGACCCACCCGGCGGACGGACGACAAGCAAGGAGCTTCATGCACACTCCTGTCACGATCATCGGCGCCGGACTCGGCGGCCTCGTCCTGGCCCGCGTCCTGCACCTCCACGGCATCCCCGTCACGGTCCACGAGGCGGAGTCCTCCCCGACGGCGCGTTCGCAGGGCGGGATGCTCGACATCCACGACCGCAACGGCCAACTCGCCCTCAAGGCTGCCGGTCTGACGGACGAGTTCCGCGGCATCGTCCTGGAGGGCCGCCAAGCTATACGGATCCTCGGCCGAGACGGGACCGTCCTGTTCGACAAGGCCGACGACGGCACGGGCGGAAGTCCCGAGGTACAGCGCGGCGAACTGCGACAGATCCTGCTCGACTCACTCCCCGCCGGCACCGTCCGATGGGGCCACGCGGCCACCGGCGTCCGCGCCCTCACCCAAGGCCGTCACGAGGTGACCTTCGCAGGCGGCACCGCCGTCGTCACGAGCCTGCTGGTCGGCGCGGACGGTGCATGGTCACGAGTGCGACCGCTGCTCTCCGACACCACGCCCGCATACGTCGGCCGGTCCTTCGTCGAGTCAACACTGCACGACGCCGACACCCGACACCCGGCCACCGCGAAGGCGGTCGGCGACGGGACGCTTGTCGCGCTCGACCTGGACGGGAACGGGAAGTGGTTCGTGGCGCACAGGGAGAGGGGCGGGACCCTCCACACCTACATCACGCTGACCAAGCCACAGGACTGGTTCGAGACCATCGATTTCACCGATGCCGCCGCAGCCGCCGCGCGGATCGCGGAGGAGTACGACGGCTGGGCACCGGAACTCACCGCCCTGATCACCGCCGGCGATACCGCGCCGGTCCTGCGCCCCCTGCACGCCCTGCCGATCGGGCAGCGCTGGGACCGGGTGCCGGGAGTGACCCTGCTCGGCGATGCCGCCCACCTCTCGACCCCCAACGGCGAGGGCGCCAGCCTGGCCATGCAGGACGGCGCCGAACTCGGCGAGGCCCTCGCCGCACACCCCGATGACATCGAAACCGCCCTCACCGAGTACGAACGAGGGCTGTTCCCCCGCAGCGCCGCGGCCACGGCCGCGGTCGCCCACAACCCCACGCCCCAGGAGGTGATCAAGTTCTTCACCGGACGAGAAGCAGCGGGAATCTGACAGTGCCGCAGAGGTGAGCGACTTCAAGCTCTCCCGCTGAACGACTCGCCACGTATGCGGAGTTAGCCCGTGTTCACGGCCATGCGGGTACTGGAGGCCCTGGAACCACTGCTTCCTCGACCAACTCGGCGTCGCACCGGTCGCCTACGGGAGGGTCGATCGCCTTGCCCCACTGGTTCCGACGCGGCGTCGACGTGGTTCTGGACGCGGCCGGTAAGGGCACTCTGGCCGAACTGGTGGCCATCGCCGGCGATCCGCATCGCGTGTGACCATCGCGGACTTCTACGCCGCCCGACACGGAGCGCGGTTCTCCCGCTCCGAAGCAGGGGAGTCGCCGGGCTGGGCAGCCACTGGCATCCGATCTCGCCGGCCAAGGCCGCCTCACCGTCCCGCTGCACGCCGCGTTCCCGCTGAAGGAGACCCGCCGCGGCTCACGACGTCAGCGCCACCGGCCATGCGCGCGGGCAAGATCGTCGTCACCGTGCCCTGACAGCCGTGGGCATGGTCGGGCTCACCGCCTACCGCCCCTTTCCGTCAGTACCTGGAAGAGGAGCTCAGCGCCCCGGCGATCAAGCCGGGGCGGGCCCGGTAGTCGCGGCTTCCTCGGTCAGCGACAGGAGAGGCACAGTTCTCCCCTCCAGGTCCTAATGGACACCCGGTGGACATCCCCGGACGAGAAAAGAAAACGGATCCGAGAACCTGCAGCAACAGCGGGTCACGTCTGCGCCATGTCCACGAACCGCGAGTAATGGCCCTGGAACGCCACCGTGATCGTCGCCGTCGGGCCATTACGGTGCTTGGCCACGATCAGGTCCGCCTCGCCCGCTCGCGGCGACTCCTTCTCGTACGCGTCCTCACGGTGCAGCAGGATCACCATGTCCGCGTCCTGCTCGATCGAACCCGATTCACGCAGGTCGGACACCATGGGCTTCTTGTCCGTACGCTGCTCGGGGCCACGGTTCAGCTGCGAGAGCGCGATGACCGGAACTTCGAGTTCCTTCGCCAGCAGCTTCAGGTTTCGCGACATGTCCGAGACCTCTTGCTGGCGGCTCTCGGGGCGCCGTGACCCACCGGACTGCATCAGCTGCAGGTAGTCGATCACGACCAGTTTCAGATCCTGCCGCTGCTTGAGCCGCCGGCACTTCGCACGGATCTCCATCATCGACAGGTTCGGCGAATCGTCGATGAACAGCGGAGCGGCGGTGACGTCCGGCATCCGCCGCGCCAGCCTCGTCCAGTCCTCGTCCGTCATCGAGCCCGACCGCATGTGGTGCAGCGCCACTCGCGCCTCCGCCGACAGCAGACGCATCGCGATCTCGTTGCGCCCCATTTCGAGGGAGAAGATCACACTCGGCAGTCCGGACTTGATCGAACAGGCCCGCGCGAAGTCCAGTGCCAGCGTCGACTTACCCATGGCGGGGCGCGCCGCGATGACGATCATCTGGCCCGGGTGCAGTCCGTTCGTCAGCGCGTCCAGGTCCGTGAAACCGGTCGGCACCCCGGACATCTGGCCGCTGCGCGAACCGATCGCCTCGATCTCGTCGAGTGCCCCTTCCATGATGTCGCCGAGCGGCAGATAGTCCTCCGAGGTCCGCTGCTCGGTGACGGCGTAGATCTCGGCCTGGGCGGAGTTGACGATCTCGTCGACATCCCCGTCGGCCGCGTATCCCATCTGCGTGATCTTGGTACCGGCCTCGACGAGCCTGCGCAGGACCGCCCGCTCATGGACGATCTCGGCGTAGTACTCGGCGTTGGCGGCCGTCGGAACCGACTGGACGAGGGTGTGCAGATACGGCGCCCCGCCGACCTTCTTGATCTCGCCACGCTTGACCAGTTCCGCGGCGACCGTGATCGGGTCGGCCGGTTCGCCCTTCGCGTAGAGGTCAAGAATGGCCTGGTAGACGGTCTCGTGCGCGGGACGGTAGAAATCCTGGCCCTTGATGACCTCGACGACATCGGCGATGGCGTCCTTGGAGAGCAGCATGCCGCCGAGCACGGACTGCTCGGCGTCGATGTCCTGCGGGGGCACCCGCTCGAACGCGGGAGAGCCCCCCTCCCAGGAACCGCCTTCACGGTCCCGGTCGTGCTGTTCACGTCCGCCACCGCCGTCACCACGACGCTGCCGGGAGACGGGCAGACGATCACCCGGACTGGTCTCAGCCCAGGGGTCGTCCAAGGGCTCGGGAATGCTCACCGGGCCGCCTCCTCCCGTCCGCTCCGCGGACCTAGCCATGCCACTCTTTCTTACGGCACGGCACCGACAAACAAGGGGCCCGACTCCGCGAACGGCGCGTCGGGCGCCGGTCCACGTTAGGCCCGCAGACACCGTCAGCCAATCTTGTTATCCACAGGGCCTGTGGATGAAGGACCACATGCTGTGGGTAACTCGCCGAAACCTGTGCACGGCTCGGGGGACAGCGCTGTGGACAAAGTCATAGCACCACCCTCACCACCACCCTGACCTGCACTTTCATCGTCCACTGGCTGTGGGAGAGAAAAACTTTCCCGACTGGACCAAGATCACGACAAACAGCGCACGACAAGAGCCGAAGCGGGATCTTCAGTAAGGGTTGCAGACACATTGCATCTCTTACCTGTGGAAGATTAGATTGACCCCCATGACACTGGCCCCCACGGCGTCCAAGCCGAGCCGACGACGACACGACCGCGAGATCATCTCGCTCGCCGTCCCCGCCTTCGGCGCTCTTGTCGCCGAGCCGCTCTTCGTCATGGTCGACAGTGCCATCGTCGGCCACCTCGGCACCCCCCAACTGGCGGGCCTCGGCGTCGCGGCAGCCCTGCTGAGCACCGCCGTGAGCATCTTCGTCTTCCTGGCCTACGCCACTACGGCGGCCGTCGCCCGACGGGTCGGAGCCGGAGACCTCCAGGCCGCCATCCGCCAGGGCATGGACGGCATCTGGCTGGCCCTGCTGCTCGGCGCCCTTGTCATCGCCGTGGTCATGCCCACCGCGCCCTGGCTGGTGGGCCTCTTCGGAACCTCGGCCGACGCGTCCCCCTACGCGGTCACCTACCTCCGCATCTCCAGCCTCGGCATCCCCGCGATGCTGGTGGTCCTGGCAGCAACCGGGGTTCTTCGCGGCCTCCAGGACACCCGGACTCCGCTGTACGTCGCGATCGGCGGCTTCGCCGCCAACGCCGCACTCAATGCAGCACTCGTCTACGGAGCCGGTCTGGGCATCGCGGGATCCGCCTGGGGCACGGTGATCGCCCAGTTCGCCATGGTCGCGGTCTATCTGATGGTGGTCGTACGAGGGGCGAGAAAGCACGGTGCCTCGCTGCGGCCGGACACTGCCGGGATACGGGCCTGCGCCCAGGCCGGAGTGCCTCTGCTGGTCCGCACGCTCTCGCTGCGCGCCGTCCTGATGACCGCCACCGGCGTGGCGGCCCACCTCGGTGACACCGATGTGGCGGCGCACCAGATCGTCCTCTCGCTCTGGAGTCTGCTCGCCTTCGCTCTGGACGCGATCGCCATCGCCGGGCAGGCGATCATCGGCCGCTATCTGGGGGCGGGCGATACCGAGGGCGCGAGACAGGCCTGCCGCCGCATGGTGCAGTGGGGGATCGCTTCCGGAGTAGTACTGGGCGCACTGGTGGTGGCTTCCCGCCCACTCTTCGTTCCGCTCTTCACCGGCGACCAAGCAGTACGGGACGTTCTGCTCCCTGTGCTGTTGGTCGTGGCCGTGACCCAGCCGGTCTCAGGGATCGTCTTCGTCCTGGACGGCGTGCTCATGGGCGCGGGCGACGGGCGCTATCTGGCGGGAGCGATGGTAGTGACGCTGGCCGTGTTCGCCCCTGTGGCACTCCTGGTACCGGCGATGGGCGGCGGGCTGACCGCACTGTGGTGGGCGATGGCTCTGATGATGGCGGTACGGATGATCACGCTCTGGCTGCGGGCCCGCTCGGGCCGCTGGATCGTCACCGGCGCCACCCGCTGAGCACTGTCGGCTCACGGTCGAGCGACGCGACGTTCTGCCGGCCGACCAGCGAGCAGACCAACAAACGCTGGCCATCGGTGCGTGTTTCACGTGAAACGGCGAAAGGGCCGCACCCCGGAGGGTGCGGCCCTTTCCATGCTCTGCCGAGCGCAGCGATTACGCGGCGACGACCTCGATGCCGAGCTTCGCGGCAACGTCGGCGTGCAGACGCACGGACACCTGGTGGGCGCCCAGGGTCTTGATCGGCGAACCGAGCTCGACGCGACGCTTGTCGACGACGGGACCACCGGCAGCCTTGATCGCCGAGGCGATGTCGGCCGGAGTGACGGAACCGAAGAGGCGGCCGGCGTCGCCGGAGCGAACGGCCAGGCGGACCTTCACGCCTTCGAGCTTGGCCTTGACCTCATTGGCCTGCTCGATGGTCGCGATCTCGTGGATCTTGCGGGCGCGGCGAATCTGCGCCACGTCCTGCTCGCCACCCTTGGTCCAGCGGATCGCGAAACCACGCGGGACCAGGTAGTTGCGGGCGTAACCGTCCTTGACGTCAACGACGTCACCGGCGGAACCGAGGCCAGCGACCTCGTGGGTGAGGATGATCTTCATTTTTCGGTCACCCTTCCCTTATCGCGCAGTGGACGTGTAGGGCAGCAGCGCCATCTCACGGCTGTTCTTGACAGCCGTGGCGACGTCACGCTGGTGCTGCGTGCAGTTGCCGGTAACGCGGCGGGCACGGATCTTGCCACGGTCGGAAATGAACTTCCGCAGCATGTTCGTGTCCTTGTAGTCCACGTACTGGGTCTTGTCCTTGCAGAAAGCGCAGACCTTCTTCTTAGGCTTGCGCACAGGCGGCTTCGCCATGGTGTTTCTCCTGTGTGATCAAGAAGTGGGGTACGAGCTGCCTCAGAAAGGCGGCTCGTCCGAGTAGCCGCCGCCCGAGCCGGAACCGCCGGAGCTTCCGCCCCAGCTGCCCCCGCCCTGCTGCTGGCCACCGCCGGACGGTGCGCTGGAGGCCCACGGGTCGTCGGCGGGTGCACCGCCACCGCCCTGCTGGCCTCCGCTGGGGGCTCCGCCCCAGTTGCCGCCGCCCTGCTGCTGGCCACCGCCGCCGTAACCACCCTGGCCGCCCTGACCGCCTCGGCCGGTGGTCTTGGTGACCTTGGCCGTGGCCGTCTTGAGGCTGGGGCCGACTTCCTCGACGTCCAGCTCGTAGACCGTGCGCTTGACGCCCTCACGGTCCTCGTAGGACCGCTGCTTCAGCCGGCCCTGCACGACAACGCGCATGCCTCGCTGAAGCGACTCCGCGACGTTCTCCGCCGCCTGACGCCAGACCGAGCAGGTGAGGAACAGGCCATCGCCGTCCTTCCACTCATTGGTCTGCTTGTCGAAGATGCGGGGAGTGGACGCGACACGGAACTTCGCGACCGCCGCACCGGACGGGGTGAAGCGCAGCTCGGGGTCGTCGACGAGATTGCCGACGACCGTGATGACGGTCTCGCCTGCCATGGGTGAACCTCTCGGCGGGGATTGCTGGGCTGCTTGTTGCTACTCGAACCCGATGACTACTGAGCTAGTTGCTCAGTGGGTCTCGGGGCGGAGGACCTTGGTCCGGAGGACCGACTCGTTCAGGTTCATCTGGCGGTCGAGCTCCTTGACGACCGCAGGCTCGGCCTGCAGGTCGATGACCGAGTAGATGCCCTCGGGCTTCTTCTTGATCTCGTAAGCGAGACGACGACGGCCCCAGGTGTCGACCTTCTCGACCTTTCCGTTGCCCTCGCGGACGACGGAGAGGAAGTTCTCGATCAACGGGGAGACAGCGCGCTCCTCGAGTTCGGGGTCGAGGATGACCATCACTTCGTAGTGACGCATGTGGAACCCACCTCCTTTGGACTCAGCGGCCACGGTCGTTCCGTGGCAGGAGGGTCGTGATGCGTACGCAACGGTATCGGCAGCCACTGACAATCCACTTTCACCGGGGAGAGGGATTGCGACCTGGCCTGGGCAGACACCGGTGCAGACCGTACAGACTACCCGCAGACCCGCTTCCGGTTGAAATCCGGCGGTCAGGGGGCAGAATCTCTATGCGTGGGATGTGTGCGGCGCTACTGTGCGCCGCCTTATGCCAGGAGGTGCCTGATGGCTCAGGCAGCGCGACACAGTCACGGATCTTCGGTCTCTCTCTTCGCCACGGACGGCAAACCACACCCGCTGCAGGACACCCTGGTCGCTGTGACCCTGGTGCTCGGTCTGCTGGCCGTCTTCACGTCGATATTCCACAACCTGCACCTGCTCAGTTCCTGGGCCGGGCTGGTGGGAATCCTCACCGGTGGCTACGGGATGTTCATCTCGGTCACCACGCGTGAACGGTTCATCGTGATCCTCGGGCTGGGCACCGCGGCGGTGGGCTTCTTCATCGCCATGGCGCACGGTGGTCTCTTCGGTGGTGTGGTCGGCGGCTAACTGCGTCCGTACCACTTGTCCCATACGGCCAGTCGGGGCGATTCTCGGTCGCAGTAGGCTTCGGCGGGAGAGCCGACGCCCCTGTACCCATGGGGACACGCCTGCCGAGGAGCGCCCCGAATGAGCCTGACCCTGAGGACCATCAGCCGCGAGCAGCATCTGGCGTACATCCAGAGTCTGCCCGCGGCGAGCCACTGCCAGGTCCCGGCGTGGGCGGATGTGAAGACGGAGTGGCGCTCGGAGAGCCTCGGCTGGTTCGACAAGGACGGCCAGATCGTCGGAGCCGGCCTCGTGCTCTACCGGCAGCTCCCCAAGATCAAGCGCTATCTGGCGTACCTCCCCGAGGGCCCGATCCTCAATTGGTACGCACCCAATCTCAATGAGTGGCTTCAGCCGATGCTGGCCCATCTCAAGGAGCAGGGCGCGTTCTCGGTGAAGATGGGCCCGCCGGTCGTCATCCGCCGGTGGAATGCGGCTGCGATCAAGTCGGGTATCCAGAACCCGGATGTGAAGCGTCTGCGCGATGTCGAGGCGACGCACATCGAGCCGCGTGCCTTCGAAGTGGCCGACCGGCTGCGCAAGATGGGCTGGCAGCAGGGCGAGGACGGCGGCGCCGGTTTCGGCGATGTGCAACCGCGCTACGTCTATCAGGTGCCGCTGGCGAATCGCTCGCTCGATGATGTCCTCAAGGGCTTCAACCAGTTGTGGCGGCGCAACATCAAGAAGGCCGAGAAGGC
Source organism: Streptomyces sp. NBC_01267 (assembly GCF_036241575.1). Classification (NCBI taxonomy): domain Bacteria; kingdom Bacillati; phylum Actinomycetota; class Actinomycetes; order Kitasatosporales; family Streptomycetaceae; genus Streptomyces; species Streptomyces sp. NBC_01267. Next base: position 3,975,897 of record NZ_CP108455.1, on the reverse strand, counting down.
CGGTGTCGAGGTCGTCCAGGGCAGTTACGAGGACCTGGCCGAGTGGCAGCGCCTGTACGAGGTCACGGCGGAGCGCGACCACTTCCGGCCCCGCCCGCTCTCGTACTTCCAGCGCATGTGGTCGGTCCTCAACACCGAGGACCCCAACCGGATGCGGCTGTACTTCGCCCGTCACGAGGGGGAGAACGTCGCTGCCGCGACGATGCTGATCGTCGGCGGCCACGTCTGGTACTCCTACGGCGCTTCCGCCAACCACAAGCGGGAGGTCCGCCCGTCGAACGCCATGCAGTGGCGCATGCTCCGCGATGCGTACGCGATGGGCGCCACTGTCTACGACCTGCGTGGCATCTCCGACACACTGGACGAGACCGACCATCTCTTCGGTCTGATCCAGTTCAAGGTGGGCACCGGCGGCGAGGCCGTCGAGTACATCGGTGAGTGGGACTTCCCGCTCAACAAGCTGCTGCACAAGGCGCTCGACATCTACATGTCGCGTCGTTAAGAGGGATGATGATGCCGTCGTCCCGTTCGGCCAGTTCACAATCACGTTCGTCCCGTTCATACCTCAGATACACCGCAGCTCCGAGAAAGGTTCCGGTCCGGCCATGGCGCTGACCCTCTACGTCGACACCGCGCGCTGGCGGGCGCACCAGAAGTCCGTGCTCGATCAGTTCCCGGGAATCGTTCCGGTCTGCAAGGGCAACGGGTACGGCTTCGGTCATTCCCGGCTCGCGGACGAGGTGACGCGCTTCGGTTCCGAGATCATCGCCGTCGGCACCACGTACGAGGCCGCTCGGATGAAGGACTCGTTCGGCGGTGACCTGCTGGTCCTCACACCCTTCAGGCGCGGTGAGGAACCGGTGCCGCTGCCGGACCGGGTGATCCGTTCCGTTTCCTCGGTCGACGGTGTGCACGCGCTGGTGGGCGCCCGTGTGGTCATCGAGTGCATGAGCTCCATGAAGCGCCACGGTGTCGCCGAGGCGGATCTGGGCCGGCTGCACGCGGCGATCGACGACGTACGTCTCGAAGGTTTCGCGCTGCACCTTCCGCTGGACCGTACGGACGGTTCCGACGGGGTCGAGGAAGTCATCGCCTGGATGGACCGGTTGCGTAGCGCCCGGCTGCCGCTGCACACCATGTTCGTCAGTCATCTGAGGGCCGAGGAACTGGCGCGGTTGCAGCAGCAGTTCCCGCAGACCCGGTTCCGTGCGCGGATCGGCACCCGGCTGTGGCTGGGCGATCACGAGGCGACGCAGTACCGGGGTTCCGTCCTGGACGTCACGCAGGTCGTGAAGGGGGACCGGTTCGGCTACCGGCAGCAGAAGACCGCCTCGGACGGCTGGCTCGTGGTGGTCGCGGGCGGTACGTCGCACGGGGTGGGCCTGGAGGCGCCGAAGGCCCTGCACGGGATGATGCCGCGTGCGAAGGGTGTCGCGCGGGCGGGCCTGGCCACGGTGAACCGCAACCTGTCGCCGTTCGTGTGGGCGGGCAAGCAGCGCTGGTTCGCCGAGCCCCCGCACATGCAGGTGTCGATCCTCTTCGTGCCTTCGGACGCGCAGGAGCCGAGGGTGGGCGATGAGCTGGTGGCCCATCTGCGCCATACGACAACGCAGTTCGACCGCCTCGTGGATCACTGAACCGATCACCGAGCGGGCCGCCGGACCGGGAACGGGCCGGGCGGCAGAGCATCACGGCGGAGGCGGGTTCCGGTTGCCGGAACCCGCCTCCGCTGTGTCTATTCGTCTGCCGCGCTGCTGCCCCACTCGACATGCGCACCTTCGTGGTCGCGTGCGGCGTACCGCGCCGACCGGGCGGCGGGGCCGAGTACGAACACGTCCCGGGCACCGTCCAGCACACCCCCCGACGGATCGTCGGAGCCGTCCTTGCGCACGACGTCCCGTTCCGGCATGAGGATGTCCCGCACGATCACCGCGCAGATGTAGAGCGTTCCGAGCAGATGCAGTGCGATGGCGAACTGGTAGCCCTCGGGCGGCAGTCCCTTGGGTTTGTCGCCGCTCATCGTGTACGCGAGGTACATCCAGATGCCCAGGAAGTACATGACCTCGCAGGCCTGCCAGATGAGGAAGTCACGCCAGCGCGGCCGGGCGAGGGCGGCGAGGGGGATGAGCCACAGGACGTACTGCGGTGAGTAGACCTTGTTGGTCAGGATGAACGCGGCGACCACGAGGAAGGCGAGCTGCGCGAAACGCGGGCGGCGCGGGGCGGTGAGCGTGAGAACCGCGACGCCGCCGCACAGCAGGACGACCAGCAGCATCGCCCAGGTGTTCACGTGGCCGATGTCGAGCGGCTTGCCGGTGCGCTGGGTGATGATGAGCCAGAAGGAGCCGAAGTCGACATTCCTTTCCTGACTGAAGGTGTAGAACTTCTTCCATCCCTCGGGGGCGAGCAGCATGACGGGCAGGTTCACGACGAGCCAGGACGCTGCGGCGCCGAACACGGCCACCCGGCACTCCCGCAGCTTCCCGGCGCGCCAGCACAGCACGATGAGCGGGCCGAGGATCAGTACGGGATAGAGCTTCGCGGCGGTGGCGAGGCCGATGAGGATACCGAAGGCCAGGGCCCTTCCCCTCGACCACATGAGCAGGGCGGCTGCGGTCAGGGCGACGGCGAAGAGGTCCCAGTTGATGGTGGCGGTGAGCGCGAAGGCCGGCGCGAGGGCGACCAGCAGGGCGTCCCAGGGGCGACGCCGGTGGGTCCGTGCGACACAGACAGCCATGACTGCTGTGCAGATCATCAGCATGCCCGCGTTGACCATCCAGTACACCTGTTCGCGGTGCTGCATGGCGCCGCCGTGCGGCGTCAGCCAGGAGGCGACCTCCATGAACAGCCCGGTGAGTACCGGGTATTCGAGGTACGGCATGTCGCCGTTGATCCGGTCGAAGTACGGCACGAGGTCGTCGGCGAAGCCACGGCCGACGTAGAGGTGCGGGATGTCGGAGTAGCAGGCGTGGTTGTACTGGGAGGTGGCTCCCTGGAACCAGGCCCAGTCGTAGCAGGGCATTTTCTGCACCATGCCGAGTGCGAACATTCCGATCGCGACCAGGGCGATGACGCGTACCGGCGTGAGCCGGCTCGCGCCGGTGCGCGCCCAGCGCCCGATGGGTCCACCGATCAGCTCGCTGCCCGTCGCGGCGATCTCGTCCTGCTGCGTGGGCCGCACCACTGACTCTGCGGTCTTCTGTGCGGGCCGGTCCTCGTGCACGCTCGTCATGGCGGCCATCCTGCCGTACGCGGCTGTGCACGCGAGGAGGGCCGCCACAGCCGGGAGACTGTGGCGGCCCTCGTCGTACGGATCGACCCGGTCAGCCGACGGGGTTCACGCGGCGGTCACCCGCCCATCCCGCCGAAGAAGCCGCCGCCACCACCGTTGGCTCCGTGGCCGCCGCCGTTCTGGCCACCCGGAGGCGTCTCGCTGGGCCCCGGACTGGCTCCGCCGCCGGTTCCACCGTCGGCCGTACCCCCGTCGGTCCCTCCGGGGTCTCCGCAGGTCCAGTCCTGCCACTTGTTGCAGGACTCACTCGGGGACGGAGTCGTGGAGGGCGTGTCGGACGGGGACGGCGACGGAGCGGACGGCGTCGGGCTCGGCGACGAGGGCAGGACCGGGGTCGGCTTCGGGGAGGACACACCGCCGCCGTAGACGACCTTCCCGATCGGCTCGGGTGCCGGGAAGTCCACGGCCTTCGTGCCGCTGAGCGCCTGCGACATGTAGTCGTGCCAGATCTGCGCCGGGAACGAGGCACCGTGGATCTTGTCCTCGCCACCGGTGCCGTACATCTTCTCGAACGTGCGGTTCTTGCCCTTGGCGTCGTCGTCGAAGCGGTACATGTCGATGGCGGTGGAGAGCTGCGGGGTGTACCCGATGAACCAGGCGGACTTGTTGCCGTCGGTGGTACCGGTCTTGCCGGCGACTTCCCGGTCCGGAAGCCGTGCGGCGGTTCCGGTGCCCTTGTCGACCACGGTCTTCAGCACATCGGTGACGTTGCTGGCGATGGCCGTCGAGAACGCCATCTTCTCCACCTGCTTGTGCTGGTAGACCGTCCTCCCTTCATTCGTCACCTCGGTGACGGAGAACGGTTCGTTCTGACGGCCGTTGTTGGCGAAGGTGGCGTAGGCGCCGGCCATCCGGATCGCGCTCGGGCTGGAGGTACCGATGGAGAACGAGGGAAAGTTGGAGCTGGCCATGCTCTGCTTGTCGTCGCGCAGCCCCGCGGCGATGGCCGCCTCACGCACCTTGTCGGTGCCGACGTCCATGCCGAGCTGGACATACGCGGAGTTCACCGACTCCCTCATGGCCTCGCGCAGGTCGATCGCGTAGCTCGGAGGGGCACCGACAGAGTCCTTGCCGTCGTTCTCCTGCAGCCACTGCTCTCCCTTCTCGTTCTGCCAGACGGTGCCGTCGTAATTCTTGATCTTCAGGTCGTTCTGCCCGCTGTAGAGGCTCTTCGGCGAGACGATCGTGCGGTCCGAATCGGGTTGGTCGGATCCGAGGGAGGGGTCGCGCTTTCCGTACTCGAGCGCGGCGGCCAGGACGAAGGCCTTGAACGTCGATCCGACCTGGGCTCCGGTGTAGTCGGCGTTGTTCATGTAGTGCTTGGTGGCGTCCTCACCGCCGTAGATGGCGGCGATGGCGCCGGTCTGCGCGTCCACCGACGCTCCGCCGAACTGGACGTGGGTGTCCGTCTTCGGCCGCAGACCGGGCTTGATCTTGGCCTTGCGGACCTTCTCCACCGCCGCTTCCAGCTCCTTGACCTTCTTCTTGTCGAAGGTCGTATGGATCTGGTATCCACCCTTGGCCAGCCCCTCGGCCGTGACGCCCTGCTTGTTGTTGTTGATGAAGTACGAATTCGCGAGGTCGACGAGGTAGCCGGTCTGCCCGCCCAGCTGGGCGGTCTTCTTCCGCGGGTCCACCTTCGGGAACGTCGTGTACTTGTCACGCTCGGCCTTCGGGAGACGACCGTCCTTGACCATCTCGTCGAGGATCCATTTCCAGCGCTTGGTGGCCCGCTCCGTATTGTCCGCCGGAGTGGCTGCCGGATCGATCTCGACGGCACCCGCGGGGTCGTAGTAGCTGGCGCCCTTGAGGAGCGTGGCGAGGAACGCGCACTGGCTCGGGTTGAGCTTGTCGGAGTCCACTCCGAAGTACGTGCGTGCCGCGGCCTGGATGCCGTAGGCGCCGCGCCCGTAGTACGAGGTGTTGAGGTAGCCGCTCATGATGTCGTTCTTGTCTATCTTGGCGCCGACCTTGATGGAGATGAACAGCTCTTTGAACTTACGGCTGAACGTCTGCTCCTGATCGAGCCGGGAGTTCTTCACATACTGCTGGGTGATCGTCGAACCGCCCTGGGTCTGACCGCCCTTGGCCATGTTGAGCACGGCACGGGCGATACCCATGGGGTCGATGCCCTTGTCCTTGTAGAACGTCTTGTTCTCGGCGGAGACCACCGCGTTCTGCATCGCGACGGGGATCTTGCTGAGCGGCACGATCTGCCGGTTGATTTCATTGCCGGCGGCAACCATCTGACTGCCGTCGGACCAGTAGTAGACGTTGTTCTGCGCCTGCGACGTCTTGCTGGCGTCCGGGATGCCCACCATGGCGTACGCGATGGTGGCGGCCGCCAGGATGCTGCCGGCGAAACCGATGAAGAGACCGGTCACCAGCCGCCAGGACGGCGCCCAGTGGCGCCAGCCGGTCAGATTCGCGCGCGGGTAGTCGATGAACCGCTTCTTCCCGGGGCCACGGCCTCCACCGGAACCGCTGTCCCCATGGCCACCGCGGCCACCGCGACCGCCCGAACCGCGTCGGCCACCGCGGCCACCGCCCGCTTCGGCGGCTCGGCGGCGCCCGCCTCCGCTGCGCTGGGCAGCACGTCTGGCCTCGGCACGTCCGCCGTACGGGCGCTCCTCCTCGTCGTAGGAACCGGAAGGTGACTCAGTGGTGGTTCGCGGGGGAGCTGCGCGGCGGCCGGGAGGCTGCTGGGCGACTCGCCTGGCCGCGGCACGTCCACCACTCTGTGGCTGTGGCGGTTTGCGACGGTGCTCGCTCATCGAACGACTACTCCTCGGGCAGGCGCTAACGCCTGGAAACGGCAGTTGAGTTCCGGTCCCCCCGACACACGGACAGCCCCTCGGACGGGCACATCCGCGGCACGGACAGCCCCCTGGCCGGGCCCGTCCGCAGCGCATTCCGTGGGCCGAGACAACTGACGTCCCCTGGTGTCACTCGGCCCCCGGCGGTCTGCATGCCGCACAGACTACGCACGCTCAAAACCCTCTCAGTGCCGAGGTTCGCCTCAAATCAGGCAAGTTGCCGCCTATGAATCCGCGATGTGACGCCGCTCACGATGGCTCCCCTTGTCGCGGGCGCAAGGTCGTTCTATCGTGCTGATGTATCGACTCGATACATCAGCACGGCATAAGTGACCGGACCAGCAGAGGAGGCGAAGGTTGAGCAGGCGCTCAGGCATCCTCGAATTCGCCGTACTCGGCCTGCTCCGTGAGTCGCCGATGCACGGCTATGAGCTGCGCAAACGCCTGAACACCTCGCTGGGGATCTTCAGGGCCTTCAGTTACGGGACCCTCTACCCCTGCCTCAAGACGCTGGTCGCCAGCGGCTGGTTGATCGAGGAACCGGGCAGTGCCCCGGAGGACGCTCTCGCAGCTTCACTCGCAGGACGCCGCGCCAAGATCGTCTACAGGTTGACCGCGAACGGCAAGGAGCACTTCGAAGAGCTCCTTTCGCACACCGGCCCCGATACCTGGGAGGACGAGCATTTCGCTGCACGTTTCGCCTTCTTCGGGCAGACGGAACGCGAGGTGCGGATGCGGGTGCTCGAGGGCCGCCGGAGTCGGCTGGAGGAGCGTCTCGAAAAGATGCGCGCCTCTCTGGCCCGTACTCGCGAGCGGCTGGACGATTACACGCTTGAGTTGCAGCGGCACGGCATGGAATCCGTGGAGCGCGAAGTGCGCTGGCTGAACGAGCTCATCGAGAGCGAGCGGGCGGGACGGGATCAGCGACGATCCCCCGACGCCGGCGCCGCTCAGCAGGACATATCAGGAGATACGGGCGGCCTGCCCCGGCATCGGGGTACCACCCCGCCGGATCCGTCCGATGACACCGCTAAGTGAAGCTCTGCGTCCGCAGGGCTTCGTCGAGAACACACAGGGAGCAACCGGAATGGGTTCGGTTCGCGTAGCCATCGTCGGCGTGGGCAACTGCGCCGCCTCGCTGGTGCAGGGCGTCGAGTACTACAAGGACGCCGATCCGGCCGGCAAGGTGCCCGGTCTGATGCACGTCCAGTTCGGCGACTACCACGTAGGTGACGTCGAGTTCGTCGCCGCCTTCGATGTCGACGCGAAGAAGGTCGGTCTCGACCTCGCGGATGCCATCGGTGCCAGCGAGAACAACACCATCAAGATCGCCGACGTGCCGAACACCGGCGTGACGGTCCAGCGTGGTCACACCCACGACGGTCTGGGCAAGTACTACCGCGAGACGATCGAGGAGTCCGGCGAGACCCCGGTCGACATCGTCCAGATCCTCAAGGACAAGCAGGTGGACGTCCTCGTCTGCTACCTGCCCGTCGGTTCCGAGGTCGCTGCCAAGTTCTACGCGCAGTGCGCCATCGACGCCAAGGTCGCCTTCGTCAACGCTCTCCCGGTCTTCATCGCCGGCACCAAGGAGTGGGCGGACAAGTTCACCGAGGCGGGCGTCCCGATCGTCGGTGACGACATCAAGTCCCAGGTCGGTGCCACCATCACGCACCGCGTCATGGCGAAGCTCTTCGAAGACCGCGGTGTCCGCCTCGAGCGCACCATGCAGCTGAACGTCGGCGGCAACATGGACTTCAAGAACATGCTGGAGCGCGACCGCCTGGAGTCCAAGAAGATCTCCAAGACGCAGTCGGTCACCTCGCAGATCCGTGACCGCGACCTGGGCGCCGACAACGTCCACATCGGTCCCTCGGACTACGTCGCCTGGCTGGACGACCGCAAGTGGGCGTACGTGCGCCTTGAGGGCCGCGCCTTCGGTGACGTCCCGCTCAACCTCGAGTACAAGCTCGAGGTGTGGGACTCCCCGAACTCCGCGGGCGTCATCATCGACGCCGTGCGCGCCGCGAAGATCGCCAAGGACCGCGGCATCGGCGGCCCGATCCTCTCCGCGTCCTCGTACTTCATGAAGTCCCCGCCGGTGCAGTACTTCGACGACGAGGCCTACGAGAACGTCGAGAAGTTCATCAAGGGCGAGGTCGAGCGCTGAAGCTCACTCTGAGAACGATCGTCCTCGGTCGTTGAGGGCCCCCGGGCATACTGCCCGGGGGCCCTTTCCGTGCCCGCTCACCTCTGTGTGACGCTTGCCCACATGCCTGTTGCCCGTGATCTGTGCGCGCTTCTGCGCCTGACCGGCTTCCGGCGACTGCTGGCAGTGCGGCTGCTCTCCCAGTCGGCCGACGGCGTCTATCAGATCGCACTCGCCACGTATGTCGTCTTCTCCCCTGAGGAGCAGACCTCACCGGCCGCCATCGCTTCGGCGATGGCGGTACTGCTGCTGCCGTACTCCCTGATAGGCCCGTTCGCCGGAGTTCTACTGGACCGCTGGCCACGTCGGCAGGTCTTCCTGTACGGGAATCTGCTGCGGGCCGTCATGGCCTCCGCGACCGCGTTGCTGGTACTCACCCGCGCACCCGACTGGCTCTTCTACACGTCCGCTCTCTGCGTCACAGCGGTCAACCGCTTTGTGCTGTCCGGGCTTTCGGCCGCGCTGCCACGCGTCGTCGCCCCCGGGCGACTGGTCATCGCGAACGCGCTCTCCCCCACAGCTGGGACGCTCGCCGCGACGGCAGGAGGCGGATTGGCCCTGGCTGTACGGGTACTCACCGTGGACTCCGATGCCGTCATCGTCCTGCTGGGAGCTGTCCTCTATCTGTGCGCCGCGGTTGCATCCCTGCGAATAGCCCGCGATGTGCTCGGGCCGGAGCTGGTGTCGGATCAGCCGAAGCTTGCCGCTGCGCTGGCCTCGACGGTACGGGGGATGGTCGACGGACTGCGTCATCTGGCCGAGCGGCCGACGGCAGCGCGGGCGCTGACCGCGATGACGCTGCTGCGATTCTGCTACGGGGCGCTGACGGTGATGCTGCTGATGCTCTGTCGATACGCCTGGTCCTCGCGTGAGTCGGACGGCCTCGCACTCCTCGGAATCGCGGTCGGAGTCTCGGGCGCCGGGTTCTTCGCGGCGGCAGTGGTGACGCCCTGGGCAGTGGGGCGCCTTGGCCCGTACGGCTGGACAGCGGTCTGCTCGGGCTCAGCTGCCGTGCTGGTCCCAGCTCTCGGCCTGCCGTTCGCTCCCGTCCCGACCCTCGTCGCCGCGTTCATCCTGGGGCTCGCGACCCAGGGAACGAAGATCGCCACCGACACAGTGGTGCAGTCCTCAGTGGCTGACGCCTTCCGTGGCCGGATCTTCTCGGTGTACGACGTGCTGTTCAACGTCGCCTTCGTAGGGGCCGCCGCAGTCGCTGCACTGATACTGCCCTCGGACGGCAGGTCGGTCCCGCTCCTGGGCACAGTTGGCGTCATCTACGCAACAGTTGCTGTATTTATGGCCCGTTTTCGGCGCACGTGAGTGTCACATCAGAGCCACAGAAGCGCCCTCGGTTCCAGAAACGTCAGAGCGGCCCGCTACTTTACGGGCGTCGACGACGCGCACACGCGCATCAATTCAAGGGGGATCCCAACCCATGTCCACTCCGCCGCCCCAAGGCGAGAACCCGTACGCCCAGCAGCCCACCCCGCCCCACGGGCCGCCTCAGGGCGGCAACCCGTACGGCCAGCAGACGCCGCCGGGTCCGTACGGTCAACCGGGGCAGCAGGGCGTCCCGCAGCAGCCGTCGCCGTACTTCAACCAGGGCGGCGGCCCGGTCCCACCGGCTCCGGTCGCTCCACCTCGCCGTGGCGCCATGAAGTTCGTCAAGATAGGAATCGCCGTGGTCGTCGTGGGCCTCATCGCCTTCGGCTGGTTCGCCAGCAGGCATGACGCCAACACGGCCAAGGTCGGCGACTGCATGAGCATCGGCAACCCGGACAGCACGACCAACCCCGATCTCAAGGTTGTGGACTGCAGCGACGCCAAGGCCAAGTACAAGGTCGCCGAGAAGAAGGACGGGACCAGCGGCGAGTGCGACCGCAGCAAGTATTCGCAGTACACGGAGAGCGGCGACAAGGACTTCACGCTCTGCCTGTCGGACTACAAGAAGTAGCCCCCTGCAAGGCATGACGGAGGGGCGGTGTTTCACGTGAAACACCGCCCCTCCGTCATGCCCGCAGGTCATGTTTCACGTGAAACATGACCTCAGCCCTGCGCGGCCCACCACTCCTTGAGTTCCGCAACGGCCTCATCACGCTCCATCGGGCCGCGCTCCAACCGCAACTCCAACAGGAACTTGTACGCGTTACCGATCACCGGCCCGGGACCGACGCCCAGGATCTCCATGATCTGGTTGCCGTCGAGATCGGGACGAATCGAGTCGAGTTCCTCCTGCTCCTGCAGGTGGGCGATGCGCTCCTCAAGTCCGTCGTACGCACGAGAGAGCGCATTGGCCTTTCGCTTGTTGCGCGTGGTGCAGTCCGAGCGCGTCAGCTTGTGCAACCGCTCCAGCAGCGGCCCGGCGTCACGCACATAACGCCGCACAGCCGAGTCGGTCCACTCGCCGGTTCCATAGCCGTGGAAGCGCAGATGCAGCTCGACAAGCTTGGTGACGTCCTTGACCATGTCGTTCGAGTACTTCAGTGCCGTCATGCGCTTCTTGGTCAGCTTCGCGCCCACCACCTCGTGGTGATGGAAGGAGACTCCGCCGTCCTTCTCGAAGCGGCGTGTCCGCGGCTTGCCGATGTCATGCAGCAGGGCGGCCAGCCGAAGTACCAGGTCGGGGCCGTCCTGTTCCAGGTCCATGGCCTGCTCCAGCACGGTCAATGAGTGCTCGTACACGTCCTTGTGACGGTGGTGCTCGTCGCTCTCAAGACGTAGAGCCGGAAGCTCGGGAAGTACCCGCTCGGCGATGCCCGTCTCGACGAGCAGCGCAAGCCCCTTGCGTGGATTCGCGGACAGCAGCAGTTTGTTGAGCTCGTCGCGTACCCGCTCCGCCGAGACGATCTCGATGCGCTCGGACATGGCCGTCATCGCGGCGACAACCTCCGGCGCCACGTCGAAGCCCAACTGGGCGGCGAAGCGCGCCGCCCGCATCATGCGCAGCGGATCGTCAGAAAACGACTCCTCCGGAGTGCCCGGAGTACGCAGCACCCGACCGGCAAGGTCATCCAGGCCTCCATGCGGGTCGATGAACGTCTTCTCCGGAAGGGCCACCGCCATCGCGTTGACGGTGAAGTCGCGGCGCACGAGATCTTCCTCGATGGAGTCGCCGTAGGACACCTCCGGCTTGCGTGAAGTCCTGTCGTACGCCTCCGAACGGAACGTCGTGACCTCGATCAGATAGCCGTCCTTCTGGCAACCGACCGTCCCGAAGGCAATTCCGACTTCCCACACCGCGTCGGCCCACGGCCGGACGATCTTCAGCACGTCTTCGGGGCGGGCGTCCGTGGTGAAGTCCAGATCGTTGCCGAGCCTGCCGAGCAGTGCATCCCGGACCGATCCTCCGACCAGTGCGAGGCTGTGTCCGGCATCCTGGAATCGGCGGGCAAGGTCATCGGCGACCGGGGACACCCGTAGCAGTTCGGTGACCGCTCGGTGCTGCACCTGACTCAGTGCACTGGGGTTGTCATCATTGGCTTTCGGCACAACAGAAAAGGGTACGTGCCCGAGCTGGCCGGAGCGTCCCGATTTCCCGGCTCCGCGAACACTCTTCTGATCTTGAGGAGCAGTCCGCGGCGCTCAGCCCTGGAACACATCGTTACCATGCGTGGACGCAGCAACCGAGAAGCACCGAATCAGCGACGAAGACGAGGGACGGGCAAGCGCGTGGCCGAGGCGGCACACTTCCAGGAGATGACCCCCTCTCCTGCCCGCCGGTGGCTGCGGCGCTCCGCGTCGCTGCTCGCCGGGGGAACGCTCATGGCGGGCCTGTTCTGCGGCCCGGCCGCGGCTCCGGCACAGGCTGCGGTAGCCACGACAGGTACCGGCGATGTGGCCGTCAGCCTGGATGCGCTGACGCCCAGCGCTCCTGTGAAAGGCGACACAGTCACCATCTCGGGCACGGTGACCAACAAGCGCAAAGAAACCATCACTGACGCTCATGTCGGCGTACGGGTGGGTCCACGTCTGGTCGGGCGGTCCGCGATCGATGACGCGGCAAAGCACGCGTCGGACCTGACGGGCAACGACCCGCTGGAAATCGGCGACAAGTACACAACGAAGTTCGCGAAGCTGCCCGCGGGCATCAGCGAGGACTTCTCCATCTCCGTCCCGGTGAGCAAACTGGACCTCGGTGCGGACGGGGTGTACCAGCTCGGTGTCTCCTTGACCGGCCAGACCGCCAACGCCGGGTATCAGCAGATGCTCGGTATCCAGCGGACGTTCCTCCCCTGGCAGCCCACGGCTCTCGATAAAAAGACACAGGTCACCACTGTGTGGCCGCTCATCTCAAAGGTCCATCTGAGGTCGGAGACGGGCTCCGACGCCCAGCAGACGCCGGTCTTCGAGAACGACGAACTCGCGGAAGAGCTCGCTCCTGGCGGGCGGCTCGAGCAGATGGTCTCGCTGGGCCGCTCGCTGCCCGTCACCTGGGTCATCGACCCGGACCTGCTGGCCGGTGTCGACGCGATGACACGGAACTATCAGATCAAGGTCGGGAACACCGAGGTCGCGGGCAAGAATCAGGCCGTCGCAAAGAAGTGGCTGAGCGAGCTGGAGGACGCAGTCCAGGGACAGCAGGTCGTCGCCCTGCCGTTCGCCGATCCCGATCTGGCTTCCCTGGCGCATCGCGGCAAGAACGTCCCCGGTGCACTGAGCCACCTGCAGTCAGCCACGGAGATCGCCGCCACGACGGTGCAGACCATCCTCCATGTGAAGCCGTCCACCGATTTCGCCTGGCCGGCCGATGGTGCGATCGACCCTTCGATCGTCGATGTGGCCACTTCCGCCGGCGCACACAACGTGATCGCCAGCAGCGACAGCATGGAGGAGACGGCAGGGCTGCCGTACACACCCACCGCAGCCCGCCCGATCGGCGGAGGCACCACAGCCGTGGTCTCCGATGCCCGGCTCTCCAACGCCTTCCAGGGCGATATGACCGAGGCGGGATCCTCCACGCTCGCCGTTCAGAACTTCCTCGCCCAGTCCCTCGCACTAACCCTTCAGGACACGTCCAAGCAGCGCAGCACGGTCATCGCCCCACAGCGCATGCCGTCCACCAGCCAGGCGCAGTCGATGGCGAGCGCGCTTCGCGCCCTGGACGCACAGCGATGGACTCAGCCGCTCAACCTGGTCGAAGCGTCGAAGGCCAAGGCAGACCCGGATGCCACAACCACGGTGCCCAGTGCCTCCGCCTACCCGAATTCCCTGCGCCGCCAGGAACTGCCGACGCAGGCGTTCCAGGACGTCAGAACCACACAGACCACACTCGACAACTTCAAGATCATTCTGACTCAGCCGGACCGGGTGGTGACCCCGTTCAGCAACGCCATCGACCGGTCGATGGCCACTTCCTGGCGCGGCGACGCCAAGGGAGCACGCACCTACCGGGACGAGGTGCAGGACTATCTGCTGAGCCTCACCGGCCAGGTGCAGATCGTCCAGAAGTCGGCCATGACCCTGTCCGGGCGCAGTGCGACGATCCCGGTGACCGTGCAGAACAAGCTGCTCCAGCCCACCCAGCACCTGGTACTGCAACTGCGCTCGACCAGCCCCACTCGCCTGCAGTTGGGCAACGACAAGGCTGCTATCGCCGAACAACCGCTGAAGATCGCCGGCGGACACAGCCAGACGGTGAAGTTCACGACGTCGATCAATGCCAACGGACCCGTTCAGGTGTACGCCCAGCTCTTCACTGAGGACGGCACGCCGTACGGCACTGCGAAGGCGATGCCCTTCACAGTGACGGTCTCCGAGATGACACCGACCGTGATGCTGGTCATCGCCGGTGGCGTACTACTCCTGGTGCTCGCCGGGATCAAGATGTACACGCACCGCAAGCGCACGGCCGCTCGGGCGGCCAGCACAGGGGACGATGATCCCGAGCAGCCGAGTGACCCGGCGGCGGACACCGGAGCAGAAAGCGGGAACCCGCCGGGCACGGGTGAGAAAGTGGACCGTTGAGCGATGTCGTGGCAGGCCGGCCGGGGACGATGAGGTGGGGTAACCAATGAACGCGCCGTACGACGGTGACCGCGACCAGGGTGCTGGGGGCGGGGCTGCGTATTCCGGTGGGACACCCCCCGAGCCCCCTGTGGCGGGCCAGGCCCCGCCGCCGCCTGATCCCTATGTCCAGGACGCGTACACCTACAACCCCTACGCGGCGCACGATCTCAGCGCCCAGGACCCGGTGACGGAGGCGCTCTACGACAGGGCGTCCCACCCACCGCCGCCCCCCGGTACGTACGCCGAGCCGCAGCCGATGTATCAGCAGCCGCCCGCTGCGCAGTACGCCCCCGATCCGCGGGTGTGGGCGCAGACACCACCGCCCGAGCCTGCGGGCCCGTCCCGCTACCTGCCGTACGGTGACGACGCCACGACACAGTTCGTCGGGGTGGACGACCTGGTCACCCAGGCCGCCGACGAGCCGGAACAGCAGGACGCCTTTGCCCATCTCTTCCGGGACCAGCAGGGCACCGCAGCAGTCCCGGCCCCCGGTCAGGCACCGGAACCGGCCCCGGCCCCTCCTCCTGAGAAGTCGGGCGGCGCTTCGGGCCTGCTGAAGTCGAGTGCGGTGATGGCCGCGGGCACTCTGGTCTCCCGCCTCACCGGCTTTGTCCGCACCATGGTGATCACCGCCGCACTGGGCGCCGCAACGCTCGGCGACTCGTTCACCGTCGCGTACACCCTGCCGACGATGATCTACATCCTGACGGTCGGCGGCGGCCTGAACTCTGTGTTCGTGCCGCAGCTGGTCCGCTCCATGAAGGAGGACGACGACGGCGGCGAGGCGTACGCCAACCGCTTGCTCACCGTCGTCATGGTCGCGCTCGGTGTCATCGTCGGCATCGCGGTCTTCGCTGCCCCCTTGCTGATCCGGCTGATGTCTCTGCCGATCGCGGACGACCCGGCAGCCAACAACGTGGCCGTCACCTTCGCCCGCTACTGCCTGCCCACCATCTTCTTCATGGGCGTGCACGTGGTGATGGGGCAGATCCTCAACGCCCGCGGGAAGTTCGGCGCGATGATGTGGACCCCGGTCCTCAACAACATCGTCATGATCTTCACGTTCGGCCTGTTCATCTGGGTCTACGGCACCTCAGCCGACTCCCACATGAAGGTCACGACCATCCCGGCCGACGGGGTACGGCTGCTCGGCATCGGCACGCTGCTGGGCCTGACGGTCCAGGCCCTATCGATGATTCCGTACCTGCGCGAAGCAGGATTCCGCTTCCGACCCCGGTTCGACTGGCGCGGCCACGGCCTCGGCAAGGCCGTGAAGCTCGCCAAGTGGACGGTCCTGTTCGTCCTCGCCAACCAGGCGGGAGTCCTGGTGGTCACCCAGCTCGCCACCGCAGCGGGCAAGGCCTCCCACCGGGACGGCGCCGGCATCATGGCCTACTCCAACGCCCAGCTGATCTGGGGAATGCCACAGGCCATCATCACCGTCTCGGTCATGGCCGCACTGCTTCCGCGTATCTCCCGCGCCGCCAACGACGGCGACGTCGGTGCGGTCCGTGACGACATCTCGCAGGGGCTGCGGAACTCCGCCGTGGCAATCGTCCCGGTCTCCTTCATGTTCCTGGCTCTGGGCGTCCCCGTCTGCACCCTGCTCTTCGCTTCCAGTGGCGTGGAGGCCTCACAGTCCATGGGATACGTCCTGATGGCTTTCGCTCTGGGCCTGATTCCCTACTCGGTGCAGTACGTCGTCCTGCGTGGCTTCTACGCCTACGAGGACACGCGTACCCCCTTCTACAACACGGTCATCGTCGCCGCGGTCAACGCTGCGGCCTCCGCCCTCTGCTACGTCGTTCTTCCCGCCCAGTGGGCAGTCGTCGGCATGGCGGCCTCGTACGGCCTCGCCTATGCCGTCGGTGTCGGCATCGCCTGGCGGAGACTGCGCAAACGGCTGGGAGGCGATCTCGACGGCACTCACATCCTGCGCACGTATGCACGCCTCGCTCTGGCGTCCGTCCCGGGGGCCGTCGTCGGCGGCGCTGTGGGTTACGCCATGATCCGGGTGCTGGGGCAGGGCGCGTTCGCTTCGCTGGCAGCATTGGTCGTCGGAGGCGTTGTGCTTCTCGGTGTGTTCTTCATCGCTGCGAAGCGGATGCGGATCGCAGAGCTCAACTCAATGGTGGCCATGGTGCGTGGGCGCCTCGGCCGCTAGGCATCGGCGGGATCGCACAACCATCGTCCGTCGCCGCGTGTCGTGCATAGCGCCGGACTGTGGGCACAATTGGCATGGCTCTGCAGACTGGCCGACAGCGCGCAACGGATGGGGAGGCAGGAACGACGGTGGCGGAACGTAGCACGGCTGCCGTCGACGTGGCCGACAACAGCGGCGACAAACCGCTGTCCGCCAAGGCGGACAAGGCCACGGCCGACGGCACGGTAGAACCTCAGGAAACGGCTGACACCACGGCCGGTGAAAGCCCCCAGGACGACGACAAGAGCGAGCGGAACCACGACGAGACCGTCGTGCCCCCCGAGCTGCACAGTGGGCACAAGCTCGCCAGACGCTACCGGCTCGAGGAGTGCGTCACCCGCCTGGACGGTTTCAGCAGCTGGCGCGCGGTCGACGAAAAGCTGCGGCGCGCAGTCGGCGTGCACCTGCTTCCCGCAGAGCACCCGAGAGCCCGCTCCGTACTCGCGGCGGCCCGCTCCTCGGCTCTACTGGGCGACCCGCGCTTCGTACAGGTCCTGGACGCCGTCGAGGAGGACGACCTCGTCTACGTCGTCCACGAATGGCTGCCCGACGCGACAGAAATTACCGCGCTGCTCGCCTCCGGTCCCCTGGAGTCCCACGACGCCTACCAGCTCGTCAACCAGGTCTCCCAGGCCATGGCCGCCGCTCACCGGGAAGGCCTGGCCCATCTCAGGCTCACCCCCAGTGCCGTACTGCGTACCTCCTCGGGGCAGTACCGCATCCGCGGCCTCGCAGTGAACGCCGCGCTGAGGGGTATCACCTCCGACACCCCTCAGCGCACCGACACCGAAGCGATCGGCGCCCTGCTGTACGCGTCGCTGACTCAGCGCTGGCCCTACGAGACCGACGCCTACGGTCTCTCCGGCCTGCCCAAGGGAGTCGGGCTGATCCCTCCGGACCAGGTGCGGGCCGGCGTCAACCGCGGACTGGCAGAACTCGCCATGCGCGCTCTGGCCAACGACGGAGCAACCGCCTCCCGCCAGGAACCGCCCTGCACGACACCGGACGAGCTCGCCAAGGCAGTGGCGGCGATGCCCCGCATCCGCCCTCCGGAGCCTGCCTACACCCCTCCACCCGAGTACCAGCGCACCACCTATCAGCAGGGCACCTACGGCCGTCCTGCTCCCGATGCCAGGGTCGCTGCGACCCAGCCCGTGGTCACTCCGCCGCCCCCGCTCCAGGGCCGCACCGGCAAGGCCTTGAAGTGGGCCGTGTCCGCCCTCCTGATCGCAGCGCTGGGCCTGGGCAGCTGGCAGCTCGCCGACAGGCTCCTCCGCGACAAGGATTCGGACAGTCCCGGAACGAGCCAGACGCACAACGGCAACAGCAACGGCACCACCGAGGAGAAGGCTCCCAAGGCGCTCACCATCAAGGACGCCGCGGAGTACTACCCGGACGGAAAGCCGCAGCATCCGGCAGACGTCGGAGACACCTACGACGGCGACAGCTCGACCTACTGGCGCACCTTCTCCTACAAGGGCGGCCCGACTCTGGCCCCGTTCAAGCAGGGCGTCGGAATCGTGTACGACCTGGGCTCGGCGCAAGACGTATCGGCCGCCTCCATAGGGCTCCTTTACCCGGGAAGCGAAACCGCGATCTCCTTGTATGCCGCAGGGTCGCTCTCCTCGTCCGCTCCACTCAGTTCGATGAAGAAGATCACTTCTACGAGCACCAACGGCACCACGGCTCAGCTCAAGGCCGACAAACCAGTCAGCACGCGATACGTACTCGTCTGGATCACGGCCATGCCTAACTCCCCCGGAGATCAGTACAGCGGTGCAGGGTACAAGCAGGCTGTGACGGATGTGAAGTTCACAGGCTGATCAGGGCCGACAGGGGAGGGGCACTCACCGTTGGACGACGACGCCGAACACTGCGCCATGGACGACCAGGAACTGCTGGCTGCCCACGTCGCAGGTGATCCCGACGCCTTCGGTGAGCTCGTGCGTCGCCACCGCGACCGGCTCTGGGCCGTCGCCCTGCGCACCCTCGGAGACCGAGAGGAAGCCGCCGACGCCGTCCAGGACGCACTGGTCTCCGCCTATCGCGCCGCTCACACGTTCCGTGGCCAGTCAGCCGTCACTACCTGGCTGCACCGCATCACCGTCAATGCCTGTCTCGACCGGGCTCGCAAAGCCGCCTCCCGTAAGACCTCACCCGTTGACACCGCCGAACGTCTTGATCAACTCCTTGAACCCCATGAGTCTGCCGAGGCACCTGCTGAGCGCCAGGACCTCCACCGACAACTCATCAAGGCCATGAGCACCCTTCCCCCTGAGCAGCGAGCCGCCCTGGTTCTCGTCGACATGCAGGGCTATCCCGTGGCTGAGGCAGCCCGCATCCTCAATGTTCCGAACGGGACTGTGAAGAGTCGCTGTGCGCGGGGCCGAGCGAGGCTCCTGCCGCTACTCGCTCATCTACGCCCGGCCCTGCCCGACTCGGAAGACAGCACCGGGCCCGACAGAAGACGGAACCGGATGTCAGGGGCATCCGTCCCACCTGCGCCGAGACCGAAGGACGCAGAGCCACATGATCCTGCTGCAGCGAAGGGCGGAGGTGGACGCACATGACATCGAGGACCGACGCGGCACAACACCCTGATGCCTCAGAGATCTCCGACCTCAGCATCCTCGCTCCGTCCCGTGCCGCATCCGTACGCAAGCACCTAGGCGGGTGCTCTTCGTGCGCCGAAATCAAGGACTCTCTCGACGAAATCCAGAAGCTGCTCGGCCGCCTGCCGGACCCGGTGGAGATGCCGTCCGACATCGCGGACCGCATCGATGCTGCTCTGGCTGCGGAAGCACTGCGCGATGTCGATGGAGGAGAGAAAACGACGCATGTTTCACGTGAAACATCGCGCGCTTCCCTGGCTGCGGAGTCAGCCAGCACAAGCCGCCCGTCAGGGCACCCCCGTGCCGGCACAGGGCCCGGCCGCACCCGCACAGTGCGGCGCCGACGGCACGTCGCCGCACTCAGCGCAGCCTTCGGCGCCGCTGTCATCGGCGTCAGTGTGTTCTTCCTGCAGTCGTCACTTGCCCCGTCCCATGGCGACACCAGGGCCGCTGAGAACACATCGAAACGTGGAGAGGCGCCCGTCTTCGCTGAGTCTGCGCTCCGCGGGCAGGTGCACTCTCTCCTGGCCACAGATACACCGCCGGCGTCAGTGGCTTCTCCGCACGAGAAGGAAGCGCCCTCCGTTCATCTGGACTCCAGCCCGAAGGCCCTCAAGAAAGGCCTTGCAGTGGTGGTGCCTCCCTGTGTGGAGAGTGGCATCGGCCGTGATGAAAGCCCGCTCGCCGCGCAGAAGGGGACCTACAAAGGCGTAGATGCCTTCCTCGTCGTGCTACCGCACCCTACTGACAGCAGCCGGATTCAGGCATACGTCGTCGATGCGGCCTGCGTCGACGCTGTGCCACCCGTCCGCGGCAAGGTTCTGTTGACGCACGTCTACCCCCGCGGCTGACCCTGTCGGGAATGCACGCCCCGTAGGATCCGTTGGGTGGGTTGAGAGTCCATTGGACCTGGCCCAGTAGGCAGTAAGCAGTCCGCAGAGACGAGGAAGAAACCCGTGAGCGACGTCCGTAACGTGATCATTATCGGCTCCGGGCCCGCCGGTTACACCGCCGCGCTGTACACCGCACGCGCGTCACTGCAGCCGCTGGTCTTCGAAGGCGCCGTCACCGCCGGTGGTGCGCTCATGAACACCACCGAGGTGGAGAACTTCCCCGGATTCCAGGACGGCATCCTGGGACCGGACCTGATGGACAGCATGCGCGCCCAAGCCGAACGCTTCGGCGCCGAGCTGGTTCCTGACGACATCGTGGCCGTCGACCTGACCGGCGACATCAAGACCGTCACCGACACTGCGGGCACAGTGCACCGTGCCAAGGCTGTCATCGTCACGACCGGCTCGCAGCACCGCAAGCTCGGTCTGCCCAACGAGGACGCGCTCTCCGGACGGGGTGTCTCCTGGTGTGCCACCTGCGACGGCTTCTTCTTCAAGGACCAGGACATCGCCGTCATCGGCGGCGGAGACACCGCCATGGAGGAGGCCACCTTCCTTTCCAGGTTCGCCAAGTCCGTCACGATCGTCCACCGCCGTGACACTCTGCGGGCCTCCAAGGCAATGCAGGAGCGCGCCATCGCGGATCCGAAGATCAAGTTCGCCTGGGACAGCGAGGTCGCCGTCATCCATGGTGAGCAGAAGCTCTCCAGCCTGACTCTGCGCAACACCAAGACCGGTGAGACCTCTGAGCTGGCGGTTACCGGGCTGTTCATCGCAGTCGGCCACGACCCCCGCACGGAGCTGTTCAAGGGCCAGCTGGACCTGGACGGCGAGGGCTATCTGAAGGTCGATGCACCTTCCACGCGGACGAACCTGACCGGTGTCTTCGGCGCGGGTGACGTGGTGGACCACACCTACCGGCAGGCCATCACTGCCGCCGGCACTGGATGCTCCGCCGCTCTGGACGCCGAGCGCTTCCTGGCCGCCCTGGCCGCCGGTGAGAAGGCCGCAGAGCCCGAGAAGATCGCCAGCGCCTGATCCCCTACGAACCTCACCCCCATACACCCCGCCAAGAAAGAGGAGCCCGCCGTGGCCGGCACCCTGAAGAACGTGACTGACGCCTCCTTCGAACAGGACGTGCTCAAGAACGACAAGCCCGTACTCGTCGACTTCTGGGCCGCCTGGTGCGGTCCGTGCCGCCAGATCGCCCCCTCCCTTGAGGCGATCGCGGCCGAGTACGGCGACCAGATCGAGATCGTGAAACTCAACATCGACGAGAACCCGGGTACGGCCGCCAAGTACGGCGTGATGTCGATCCCGACTCTCAATGTCTACCAGGGCGGCGAGGTGGCCAAGACCATCGTCGGTGCCAAGCCGAAGGCCGCGATTGTCCGCGACCTTGAGGGTTTCATCGGTGGCGAGGCCACGAAGGCCTGACTCCGCTGACGTTTCACGTGAAACAGGGCTGCCCTCCGGGGTGGCCCTGTTTCACGTTGCGGCGAGATCTGTGAGAGCGCGGGCCTCACAGCGGACGCAACACCGGGTCCTTCTTCACCACGCCCAGCAGACGGTCGAGGGCAAGCTCCACGTCTTCCCTCCAGGACAGAGTGGTGCGCAGTTCAAGCCTCAGCCGAGGGTAGTTCGGATGCGGCCGTACGGTCTTGAAGCCGACTGCCAGAAGATGGTCCGCCGGAAGCACGCAGGCCGGCTCTTTCCATCGGGCATCGCCGAAGGCCTCGATCGCCTTGAAGCCCCTCCGTAACAGGTCCTTGGCGACCGTCTGTACCAGCACCCGTCCCAACCCCTGCCCCTGGTATCCAGGCATGATCCACGCTGTCATCAGCTGAACGGCGTCGGATGAGACAGGACTGGTCGGGAAGGCCGTGGAACGCGGTACATATGCCGGAGGCGCGTAGAGAACGAAGCCCACCGGCACACCGTCGACGTAGATGGCCCTGCCGCACGATCCCCACTCCAGGAGTACGGCGGAGATCCAGGCTTCCTTTGCCAGCTCGGGCGTACCCGCCTTTATCGCGGCTTCCCCAGTGACTGGATCAAGCTCCCAGAAGACGCAAGAACGGCAGCGCTTGGGGAGGTCCGGAAGGTTATCCAGTGTGAGCGGTACAAGCCGACGCCCCATGAACGGTGCTCCTCACTTCCTCCGCCTGGCGCTGCAAGCGCGGCACTCAGCACATCCCGGTCCAGGGCGCTGACGAACTCGCTGACCACTCCGAACTCAGAACAAGAGACCTCCCCTGGTTGCCGTTCATACAGCCCCAGCCGCCGCTCCAAGGTGGACCAAAATGGATGCGCCGTAACAGAACGCATCGTATCCATCCGGCCGATCTAACGGACACCGCGAGAAAGCAAAGAGGCGGGGCATGTTCCGGCTCACCGGACATGCCCCGCCTCGCTACCCGACTACGGACTCAGCCCTCGTCGTCTTCCGCTGCTTCCTCCGTGAGCCGCTTCTCCAGCACACGTCCCTCACCTGGGGCAAGCGAACCAAGAATCCGGTCCAAATCATCCATGGAAGCGAACTCGACGACGATCTTCCCCTTCTTCTGACCCAAGTCGACCTTCACTCGCGTCTCGAAACGATCCGAGAGTCGTGACGCAAGATCAGACAGGGCGGGTGAAAGACGGGCACCTGCCCGCGGCCCCTTGGACTTGGGAGTGCTCTGTGGCCGCGACTGCATCAAGGTGACGATCTCTTCGACCGCACGCACCGAAAGCCCCTCCGCCACGATGCGATGGGCCAGCCGGTCCTGCTCCTCGGAGTCATCCACCGAGAGCAGAGCTCGGGCGTGCCCCGCAGACAGCACACCCGCAGCAACCCTGCGCTGCACCGGGGGCGAAAGCCTCAGCAGTCGCAGCGTGTTGGAAACTTGAGGACGCGATCGGCCGATTCGATCGGCCAGTTGATCGTGGGTGCAGCTGAAATCCTGAAGCAACTGGTCATAGGCAGCCGCCTCTTCCAGCGGGTTCAACTGAGAGCGGTGCAGGTTCTCCAGCAGTGCATCCAGAAGCAACTTCTCATCGTCCGTCGCCCGGACAATCGCCGGGATGCGCTCCAGCCCTGCCTCACGACAAGCCCTCCAGCGCCGCTCACCCATGATGAGCTCGAACCGCTCAGTCCCCACCTGCCGTACAACGACGGGCTGGAGAAGGCCCACCTCCTTGATAGAGGAGACGAGCTCAGCCAGAGCATCGTCATCGAACACCTCTCGCGGCTGACGCGGATTGGGTGTGATCGCATCCAGCAGCAGCTCCGCGAAGTAGGCGCTCGCGGGCTCTGGTGCCTCTGCCTTAGGTGCCGACTCCTGAGCAGGCACCACCGTTTCACGTGAAACGGTGCTTGGCGGAAGCGCGGCCAACTTCGCGGCAGCCACTCCCCTCTCCGCCGTCAGTACCGAGGCCGCCCCTGGGGAAGCAGACCCCTCCCCGCCGACCAGGCCTGCCTTCTCCTGCGGTGCAGCAGGGATCAGCGCACCGAGCCCACGCCCCAGGCCTCTACGTCGCTCACTCACTGGATCCCCTCCGGCATGCTTTGCTGGCTATTTTGACTGCCCGTATGCGCGTGCCGGGCGTCGTAGTGCATATCGACGCCGCGCAGCGCGATCTCACGAGCCGCTTCGAGATACGACAGCGAACCGCTCGATCCCGGATCATAGGTGAGGACCGTCTGCCCGTAGCTCGGGGCCTCAGAGATGCGCACAGACCGGGGGATGCTCGTCTTGAGCACCTCACGGACGAAGTGACTTCGCACCTCATCTGCCACCTGCGACGCTAGCCGGGTCCTGCCGTCGTACATGGTGAGCAGAATCGTCGACACATGCAGTTCGGGGTTGAGATGCCCCCGCACCAGATCGACATTCCGCAGTAGCTGGCCCAGGCCCTCAAGGGCGTAGTACTCACACTGAATCGGGATCAGCACTTCGGCACCGGCGACCATCGCATTGACTGTCAGCAGCCCCAAAGACGGCGGGCAGTCGATGAGGATGTAGTCCAGCGGCTGTTCGTAGGCCTGGAGAGCCCGCTGCAGTCGGCTTTCCCGAGCCACCAGAGAGACCAACTCGATCTCAGCACCAGCGAGATCAATGGTTGCCGGAGCGCAGAAGAGGCCTTCAACATCTGGGACCGGTTGTACGACCTCGGAGAGCGGCCGACTCTCTACCAGAACATCGTAGATCGACGGAACTTCAGAGTGATGGTCGATCCCCAACGCCGTAGAGGCGTTTCCCTGAGGGTCAAGGTCAACCACCAGCACACGCGCACCGTGCAGCGCGAGTGAAGCGGCAAGGTTGACCGTTGTGGTGGTCTTACCGACGCCGCCCTTCTGATTGGCGACCACGATGACACGTGTCCGCTCCGGCCGTGGCAGACCCTCACCGGCACGGCCGAGAGCTTCTACTGCCAGCTGGGCAGCGCGACCAATAGGGGTGTCGTCCATCGGGGGCGGTGTTTCACGTGAAACATCCTCTCCCGCCGACTCGGTACGGGGACCGGGGACCGGATCGGTCATCGGTCCCGCGATGTTGGCGTCGGACCGCAAGGATTCACCCTCCTCGACTTCAGGCTCGCAATGCACAGAGCCTGCCATGCTTTCGGGGGTGTGAACCAGCGAGGCATGTTCTTCTGTGGATGAATCCACCTTTGTGGACAACTTCGTGACCCCAAAGGGCCTACGATCACGCGGCGTGGATGCCGCACGACTGCGATTGATGATCCCATGCAGCAGAGAGCGACGTTTCACGTGAAACACGATGCCTGGGTCGCCGCATCAGGTCGTCACGACACTCCGAAATGTGCATATTTGACAGCTTTCGGGGAGCTTGTAAGGCAACCGCGTCGCTAGCGACGTCGACGGGTTCGGCTCACCCGGGCAGCCTTCGCTCGTTTCGCCGCGAAACGCACACCTCCAGGGCTCTCACCCACCTCGACGCGCACCACCGTGGACAACGGGTCGACGATTCCCTCTCCGACCTGGAGCACCGATGTCTCTACGACACCAAGCTTGCTCAGAGCCGCCCTCGCCCCCTGAATCTCCTCTTCGGCCGTGTCTCCCTTGAGGGCGAGCATCTCTCCGTAAGGGCGCAGCAACGGCACCCCCCACCCGGCCAGGCGGTCCAGGGGGGCCACTGCGCGGGCCGTCACCACGTGCACGGGCGGCAACTTACCGAGGACCTCTTCGGCCCGCCCCCGAACAACCGTCACGTGGTCCAGGCCCAGCAGCTCCACAACCTCTTGAAGGAAGTTCGTCCGCCGCAACAGCGGCTCAAGCAGCGTGATCTTCAAATCCCTGCGCACCAGGGCAAGTGGAATCCCCGGAAGTCCAGCTCCCGAACCCACATCACAGACCGTAACGCCCTGCGGAACCACTTCGGAGAGCACCGCGCAGTTCAACAGATGCCGCTCCCAGAGCCTGGGTACCTCACGCGGTCCGATCAGCCCCCGCTTGACCCCCGCGTCCGCAAGCAACTCTGCGTACCGGACAACTTCCGGGAAGAATTCACCGAAAACCTCATGCGCCACTTCCGGCGCCTCGGGCAGCTCCGCTGACTCCGTCACGGGGACCGTCCTTCCGTACCGCATTACCGCATGGATGGCTGACATATCAGGCTGACAAAGATCGGCCCCGCCTGCGAACAGACGGGGCCGAGAGAACAACGTACCGGTCAGGCCGGGAGCACGACGACGAAGCGCTGCGGCTCCTCGCCCTCGGACTCGCTGCGCAGCCCGGCGGCGGCAATCGCGTCGTGTACAACCTTGCGCTCGAACGGCGTCATCGGGTCGAGCCTCACCGGCTCACCGGAGCTCTTCACCTCGTCGGCGGCCTTGGCCCCCAGCGCAGCGAGTTCCTCACGCTTCTTGGCCCGGAACCCGGCGATGTCCAGCATCAGACGGCTGCGATCTCCGGTCTCCCGGTGGACTGCGAGCCGGGTGAGTTCCTGAAGCGCTTCCAGTACCTCACCGTCCCGTCCCACGAGCTTCTGAAGATCACGGCTGCTCGCATCACTGATGATCGAGACAGCCGCGCGGTCGGCCTCGACATCCATGTCGATGTCGCCGTCGAGGTCCGCGATGTCCAGCAGGCCTTCGAGATAGTCCGCCGCGATCTCGCCCTCCTGCTCAAGGCGGCTCAGCGTGTCGCCTTCAGCGGCGGCGGAGGTGGTGGTGCCTTCCGTCACGGGATGGACTCCTTCTTACTTCTTGGACGGGTGCTTGGGGCGCTGCTGGCCCTTACGCTGCCCGGACTTGGCTTGACGTGCGGTACCGGAAGCAGACTTACCGTCCGGCTTGGGCTCGGCGTCCTGCGACTCGTCCTTGGCCAGCGAGGTCTTCTCGGCGTCATCGGCCTTGTCGGTAGCCCCTGGCGTCTTGGCCCCGCCGGTCTGAGCAGCGCCCGCGTGACCGGCGCCCGTCTGACGCTTTGCCTTGGTCTGCCGCTTGGGCTGCTGACGCTTGGGAGCAGCGTCCTCCAGGCTGACGCCTTCCGCCTCGGCGGCCACCGCGGCGTCGCTCTTCTCCACGGTGCCATCGGCCTGTGCCACAAGGCCGGCCTTGCTCAGCGTGGTGATGAACTTCCGCTCGGCGTCGTTGCGGTCCTTCGTCTCCTTGGACGCGATGCCCTTGATGATGTTGCGCTGGTGACGCGTCCGCGTCGCACCGTGTGTGATGAGGTGCTTCTGCATCCGCTCCAGCAGACCCGACTGAGCCTGGCTGCCGGGGGTGGGGTTGCGGTGGATCACGAACATCTGCTGGCCCATGGTCCATACGTTGGTGGTCAGCCAGTAGACGAGGACACCGACCGGGAAGTTGACACCCATTACGGCGAACATGAGCGGGAACACGTACATGAGCATCTTCTGCTGCTGCATGAACGGCGTCTTGACGGACATGTCGACGTTCTTCGTCATCAGCTGGCGCTGCGTGTAGAACTGCGACGCCGACATCATGATGATCATGACCGCGGTGACGATCCGGACATCGGTCAGTGAGGCGCCGAGCGCCGCCACCTTGTCCGAGCTGTCCATGAACTTCGCAGCCAGCGGGGCGCCGAAGATGTGCGCCTTCTGCGCGCTCGCCAGGAGCGGCTCGTCGATGTACCCCTTCGTCTGGCCATTGGCGATGGCCGAGAGCACGTGGTACAGCGCAAAGAAGAACGGGGACTGCGCGATGATCGGAAGGCACGAGGAGAGCGGGTTGGTACCCGTCTCCTTGTACAGCTTCATCATCTCTTCGGACTGACGCTGCTTGTCGTTCTTGTAGCGCTCCTGGATCGCCTTCATCTTCGGCTGGAGCGCCTGCATGCCACGGGTCGACTTGATCTGCTTCACGAAGAGCGGGATCAGGCAGATCCGGATCAACACCACCAGGGACACGATGGACAGGCCCCAGGCCCACCCGGTGTCAGGACCAAAGATCCACCCGTACAGCGTGTGGAACTGGACGATGACCCAGGAAACTGGGGTAGTGATAAAGCTGAACAGACTGGCAATCGTGTCCACTAATCAGGCTCCTTGAGCATTGGGCGAGGTCTCTGCGGCCGGGCCCGTCTCCTGACCGGAGTGCCCGCCCTTGCTTGTCCGCCACGCATTGCGCAGCAGTTCGTGCCAACGCGGACGTTTGCGCGGCGGAACGTGGTCCACGCCACCTGGCGACCACGGATTGCATCGCAGGATGCGCCAGGCCGTCAGCGCCGTTCCCTTCACCGCACCGTGCCGGTCGATAGCCGTATATCCATAGTGGGAACACGACGGGTAGTACCTGCAGACAGGCCCCAGGAGCGGGCTGATCGTCCACTGGTACAGCTTGATGAGAGCCAGCAGCGGGTACTTCATCGCGCGCCCCCTCCCAGTAGCCGCCCCAGGGCGGCATCCAGGTCTCGGGCCAGCTGTGCATGGTCGGCGGTGCCCGCGCCGGGCAGCGCCCGTACGACAACCAGGCTACCGGGGGGCAGCTGTGAGAGCCGATCCCGCACCAGATGGCGAAGCTTCCGCTTCACGGCGGTGCGGACGACGGCTCCGCCCACGGCCTTGCTTACGACGAAACCCGCACGTGTCGGGGGAGTGCTCTCCCCAGGCACATGCGGGTCCGTTGTAGCGCTGCGTAGATGGACGACGAGCAGCGGGCGACCTGCCCGGCGCCCTCGTCGTACTGCGGCTGCGAAGTCCTCGCGCCGCCTCAGCCGATTCTCGGTAGGCAGCACGTCATGACCTGTACGAGATCAGGCGGACAGGCGGGAGCGACCCTTGCCACGGCGGGTCGCCAGGATTGCGCGACCGGCACGCGTACGCATACGGAGACGGAAGCCGTGGGTCTTCGCACGACGACGGTTGTTCGGCTGGAAGGTGCGCTTGCTCACTCGGGGGCTCCAGAAATGAATCGGGTGATGGCGGGACATCGCCTGGCTGTCACCGTGCGCCCACGAGTAGCTCGCGAATACGCCCGTGTGCACCGCTTCACGACCACAAGATCATGATCATTGCCCATCGGAGGCAGGCGGCAGCAGCCATCGACAACTCGACCTGGTCACGGTACGCGCGGCTACGCCATCCGGTCAAACCAGCCCTTTCACCGGACCTCGCTGTGCACAGGCTGTGGACAACAACTTGAACCCTGCGGGTCGCCCTGACTACCGTGGCGGGACTCCGAAGTCTTTTTCCTGCCTGTCTTCACCCCCCGTCCCGAGAACCACACATTCGTGGGACCTGCGAGAGAGCGTGCCCTGTGGCTGATGTACCTGCCGATCTTGCCGCAGTGTGGCCACGAGTACTCGAACGTCTCCTCGGCGAGGGCCAGCAAAATATCGAGCCGAAGGACAAGCAGTGGATCGAGCGCTGCCAGCCGCTGGCCCTGGTGGCCGACACCGCCCTGCTCGCCGTTCCCAATGAATGGGGCAAGCGCGTCCTCGAGGGCAGGCTCGCACCGCTCATCAGCGAAACGCTGAGCCACGAGTGCGGTCGCCCGATCCGGATCGCCATCACTGTCGACGACACCGTGGGTGATTCCTCCCCTCCGGCTCCGCCGATGCAACAGGCACCCCAGTCTCAGCAGCAGCCGCGCTACCAGCATCCGCAGCACGACGAACCGCGGCACGGCGATACGTACGACGGATACGGTCGGCGCCCCTCCGACGACGGAATGCCTACGGCACGCCCGGCCTACCCCGACTACCAGCAGCAGCGCCCCGATCCGGGCGGCTGGCCGCGGCCCCAGGAGGACCTTTCCTGGCAGCAGCCGCGGCTCGGCGGTTTCCAGGAGCGCGACCCCTACACCGGCCCCCGCTCGCAGCAGCCGCAGCACGACTACCGGCAGCCGGAGCGTCAGGAGTACGAGCAGCAGCGCCCCGAGCGGCACGACCTCCGGGATCCCCAGTCCTCGCAACGCCATCTGCCCACCCCCAGCGGGGCCCCCGGACCGCTGGCCGCGCAGCCGGCTCCGGCACCGGGGCCGGGCGAGCCGCAGGCCAGGCTGAACCCGAAATACCTCTTCGACACCTTCGTCATCGGCGCGTCCAACCGCTTCGCGCACGCCGCCGCCGTCGCGGTCGCCGAGGCGCCGGCCAAGGCGTACAACCCCCTGTTCATCTACGGGGAGTCCGGGCTCGGCAAGACCCACCTGCTGCACGCCATCGGGCACTACGCCCGCAGCCTCTACCCGGGTACCCGGGTGCGCTATGTGAGCTCCGAGGAGTTCACCAACGAGTTCATCAACTCGATCCGCGACGGCAAGGGCGACACGTTCCGCAAGCGCTACCGCGATGTCGACATCCTCCTCGTCGACGACATCCAGTTCCTGGCGAGCAAGGAGTCGACGCAGGAGGAGTTCTTCCACACCTTCAACACACTCCACAACGCCAACAAGCAGATCGTCCTGTCCTCGGACCGGCCGCCCAAGCAGCTGGTGACTCTGGAGGACCGGCTGCGCAACCGCTTCGAGTGGGGTCTCACCACCGACGTACAGCCGCCGGAGCTGGAGACGCGGATCGCGATCCTCCGCAAGAAGGCGGTCCAGGAGCAGTTGAACGCGCCGCCGGAGGTCCTCGAGTTCATCGCCTCCCGCATCTCGCGCAACATCCGGGAGCTGGAGGGTGCGCTGATCCGGGTGACCGCGTTCGCCTCGCTCAATCGGCAGCCGGTGGATCTCGGGCTCACCGAGATCGTGTTGAAGGATCTGATCCCCGGTGGCGAGGACTCGGCACCGGAGATCACCGCGAGCGCCATCATGGCGGCGACGGCCGACTACTTCGGCCTGACCATCGAGGATCTCTGTGGATCCTCACGCAGCCGCGTGCTGGTGACGGCCCGGCAGATCGCGATGTACCTCTGCCGTGAACTCACCGATCTCTCACTGCCCAAGATCGGCGCGCAGTTCGGTGGCCGTGACCACACGACCGTGATGCACGCCGACCGGAAGATCCGCGCGCTGATGGCCGAGCGGCGCTCCATCTACAACCAGGTGACCGAGCTCACCAACCGCATCAAGAACGGCTGACACAGCACTTCCAGAGCCTGTGAAGGGCGCCCCGGGATCGGATCCCGGGGCGCCCTTCGGCGTTCCTCGGCGGGTCCGGCCGGTCCGTCGCAGCGGGTCGGGTCCGGCTCGCTGCCAACTGTCCGGTGAGTTGTCCGGCTTCCCGGTGTTCGAATACGGGCGGCACGCGTATCTTCTCCACAGCATCGGGGGAGATCTTCCGTCCACACCCTGGGGACTGTTGAGTTGTCCCAAAAGTGTCCACAGGGACGGTTGCTGAGACTCCATCACCCCAGGTCAGACGGCTGTGGATTTGTGATCAACTTTCATCCACAGGCTGTGGACAGAAATCTTGACCGCTGGTCGCCGATCACGTTGTCCACCGGCGGCCCACAGGGAGCGCCACGTTGTCCCCAGCTTCTCCACACCCTTGTCCACTGTTCGGCAACGAAACACCCGGGCTCACCGGGTCGAGTGAAAGCCGTCACACCAAGGAGGTCGGTTGGGCTGTGGGGAAGATGGGTAAAGCTGGGGACAGACCTGGGGAGAAAGTGGCCTCCCCTGTGTATCGGGTGTGCAGAACTTTTCGCCGTCCACAGAGCCGAGCAGTTTTCCACCGGCTCCACCCACAGGCGTGGTGGACAAAAAAGTGGGTCTGAGCTGCGAAAACAGGGTTATCCACGGTTTCCACAGCCCCTACTACTACTGCCTCCTATAGTTACCGGGGAATTGGCTTCGAAGTGGGCGCTGTGCACAACTCGCCGCCGGAGCCCCCGGCACCGCTCGGCACGACTTGACCCCGACTCGCACCGACTGTCGGTGGCGTAGGTCAGACTGGTCCCCGGCGACAAGCCGACGACGAAGGCCAGCAGGGCGAGCGAGCAACAGCAGGAGGCGGTTCCGGTGAAGATCCGGGTGGAGCGCGATGTACTCGCGGAGGCGGTGGCCTGGGCGGCCCGCAGCCTTCCGGCCCGTCCGCCGGTGCCCGTCCTTGCGGGCCTGCTGCTGAAGGCCGAGGAAGGCGCTCTGAGCCTCTCCGGCTTCGACTACGAGGTCTCGGCGCGGGTCTCGGTGGACGCGGAGATCGAGGAGGACGGCACCGTTCTCGTCTCGGGCCGGTTGCTCGCCGACATCTGCCGGGCCCTCCCCAACCGCCCCGTGGAGATCTCCACGGACGGTGTGCGGGCGACCGTGGTCTGCGGTTCCTCACGGTTCACACTCCACACGCTGCCTGTGGAGGAATACCCGACGCTGCCCCAGATGCCGACCGCTACCGGCACGGTTCCGGGTGAGGTGTTCGCCTCGGCAGCCGCCCAGGTGGCCATCGCGGCCGGCCGCGACGACACACTGCCCGTCCTCACCGGCGTGCGCATCGAGATCGAGGGCGACCGGGTCACCCTGGCGTCCACCGACCGCTACCGCTTCGCGGTCCGCGAGTTCCTGTGGAAGCCGGAGGACCCGGAGGCATCCGCGGTCGCGCTGGTGCCCGCCAAGACGCTCCTGGACACCGCCAAGTCGCTGACCAGCGGTGACACCGTGACCCTGGCGCTGTCCGGATCCGGGGCGGGCGAGGGCCTGATCGGCTTCGAGGGAGCGGGACGGCGTACGACCACGCGGCTGCTCGAGGGCGACCTGCCGAAGTACCGGACGCTCTTCCCCACCGAGTTCAATTCGATCGCTGTCATCGAGACCCCCGCTTTCGTCGAGGCCGTCAAGCGTGTGTCCCTGGTCGCCGAGCGGAACACCCCGGTTCGACTGAGCTTCGAGCAGGGCGTGCTGATCCTGGAGGCCGGGTCCAGCGACGACGCACAGGCTGTGGAGCGGGTCGACGCCAAGCTCGACGGTGACGACATCTCGATCGCCTTCAACCCGACCTTCCTGCTGGACGGTCTCAGCGCGATCGACTCCCCGGTCGCCCAGCTCTCCTTCACCACGTCCACCAAGCCCGCGCTGCTCAGCGGACGGCCTGCTGTCGATGCCGAGGCGGACGACGCGTACAAGTACCTGATCATGCCGGTGCGCCTGTCGGGCTGAGGCCCTTGCCAGGCCCCGCTGACGCCGTACGTCTGAGCGGCTGACCCCGCAGGTGTGTGCCTGCGTCCCGGCGTACGCTCGGACGCGGGTACGAAACGCCACCACGTCACTAAGGATCTTCTGATGGAGCTCGGTCTCGTCGGCCTCGGCAAGATGGGCGGGAACATGCGCGAGCGCATCCGCCGCGCTGGTCACACCGTCATCGGTTACGACCGCAACCCGGACGTAGCCGATGTCCACAGCCTGGAAGAGCTTGTGGGCAAGCTCAAGGGCCCCCGCGTCGTATGGGTCATGGTGCCGGCCGGTGCCGCGACCCAGTCCACCATCGACGAGCTGGCCGAGCTGCTCTCCCCCGGCGACATCGTCGTGGACGGTGGCAACTCGCGCTGGACCGACGACGAGAAGCACGCGGTCGAGCTGGGGATCAAGGGCATCGGCTTCGTCGACTGCGGTGTCTCCGGCGGGGTCTGGGGCCTGGAGAACGGCTACGCGCTGATGTACGGCGGCGACACCGAGCACGTCGCGAAGGTGCAGCCGGTCTTTGACGCGCTCAAGCCCGAAGGCGAGTTCGGCTCGGTCCACGCGGGCAAGGTCGGCGCCGGTCACTTCGCCAAAATGGTCCACAACGGCATCGAGTACGCCATGATGCAGGCCTACGCCGAGGGCTGGGAGCTCCTGGAGAAGGTCGACTCGGTCACCGATGTGCGCGAGGTCTTCCGCTCCTGGCAGGAGGGCACGGTCATCCGTTCCTGGCTGCTGGACCTGGCGGTCAACGCGTTGGACGACGACGAGCACCTGGACCAGCTCCGCGGGTTCGCCGCCGACTCGGGCGAGGGCCGCTGGACGGTCGAGGCCGCGATCGACAACGCGGTGCCGCTGCCCGCGATCACCGCATCCCTCTTCGCGCGCTTCGCTTCGCGGCAGGACGACTCCCCGCAGATGAAGATGATCGCGGCGCTGCGCAACCAGTTCGGCGGCCACGCGGTCGAGAACAAGAAGTAAGCCAGCAGCAGGGAAGGTCGGCGCACGGTCATGCACGTCACGCACCTGTCGCTGGCCGACTTCCGCTCGTACGCCCGGGTCGAGGTTCCTCTCGACCCGGGCGTCACCGCGTTCGTGGGCGCCAACGGCCAGGGCAAGACGAACCTCGTCGAGGCGGTCGGGTATCTCGCGACGCTCGGCAGCCACCGGGTCTCCTCGGACGCGCCACTGGTGCGGATGGGAGCCGACCGGGCTGTCATCCGCGCCGCTGTCACACAGGGCGAGCGGTCACAGCTCATCGAGCTCGAACTCAATCCCGGCCGGGCCAACAGGGCTCGGATCAACAGGTCGTCGCAGGTCCGACCGCGCGATGTGCTGGGGATCGTGCGCACCGTACTCTTCGCCCCCGAGGACCTGGCCCTGGTCAAGGGCGACCCGGGTGAGCGGCGGCGGTTTCTGGACGAGCTGATCACGGCGCGCTCGCCGCGGATGGCCGGGGTGCGGTCCGACTACGAGCGGGTTCTGAAGCAGCGCAACACCTTGCTGAAGTCCGCGGCGATGGCGCGCAGGCACGGTGGCCGCTCCATGGACATGTCCACACTCGATGTGTGGGACCAGCACCTGGGCCGGGTGGGAGCCGAGCTGCTGGCACAGCGGTTGGATCTGATCGCGACGTTGCAGCCGCTCACGGACAAGGCGTACGAACAGGTCGCGCCGGGCGGGGGTCCGATTGCGCTGGAGTACCGGAGCTCGCTGGGCGAGGGAATCGAGGCGGCTCAGTCGCGGGACGAGCTGTACGAGCAGTTGATCGCGGCCCTGGTGGGGGTCCGTAAGCAGGAGATCGAGCGGGGGGTGACCCTGGTCGGGCCGCACCGTGACGATCTCGTCCTGAAGCTGGGGCGGCTGCCCGCGAAGGGCTATGCCAGCCACGGGGAGTCGTGGTCCTACGCCCTGGCGCTGCGGCTGGCTTCGTACGACTTGCTGCGGGCCGAGGGCAATGAACCTGTGCTGGTGCTCGACGACGTGTTCGCCGAGTTGGACGCGCGCCGCCGGGAACGGCTGGCCGAGCTGGTGGCTCCGGGTGAGCAGGTGCTTGTGACGGCGGCTGTGGACGACGATGTTCCGGGTGTGCTGGCCGGCGTGCGGTACGCCGTTTCGGAAGGGGCGGTGGAACGCGTATGAGCGGGCCCTCGGCCGATGACACGGGTGGCGCGGAAGGTGCTTCGCAGGGGCCTGAGGCTCCGAAGGTTCCTGAGTCCTCCGGTATTGATCTGGCGCGGGTCGCGTTGCGGGCGGCCAAGGAGCAGGCGAAGGCGCGAGGGGCTGCGGCCCAGCAGAAGAAGCAGGCCAAGCGGGGTGGCCTGCGGTCGGGGGCGCGGGCGGACGGACGGGATCCCCTGCCGCTGGGTGCGGCGATCAATCGGCTGATCACCGAGCGCGGCTGGGAGACACCGGCTGCGGTGGGCGGGGTGATGGGCCGCTGGCCACAGATCGTGGGCGACGATCTGGCCAAACACTGCGTGCCTCAGCGCTATGACGAGGATGCGCGGGTGCTGACCGTGCAGTGCGATTCAACGGCCTGGGCGACACAGCTGCGGTTGTTGGCGCCGCAGTTGGTGGCTCGGCTGAATACGGATCTGGGCCACGGCACGGTGAAGCTGCTGAAGGTCTTGGGGCCCGGTGGGCCGCCCCGCCGGTTCGGGCCGCTGCGGGCGCCGGGCAGCAAGGGGCCGGGCGACACGTACGGCTGATGCCCGGACCGTGGTCGCTGCCGGATGCGGCCTTCGAGGACGCTCCGCCGCGCCTCGCCATGCCCCTGCCCGCCCTCCTTGCTCCTGTCTACTCCCGGGCTCGCGCTCGGCTGTTTTTCCTGCTTCCTCCGCGTGTGTGCGTTGTTTCACGTGAAACAACGCACACAGTGCTGACGTCTTACCGGGTGAGGCGGGAGGCAGGTCGCTCACCTGTCCCTCACCGTAGCGGGAGGTTGACAGGCCGAAGCGCTTAAAGCCCGTGTGAGCCTCCTGGAGCCCCTTCCCGAATATGGGGAGTCGGACGGCGCCGGTTCAGGGCGGCACATGTGGACTCAGGTACCGGCAAACCCCCATTCACGTCTGCGCTACCGGTAGACTGAGTGACAATCCCGCTCCGCGGAACAAGTCGAACGACGCAGCCGCTCCTGCCTGCCCTGGAGAGGCCTGTGCTGTGCCAGAAAGGGCGCTTCGTGGCCGATTCCGGCAACCCCAATGAGATCCCCCCGTCCACTGTCGGCGAGCACGGCGAGGTAACCGCCTCGTACGACGCCAACGCGATCACCGTCCTCGAGGGTCTGGACGCGGTTCGCAAGCGGCCCGGCATGTACATCGGCTCGACCGGTGAGCGCGGACTCCACCACCTGGTGCAAGAGGTCGTCGACAACTCGGTCGACGAGGCCATGGCCGGGCACGCGGACAGGATCGACGTCACGATCCTTCCGGACGGCGGCGTTCGCGTGGTCGACAACGGGCGCGGCATCCCCGTCGGCATCGTGCCCTCGGAGAACAAGCCGGCCGTCGAGGTCGTCCTGACCGTGCTGCACGCCGGCGGTAAGTTCGGCGGCGGCGGTTACGCCGTCTCCGGCGGTCTCCACGGCGTGGGTGTGTCCGTCGTGAATGCCCTGTCGCAGAAGCTCTCCGTCGACGTCAGGACCGACGGGTACCGGTGGACCCAGGACTACAAGCTCGGTGTGCCGACGGCGCCCCTGGCCCGCAACGAGGCCACGGAGGACACCGGCACCACGGTCACCTTCTGGGCCGACGGTGATGTCTTCGAGACGACCGAGTACTCCTTCGAGACGCTGTCGCGGCGGTTCCAGGAGATGGCCTTCCTGAACAAGGGCCTCACCCTGACGCTGACGGACGAGCGGGAGTCGGCGAAGGCCACCGCGGGTGCGGACACGGTCGACGAGGCGGCGGGCGAGGAGCAGGTCCGTACGGTCACGTACCACTACGAGGGCGGCATCGTCGACTTCGTGAAGTACCTCAACTCGCGCAAGGGTGAGCTGATCCACCCGACCGTGATCGATGTCGAGGCCGAGGACAAGGAGCGTCTGCTCTCGGCCGAGATCGCGATGCAGTGGAACTCGCAGTACAGCGAAGGTGTGTACTCCTTCGCGAACACGATCCACACGCATGAGGGCGGTACGCACGAGGAAGGCTTCAGGGCCGCGCTGACGGGCCTGGTCAACCGGTACGCGCGGGACAAGAAGCTGCTGCGCGAGAAGGACGACAACCTCTCGGGCGAGGACATCCGTGAGGGTCTGACGGCGATCATCTCGGTGAAGCTGGGCGAGCCGCAGTTCGAGGGGCAGACGAAGACCAAGCTGGGGAACACGGAGGCGAAGACCTTCGTGCAGAAGGTCGTCTACGAGCACCTCACGGACTGGTTCGACCGGAACCCGAACGAGGCCGTGGACATCATCCGCAAGGCCATCCAGGCGCAGACGGCACGGGTCGCGGCGCGTAAGGCGCGTGACCTGACCCGGCGCAAGGGGCTGCTGGAGAGCGCGTCCCTGCCGGGC
Source organism: Streptomyces sp. NBC_01267 (assembly GCF_036241575.1). NCBI lineage: Bacteria > Bacillati > Actinomycetota > Actinomycetes > Kitasatosporales > Streptomycetaceae > Streptomyces > Streptomyces sp. NBC_01267. The sequence goes on along the minus strand of NZ_CP108455.1, from coordinate 3,938,816 downwards.
AAGCTGAGCGACTGCCAGTCGAACGACCCGACGAAGTGCGAGATCTTCATCGTCGAGGGTGACTCCGCCGGTGGTTCGGCGAAGTCCGGGCGTAACCCGATGTACCAGGCGATCCTGCCGATCCGGGGCAAGATCCTGAACGTCGAGAAGGCGCGGATCGACAAGATTCTGCAGAACACCGAGGTACAGGCGCTGATCTCGGCGTTCGGTACCGGGGTCCACGAGGACTTCGATATCGAGAAGCTGCGCTACCACAAGATCATTCTCATGGCGGACGCCGACGTCGACGGCCAGCACATCAACACGCTGCTCCTGACGTTCCTGTTCCGGTTCATGAGGCCGCTGGTCGAGGCCGGGCACGTGTATCTCTCGCGTCCGCCGCTGTTCAAGATCAAGTGGGGCCGGGACGACTTCGAGTACGCGTACTCGGACCGGGAGCGCGACGCCCTGGTCGAACTGGGCAAGCAGAACGGCAAGCGGATCAAGGACGACTCGATCCAGCGGTTCAAGGGTCTCGGTGAGATGAACGCCGAGGAACTGCGGATCACCACGATGGACGTGGACCACCGCGTGCTCGGACAGGTCACTCTGGACGACGCGGCGCAGGCCGACGACCTGTTCTCGGTGCTGATGGGTGAGGACGTCGAGGCGCGGCGCTCCTTCATCCAGCGCAACGCCAAGGACGTCCGCTTCCTCGACATCTGAGTCGGCCGTACAAGCCGTAGCTCGAAAGGACTTTGACCAGCAATGGCCGACGAGAATTCCCCTGTGATGCCCGAAGCGGTGCCCGTTGTCGAGGGCGTGGGTATGCGTGTCGAGCCCGTCGGGCTCGAAACGGAGATGCAGCGCTCCTACCTCGACTACGCGATGTCCGTCATCGTGTCGCGTGCGCTGCCGGATGTGCGGGACGGTCTGAAGCCCGTGCACCGCCGAGTGCTGTACGCGATGTACGACGGTGGTTACCGGCCCGAGAAGGGCTTCTACAAGTGCGCCCGTGTCGTCGGTGACGTCATGGGCACGTACCACCCCCACGGTGACTCCTCGATCTACGACGCGCTCGTGCGGCTGGCGCAGCACTGGTCGATGCGTATGCCGCTGGTGGACTCGAACGGAAACTTCGGCTCTCCCGGCAACGACCCGGCTGCCGCCATGCGGTACACCGAGTGCAAGATGATGCCGCTGTCAATGGAGATGGTCAGGGACATCGACGAGGAGACCGTCGACTTCCAGGACAACTACGACGGCCGTAACCAGGAACCGACGGTTCTGCCGGCGCGGTTCCCGAACCTGCTGGTCAACGGCTCGGCCGGTATCGCGGTCGGTATGGCCACCAACATCCCGCCGCACAACCTGCGTGAGGTGGCGGCCGGCGCCCAGTGGTACCTGGAGAACCCGGAGGCCTCGCACGAGGACCTCCTGGACGCTCTGATGGAACGGATCAAGGGTCCGGACTTCCCGACCGGTGCGCTGGTCGTGGGGCGCAAGGGCATCGAGGAGGCGTACCGCACCGGACGCGGCTCCATCACGATGCGCGCGGTCGTGGCGGTCGAGGAGATCCAGAACCGTCAGTGCCTGGTCGTCACGGAGCTTCCGTACCAGACCAACCCCGACAACCTGGCGCAGAAGATCGCCGACCTGGTGAAGGACGGCAAGGTCGGCGGCATCGCGGATGTCCGCGACGAGACGTCCTCGCGTACCGGTCAGCGGCTGGTCGTCGTGCTGAAGCGCGACGCGGTCGCCAAGGTCGTGCTGAACAACCTCTACAAGCACACCGATCTGCAGTCGAACTTCAGCGCGAACATGCTGGCGCTCGTCGACGGGGTGCCGCGCACGCTGTCGATCGACGCGTTCATCCGGCACTGGGTGACGCATCAGATCGAGGTCATTGTCCGGCGTACGAAGTTCCGGCTGCGCAAGGCCGAGGAGCGGGCGCACATCCTGCGTGGCCTGCTGAAGGCGCTGAACGCGATCGACGAGGTCATCGCGCTCATCCGGCGCAGCCAGACGGTGGAAGTGGCGCGTGAGGGCCTCATGGGCCTGCTGGAGATCGACGAGATCCAGGCGAACGCGATCCTGGAGATGCAGCTGCGCCGACTGGCCGCACTGGAGCACCAGAAGATCACGGCCGAGCACGACGAGCTGCAGGCGAAGATCAATGAGTACAGGGCGATTCTGATCTCGCCCGATCGGCAGCGGCAGATCGTCAGCGAGGAACTCGCGGTGATCGTCGACAAGTTCGGCGACGACCGGCGCTCCAAGCTGGTGCCCTTCGACGGTGACATGTCCATCGAGGACCTGATCGCCGAGGAGGACATCGTCGTCACCATCACCAACGGTGGTTACGTCAAGCGCACCAAGACCGAGGACTACCGGTCGCAGAAGCGTGGCGGCAAGGGTGTGCGGGGCACGAAGCTGAAGCAGGACGACATCGTCGCTCACTTCTTCGTTTCGACGACCCATCACTGGCTGCTGTTCTTCACGAACAAGGGCCGGGTCTACCGGGCGAAGGCGTACGAACTGCCGGATGCGGGCCGGGATGCGCGCGGGCAGCACGTCGCCAACCTGCTGGCGTTCCAGCCGGACGAGCAGATCGCACAGATCCTGGCGATCCGGGACTACGACGCGGCGCCGTATCTGATCCTGGCCACCAAGGGCGGCCTGGTGAAGAAGACTCCTCTCAAGGACTACGACTCGCCCCGTTCCGGCGGCGTCATCGCGATCAACCTGCGGGAGACCGCGGACGGCAGCGACGACGAGCTGATCGGTGCCGAGCTGGTCTCGGCGGAGGACGATCTGCTCCTGGTCAGCAGGAAGGCGCAGTCGATCCGGTTCACGGCGACGGATGACGCGTTGCGCCCGATGGGGCGTGCGACTTCCGGCGTGAAGGGCATGAGTTTCCGTGAGGGGGACGAGCTGCTCTCGATGAATGTCGTGCGGACCGGTACTTTCGTGTTCACTGCCACTGACGGTGGGTACGCCAAGCGGACCCCCGTCGACGAGTACCGCGTTCAGGGCCGCGGCGGCCTCGGCATCAAGGCCGCCAAGATCGTGGAGGACAGGGGCTCGCTGGTCGGTGCTCTGGTGGTGGAGGAGACGGACGAGATCCTCGCCATCACGCTCGGCGGTGGTGTGATTCGTACGCGAGTCAATGAAGTCAGGGAGACCGGCCGTGACACCATGGGCGTTCAACTGATCAACCTGGGCAAGCGCGATGCCGTGGTCGGTATCGCTCGTAACGCCGAGGCAGGCCGTGAGGCCGAAGAGATTGACGCGGTCGACGGCGACGCGGTCGACGGTGAACCGGTCGACGGCGATGCGACCGAGGCGGTAGTCGAGGGCACCGAGCCTTCGGCCGGGGAGCACGAGGAGTAGAACGTGAGTGGAGCCACGGGCGCCGGAGCGGCCGCTTCCGGAGCTGGAGCACACGGTGCCCGTGGCCCTGCCGCGGACTCTCAAGGGGGAACGGTGACGGACACGCGTGGGGCGCAGCCGCAGTTCGAGGCGCAGCCGTATCAGCCGCCGCAGGCCTACCCGTCGCCGGGCGCCGGCGGCACGCAGGGCGGACAGCAGCGCCCGGCGGGTGGTACGCAGGCCGGCGTGCGCAAGGCACGCACAGGGGCGCGTACGACGCCCCGTACGCGCAAGGCAAGGCTGCGGGTCGCCAAGGCCGATCCGTGGTCGGTGATGAAGGTCAGCTTCCTGCTGTCCATCGCGCTGGGCATCTGCACGATCGTGGCGGCCGCGGTGCTGTGGATGGTCATGGACGCGATGGGCGTCTTCACCACGGTGGGCGGGACCATCAGCGATGCCACGGGCTCCAGTGACGGAAGCGGCTTCGATCTTCAGTCGTTCCTCTCGCTGCCGCGGGTGCTGCTGTTCACGTCGGTCATCGCGGTGATCGACGTGGTGCTGGCCACTGCGCTGGCGACGCTCGGGGCTTTCATCTACAACCTGTCGGCCGGGTTCGTGGGTGGCGTCGAGCTGACGCTGGCCGAGGACGAGTAGGACCTCGGCTATCGATTTTGGGACTGGCCCTGGAGTGCGCTAATCTTCAGGGGCAGCGCGGGGCTATAGCTCAGTTGGTTAGAGCGCATCCCTGATAAGGATGAGGCCACAGGTTCAAATCCTGTTAGCCCCACCGCGAACATCGGCCCGGACGGTTTCCCGTCCGGGCCGATTGCATTCCCGGGGCCGATAGTTGGGTGGGGAACTAGGTCACCGATCGGTATCGGCCGGTGTGTATAGTCGGGCGCCAGAAGTCCCTTACGTCAAGGAAAGACGAGGTCGCGCGGTGAAGAAGCTTCTCCTGGTCGCACTGGCCGCCATCGGCGGGCTCCTCGTGTACCGCCAGATCCAGGCGGATCGCGCCGAGCAGGATCTGTGGACGGAGGCGACTGACTCCGTGCCCGCAGGTTCGGGTGTGTGAGACCCAGCGTCGTACCCACAGGACCCCGGCCGCTTCTGCGGCCGGGGTCCTGTGGTGTCCGGGCCCCAGGTGTCCGGGCCCCAGGTGTCCGGCGGATGTTGCGGGACCGTGACGCCCCATCCCTTGAGTTCACCCTCGCAAATCATTAGCTTGCAAGAGCAAAGCTTGTGACTGTGAGGGGGACCACAGATGACAACTCGACTTCTGGCCGGTGCGGCCGTGTCGGCGCTATTGGCGCTGTCGGCCGGGCCGCTTCAGACGGCACAGGCCGCAGGGTCGGCGAGTACGGGCGGCGGCAACAGCCTGGTGATGGTGCTGGATTCCTCCGGCTCCATGACGGATGACGACGGCTCGGGACGTACGCGGATGGAGACCGCCCGACGGGCGGTGGGCACCGTGGTGGACGGTCTGCCCGACGGCTACCCCACCGGGCTGCGGGTGTACGGGGCCGACCGGTCCAGCGGGTGCACCGACACCCGGCTGGCGCGCTCCGTGCAGCCGCTGGACCGCGCCGCGCTGAAGAGCGCCGTGGCGGCCGTGCGGCCCAGAGGTGACACTCCCATCGGCCTGTCGCTCCAGAAGGCGGCCAGGGACCTTCCACGGCCGTCCGGAGGGGCGACCGGGACGCGCACGATCCTGTTGATCTCCGACGGCGAGGACAACTGCGGTACGCCCGCACCGTGCGACGTGGCGAAACAGCTCGGCAGGGAGGGTGCGGACCTGCGGATCGACACCGTCGGATTCCAGGTGCGCGGCAAGGCCAGGCAGCAGCTCGAATGCATCGCGGGGGCGGGGAACGGGCGTTACTACGACGCGCCCGACGCCGAGGCACTCGCCCGGCAGCTCCAGCGCGCCTCGCAGCTCTCCGCGGACGGCTACCGCACGAAGGGCGAGCGGGTCGCAGGAGCGGCCGGCCGGGGGAAGGCTCCGGTGCTTCCGCCCGGCCAGTACCTGGACACCGTCGGGCCCGGTGAGAAGCGGTACTACGCCGTCGAGCTCGATGCCGCGTCCACCGTGGACTTCTCGGTGACCGCGGTCCCGCAGGCCGGTGCGGCGGTCGGCTCCCTCGACGCGCTGCGCACCCGGCTCCTGTACGCGGCCGACGGCTCCTGCGACACCGGCACCGTGCACTTCTTCCAGAACGAGGGTGCGACGCCGCTGACTTCGGCCCTGGCCCGGATCCCGAACGAGGAGGGGACCGGGATCTGTGACAGGGCCGGCCGGTACTGGCTGGAGGTCGAGCGGGAGAGCGCGCCCGGTTCGGACGCCGGTCGCTGGCCGCTGGAGCTGACGTACGACGTGGAGGAGCCCCTCGCGCAGGGGGTGACCCCCGCTCAGTCGCGGCCGGAGTACGGGAAGGGCGACAAGAACGCCGTGCTGCCCACCGGGACTCCGCAGGACGTGACGGGCGGTACCGGGTTCAACGATGCGCGGGTGCTCGGCCAGGGCGTCTGGCGCGATCGGATCCTGCCCTCCCAGACGCTCTGGTACAAGGTGCCCGCGGGCTGGGGTCAGCAGGTCCGCTACGGCGTGGAGTTCGCCAACGAACCGACGGTGTCGGGTGCTTCGCCGGTGCTGTCGTACGGCGCGACGCAGGTCTACACCCCGGCTCGGGCGCCCGTCGGCACCGGCACCACGGAATTCAGCCCGAAAGCCGTCTACAACGGCCGTCCCGCCGCGGTGGACATGGGAACGGTGCCGGTCGCGTGGACCAACAGGTACGAGTCGCACCCCGATGTGATCCCGGTCCATGCCAAGGGGGGTTTCTACATCGCGGTGACGCTCGGTGCGAAGGCCGCCGAGATCGCCGCGAACCCGCAGATCGGTGTGGTGCTGAGGGTGGCCGTGCTCGGTGACGAGCTGGCGGGGCCTCAGCACGGTGCTCCCGCGCTCGCCAAGGACGCGGGCGGGCAGGGGGCGGCCGGCCGCGGCCAGGATTCAGCCGCGCGCGCAGACAGTGGTGCGAGTGCCGGGGCAGGATGGAGCGGCACCAAGACTGTTGCTGCAGTGGGCGGTGGGGCTGTTGTGGTCGCTGTGATCGCGGGGGCGGTCTTTGTACGGGGGCGGCGCCGGGTTGCCGCGAGGACGACGAGGGGTAACGGGTGATGAGACAGCGCAGCAGGGGACGGATCGTGCTGGCCGCGGTGGTGGCGACGTGCGCCGTGGGGGCACTGCCGGGGCAGGCCCTGGCAGTGGGCGACCCCGATCCGTACGTCTTCGACTCGCACGCGAAGAGGGTGGCGGGCGCGCCGGCCAGCACCGACGCGCAGGAGCTCAAGGCCGGTTCGACGTACCGGTCCGCCATCAAGCCGGGCGGCCAGCTCTACTACCAGGTGGAACTGGACGCCGATTCGAATGCGTACGTCTCGGCGGTCGCCGTACCGAAGCTGGGGCCGGAGGCGAAGGTCGGCTACGCCGACGGCATCAAGGTGACGCTCCAGGATCGTGAGGGCGACTCCTGTGACTACAACGACGATGCGGTGTTCGGCTCGGCCCAGTACCCCCGTCCGATCGCCGCCTACGCCTCCCGCACGATCAAGAAGGGCAGCACTTCCTGCCGGACGGCCGGCCCGTACTACGTGCTGATCGAGCGGACGACCAAGGCCACGTCCGCGCAGGAGGAGTGGGACCTGGAGATCCGGTTCGACACCGAGCCCGGTCTGAAGGCCGGGTCGGGCGGCCCGACGGAGGCACCCTCCAGCTGGCCATCGGCGACGCCCGTGCCGCCCTCCGGGAAGTCCGGACGGGCACAGGGAGGGACGGGGTTCAACGACGCCGCCGCGCTGAAGGGCGGAGTGTGGGACGACCGGATCAAGCCGGGACAGACCCTCTTCTACCGGGTGCCGGTCGACTGGGGACAGCAGCTCTTCGCCACGGCCGACCTCGGCAGTTCCCCGGGCAACGGCTATGTCGGGAGCGCCCTCACGGTGCAGTTGTACAACCCGGTGCGCGCCGCGGTCACCAGTGGGGACACCGCGTACGACGGGAAGCCGAAGTCGGCCGCGCCGGATCCGGTGGCGCCGGTGGCGTACGAGAACCGGTACAGCACGAGCGACGCGGTCAACGGGGCGCGGATGGCCGGTGACTACTACCTGGCGGTCACGCTCAGCCCGGAGGTCGCGAACAAGTTCGGGGAGAAGGAGTACGGGCTGACGCTGCGGACGAGTATCAAGGGCACCGCAGGGTCCCCGCCCGCATACGCGGGGGCCGTTCCGGACTTCAGCGCCGGCGGAGGCGACGGGACGGGGAACGGCACCATGAAGCTGGTGGGGGTCACCGGGATCGGCGCGGGGGCGGTGCTGGTGCTGGGCCTGGGGGCATGGACGGTGGGCGCCCGGCGGCGGGCGGGAGCACCGACGGCACAGCAACAGGCTCGGACGCAGGGCCGGCCGCAGGTCCAGGCGCAGGGAAGCCAACCGCAGGGAAGCCAACCGCAGGGGCCCTCGCAGGCCTCGCAGTCTCAGCAGCAGTACGGGCCGCCTTCGGCCTGGTAGCCCCTGGCCGTCGGTCGGGATTCAGCTCTGGGTCAGCGCCCAGATGCCCACCGCGAAACAGATCAGCGCGAGGACCAGAACCGGGACCGCCACCTTCGGGGGCGGTCCCGGCCGCTTCCGCGGCACGGGTACCGACTGGGTGGGAACCTGCGAGGGCTGAGCGGTGTACGGATGAGTGTGGGGTTGTTCGTAGGGGGTCTGAACTTCGTACGGGGTCTGAACAGGGAGGGGGGCGGCCACATGCGCAGCTGTGACGGTGTGGGCGGGCTCGGGTACCGGTGCAGGAGCGGGGTGAGCGGTGGCCGATCGGGGCGGCGGCGCCAGATGGAAGCTGCCCGTTTCCGACATCGCGGCCGACAGGGGGTGGGGCTGCTGCTGGTGCTGCTGCGATGCGGGCGGGGACTGCGGTGGTACGGCGGCCTGTTGGGGGATGGCCTGAGGCGGGTCGGTCTGTTGGGGGTTGGTCCGAGGCGCGGCGTGCAGGGGAGACTGCCGCGGGTCGGCGGGTCCGTCCGGGCCGAACCCGGTCGGGAGCGGGCCGATCTGGTCGAAGACTTCGACGGGCTCCTCGTCGGGGCTCGTCCCGGACAGCAGCTCGGCGGCCGTGGTCAGCGCTTTTCGCGCGCCCGTCGCCGTACGGAACCTGGCCTGCGGGTCCGGCTGGAGCAGCCCCGCGAGCACTTGCCACAGCGGCTCGGGGATGCCCTGGGGAGCACCGGGCGTGCCATGGGCCGCGAAGTGTTCCACGAGGGCCCTGGAGTCGGGCCGGGCACCCTGGAGCAGATAGAGCGCGACCAGGCCGACTGCGAAGAGGTCAGCCGTGAAGTCCGGCTCGGCGCCGAGCATCTGCTCGGGCGCGAAGTAACCGGGCGTCCCCACCACGTAGTTGGTCTCGGTGAGGCGGGGCTCGCCCTTGCGCATCGAGATGCCGAAGTCGGACAGCCGCAGATGCGGCCGTCCGGTCCCGGTGGCTTCCAGCAGGATGTTCGCCGGCTTGATGTCGCGGTGCACCACCCCCTCCGCGTGCACGGCGGCCAGCCCGGCCAGCAGCTGATCGAGCAGGGTGCAGACGAACCGCGGGGGCAGCGGTCCGTAGTCACCTATGACGTTGACGAGGGAACCGCCACTCACCAGTTCCATGGTGAACAGCACCTTGTCGTCGTCGGCAGCCCAGCTGGCGGGGGCGAGCACATGCGGGTGATCGATCCGCAGGGCCTGTTCGCGGACGAAGCGCAGCAGGGTGTGCGCGTCGCTCTGCTGCAGCACCTTGGCTGCCACATACCGACGTCGACGGTGGTCCCACGCGCGCCAGACGGCGCCGACGCCCCCGCGCCCTATCGGGTCGACCAGTTCGTACCGCCCGGCGAAGACCTCACCCATGCGCTGTGCCCGCTCCCCGTCTCAGCTGTGTCAGATGCGTCCGAGTCTCAGCTCTGGTGCGCCTCGTAATGCGAGACCGCTTCAGCGGTGCGCCCGGCGCCGTACACCCTCAGGAACTCTGCCAGTTCAGGGTGGGTCGGGGCGAGGGTGTTCGCCGCATCGATGATGTCGCCGGCGGCTGAGACGGAGCGCAACAGGGACTGGATCTCGCGCACCACGCGGCGCACGGTCGGTGCACCCGTGGTGGACGTGGTCTGGCCGGTGTTGGAGAGGACCGAGCCGCCCTGGGACTTCTTGATCTCCTCCATCCGGTCGGTGGCCTCGCCCGCGCTGACGCTGCCGTCGGCGACCAGGCCGGAGAGTTCCTGAAGTGCCTGGACGCGCTGGACCACAGCCGGGTTGCCGATCTTGGCGCGCTGGCCGCTCATCAGCTGGGAAAGCATCGGAGCGGACAGTCCGAGCACCGCGGCGAGGCGGGCCTGGTTCAGGCCCAGGTCATCGATGAGACGGCGGAAGAGCGCCCCCAGCGGCTCTCCGTACCAACTGCGCTGGAGGTCCCTCGCTCTCGCGGTGGCCTCTTGTTGTGCTGCGTCCATTGCGTCTCCCCATCGCTACCCCAGTGCGGCGGTTCGCTGCCGCGAACCCCGTCTGCATCTTACGGAGCGTGGTCGCGGACCGGGAGTCCCAATCCTTTTGTGAGATACCCCCGGTCACCCGCTACTCTTGTCTCGCACCAACCCGTTCCGGGGCCTTAGCTCAGTTGGTAGAGCGCTGCCTTTGCAAGGCAGATGTCAGGAGTTCGAATCTCCTAGGCTCCACTTGCTAAATGCCCTCTGACCTGCGGAAACGTAGCTCAGAGGGCATTTTTTGTGCCACTGGCGGGCGTGGTGGTGCCAGGGCCGGTGACGGAGCCCCGAAGAAGGCGGCCTCGCCTCCGGCATCGTCGGCACCGGCTACCAGGTCCGCACTCGCCCTCGCCGCCATGACCGCCATCGCCGCCGCCCACGGCGCCAACCGGCTCGGGCAACCCGGCCAAGGGGAACGGAACGCCAGAGCGCGGGGTGCCAGGAGATCCGAGTCTCCTGGCACCCCGCGCTCTGTTCTGTACCGCTGTTCTGTGCCGCTGTTCTGTACGACTGTTCGTGTTGCTGTTCTGTAAGGCTGTCCCGTACCGGCGTCCGGGCTGTTCCGCCGTGGTGGGCGTGGTGCTTGCGCTCTTACGGCCGGTTGTCGCGCTTGGTGTCGTCCGCTTCTGCCTTGGCCTGCTTGGCCTTCACCTCGGGGTCCAGTGCTCCCGGGCTGCCGTCGACCGCGGTCAGCGTCGGGCGGTCCGAGACCTCGGTGGGGGCGGGCGGTTCGACCAGCCAGTCCGGGTTCGCCTGCTTGTCCCACCACTTCCAGGCGGCGAAGGCGCCACCCGCGAGTACGCCGAGTACGACAACGCCCTTGAACAGGCGGCCCGTCGTCGCGCAGCGCTGGTTCTTCCTGGCCAGCTTCTGGATCTGCTTCGCGGAGACCTGCCCGCGCAGCGCCGCCACCGCCGCCGCGCTGCGGGCTGCCGCTTCCTCGCGTACGGGCTGGGCCGCTGCCACGGCCTGCTCGACCCGGGGGGCGAACTGGCTCTGTGCCTGGCGGGCCGCCTTGGCGGCGCGCTGTGCTGCCGCGTCGACCTTCGGCGGAACATGAGTGAGGGCCTGGTCGACATGCGGTGCGAGACGCGCGTCGTACTGGGTCCGGGCCTGCTGCGCCGCGAGCGAGACCTTGGGGGCCAGCCGTACCCGAGCTTCGTTGGCGTAATACGTGGCCTGTCCCTTGGCCGTACCGGCGTAGGGCGCCACCACTTCCGCGGCGTGCAGCACGCTTTCCTTCGCCGTACCGGTCGCGGCGCGCACGCTGTCCATGCGGGTCACAGTTCCTCCTCATCGGTGGCGTTCTCTAATTCGCCTTTCCACCCTTTTCGAAATCATGCCTGCCCCCGGCCGTCACGGCACGTGAGGGCGGGCATCCGGGTCAAGAAAGGCAAGATCGGTCATTGTGGTGCAAGGGGAGCTTGCGGTCGACAATGCCACGGTTCGGTGCGGTGCGTGCCGGTTCAGTGGTGACTCGGGTGCTTTTCTCTGTACGGGGTAGGTCCGTGCGAGGATCGGTCATCGTCAGAGAAGACTTACGGAAGGCACATCGTGGCCGAGCAGCTTTACGCCACCCTGAAGACCAACCACGGCGACATCGTGATCCGGCTGCTGCCGAATCACGCGCCGAAGACGGTCAAGAACTTTGTGGAGCTTGCCCAGGGCGAGCGTGAGTGGACCCACCCGGCCACCGGTAAGAAGTCCACGGACAGGCTCTACGACGGCACTGTTTTCCACCGGGTGATCAGTGGCTTCATGATCCAGGGCGGCGACCCGCTGGGCAATGGCACGGGCGGTCCGGGATACGAGTTCGCGGACGAGTTCCACCCCGAGCTGGCCTTCGACAAGCCGTATCTGCTGGCCATGGCCAACGCGGGCCCGGGGACCAACGGCTCGCAGTTCTTCATCACGGTGTCGCCGACGGCCTGGCTGACCCGTAAGCACAGCATCTTCGGCGAGGTCACCGACCCGGCCAGCCAGAAGGTCATCGACGAGATCATCGCCACCCCGACCAACCCGCGCACGGACCGCCCGGTCCAGGACGTTGTCATCGAGACGGTCGTCGTCGAGACTCGCAACGGCGTCGGCAAGGGCTGAGCCACCCGAGACATTCCGTATGCGGTACGGGCCCGTCCCCGTTCGCGGTACGGGAACCACCCGCCCCGTTCGTCCGTATGACGAGCGGGGCGGTGCACTGCGTACGCGACCCGTACGAGACGAGGGAACCCGATGGAACAGGTGCCAGGAGGCCCGGAGCGGCAGGCCGGGGCGAGCGGTCTGCCCAGCTGCTACCGCCATCCCGGTGTGGAGACGGGCATCAGCTGCGTCCGCTGTGAGCGGCCGATCTGCCCGCAGTGCATGGTGAGTGCCTCGGTTGGCTTCCAGTGCCCGGAGTGCGTGCGCGGTGCCGGGAGCACCGGCAGTACCCCGGCGGCGACCCGGCCACGCACGGTGGCGGGCGGGGCGATCACGGCCGACCCGCACATGATCACCAAGATCCTCATCGGGATCAACGTCCTGGTGTTCATCCTGCAGCTCGCGAACGGCTACAGCTTCAACCCGTCCTACGAGATGCTGGGCCGGGCTCGGATCACGCCGTTCGGGCCGGTGGAGGGTGTCGCCGAGGGGCAGTGGTACCGGCTGCTGACCGCGATGTTCATGCACGGCGGCTATGTGCACATCGGGTTCAACATGCTCAGCCTGTGGTGGATCGGCGGGCCGCTGGAAGCGGCGCTCGGCCGGGCGCGCTACCTCGCGCTCTATCTGATCTCGGGGCTGGCGGGCAGCGCGCTCACCTACCTCATCGCCGCCCCGAACGAGGGCTCGCTCGGGGCTTCCGGCGCCATCTTCGGGCTGCTGGGCGCCACCGCGGTGCTGATGAAGCGCATGAACTACGACATGCGCCCGCTGTTCGGCCTGCTCGTGGTCAACGTGATCTTCACCTTCAGCGGTGGCATCGCCTGGGAGGCGCACCTGGGCGGCTTCGTCGCCGGGATCATCGTGGCGATCGGCATGGTGCACGCCCCGCGCGACCGGCGGACGCTGCTGCAGTTCGGGACCTGTGCCCTTGTTCTCGCGGCGACGATCGCCATGGTGCTGATCAGAACCGCGATGCTCACCTGAGTCCGAAGGCCCGAAGGCCCGAAGGCGGGCCGGCGGGCCGGTTCTGAGCCGGTCCGGGGCCGAGTTGTCCACAGCGAGTGGCGGATCCTGTGCACCCTGTGGGGAACGGGTGTGCCCCTCGTCCCTGAGCTGGGTTTCCCCAGGAGGGGCAAGGGGCGGGCCGTTGCTGTGGTATGGCGTCAAGTAGTCACACCGGCGTCAACACCCGAAAGTTATCCACAGATCTTCTGAGTTTTCCCCGGTTGTGGATAGCGCTGTGGATAACTCAGGGCAAGGCTTGACGGGCGCGGGGCGATGTGGAGGGGGGAGAACTACTTCCACTGGGTCGAGACGCCGAAGCCGGCGGCGATGAAGCCGAAGCCGACCACGATGTTCCAGTTCCCGAACGGCTTGATGGGCATATCGCCCTCCGTCACATAAAAGACAACGATCCAGGCGAGACCGATCAAGAAGAACGCCAGCATCACCGGAGCCACCCAGCCGCGATTCGTCAGCTTTATGGCAGTCGCCTGCTTCGTCGCGGGCGGCGGTGTGAAATCGGCCTTCTTGCGGATACGTGACTTCGGCACGAGGGACTCTCCTGTCGATGCGCTGCGTGACCGCGCAGGGGGAACTGTGTGGGAAGTGCTCGGGAGCGGATGCGACGGGGCGCATTGCCTCCCCCTGGCGTCCGTTAGCGTAGTGCTTCCGGGGTGTGGAAGGAGATAAGGGTACGTTGAGCAATTCTGGCGACTCTCCCGCAGGGGCCGCGCGCAGCCGCGGACGGCGGCCCGTCCGTGTGCTCACTGCCGCTGTCTTCGCGCTCGCCGGTCTCATCTTCGTCACCAGTTTCAACACGGCCAAGGGCACCGATATCCGGACCGATGCGTCGATGCTGAAACTCTCGGACCTCATCCAGGAACGCAACGAGAAGAACAAAGAGCTCGACGAGTCCACCGCATCGGTGCGCGGAGACGTCGACGCGCTCGCCCGCCGTGACGGCGGGAGCACGAAAAAAGAGGACGCCGATCTCAAGGCGCTGGAGAAGTCGGCCGGTACCGAGAAGCTCAGCGGCCCCGCGGTGACCGTCACGCTCGACGACGCACCGCCCAACGCCACCGCCAACCCCGGCTACCCCGACCCGCAGCCCAACGACCTGGTGATCCACCAGCAGGACCTCCAGGCGGTCGTCAACGCCCTCTGGCAGGGCGGCGCCAAGGGCATCAAGGTCATGGACCAGCGGCTGATCACCACCAGCGCGGTGCGCTGCGTCGGCAACACCCTGATCCTCCAGGGCCGCGTCTACTCGCCGCCCTACAAGGTGACGGCCGTCGGCGACGTGGACAAGCTGAAGCGGGCGCTCACGGCCTCCCGGTCCATCCAGAACTACCTGCAGTACGTGAAGGCGTACGGGCTCGGCTGGAAAGTCGATGCGTACAGAGCGGTGACTCTTCCCGGGTACTCGGGCACAGTGGATCTCCATTACGCGCAGCCCGTGAAGTAGCGGGGTCTGTGAAGGAGCAGAGCCTGTGGGGCGGCCGGACAGCTCAGGGGAGGCGGCGGGCGGTGACCGTGCGACTGGTCGTCAGAAGCTTCAGTGAACTCTGCATCACCGTCGGCGCCCTGATCGTGCTGTTCGTGGTGTATCTCCTCTTCTGGACGGGGATCAAAGCGGACAGTGCCGCTGACCACCAGATCGATGACCTGCACCGTCAGTGGGCCGGCGCGACCGCCTCTCCCGGTGCCGCGTCCGGGGCGGGCGGCACGTCGTCGAAGCCGGGGCGGACCGCGTCGCCCGCCCCGGTGGCGTACCGGGCGGGAAAGCCCTTCGCGGTGATGTACGTCCCACGGCTCGGCCGGAGCTGGTCGCGGCCCGTGCTGCAGGACACCGCCGTCGGGACGCTCCAGAAGGGGCTCGGCCACTACGCGGGCACCGCGCGGCTGGGCGACACGGGGAACTTCGCGGTCGCGGGTCACCGGCGGACGTACGGCGACCCGTTCAAGGACTTTCCGGAACTGCGGCCCGGGGACGCCGTGGTGCTGACGGACGGGACCACCTGGTTCACGTACCGCATCGACAAGAAGCCCTACCTGACCGTCCCCTCGGACACCGGCGTCATCGATCCGGTGCCGGTGAAGTCGGGTTTTCAGGGACCCGGCCGCTATCTCACACTGACCACCTGCGACCCGGAATGGGGCAGCAGTCACCGGCTGATCGCGTGGGGGCACCTCGACTCCACCCAGCCTGTGACCAAGGGCAAGCCGGCCGCTTTGCTCAGGTGACCCACCAGCGCCTGCCCCCGCCCTTTAGTCTGGTCCGGTACCACGAACGGAAGGGACAGCATGTACGGCTGGATCTGGCGGCATCTGCCGGGCAACGTATGGCTGCGGGCGGTCGTCTCGCTCGTGCTGGTGCTCGCGGTCGTCTACCTGCTCTTCCAGTACGTCTTCCCGTGGGCGGAGCCGCTGCTTCCGTTCAACGATGTGACGGTCGACCAGGGCTTGGGGGTCATCCGATGAGCGCCCGCATCCTGGTTGTCGACAACTACGACAGCTTCGTGTTCAACCTGGTCCAGTACCTGTACCAGCTGGGCGCCGATTGCGAGGTCGTACGGAACGACGAGGTGACCCTCGCGCACGCGCAGGACGGCTTCGACGGCGTACTGCTCTCCCCCGGCCCCGGAACGCCCGAACACGCGGGCGTCTGCGTGGACATGGTGCGGCACTGCGCCGACACCGGGGTGCCCGTCTTCGGTGTCTGCCTGGGCATGCAGTCGATGGCGGTGGCGTACGGCGGTGTCGTGGACCGCGCCCCCGAGCTGCTGCACGGCAAGACGTCCTCGGTCACGCACGAGGGGGCCGGGGTGTTCAGCGGGCTGCCCTCGCCGTTCACCGCGACCCGGTACCACTCGCTCGCCGCGGTGCCGCAGACGGTGCCGGCCGAGCTGGAGGTCACGGCGTGGACCGCGGACGGCATCATCATGGGGCTGCGGCACCGTGAACTGCCGGTCGAGGGCGTGCAGTTCCACCCCGAGTCGGTACTGACCGAGCACGGCCATCTGATGCTCGCCAACTGGCTCGTCCAGTGCGGGGACACGGGGGCCGTCGGCCGGTCGGCGGGCCTGGCACCGGTGGTGGGCAAGGCCGCGGCGTGACAGAGCTGCGCCCCGGACACGACGGTTCGGGGGCATCGGAGCCGCCGGAAGGGGCCGGGACCGCCGGGCGGGCGTACGACCCTCTGACGGACCCGCTGCCGCCCGGAGCGCCCGGCGAACACCCTTCGCCGTGGTTCCGCACCGAGGAGGCGCCGTCGGGGGCGCACAGACGGCCCGAGCCCGTGGTGCAGGACCCGCCGCAGGACTGGTACGGGCGCGAGCCCGCGTACGAGCCGGAGGCGGCGCGGATTCCTGCGCCGGGTGCCACGGTTCAGGATCCCGCGAAACCGGGTGCCGAGCGTCCGGGTGCTGAGCGTCGGGGAGCCGAGCGTCCGGGAGCGGTGGATCCCGGTGCGGGGATTCGGGGTGCCGCGAATCCGGTGACTGTGAATCCGGTAGTCGTGAATCCAGTAGTCGTGAATCCGGTTGTCCCGGATCCGGTTGTCCCGGATCCGGCTGTCCCGGGCCGAAGTGCCGCGAATCCGGTGCGTGTTGAGCCGGTGCCCGCTGACCCGGTGCCCGCTGACCCCGGCTCCGCACACCGGGCGATGGCGGATCCGCCCGTGGTGGATCTGCCGCCGGAACCGGTCACCCATGTTCTTCCCGGACCGGTCCCCGCCTTCGACCCGGAGCCGGACGACCGGACCGTCCTGCTCCGGAAGACCGAGCCGGCGCCCGAGCCGCCCGTGCCGACCGGGGGCCGCGCGGAGCGCCGTAAGGCCGCAAAGGGGCGGGGCCGTAAGGCCGCCGTGCCCGCCGAACCCGTCATCCCGGCCATCCCGCGCACCCGCATGGAGGCCCGTGCCGCGGCCCGTGCGCTCAAGGACAGCCCCGCGGTCATCGCCAGCCGGGCCATCGGTGAGATCTTCATCAGCCTCGGTGTGCTGATGCTGCTGTTCGTCACGTACCAGCTGTGGTGGACGAACGTACGCGCCCACCAGGAGGCGAACGGCACCGCCCACAGCCTGCAGGACGACTGGGCGAAGGGCGGGGACAAGAAGAGCGGGCCGGGCGCGTTCGAGCCGGGGCAGGGGTTCGCGATCATCCACATCCCCGAGCTGGACGTGGTCGTGCCGATCGCGGAGGGCGTCAGCAAGACCAAGGTCCTCGACCGCGGCATGGTCGGCCACTACAGCGAGGGCGACCTGAAGACGGCGATGCCGTCGGCGAAGACGGGCAACTTCGCACTGGCGGGGCACCGCAATACGCACGGGGAGCCGTTCCGGTACATCAACAAGCTCAAGGACGGCGACAAGGTCGTCGTCGAGACCCAGGACGACTACTACACGTACGAGGTGACGAGCCACCTGGCGCAGACGTCCCCGTCGAACGTGTCGGTGATCGAGCCGGTGCCGGTGGGGTCGGGGTTCACCAAGCCGGGGCGGTACATCACGCTGACGACGTGTACGCCGGAGTTCACCAGTACGTACCGAATGGTCGTCTGGGGCAAGATGGTTGACGAACGGCCACGGAGCAAGGGGCTGCCCGACGCCCTGACCACGGGCTGAGCGTACGGACTACAGGGGACGGGTGCGGTGGCATCGACGACCGAGCAGGACGAGCAGACGACCGCGCCCCCCGCACGGCGCGGGGGGCGCGGCCCGGTCGCCACGGCGATCAGCGTCTTCGGTGAACTGCTCATCACGGCGGGCCTGGTGCTCGGGCTCTTCGTCGTCTACTCGCTGTGGTGGACGAACGTCGTGGCCGACCGGCAGGCCTCGAAGCAGGGCCACAGGATCCGCGACAACTGGTCGCACAGCGCCGGCACCGGTCCCGGCGAGCTGAACACCAAGGACGGCATCGGGTTCCTGCACGTGCCGTCCATGAAGAACGGTGAGGTGCTGGTCAGGAAGGGCACCAGTACGAGCGTGCTGAACGAGGGCGTCGCGGGCTACTACGTGAAGCCGGTCAAGTCGGCGCTGCCGGAGGACAGTACGGGCAACTTCGCGCTGGCCGCGCACCGCGACGGGCACGGTGCGAAGTTCCACAACATCGACAAGGTGCGGACCGGCGATCCGGTGGTCTTCGAGACGAAGGACACCTGGTACGTCTACAAGGTCTTCAAGGAGCTGCGGGAGACGTCGAAGTACAACGTGAGCGTGCTGCAGCCGGTCCCGAAGGAGTCGGGGAAGAAGAAGCCGGGGCGGTACATCACGCTGACGACCTGCACGCCGGTGTACACGTCGAAGTACCGGTACATCGTGTGGGGCGAGCTGGTGCGCACCGAGAAGGTCGACTCGAAGCGGACGCCGCCCGCGGAGCTGCGCTAGCGGGATCCGGCGGGACACGCGAGACCTGTTGTACGGGGGAAGCCCCGGCCCCGGAAGTCGATGGGGCCGGGGCTTCCCCCGTACGTACCGCTGTTGCGGCCGGTGCGCCGCTATCCGTGGTGCCCGTGTCTGCCGAGTCCGCCGAGGGTGGTGTTGCCACCCGCCGTGGTGAGGGTGATCTGGGTGCTGCCCGGGTCGTCCACCGGGGTGCCGGGGGCGGGGTCGACGTTGGTGACGAGGGCGCTGTCGTCACCGTTGCTGCCGCCCGCGATCTGGACGTTGGTGAACCCTGCCTGGTTCAGCATCTGCCTGGCGTCGGCGACGTTATGGCCCCGGACCTCGGGGATCGGGGTCTGCTGCGGGGTGGCCTTGGCCTTGGCGACCGTCAGGGTGACCGTCGAGCCCTTCTTCGCCTGGCCGCCGTCGGGCGACTGGGCGATGACCGTGCCGGGGGTCTGGTCCGACTCCTGGTCGGCGCCGCGGACGACCACGAATCCCACGTCGGTGAGCTGCTTGTTGGCGTCGTCGAACGTGTGGGTCTTGACGTCCGGTACATCGACCTTGTTCGAGGTCGCGATCTTGATGGTGACCTCGGAGCCCTTCTGGGCTTCGGTGTTGCCCTTCGGGGACTGGTCGAAGACCTTGCCCTCTTCGTTGTCGGACTCGACCTGCTGCGGGTTCACCTTGAAGCCCTTGCCTTCGAGGAGCTGTGTGGCCTCGTCCTCGGTGTCCCCGTTGACGTTGGGAACCTCGATCTTGGGGGCGCCGGTGGACACGACGACCGAGATGGTCTCGCCCTGCTTGATCTTCGGGCTGCCGAACTTCGGATCCTGGCTGCACACATTGCCCTTGGGCGCGTTGTCGCAGGGCTTGCTCTCGGCGACGGCCAGCTTCACTTTGGCGTTGACCGCGTACTCCTTCGCCTTGGCCAGTGGCTGGCCGACGAGCTGCGGTACGTCGACCTTGTCGCCGTCGCTGCCCGAGCTGGGGAAGAACGACTTGCCGATGAGGATCGCGCCGACCAGGACCAGGACGCCCGCCGCGACGAGCAGGATCGTCGAGGTGTTGGACTTCTTCTGGCTGCCACGGCCGCGGCGGCGGTCGGGGCGGTCGTCGTACCCGTAACCGCCGTCGTCCGGATTCATCGGGGGCAGCATCGAGGTCTGGCCGCCGTCGGCCTGGTCCTGCTGGCGTATGGCGGTCGTGGGCTGCTCGGCCTCGTACCCGCCGTACCCGACCCCGGCCATGGCCGCGGTCGCGGCGACCGGCTGGCCGTCGAGGCAGGCCTCGATGTCGGCCCGCATCTCGTCGGCCGACTGGTAGCGGTAGTCGGGGTCCTTGACCAGGGCCTTGAGGACGATGGCGTCCATCTCGGGCGTGATCTCGGGGTCGAAGTTGCTCGGCGGCTGCGGCTCTTCGCGTACGTGCTGATAGGCGACGGCGACCGGGGAGTCCCCGATGAACGGCGGCCGTACCGTCAGCAGCTCGTAGAGGAGGCAGCCCGTGGAGTACAGGTCGGAGCGGGCGTCGACCTGCTCGCCCTTGGCCTGCTCCGGGGAGAGGTACTGGGCGGTGCCGATGACCGCGGACGTCTGCGTCATGGTCATGCCGGAGTCGCCCATGGCGCGGGCGATGCCGAAGTCCATGACCTTGACCTGGCCGGTGCGCGTCAGCATGACGTTGGCCGGTTTGATGTCGCGGTGGACGATGCCGTTGCGGTGCGAGTACTCCAGCGCCTGGAGGATGCCGATGGTCATCTCCAGGGTGCGCTCGGGCAGCAGTCTGCGGCCCGAGTGCAGGAGTTCTCTCAGCGTCGATCCGTCGACGTACTCCATCACGATGTACGGGAGGGAGATGTTGTCGACGTAGTCCTCGCCGGTGTCGTAGACAGCGACGATCGCGGGGTGGTTGAGCGAGGCGGCCGACTGGGCCTCACGGCGGAACCGGGCCTGGAAGGACGGATCGCGGGCGAGGTCCGCCCGCAGCGTCTTCACGGCGACGGTGCGGCCGAGCCGGGTGTCGTGCGCGATGTGGACCTCGGCCATGCCACCACGGCCGAGCACCGAGCCCAGCTCGTACCGGCCGCCGAGGCGACGCGGCTCTTCCATAGCTAATCCAGCCCTCTCCGTATGTCCCGACCGCACCCTGGGGTGGTCCGGCGGTGTGCTGTTCGCGGATACGCTACCGGCCGCGGACGGCTGTTCAGGGCGCAATCGTCAGCTGATATCGGACCGGTATCGGGTCGGTATCGTGCAGGTTCCGGCACAGCCGTCACTTCTCGCTGTTGATGACGGCCTGCATCATCGCCTTGGCGATCGGAGCGGCGAGACCGCCACCGGAGATGTGTTCGCGGGTGGCGTTCGAGTCCTCGACGACCACGGCGACGGCGACCGGGGAGCCCTGGGCGGTCTTGGCGTACGAGATGAACCAGGCGTACGGGTTGCCGCTGTTGTTGATGCCGTTCTGCGCGGTACCGGTCTTACCGCCGACGGTCGCACCCGGGATCTTGGCCATGGTGCCGGTGCCCTTCTCGACCACCGTCTCCATCATCTGCTGGATCATCTGCGCGTGTTCCTTGGACATCGGCTCGCTCATCTTCTGCGGCTCCGTCTTGGCGACGGTGTCCAGATTGGGCGCGGTGAGCCGGTCGACCATGTACGGCTTCATGAGCGTGCCGTCGTTGGCGACCGCGGAGGCGACCATGGCCATCTGGAGCGGGGTGGCCGCCGTGTTGAACTGCCCGATGGAGGAGAGCGCGGTCTGTGCCCCGTCCATGTTCTTGGAGAAGACGCTCGCGTAGGCGCGGGTGGGGGTGAACTGCTCGCTGTTGAAGCCGAACTTCTCCGCCTCCGCCCGCATCTTGTCTTCACCGAGGTCGGCGCCGATCTTGCCGAAGACGGTGTTGCAGGAGACCTGCAGCGCCAGACGGAGACTCGCGTTCTTGCAGGGGAGGGGGCCCTCGTTCGGCAGGTCCTGCGTGGAGAGAGGCAGCTTCCACGGGAGCGGGGAGTCGGTCGGGGAATCGATGTTGCTGTACAGCCCGTTCTCCAGGGCGGCTGCCGCGGTGACCACCTTGAAGGCGGAGCCCGGCGGGTAGGTCTGGCGCAGCGCCCGGTTGAGCATGGGCTGGCTCTTGTCGTCGAGCAGCTTCTTGTAGTTCTTCGAGTCCGTGTCGGTGTTCCCGGCGAAGGACGAGGGGTCGTACGACGGCGTCGACGCCAGCGCGAGGATCGCGCCGGTCTTCGGGTCGAGGGCGACCGCCGCGCCCTTCTTGTCACCGAGGCCCTTGAACGCGGCCTTCTGGGCGTCCGCGTTCAGGGTGGTGACGACGTTGCCGCCCTGCTTCTTCGTGCCGGTGAACATGGAGAGCGTGCGGTCGAAGAAGAGCCGGTCGTCGTTGCCGGTGAGGATCGAGTCGTTCAGCTTCTCCAGCTGGGTGGCGTCGAAGACCTGCGAGGAGTACCCGGTGACGGGCGCCCACATCGGGCCGTCCTTCCAGGTGCGCTTGTACTTGTAGTACGTGCTGTCGCTGACGACGGACCCGGTGATGGGGTTGCCGTCGACGATGATGTTGCCCCGCTCGTGGGCGTACCGCTCGATGCCGATGCGGAGGTTCTGCTTCTTCGCGTTGAGTTCGTCGGCCTGGCCGTACTGGAGCCAGTTGGTGCGGACGATCAGGGCGAGGATGAGCACACCGCAGAAGATGGCGATCCGGCGCAGGGGCTTGTTCACGGTCGGACCACCTGGGTCATCTCGGCGTCGGGGGACGGGGCGGGGGCCGGTGCCGGGCGGCGGGCGGTGTCGCTGATGCGGATCAGGATGCCGATCAGTGCCCAGTTCGCGAGCACGGAGGAACCGCCGTACGCCATGAACGGCATGGTCATACCGGTCAGCGGGATGAGGCCCATGACACCGCCGGCCACGACGAAGACCTGGATGCCGAAGGCGCTGGAGAGGCCGACGGCGAGGAGCTTGCCGAAGGGGTCGCGGGCGGCCAGCGAGGTGCGGATGCCGCGCTCCACGATCAGGCCGTACACCAGCAGGATCGCCATCATGCCGGCGAGGCCGAGCTCCTCACCGGCGGTGGAGAGGATGAAGTCGGCGTTCGCGGCGAATCCGATGAGGTCGGAGTTGCCCTGCCCGAGGCCGGTACCGAGGGTCCCGCCGGCGCCGAACGACATGGCGGCTTCGGAGATCTGCCGGCAGGCGCCGCTCGGGTCGGTCGCGTAGCAGCTGAACGGGTCCATCCAGGCGGTGACGCGGTCCTGGACGTGCGGTTCGAAGGTGGCGACGGTGACCGCGCCGACAGCGGACATCAGCAGACCGAACACGATCCAGCTGGTGCGCTCGGTGGCGACGTACAGCATCACGACGAAGAGCCCGAAGAACAGCAGCGAGGTGCCGAGGTCGGTCTCGAAGACCAGGATGAGGATCGACAGGGCCCAGAGGGCCAGGATCGGTCCGAGGTCACGGCCACGCGGCAGGTACAAGCCCATGAAACGGCGGCTGGCCAGGGCCAGGGCGTCCCGCTTCACCATCAGGTAGCCGGAGAAGAACACCGCGATGATGATCTTCGCGAACTCGCCCGGCTGGATCGAGAAGCTGCCGATCCTGATCCAGATCTTGGCGCCGTACACGGAGGGGAAGAACATCGGCGCGATCAGCAGGACCAGCGCCACCACCATCGAGATGTAGGTGTAGCGCTGCAGGACGCGGTGGTCCTTGAGCAGCACCAGTACGGCGACGAAGAGGGCGACGCCCAGCGCCGAGTACAGCAGCTGCTTGGGGGCGTCCGGGCTGAAGGAGTGGTACAGCGCCTTGGACTGCCGGATCAGGCGTGGTGACTGGTCCAGGCGCCAGATCAGTGCCAGGCCGATCCCGTTGAGGAGCGTGGCCAGTGGCAGCAGCAGCGGGTCGGCGTACCGCGCGAACTTGCGGACCACGAGGTGGCCGACGCCCGCGAGCAGGGTGAGACCCGTGCCGTAACCGAGCATGCCGGAGGGCAGCGAACCGTTCATCGCGAGGCCGACGTTGGCGTACGCGAACACCGAGATGAAGACGGCGAAGGCGACGAGCATCAGCTCGGTGTTGCGGCGGCTCGGTGCTTCGATCGCGCCGATCGTGGTCGTGTTGGTGACAACGCTCATGGTGGTGAAAGGCCCCCTACGGCTCTACTGCTTACCGCACAACGGGACCAGCTTCTGTTCATCCTCCGAGAGGCTGGGGCCGGGCGTGGGTTTGTCGCTGGGCTTGGCGTTGGGCGAAGGCGTCACGGTCTTGGTCTTGGGGGACCCGACGGTGGTCGCGCTGTGTGTGGTGCGGGTACCCGGCGCGCTGGTGGTCTTGTTCTCGTCCTCGACCTTGCGGCGTTCCGCGTCCTTCTTGCAGGCGTTGGCCTGGTCGGCGAGTTCCGTGATCTTGCGGTTCGCCTGGCTGAGGCTGCCTGCGGTGATGGTCGCGTCGACCTGCTTGCGCTGGTACGGCGGGAGGTACTTGAGTTCGATCTCGGGGTGGTCCTTCTCGACCTTCGAGAGCGAGATCCAGGCGAGGTCCTGGCTGATGCCCTGGTAGAGCGCGACGTGCTCGTTGTTGGAGCCGACGTAGTACTGGTTCTGGGTCCAGCGGTAGCCGCCGTACAGGCCGCCGCCGACGACCGCGAGGACGAGCACGGTGTACAGCGAGCGCTTGAGCCACTTACGGCCGCCGGACGGCTTGGTGAAGTCCTCGTCGCTGTAGGAGCCGAAGCTGCCGTCGGGGGCCGCGCCGTATCCGTCGCCGCTTCCGGGCGGGCCGAAGCCGCCGGGCGCGGGCGGCGGGGACGCCTGACGGCCGAGGCCGGACGCGCGCCCGGCGGGGGTCTGCATGGCCCCGCCGTCGTGCTGGGCCGCCTGGTTCTCGGCGACCGCGCCGACGACGACCGGGGTGTCGTTGAGCTGCTGCGCCAGGGAGTCGTTGGAGTCGACGTCGAGGACGTCGGCGACGATGCAGGTGATGTTGTCGGGACCGCCGCCGCGCAGGGCGAGCTGAATCAGCTCCTGGATCGTCTCCGCGGGGCCCTGGTAGCTGGCGAGGGTGTCTTCCATCGTCTGGTGGGAGACGACGCCGGAGAGCCCGTCGGAGCAGATCATGTAGCGGTCGCCGGCCCTGACCTCACGGATGGAGAGGTCGGGTTCGACGTGTTCGCCGCTGCCCAGCGCGCGCATCAGCAGGGAGCGCTGCGGGTGGGTGGTGGCTTCTTCCTCGGTGATGCGGCCTTCGTCGACGAGGCGCTGCACCCAGGTGTGGTCCTGGGTGATCTGCGTGAGGACGCCGTCGCGCAGCAGGTAGGCGCGGGAGTCCCCGACGTGGACGAGGCCGAGCCGCTGACCGGTCCAGAGGAGGGCGGTGAGCGTGGTGCCCATGCCTTCGAGCTGGGGGTCCTCCTCGACCATCATGCGGAGCTGGTCGTTGGCCCGCTGCACGGCGGTGCCGAGCGAGGTGAGGATGTCCGAACCGGGGACGTCGTCGTCGAGCGTGACGAGCGTGGAGATGACCTCGGAGCTCGCGACCTCACCGGCGGCCTGGCCGCCCATTCCGTCGGCGATGGCGAGGAGCCGGGGGCCGGCGTAGCCGGAGTCCTCGTTTCCCTCGCGGATCATGCCCTTGTGCGAACCGGCGGCGAAGCGCAGGGACAGACTCATGCGCACCTCGCCCGTCGGCTCCGGGTACAACCGGTCTCGAGCCACACTGCCCACCCTCCGGTCGGGAGCACGCCCCGGCCCGTTGCCGGGACCGCTGCGGCTCGCTCGCTCCGCTCGCTCATTGTCGTACTACTTCCGCAGCTCGATGACGGTCTTGCCGATGCGGATCGGTGCGCCCAGCGGGATCGGTGTCGGGGTGGTCAGCCGGGTCCGGTCGAGATACGTGCCGTTGGTGGACCCGAGATCCTCGACGATCCACTGGCCGTCACGGTCGGGGTAGATCCTGGCATGCCTGCTGGACGCGTAGTCGTCGTCCAGCACGATTGTTGAATCATGTGCCCGGCCCAGCGTCACGGTCTGGCCCTGCAGGGCGACCGTGGTGCCGGTGAGGCTGCCCTCGGATACGACGAGTTTGGTGGGTGCGCCCCGGCGCTGGCGGCCGGTGGCCGGCTGCTGGCGCTGTTGCGGAGGCGCGGTGGCCTGCCGCGCGGTCTGCTGGGGTCGTGTGTCGGTGTTGCGGCGTGAGCCGCGTTGTGTGACACGCGTTCCGAACAGATCGCTGCGGATGACCTGGACGGCCACGATCACGAACAGCCACAGAACAGCTAGGAAACCTAGCCGCATGACCGTCAGGGTCAGCTCTGACATTGCCCCCGCTTCACCCTTCGGCTTGCCGGTAAACGATGGTGGAATTGCCCACGACGATCCGCGAGCCGTCGCGGAGCGTAGCGCGGGTGGTGTGCTGTCCGTCTACCACGATGCCGTTGGTGGAACCGAGATCCTGGATCGTCGAGGGGGAACCGGCGCGGATCTCGCAGTGCCGGCGGGATACGCCGGGGTCGTCGATCCGCACGTCGGCTTCGGTGCTGCGGCCGAGGACCAGAGTGGCGCGCGAGATCTGGTGGCGGGTGCCGTTGACCTCGATCCAGCGCCGGGTCTGGGTGCTCGGCATGGGGCCCGGCGAGGGTGTCCGGCCCGCGGGGCGATTGGCTCCGGGCGGCGGTGCGGCCGGCATGGGCGGGGCGGCCGAGGGCGGGTAGCCGTAGCCGCCTGCGCCGGGGCGCTGGGGGGCCGGGGGCGCCGCGGGACCGCGGTCGGCGCTCTGCTGGTTGGTGCTGGAGGCGAGGGTGCGGCTGCGGACGCGGTAGAGGCCGGTGTCGAGGTCGTCGGCCTTCTCCAGGTGGACCTTGATGGGGCCCATGAAGGCGTACCGCTGCTGCTTCGCGTAGTCGCGGACGAGCCCGGACAGTTCGTCGCCGAGCTGACCCGAGTACGGGCTGAGGCGCTCGTAGTCCGGTGTGCTCAGTTCGACGATGAAGTCGTTGGGTACGACCGTCCGTTCGCGGTTCCAGATCGTTGCGTTGTTGTCGCATTCGCGCTGGAGCGCGCCGGCGATCTCGACGGGCTGGACCTCGGACTTGAACACCTTCGCGAAGGTGCCGTTGACCAGACCTTCGAGACGTTGCTCGAACTTCTTCATGACTCCCATGAGGCACCTCCTCCGTCGTTGCCGTCCTGGTACTGCTTACTGATCGTATCCACGCGTGGGGAAAACGGCTGGTTCCCCTTGTCCGGCCTGTGGACGAGTGTCACCTCTCACACGGATCGTAGAGGTGGCTCCTCTCCCAGTGTCCCGCACGCATGGTTCACGTAGGAGGAGTGGGTGTGAAGGCCCCTCGTTCCACGCGGTGGGTGCCGGTCGCCTCCCCCGCGGAACGGATGTGAATCCACCCTGTCCAGCGTGCTAATCTTCCGGATGTCGCCAGGGAAACGCACCAGCCGGTGCGGGTCTCGGATACACCACTTGCGCGAGTGGCGGAACGGCAGACGCGCTGGCTTCAGGTGCCAGTGTCCTTAGGGACGTGGGGGTTCAAATCCCCCCTCGCGCACCATCGGAAACCGATGAACGGGTTCCCGGCAGTGATGAAAATCGCTGTCGGGGGCCCGTTTCTCGTTGGCGGGGATACACGGTCCGAGGCTCCAGGAGGTTCCGGCCTAGACTGGTGCGGTTCGGAACACGGTCCAGGCGGTTGGGGAAGGCGTAGTGGCGGCAGGCGTCGACAGGTTCGAGGATCCTTCCGCCGAGGTGCTCGCGGAGGCAGCCGCCGCTTTCGGTCTGCTGGCCTCGTCGGCCCGGCTGCACATCGTGTGGGCGCTGGCGCAGGGCGAGAGTGACGTGACCGGGCTGGCGGAACGGGTGGGCGGTGCGCTGCCCGCGGTGAGCCAGCATCTGACAAAGCTGAAACTGGCCGGTCTGGTGCGTTCCCGGCGGGAGGGGCGGCGGCAGGTGTACTTCGTCGACGATCCCGAGGTCGTGACGGTGGTGCGGCTGATGGTCGGCCAGCTGTCGGCGCGCGCCGGGGGAGGCACCTCCCGGGTGGATCACCTCCGTGGGACAGGCACCTGAGGCCGCCACGGCCCCGGAGTCCGGTCCCGCGGTCTCCGGTCCTTGGGCCGTACCGGCGCCCGGGGATGCGCCGACGGCCGTCGACGCGGGGCGGGAACTGGGTGCGCTGACCTCGCTCCAGGTGCTGCGGGCGCTCGACAGCGGGCCGCGGGGTCTGACGGATGCGGTCGCGGACGCGCGGCTGCGGGAGTGCGGCGAGAACACCCTGCCCGCCCGGCGCTCCGTTCCGTGGGTCGTGCGTTTCCTGCGCAGTGTGCGGGACCCCTTCACCGCTGTACTGCTCTGTCTCGGGCTGGTGTCGGCGCTCGTCGCCTCGTGGGGCACCGCGTCGGTGATCACGGCGCTGGCCGTGGTGAGCTGTGTGCTGCGCTCCACGGGCGAGCACCGTGCCGACCGGTCGATGGCGGCGCTGCGGGAGCTGGTGGCCACCACGGCCACCGTGCTGCGGCGGACCGGCGACGACGCGGCTCCGGTGGCCCGTGAGGTTCCGGTCGATCAACTGGTGCCGGGAGACGTGATACGGCTCGGTCCGGGGGATCTCGTGCCCGCCGATGTGCGGCTGCTGCGGGCCGTCGGGATGAGCGTGAACCAGGCGGTGCTGACCGGGGAGTCCGCCGCGGTCGCCAAGTACGCCGTCGATGTGCCGGAGACGCCGGGGGGCGATGCGTTCGAGCAGGCGCAGCTCTGCTTCCAAGGCAGCAGCATCGCGTCGGGCAGCGGCAGCGCCGTGGTGGTGGCGACCGGGGCGCGTACCCGGTTCGCGGCCGGGCAGGGGGCTGTCGGGCCGCGCGGGCCGAGCTCCTTCGACCGGTCGGTGCAGGGTATTTCGTGGATCCTCATCCGGTTCATGCTGCTGACTCCGCCGCTGGTGCTGATGGCGAACGCGGCGCTGCGCGGGCGCGGCCTGGAGACGCTGCCGTTCGCGGTCGCGGTGGCGGTCGGGCTGACGCCGGAGATGCTGCCGGTGATCGTCACCAGCTGTCTGGCACGTGGCGCTTCTCTCCTCGCCCGGCAGCACGGGGTGATCGTCAAGCGGCTGCCCGCGCTGCACGATCTGGGCGCCCTGGAGGTGCTGTGCCTGGACAAGACGGGCACCCTCACCCAGGATCTGCCCCGGGTCGACCGGGCGTTGGACGCGGAGGGCCGGGACGACCGCGAGGTGCTGCACTGGGCGGCGGTCAATGCCTGGTGGGCGCTTCAGCTGGCCGATCTCCCGGCGCCCGAGGTGCTCGACGAGGCGCTGCTGGACGCGTCGGACGGTGAGGAGTTCCTGCCGTACGACGGCATCGCCGCCCTGCCCTTCGATCCGGTGCGGCGGATCGCGACCGCCGTCGTCCGCGGTCCCGGCCGGCTGGGGGTCGACACCCTGGTGGTGAAGGGGGCCGTCGAGAACGTACTGGAGCGGTGTGCGCTCGACGACGCCGAACGGGAGCGGCTGCTGGCCTCCGCCGCCGTTCTCGCGCGGGACAGTGCGCGGCTGCTGGCTGTCGCGACCGCCGAGCGACCGGCGCGCAAGCGGGCGTACACCGTGGCCGACGAGCGAGGTCTGACCTTCCGGGGGTTCGTCACCCTGCGGGACGCGCTGGTGCCCAGTGCCGCCGCCGCGCTGTCCGCGCTGGCCGGGACGGGCGTCGCCGTGAAGGTCGTCACGGGGGATCATCCGGGGACGGCGGCCCGCGTCTGCCAGGACCTGGGCCTCGACCCGGGGAAGGTCCTCACCGCGCGGGACATCGACGCGCTCACCGACGCGGAACTGGTCGACGTGGGGCGCCACACGGTCGTCTTCGCGCGCTGCACCCCGGAGCACAAGGCCCGGGTCGTCCGTGCGCTGCGGGCGGACGGGCGTGTGTGCGGCTTCCTCGGGGACGGCGTCAACGACCTGCCCGCGCTGTACGCCGCGGATGTCGGGATCTGCCCGCGCGACGCCGTGGACGTGGCGCGGGAGGGCGCGGACGTGGTGCTCACCGAACACGCGAAGGACCTGTCGGCCGTCGAGCACGCGCTCGCGGCCGGGCGGCACAGCAGTGGCAACATCGCGACGTATCTGCGCATCACGCTCTCGTCGAACCTCGGCAACGTCATCGCGATGCTCGGGGCGGGGCTGCTGCTGCCGTTCCTCCCGATGCTTCCGGTGCAGGTGCTGGTGCAGAACCTGTGCTTCGACGCGGCGCA
Source organism: Streptomyces sp. NBC_01267 (assembly GCF_036241575.1). Lineage (NCBI taxonomy): Bacteria > Bacillati > Actinomycetota > Actinomycetes > Kitasatosporales > Streptomycetaceae > Streptomyces > Streptomyces sp. NBC_01267. Next base: position 3,909,101 of record NZ_CP108455.1, on the reverse strand, counting down.
GCTCGCGTTCGCGTACGACCGCCCGTCAGCCGGCGTGCTGAAGCGCCCGTCCGCGCTGCGGGCGCCCGACTTCCTGCGGTTCATCACGGGTTTCGGCGCGCTGAACGCGGTTGCGGACCTGGCGACGTTCGCGGTGCTGGCGTACGCCGTGCACGGTCCCGGGGGCCCGGACAGCGAAACGGTTTTCCACTCGGGCTGGTTCGTGGAGAACCTGCTGACCCAGTCGCTGGTGATGCTCCTGCTGCGTACGGGCCGCCGCGCCGCCGAGGACGGCCGGACCAGTCCGGTCCGCTGGGCGGCGGGCGCGCTGGCCGCTGTCGGTCTGCTGCTCCCGGTCTCGCCGCTCGGCCCACTGCTGGGGATGGCGGCGCTGCCGGGCTTCTCCTATCCGCTGCTCCTGGTGGTCCTCGGTCTGTACGCGGTGGGGCTCGCGGCGGCTCGGCGCCGCTACGACAGCCGTTGTACGAGGCCGTGGTGACGGCCGTCCGCTGTCATCCGTAGGACAGGTCGCTGCACGGGCCGTCGTCGCCGGATCTGGCGCCGGAGGCCACGGACGAGGGGACCGATGAGGGGGCGCTGCTCGCGGTGGCCGTGGGGTCGGCGGCGTAGGACGTGCCCACGGTCACGGTGATTCCCGGGGCGGTGGATTCCTGGAGTTCCGCCCCGGCGAAGAGCCGGGCCACGGTCCGGGCCTTCGCCTTCTGGCCGGGTCCGTAGTCGATGACGGTCGAGGTGTGGTCCTGGCTGCCCGCCGTCCCGGTCCCGGTCACGGTGAAGCTGTGGTCCTTCAGGGTCTGCGCGGCGCGGCCGGCCAGCCCGGTGACGGTGGTGCCGTTCTGGACGGCGACGGCGATGCCGGTGCCGGACACGGGGCCCTCGGCGCTCGGCGAGGGGGACGGCGCCTTGTCGCCGTTCTTGCCGCTCGCGTCCTTCCCGTCCAGGGTCCGGTCCTCCCGGAGGGTGGACCACAGGGCGTCGGCGTCCGGTTCCACGATGGCGACGCGGGAGCCCTGGTACCGCCAGGGGACGGTGATGAACTTGACGTTGTGCAGGTCGATGCCCTTCATGGACATCACGAAGGAGAGCAGTTTGTCGGCGCTCGACAGGCCGGGGTCGACGGTCAGCGAGTGGGTGGCCGCGTCGGCGAGCGGCAGCAGTTTGGTGGGCGTGAAGCCGTCGTCCTTCACCTTCTTGAGCAGGGCGGAGACGAAGGCCTGCTGGCGTTTGATCCGGCCGATGTCCGAGCCGTCCCCGATGCCGTGCCTGATCCGTACGTAGTCCAGTGCCTGCTGCCCGGACACGTTCTGCTCGCCGCGGTGGAAGAGGAGCTTGCCGCGGGCGGTCTGGTTCGGGTTGAGGTCCCGCTGGTAGATGTCCTGCGGCAGGCAGACCTGGACGCCGCCGACGACGCCGGTGAGTCGTGAGAAGCCCTCGAAGTCGACGACGACGGTGTGGTCGACCCGTAGTCCGGTCAGCTTCTCCACGGTGTTCTGGGTGCAGGCCGGGTTGCCCTTGGCGGTCTGGCCGACGGAGTACGCCGCGTTGAACATGGTGGCGGACTGCGGCTGGGTCCAGCTGCCGTTGGGCAGTTTGCACGACGGGATGGTGACGAGGGTGTCGCGCGGGATGGACACGGCGAGCGCGTGCTTGTGGTCGGCGTAGATGTGCAGCAGGAACGCGGTGTCGGAACGGCCCACGTCGTTCTTGTCGCCGCCGCCCAGTGCGCTGTTCCCGCCGGTTCGCGCGTCCGAACCGATGACCAGCACGTTCTCGCCCTTGGTGGAGGCCGCCGGGCGGTTCACGGCGACTCCGTCCGAGCTGAAGGAGTTGATGTTGCCGCTCAGCCGGAGGTAGAGCCAGCCGGCTCCGGCGGTGGCGAGCACCACCACGGACACGGCTATGGCGAGTACGAGCCGTACCCGGCTGCGTTTGCGCCGCTTCCCGCGGTTCTGCGCGCGGCTCGCGCCGTGAGCCCGTCGGTCGTGGGCGGGTGTCGTCCTGTCGCTGGATTTCATCTGCGTGCTTTCATTCGTCCGTCCGTACAGAGGGGACGAACGGCCCCACCCCATGGTTGTACAGTTGCGCAATGTAGCAAGCTTTTCTGGAGATGCATCCGGCGGTGTGTGCCGTCGGCCGACGAGAAGAAGGGTGGGGTGGACATGCTCCGCAACGGACTGGAGCCCTGGCACCTGCTCATCGTGGCGATTGTGGTCATGGTGATGTTCGGCTCGAAGAAACTGCCCGACACGGCCCGCGCGCTGGGCAAGTCGATGCGCATCCTCAAGAGCGAGGCCAAGGCGATGAAGGAGGATGCGGCGGCGGGCCCCGCGTCCGGCACCCAGACGGCGGAAGGGGCTGTGCCGTCCGTGGAACCGGCCGGCGTGAAGCTGTCCACGGAGCAGCAGGTACCGAAGAGCGCCGACACCGCCGCCTGACCAGCGGCGGGTGATGGCCCGGTCCGGGGAGCCTGTTCCCCGGACCGGGCATCTCGGCGTGTCGTCGTCGGCGGGGCGCTGCCGTTACGGCCGAGTGGCTGTCGGAGCGGTGTGGCCGTGACGGCCGGGTGCCGTCGGAGCGGTGTGGCTGTACAGCTGTGTGCCCGTCAGAGCGGTGTGGCCGCTTCGAGTACGAGGAACAGCGCGAAGGCCGAATTGAGCGCGGACAGTGTCGACGCGGCCGTCCCCGCTGCCGCGACCAGCGCGGCGAACCCCGCTGTCGTCAGGGCCGGTGGCCAGCCACTGGTGGCGGGCGGGGGTCCCAGCAGGGCCGCCACCCTGCGCGGGACCGGTCCCGCTCCCGCGAACGCGGCCAGTCCGGGGGCGGTGGCCCGGCGGCTGACGAGCGCCGCTCGGCCGACGGCGCGTGCGGTCATCCGCCGGTCGCCGGTGACCTGCGCCGCCTCCTCGTCGGCCCACCGCTCGGTGCTGTACGCGACGGCTTCCCGCAGCGGTCGCAGCAGCGGATTCGCGCAGCCGGCCAGCCGCGACGCGAGCAGCAGCCGGTGGTGGTGGCCCGTCAGATGCGCGCGCTCATGGGCGAGCAGCACTCCGCGCTCCTCCTCGGTGAGGCAGGAGGCCATGCCGGTGGACATCACGATCCGGCCGGGCGATCCGGGCAGGGCGTACGCGTACGGGGTGTCGTCGGGCAGGACCGCGACCTCGGACGGGGTCGGCAGCAGGGCCAGCGTCCGGTGGGCCCCGGCCCGGAATCCGAGGTGGTGGTACAGGGTGAGTGTGCAGCCGGCCGCTACCAGGGCGAGGGCCACGATGGCGGCCTTGCCGACCACCTCGAAACAGGGGACGGCGTCCCGCACTTCGGGGTCGGACCAGCCGTCCGGGAGAGGATTTCCCGGGAGTTGGGCGGTGCCCACGACCATCAGCAGTCCCAGACAGAGCGTGCTGCACGCGGCGAGGATCACCGCGACCAGGGTGAGCAGCCGGGCGGCGCTCCGTGGATGCAGATGCTGTTCGGCCAGGCGCGCGATGGGCAGGGCGGTCAGCGGCAGAACCAGGGGCAGGAGGACGAACACGCCCATGGGTCAGCTCTCCGCTTCGTCCGTCGGGGCGTCGGAGGTCTCGTTGAGAAGCGAGCGCAGCAGATGCTCGTCGTCGAGGGAGAGGGCGGAGACGAAGCTGGAGAGCACCGCGCCGCGGTTCTCCTGCTTGTCGAGCAACTGCCGCATCCGCAGGGCCGCGAGACCGGACTCGTCGGCCACCGGCTCCCAGAGGATGGGGCGCCCGGTACTGGTTCGCCTGACGGCCTTCTTCTCGTGCAGCCGCGTCAGGATGGTGATGACCGTGGTGTAGGCGAGGCCGCCGCCCAGCTGCTCCTGCACCCAGGCGGCCGTGGCGGGTTCATGGGCCGTACCGAGCACGGACAGGACCTGGGCCTCGAGTTCGCCCTGTCCTCGTCTGCGGGCACGCGGGCCGGGGGCCCGGCTGTCCTTCTCTCCGCCCATGCCGCGGACTCCTTCGCTCGGTGCCTCGCCGGGTGTTCGGCCATCGTATCCAGCGGGGGTAGCGGCAGTGCGGCCTTCCCGACGTGAAATCTACAGTGCTGTAGATTTCAGATGCTGGTCCGGGAATCGGAACGGGGACCGGAACCAGTAGCGGAACCGGCAGCGGATGCCGGTGGTTCCGGACGGGTGGATTCGTCGGCCTGTGGATTCGACCGGCTGGTGGATCGCCGGCTGGTGGATCGCCGGCTTGTGGATTCGAGAAGGGAAGCAACATGGGTGTGAGCCTCGCCAAGGGCGGAAACGTCTCGCTGAGCAAGGAGGCGCCCGGCCTGACCGCCGTCGTGGTGGGCCTCGGCTGGGACGTGCGTACGACGACGGGTGCGGACTACGACCTGGACGCCAGTGCGCTGCTGTGCAACGACTCCGGGAAGGTCGTCTCCGACCGGCACTTCGTCTTCTACAACAACCTGACCAGCCCGGACGGGTCCGTCGAGCACACGGGCGACAACCTCACCGGTGAAGGTGAGGGCGACGACGAGTCCATCAAGGTCAACCTTGCTGCGGTACCCGCCGAGGTCACCAAGATCGTCTTTCCGGTCTCGATCCACGAGGCGGAGGGGCGTGGCCAGAGCTTCGGTCAGGTCCGCAACGCGTTCATCCGCGTCATCAACCAGGCGGGCGGGGCCGAGATCGCCCGATACGACCTGAGCGAGGACGCCTCCACGGAGACGGCGATGGTCTTCGGCGAGCTCTACCGCAACGGTGCGGAGTGGAAGTTCCGTGCGGTGGGCCAGGGTTACGCCTCCGGCCTGGCAGGCATCGCCGCTGACTTCGGCGTCAGCGTCTGATCCAGGGGGCCCGGACGCCAGGCCGCCGGCGGTTCCGACGACGCCGCTGATGGAGTCGGTGCTGCTGGCGGAGCCGATGCTGCGCCACGGCAGCTCACTCCACCGCTCGCCAACCGGCTTCACCGCTCGCCACCCGGCTTCACCGCACCGTACTCAACTTCACCGCACCGCACCGAAAACAGGAGTAATTCGTATGGCTCTCTGGGACCGCATCAAGGACTCGGCGTCGACGATGCAGACGCAGCTCAATGCCAAGAAGAACGACCTCAAGAGCGGGGCGTTCCGCGACGCGAGCATGGCGATGTGCGCACTGGTCGCTGCGGCCGACGGATCCATCGACGCCTCCGAGCGTCAGCGCGTCGCTTCCCTCATCGGGTCGAACGAGGTGCTGCAGAACTTCTCCGCTGACGACCTTCAGCAGCGCTTCAACGATTACTGCCAGAAGCTGACCGCCGACTTCGACTTCGGCAAGGTCAGCATCCTGCAGACCATCGGCAAGGTCAGCAAGAAGCCGACCGAGGCCCGCGCTGTGATCCAGATCGGCATCGTCATCGGCGGAGCCGACGGCGACTTCGACGCGACCGAGCGGGCTGTGGTCCGTGAGGCGTGCTTCGCCGTGGGGATCGCCCCGGCCGAGTTCGACCTCTAGGACCTGATCGGTTCGGTCTTTTCCGGGCAGGCCGGAATCCGGAATGAGGCAACGGGCCAACGGGCAACGGGTCAAAGCGCCAACGGGCCTGATCCTGAGGTGATTTGACCACTACGTTTCACGTGAAACCTCCGCCTGGCCCGAAGGCCGCGCGGAGGTTTCACGTTTCCCGGCCTGTTGCGTGGGCCGGTCCGTCAGGCGGCGAGGCGTGAAGCGAGCGCCTTGGCCTTCGAGGCGGCGTCATCGAGGGCCTTGGCGCGGGAGGCCTCGGCGAGCGGGATGAGGTCGGCCATGGCGGGCTGCGAGGCAGCAAGGGTCAACTCGGGCACGATGAAGTCGACTTCGGCGCCGAACATGCCCGTCAGCAGCTTCTCCAGGTAGTTCTGCACGAACTCGAAGCCCTCGCGGGGCGTGCCGGGCGCGTACGAGCCGCCACGGCTGGCCACCACGGTGAACGGGGTGCCGGCCAGCGGGCTCTCCGCGCCGCCCGCGTTGTGGCCGACGATGATCACGTGGTCGAGCCATGCCTTGAGGGTGGAGGGGATCGTGAAGTTGTACATGGGGGCGCCGATCAGTACGGCGTCGGCTTCGGCGAGTTCGGTGGCGAGCTCGGCGCGGAGCGGGGCCTCGGCGCCTGCGGCCGTACTGGCGGCGTCCAGGTGCGGCAGCGGGTCGGCTGCCAGATCGCGGTAGACGACCGTGCCGTCGGGGTGCTGCTCGCGCCAGGCGTTCACATAGGCGGCTGTGACCTCTCGGGACACGGAACCCTGCGGAAAGACGGCGGAGTCGATATGCAGAAGGGTAGCCATGAGGTTCTCCGTGGATGCGTCGGGAAGCATGGTCCTAAAAATCATGCGTACCTATAAATAGCATAGTCCCTTACTTTTCCGCAGCCCTTCGAGGAGGGGTCGGCACTCAGTACTCTGAAGACATGGCGGAACACGGTGAGAAGGCGTGCCAGCAGGTCGGCGGGGCGATCACGCGCGTCTTCGAACTGCTGGGCAAGCGCTGGACCGGCCTGATCGTGGCCGTGCTGATGCAGCAGCCGGTGTACTTCGCGGATCTGCGGCGGGCGATCCCGGGGATCAGTGAGCGGATGCTCTCCGATCGGCTGACCGAGCTCGCGGTGGCGGGACTGCTTGTGCGCGAGGTCGACGAAGGGCCTCCGCTGCGGGTCTCGTACCGGCTGACGGAGGCGGGCCGGGCGCTCGGGCCCGCTCTTCATGAGCTCGGTAAGTGGTCGGAGGCGTATCTGCCGGTCGGGAAAGGCCCCTGCTAGGGGAGGTCGGTCCGGGGGCGGCAGGCCGGGGTAGTGGGTCGGGGTCGGTGGGGCTTCAGCCGTAGGCGCTATGGCAGGTCCTGGCTCAACTCCGCCGAGTTGTAACGCAGTAGATAGGCCGCGAAGCGATCGAGGTCCTCCTCGCTCCAGTCGGCCAGGCGGTCGCGTACGGCCGCGCGTCGGCTTCCCTGGGTCGAGGCGAGCATCTTGGTGCCCGCCTCGGTGGGATGGAGGACCTGGACGCGCTGGTCGTCAGGGGCGGGGCGGCGTTCGACCAGGCCGAGCTTCTCCAGGCCCGCGAGCTGTCGGCTGATCGTGGACTTGTCGAGCATGTAGTGGGCCGCGAGGTCGGTCGCACGGCAGCCCTGGCTGTCGTCGATGTGCGCCAGCAAGGTGTACGAGACCAGTGGAAGCTCCGGGTGGAGGCGGGCGGCCGTCGCGCGGGCGCGCCGGGCGAACGCGGTCAGTTCGCGCTGGATGGTGTCGACGGACGCATCGTGTCCCTGCGGATCTTTGCCGGTCATGGTTTCCCCTCCTGAATATTGGTTGTATAGTACAACTCAATTAAGAGTTGCAAAAGCCAACTACCTGGAGAGGTGTCCGATGTCCGTAGGCCCCACGAACGGAGCCGTCAGTACGGGGGCCGCGCTGCGCCATGTCCTCGGCCATCTCGTCACACCGCTGCTGATGTGCATCGGGATGGGACTCGCGTACCTGGGGGCCTTCCACGCCCCGCAGCCGCACGACCTGCGCGTCGCCGTGGTGGGCTCGGGGCCGAGCGCCCAGGTCCTCGCGCAGACGTTGCAGGACAAGGGAGACGGCGCGCTCACCGTCCGTACGGTCGCCGACCGCGACTCCGCCGTCCAGCAGCTCAAGGACCAGGACATCTACGGCGCCTTCGTGCCGAGCGGCAAGGCACCCGAACTGGTCGTCGCGTCCGCGGCGTCCGACACCACGGCCACCGTGGTGGAGAAGGTGTTCACGCAGGTCGCAGCCGAGCAGGGTGAGCCGCTCGAGGTGACCGACGTGGCGCCGACCGCGAACGGCGATCCGACCGGACAGGGCATCTTCTTCCTGCTGGTCGCGCTGAGCATCGGCTCGTACGCCTCGGTCGCCGTGATCGGCGGAGCCGGTGCGGTCCTGCCACTGCGTGTCAGGGCGCTGCTGGCCTCCGGGATGTCTCTGGTGGTGAGCGCGATCGGTACCGCCTTCGCAGGTCCGGTGTTCCACTTGGTCGACCACGGGCTGGGGGGCCTCTGGGCCATGGCATGGATCTACTCTGCGGGCATTCTGCTCATCGGCGTGGGCCTGCACACCTTCCTGAAGCGGTGGACGACGCTCGGCGTGATGGTGCTGTTCGTGATGCTCAACTTCACCAGCTCCGGCGGGATCTTCCGGCCCGAGCTCCAGCCGGGCTTCTTCGGGGCGTTGCACTCCTTCTGGAACGGTGCGGGCTTCGTGGAGGGCGTGCGCAGCCATGTGTACTTCGGCGGGCACGGGCTCGGCGGCAACGTGCTGGTGCTGGTCTTCTGGCTGCTCGCCGGTCTGGTAGTGACGGGCGCGGCAGGACTGGCCGAGGCGGGTCGGCGGAAGGCGGCCGTCCGACCGGCTGCGGGAGCGGGTGGTGCCGGGCAGCGGGAAGAAGTGGCGGCGAAGGAAGCCGAGGTCGCGACCGAAGCCGAGGAAGAGGAAGAGCTGGGGGAAGCGGTCGCGGTGTGAGCCGCCTTGGCCGTGGTGGTGTTCGCGGGCGGGGTGCCCTGGGCGCAGAGGTACGCGGTCCGGCGGTGACCGGGTACGCGCGGCAGGGGCGGACGCCCGCCGGACCGGGACTGTGACGGGTAAGCGGAGGGCGCCCGTAGGCTGGCCGGGTGACGGAGGATGCCACCGGGGGAACGACGACCCGGAACGACGAGCAGAGCGAGCAGCCCATGGGCGAGCAGCGGCCGGAGGCGCGGCTGGAGAAGGCCGTGCGCGCCGCCGAGCAGGCGCTGATCGAGTTCGAGATCGCGGTGGAGACGTTCCGGGTGGAGGTGGAGAACTTCTCCCGGCTGCACCACCAGAGACTCGGTCCCATGTACGCGCGTCTGGACGAGCTCGATGCGCAGCTCGCCGAGGCCAGAGCGGCGCGCAGCGGTGACCCGGAGGATCTGCGCAAGGCGCAGGAGGCGCGGGCGATCGTGATGCCCATGCCCGGTGTCGACGAGCTGTTCCACGACTGGATCGACCCGGACGGGATGTCGCCCGAGGCCCAGGCCATGCTGAACGAGCAGCCGGTGCAGCCGCCCAAGCGGGTACGGCCCAGCGAGGAGGCCCGCAAGCTCTATCGCGAGCTGGTCCGCCAGGCGCATCCCGATCTGGCGCAGGACGACGCGGAACGGAACCGGCGGGACGAGTTCATCACGCGGGTCAACGCCGCGTATGCCCGTGGGGACGAGGCCGTACTGCGGGAGTTGGGTGAGGAGTGGGCGGCCGGTCCGGTCCAGGAAGCTGCCGCGCCCAGCGAGAGCGAGGAGCTCTACGCCCGGCTCGAATGGCTCTCCCAGCGCAAGGAGCTGCTGTCCCTGGTCGCCCATGAACTGGAGGAGAGTGCGATCGGAGCGATGCTCCGGATGGCGCCCGACGACCCCGACCGGTTGCTGGAGGAGATCGCCGAGCAGTTGCTGGCACAGGTCTCCGAGCGAGAGGCCGAGCTGGCGGAGATGGTGCAGTAGCGTTCCCGGTGACCCTGCCGTGCATGTACGAGAGAAGGCATGACCCATGAATTTCGCCCCGCTGCCCCAGGTGGATGTCGCGGCGGTGCCGGCTGACGGGCTGGTACTGGATGTCCGGGAGGACGACGAGTGGGCGGCCGGGCATGCCGAAGGGGCCCTGCACATTCCGATGAGCGACTTCGTGGCGCGCTTCGGTGAAGTGACGGAGGCCGTGGCCGAGAACGGCAAGGCCTTCGTGATCTGCCGGGTCGGTGGCCGTTCCGCGCAGGTCACCCAGTACTTGGTGCAGCAGGGCATCGACGCGGTGAACGTCGACGGCGGGATGCTTGCCTGGGAGAGCGCCGGGCGTCCGATGGTGGCGGACGGCGGAGGCCCGGCGTTCGTGGTCTGACCAGAGGACTTCGTGGTCTGGCCGGGGCCTCGTGTTCTGACTGGGCCCTCGTGGTCTGACCGGGGCTTTCTGGTCTGGCCGGGGCCCATGAGGTCTGGGGCCGATGAGGTCCGGGACCGCTGGATCAGCCGAGGGGATGGGCGGCCAGCAGATCGCCCAGCGCTTCCTCGTGGGCCGCGGCGGGGCCGAGTGAGAGCTCCAGCTGTTTGGCCCAGGCGTGATAGCGGTGCAGCGGGTAGTCGGTGTCCGCGCCGAAGCCGCCGTGCAGATGCTGCGCGGTCTGGACGACCCGGCGTACGCCTTCGGATGCCCAGATCTTGGCCACGGCGATGTCACCGGCCGCGGGAAGCGCCCCGCTCGCACCGGTGGAGATGCGCCAGGCGGCCTGCCAGAGCGTGACCTCCATGGCGCGGAGGTCGATGTACCGGTCGGCGGCCTGGACAGCGACCGACTGAAAGGTGGCGACCGGGAAACCGAACTGCTCCCGTTTGCTGGTGTAGGCGCTGGTCATGGTGAGCACGCCCTCGCCCAGGCCGAGCGCGAGCGCGCAGGTCCCGGTGGTCAGCAGGTCTCGCAGGGACTCCCAGGCGCCGTCGGCGTCGATGACGTCGCGGTCCGCGAGGCGCACGGATTCCAGCCGGACCTCGGCGAAGCGTTCTCCGTTGGTGGAGAACTGCTCGGCCAGAGTGATCCCCGGCTGATCGGCTCCCTGCGCGGAGCGGGGGACGAGGGCGATCACCGGGTGGCCCGCGCCGGTGTGGGCGGGTACCGCGACGCGGTCCGCGGTCTGCGCCCAGGGAACACCTGTCTGCACTCCGTCGAGTACCCAGCCGTCGTCCTCCCGGCGGGCGGTGACGGCCAGTTCGGCGGGGTCGTGGCCGGTACGGCCGTTGGCCCCGACGGTGAGGACCAGCTCGCCGCGGCCGACGGCGGGCAGGATCTCACCGCTCAACTCGGCGTCTCCGTATCGCTGTACGGTCATGGCGACCGCGCTGGTCTCCAGCAGGGGCACCCGGGCCAGCACCCGGGAGGCCTCGCGCAGTACCAGGCAGAGTGCGATCGGTCCGAGTCCTGCCCCGCCGTACCCGGGGTCCAGCACGAGGCTCAGCAGGTCGGCCTCCGCCAGCTTGCCCCACAGTGCCCGGTCGAAGTCCTCGGCCACTGCCCCGGCGCTGAGCGCGGGGCTGGGCACTCCGTCGGGCGCGACGCCCGAGAAGACTGCCTTCGCCGCCTCAACGGCCGCCTGCTGCTCCTCGGTGAAGGTGAAGTCCACAGCTCTGTCCTCCCGCGCCGACCATTTCTGATGCGGCGTCAGATTAGGTCAGGGAGGCGCTGAGCGGAACACCGTCGACGCACGGAATGCGGTCAGCGGTCGAAGTCCAGCTCCACTTCCGGTGTGAGCGGGTGCGATTGGCAGGCCAGTACGTATCCCGCTTCGGTCTCCTCCGGCTCCAGCGCGTAGTTGCGGTCCATCCGCACTTCGCCCGAGACCAGGAAGGCTCTGCAGGTCCCGCACACCCCGCCCTTGCAGGCGTACGGCGCGTCCGAGCGACTGCGCAGGACCGTTTCGAGAAGCGAATCCCCGTCCCGGACCGGCCAGTTGCCCGAACGGCCGTCGAGCGTGGCGGTCAGCCTGCTGTGTGACGGGACCGCTGCCCCGGGCGGGGCGGCGGTGACGGCCGCTCCGTCGTCGACATGGAAGATTTCCTGATGGATACGGGTCTTGGCCACGCCGAGCCCGCGCAGCGCCCGCTCGGCGCCCTGCACCAGGCCGAAGGGTCCGCACAGGAACCAGCCGTCCAGCTCCGTGACCGGGAGCAGCGCGGGCAGCAGCCCGGTCAGACGCTCCTGGTCGAGCCGCCCGGAGGGCAGCCCCGACTGCTGTTCCTCGCGGGACAGCACGGTCACCAACTGGAAGCGGTCGGGCCAGCGGTCCTTCAGATCGGCGACCTCGTCGAGAAACATCGTCGACGCCGCCGTCCGGTCGCTGCGTATCAGGCAGAACCGCGCCTCCGGCTCACGTATGAGCAGGGTCGCGGCGATCGAGAGGACCGGGGTGATGCCGCTGCCGCCGACGATCGCCGCGAACCTTCCCGGGCGGGGCTCGAAGCTGAAGCGTCCCATCGGTTCCATCACTTCGACGGTGTCGCCGACGGCCAGCTCCTTGAACGCGTACGTCGAGAACTCACCGCCCTCCACCAGCCGCACCCCCACCTGGACGACGGGTTCGTCGGCCCGCTCGGGCGCCGGGGTGCAGATCGAGTACGTACGCCGGATCTCCGTACCGCGCACGATCCGACGCAGCGCCACGTGCTGGCCGGGTGTGTGGCGGAACGTCTCGCGCAGTTCCGGCGGTACGGCGAACGTGATGGCCACCGCGTCGTCCGTGAGCTGTTCGACCGCGCTGACCCGGAGCGGATGGAACATCTACAACTCCTTGAAGTGGTCGAAGGGTTCATGGCAGGAGGTGCAGCGGCGCAGTGCTTTGCACGCCGTGGAGGAGAAGCGGCTCAGCAGCTCCGTTTCGGTCGATCCGCAGTTCGGGCAGCGGATGGACAGGGCGACTCCGACCGGGGCGCCCGGACCGGTCGGACGCGGGGGAGCGATCCCGAACTCGGCCAGCTTGCGGCGTCCTTCGGCGGTGATGTCGTCCGTCGACCAGGCGGGGGACAGGACCTTGCGGACCGAGACCTCCGGTATGCCGTGTTCGTGCAGCACCCGCTCTATGTCCGAGGACATCGCCTCGATCGCGGGGCAGCCCGTGTACGTCGGGGTGAGTTCCACCTCGACCCGGCCGGGGCCGAGGATCTCGACCCCGCGCAGTACGCCGAGTTCCTCCAGCGTCAGGACCGGAAGTTCGGGGTCGGGGACGGATCCGGCGAGACGGCGCAGGTCCGCTTCGAGCGGTGTCGTGGTCACCATGTCGCCCCCGGGTGGCTGCGGTGCAGATGCTGCATCTCGGCGAGCATCCGCCCGAACGGCTCGGTGTGCAGTCCCTGCCGGCCGGCCCCCGCGGACCAGGCCCCGCTCCGGGGCCCCGCCGGCACCGTCAGCGTCGCCCGCTCCAGTACGGAGGTCACGGACCGGGACCAGTCGGCTGCCAGTGCTGTCCAGTCCACGTCCAGCCCTTCGACGGGTTGGAACATTTCCCCGGTGAAGCGCCACAGGGCGTCCAGGCCTCGCTGCATCCGCTCATGGCTCTCCGCTGTCCCGTCGCCCAGTCGCAGCGTCCACTGTTCGGCGTGGTCCTGGTGGTAGGCGACTTCCTTGACGGCCTTCGCGGACAGCGGGGCGAACGGGCCGTCCCCGGCCGCCAACTGCTCGTACAGCAGGCGCTGACAGGTGGAGAAGAAGAGCTGACGGGCGATGGTGTGCGCGAAGTCGCCGTTCTCCTGCTCGACCAGCTGGAGGTTGCGGAAGGCACGCTCCTCACGGAGATAGGCGAGCTCGTCCTCGTCGCCGACGAGGGAGAGCAGCACCCGCGCCTGCCCCAGCAGGTCCAGTGCGATGTTGGCGAGGGCGACTTCCTCCTCCAGTACCGGCGCGTGTCCTGCCCACTCCCCCAGCCGGTGGGAGAGCACCAGTGCGTCGTCGCCCAGGGCGAGAGCCGCGGTCACAGGTGCCGCACCCCTTCCGGGATCTTGTAGAACGTGGGGTGGCGGTAGGGCTTGTCGCCGGCGGGCTCGAAGAAGGAGTCCTTCTCGTCCGGCGAGGAGGCGGTGACTGCGGTCGAGGGGACCACCCAGATCGAGACGCCCTCGTTCCGGCGGGTGTAGAGATCGCGGGCGTTGTGCAGGGCCATCTCCGCGTCCGGGGCATGCAGGCTCCCGGCGTGGGTGTGGGACAGCCCGCGGCGTGAGCGTACGAACACCTCCCACAGCGGCCAGTCCCCAGCGCCCGTGGCGCTCTCGGATGCGGCGGTCATGCGCGTGCCTTCCCTGGTGCTCCGTGGCGTGCGTGGTCCTTCGCGGCGTACGCGGTCGCCGCCTCCCTGACCCAGGCGCCCTCTTCGTGGGCCCGGCGCCGCTGGGTGATCCGCTGTTCGTTGCAGGGCCCGTTGCCCTTGAGGATTTCCTTGAACTCGGTCCAGTCGATGGCGCCGAAGTCATGCTGCCCACGTTCCGCGTTCCACCGCAGATCCGGGTCGGGGAGCGTCAGCCCCAGCGTCTCGGCCTGTGGGACGCATATGTCCACGAATCGCTGGCGCAGCTCGTCGTTGGAGTGCCGCTTGATCTTCCAGGCCATGGACTGGGCGGAATGCGCCGACTGGTCGTCGGGCGGACCGAACATCATCAGCGACGGCCACCACCAGCGGTCGACGGCGTCCTGTGCCATCGCGTGCTGCTCCGGTGTGCCACGGCTGAGGGTGAGCAGCAGCTCGAAGCCCTGGCGCTGATGGAAGGACTCCTCCTTGCAGACACGGACCATGGCGCGGGCGTAAGGGCCGTAGGAGCAGCGGCAGAGCGGCACCTGGTTGGTGATGGCGGCGCCGTCCACCAGCCATCCGACAGCGCCGACGTCCGCCCAGGTCAGCGTGGGGTAGTTGAAGATCGATGAGTACTTCTGGCGGCCCGAGTGGAGCTTGTCGAGCAACTCCTCACGGCCCGTGCCCAGGGTCTCGGCCGCGCTGTAGAGGTAGAGGCCGTGTCCCGCTTCGTCCTGGACCTTCGCCATCAGGATCGCTTTGCGGCGCAGAGAGGGTGCGCGGGTGATCCAGTTCGCCTCGGGCTGCATCCCGATGATTTCCGAGTGTGCGTGCTGCGCCATCTGGCGGACGAGTGAGGCGCGGTAGGCGTCCGGCATCCAGTCGCGCGGCTCGATCCGCTCGTCCGACGCCACCGCAGCGTCGAATGCGGCCTGAGACGCCGTTGCTTCCCTTGGGGCCGCCGGGGTCTGTGGTGCCCCGTCCGTCCCGTACGCCACTGTCGCCATCGCGAGCCCCCTACCGACCGATCGTTCGGTTCATGGACTTCAATGGTGGGGCGAGGGCCCTTAGGGTGTCAACCCTGTGGATAACTGACCTGGGGACCGTCGGGCGTCAAAGAGGATCGGGGCGGGATGGATTCGTACGACAGTGGGGTGCCCGAAGCGAATGGGCCACGTGCGTCCCATCAGCCATGTGAGCCGGTGTCGAGACCTGAGCCGGTGTCGTCACGTGAGCCGGTGCAGCGGCCCGAGGCGCGTGGCATCGTCGCGCTCTCCTTCCCGTACCAGGTGGCAGCAGCCATCGCGCTCGGGATGATCGGCGTGCTGACCGCCGTCCACCTCGCCATGGTGTTCCTGCACGTGGCGCCCTCGAACACGGTGAGCAAGCAGTACGGCAAAGCGGTGGACGACTGGATCTATCCCGAGTTCGAGCAGAACTGGAAGCTCTTCGCGCCCAACCCGCTCCAGCAGAACATCGCGGTCCAGGCACGTGCCGAGATCCGTACGAAGGACGGCGGTGTCAGTACCACCGGCTGGACCGACCTCTCGGCCGAGGACGGGGCCGCGCTGCACGGAAACATCCTTCCGAGCCATGTCGATCAGAACGAACTGCGGCGCGCCTGGGACTTCTACACGAACGCGCACCCCAACGACAATCAGGCGGGCGGCCTGCGGGCGGACCTCTCGGAGCGTTACATCCGCCGCATCGTGGTGATGCGACTGGGCGACGGACCGAAGAAGGCGGGTTCCACGGTGGAGCGGATACAGGTCCGGTCGGCCACTGCCTCGCTCAAGGCTCCCCCGTGGAGTCACGAGAAGATCGACACAGGCACCTCCTACCGGGTTCTGCCCTGGTGGACGGTCGTCCCAGCGGACCGTACGGAGGCCGACCGGTGAGCTCAGCAGTCAGCAACAAGATCGCGGGCGGTATCCAGCGCATCACCTCCGCCTCGCTCGGCCGCTATCAGACCGCCGTGGTCCGGATCGGTTTCTCCGGCACCTGGCTGCTCTTTCTCCTGCGGGAGCTGCCGCACCGCCGCGAGTTGTACGGGCCGCACGCCCCGTGGGACTGGGGCATGGCGAAGCAGTTGATCGACGGGAACCACGCCTTCACGCTGCTCATGTGGTCGGACTCCACCCTGTGGTTCGAGCTGGTGTACGCCGTGGCCGTCCTCTCCAGCCTGCTGCTGCTCCTGGGCTGGCACACCCGGGTCGCTTCCGTACTGTTCATGATCGGCGTGCTGTCGCTGCAGAACCGGTCGATCTTCGTGGGCGACGGCGGTGACAACGTCATCCACATCATGGCGACGTATCTGGTGCTGACGCGCTGCTCACAGGTCTGGTCGCTCGACGCGCGCCGTGCCGCGCGTGCCGCAGGGAAGGCTGCCGACGGCGCCGACTCCGACCGCACCCTGCCGGGAGCCCCGGACCGGGTGGGACCGCTGCTGTGGGTCGTGCTCGGTGCCGCGCTCGCCGCCGCCACGCTTCTCGGCAAGCTGAGCGGCGGGTGGCAACTGATCTTCTGGGGAATGTGGCTGGTCCAGGGGGTGTGGTGGGCGGTGTGCCGGTATGCCCCCGGTGAGCCCCGGACCTTCCTCGATGTCGTTGCCAACCTTGCCCACAATGCCACCCTTGTCGTGATCATGGCCGAGGTCTGTCTGATCTACTCCACCGCCGGCTGGTACAAGATCCAGGGCTCTCGCTGGCAGGACGGCACCGCCCTCTACTACCCGCTGAATCTGCACTACTTCGCGCCCTGGCCCGGTCTGTCCTCGCTGCTCGCGACCAGCGGCGTGATGGTGATGGTGCTGACGTACGGCACGGTCATCGTGCAGGTGGCCTTCCCCTTCACACTCTTCAACCGGCGCGTCAAGAACCTCCTGCTGGTCGCGATGATGCTGGAGCACGCCGGTATCGCGGTGATGCTGGGGCTGCCGTTCTTCTCCATGGCGATGATCGCCGCGGACGCGGTCTTCCTGCCGACCGGTTTCCTGCTGTGGCTGGGCGGCCGGGCGGCGTTGCTGACCTCGCGTACGAGAGCGGGTGCGCGGGCGGGTGCCACCGTGGTCGGGCCGCGGCGTACGGCCGACGGGGAGCAGGGCGATCAGCCCCGTACGCTCGTGGGGTGACCAGCGAGATCTCCCCCGAAGAACCGGTTCCGTACGAGGAGCCGGTGCGGCCCCAAGAGCCCGCGCAGTACGACGAGGGCTTCACGGCCGAGGTCGGCGTCGGGCCGCACCCACTGCCCTGGCCGGAGGGCGAGTGGTACGACCCGGAGCTGCTGGCCGGTGGGGACCGGCGCAATGTGGTCGACGCCTACCGGTACTGGACGCGTGAGGCGATCGTCGCGGACCTGGACACCCGGCGCCACGATTTCCATGTGGCGGTCGAGAACTGGGGTCACGATTTCAATATCGGTTCAGTCGTCCGCACCGCCAACGCCTTCCTGGCCAAGGAGATCCACATCGTGGGGCGCCGACGCTGGAACCGGCGCGGTGCGATGGTGACCGACCGCTACCAGCATGTGCGGCACCACCCGGACACCGAGTCGCTGACGGCGTGGGCATCCGCAGAGAACCTGCCGATCATCGGGATCGACAACCTTCCGGGAGCGGTGCCGCTGGAGCGGACCGAGCTGCCGCGGCGGTGTGTGCTGCTGTTCGGGCAGGAGGGACCGGGGCTGACGGAGGAGGCACGGAGGCACGTGTCGGTGGTCTGCTCGATCGCGCAGTTCGGCTCGACGAGGTCGATCAACGCGGGCGCAGCCGCAGCGATCGCCATGCACGCCTGGGTCCAGCGGTACGCCGAGATCGGCTGAGCCGCTTGTCCCGGGCCGTGCCGAGCCGAGACAGGCCCGGGGCACGGCTGCGGGCGTCTCCCACCGCCCGCAGCCAACCGCGCCCGCCTCCACCGCCTCCACCGTCTGTCCGGAGGCGCTACGCCTGCCTGCGTACCTCCACTGTCCGGAACCTGTTCGCCACGAACGCCCCGTCGCACAGCGCCGCGTTCGCCGCCGGGTTGCCGCCCGAGCCGTGGAAGTCCGAGAACGCCGCGGTCTGATTGACGTAGACCCCGCCGGTCAGATTCAGCGACAGCTGGGCGCACTCCTCCAGGCAGACCTCCTCGACGGCGTGCTCCACCTCGGCCGAGGTGGTGTAGGCGCCGACGGTCATCGCTCCCTTGTCGCGGACCGTGCGGCGGAGCAGATCGAGGGCGGCCTCGGTGGAGTCGACGGCCACCGCGAACGAGACCGGGCCGAAGCACTCCGACAGATAGGCGGCATCGGCGTCCGCCCCGTCCCAGTACTTCCGGGCGCCGTCCAGCTTGACGATCGCGGGCGTACGCACCACCGCGTCCGGGAAGTCGGGGTTGACGATCTCCTGTGATGCCAAGGCCACTTCGCCCAGTCCGGCCGCCGCGTCCAGGCGCGCCTTCACATCCGGATTGACCAGTGCGCCCAGCAGCGCGTTGGCACGGGCGTCGTCGCCGAGGAGTCCGGCCACTGCTGCCGCGAGATCGCTGACGACCTCGTCGTACGTCTTGTGCCCGGCGTCCGTGGCGATGCCGTCCGCCGGGATCAGCAGGTTCTGCGGGGTGGTGCACATCTGGCCGCTGTAGAGGGAGAGCGAGAAGGCCAGGTTGGAGAGCATGCCCTTGTAGTTGTCGGTGGAGTCGACGACGACCGTGTTGACCCCGGCCTTCTCCGTGTAGACCTGTGCCTGGCGGGCGTTGGCCTCCAGCCAGTCGCCGAAGGCGGTCGATCCGGTGTAGTCGATGATCCTGATCTCCGGCCGTACGGCAAGGGACTTGGCGATTCCCTCCCCCGGCCGTTCGGCGGCCAGGGCGACCAGATTCGGGTCGAAGCCGGCCTCGGAGAGGACCTCGCGGGCCACCTGGACCGTGAGCGCGAGCGGCAGGACCGCACGCGGGTGCGGTTTGACGAGGACCGGGTTTCCGGTCGCCAGGGAGGCGAACAGGCCGGGGTAGCCGTTCCAGGTGGGGAAGGTGTTGCAGCCGATCAGCAGTGAGATGCCGCGACCGACCGCGGTGAAGGTCTTCCGCAGCTCCAGCGGATCGCGCTTCCCCTGCGGCTTGGACCAGTCGGCGGCCGACGGTGTCCTGACCTGCTCGGCAAAGGCATAGGCCACGGCCTCCAGGCCGCGGTCCTGGGCATGCGGGCCACCGGCCTGGAACGCCATCATGAAGGCCTGGCCGCTGGTGTGCATCACCGCTTGCGCGAACTCGGGCGTGCGGGCGCTGATCCGCGCCAGGATCTCCAGACAGACCATGGCTCTGGCCTCGGGTCCTGCCGCGCGCCAGGAGCCTGTCGCGGCGCTCATCGCGGGCAGCAGGACGTCCAGGTCCGGGTGCGGATAGCTGATGTCCAACTCGATTCCGTACGGCGAGACTTCGCCGCCGGTCCAGTCGTCGGTGCCCGGCTGGCCCAGGTCGAGGCGCTTGCCGAGCAACGCGTCGAATGCGGCCTTGCCGTCACCGGCATAGGCCTTGGGGTGCTCGGGGTGCGGGGACCAGTACGCACGCGTACGGATCGCGTCGAGGGCCTGGTCGAGCGTGGGCCGGTGGGTCTGGGACAGCTCGGTCAGCTGCATCTCGGAACAACTCCTCGTCGAGCTGCGCAGGACAGGTGGTCAGAGTTAGAGTAACCGAACGATCGGTCGGGACAAGGGGGTCCGGGCAGACTGTGGACAACTCAGTACGGGAAGATCGCCCCATGACCGCCACCGCACACACGGCCGCCCTGTCGCAGAGCCGCACCGTCGCAGTCGTCGGCACCGGCACGATGGGTCAGGGCATCGCGCAGGTCGCCCTGGTCGCAGGGCATCCTGTGCGTCTCTACGACGCTGTTCCGGGCCGCGCGGAGCAGGCCGCCGAAGCCATCGCCGCGCGGCTGGACCGGCTGGTCGAGAAGGGGCGCATGGACGAGGCGCAGCGCGAAGCGGCCGGCGCCCGGCTGCGCCCGGTGGCGGAGCTTGCCGACCTCGCCGACGCCGCGCTGGTCGTCGAGGCGATCCTTGAACAACTTCCCGTCAAACAGGAGCTCTTCGCAGCTCTGGAAGAGTTCGTGGCCGACGACTGTCTGCTCGCGACCAACACCTCTTCCCTCTCGGTCACCGCCGTCGCGGGCCCCCTGAAGCACCCCGGCCGCTTCGTGGGGATGCATTTCTTCAACCCGGCGCCGCTGCTCCCGCTCGTGGAGATCGTCAGCGGTTTCGCGACCGACGAATCGAGCGCCACGCGCGCGTGGGCGACAGCCGCCGCCTGGGGCAAGACCCCGGTGCGCTGCGCCGACACCCCTGGTTTCGTCGTCAACCGCCTGGCCCGCCCCTTCTACGCCGAGGCCTTCGCCGTGCACGAGGAGCGGGGCGCCGACCCGGCCACCATCGACGCGGTCCTCAGGGAGTCCGGAGGTTTCCGGATGGGCCCCTTCGAGCTGACCGATTTGATCGGCCAGGACGTCAACGAGGCGGTCACCCGATCGGTCTGGGAGTCGTTCTTCCAGGACCCCAAGTTCCGGCCGTCGCTGGCGCAGCGCCGCCTGGTCGAGTCCGGCAGGCACGGGCGCAAGAGCGGCCGGGGCTGGTACGCGTACGGGGAGGGCGCCGTACGTCCCGAGCCGCACACCGCCCCGGCCACCGAGCCCCCGGCCGGTATCACCGTGGAGGGCGACCTCGGACCGGCCGGGGAGCTGGTCGCGATGTTCCGCGAGGCCGGAATCGCTGTGCGTGAGGAGGACGAGGACGGCGGGAGCCGGATTCTGCTGCCCAGCGGCGGTCAGCTGGTGCTGGCCGACGGCCAGACGTCCGCCGAGTTCCGCGATGTCGTCTACTTCGACCTGGCACTGGACTACCGGGCGGCGACGAGGGTCGCGCTGTCCGCGTCCGAGGTCACCGGATGGGAGACCCTGAGGCAGTCGATCGGCCTTTTCCAGCGCCTCGGTAAGAAGGTCAGCGTCATCGGTGACGTCCCGGGCATGATCGTCGCCCGCACCGTGGCGATGATGGTGGATCTGGCCGCCGACGCCCTGGCCAAGGGGGTCGCGTCCGCGCAGGACATCGACACGGCGATGCGACTGGGGGTCAACTACCCGCTGGGTCCGGTCGAGTGGGGCCGCAAGCTCGGCCGCGCCTGGGCGCACGAGCTGCTGGACGAGCTCCACGCGCGCGTGCCGAGCGGGCGCTATGCGCCGTCGCTGGCTCTGTACCGGCAGTCGTACGTCCATCAGGAGAAGGGCGGGACAGCCTGATGAGCACACCCAAGCGGGACACCTACACACCGGAGACCCTGCTGACGGTCGCGGTGCGCGTCTTCAACGAGCGCGGCTACGACGGCACGTCCATGGAGCATCTCTCCAGGGCCGCGGGGATCTCCAAGTCCTCGATCTACCACCATGTGGCCGGTAAGGAGGAGCTGTTGCGGCGGGCGGTCAGCCGCGCGATAGACGGGCTCTTCGGCGTACTGGAGGAGCCGGGGGCGGCGCGGGGGCGCGCGATCCAGCGGGTGGAGTACGTCACGCGCCGTACCGTCGAGGTGCTCACGGCCGAACTGCCTTACGTGACGCTGCTGCTCCGGGTGCGCGGCAACACGAAGACCGAGCGCTGGGCGATGGAGCGGCGCCGTGAATTCGACCAGCGGGTCGCCGATCTGCTCAAGGCGGCGGTGTCCGAGGGCGATCTCCGTTCCGACGTGGACATCAGGCTCGCGACCCGGCTGCTCTTCGGGATGATCAATTCGCTGGTCGAGTGGTACCGCCCGGCGCAGGGGACAGGTCCCGACGCGGAGCAGCTGGCCGAGGCGGTCGTACAGCTCGCGTTCGAAGGTCTGCGGGTGGGGCCGGCCCGCTGACGCCCGATCGGCCGGATCCGTCGGCGAGGTGACCGGCAGTGTGAGGTGTCAGGGCCTGGGCAGTGGGGGCGGCCCGCCCGCAGGACCGGGCGGGCCGGAGGTGTCCGTGGGTTTCGCCGGATCGAGATCGGTCTCCTCGAACACCAGCAGCGTCCGTGTCGACAGCACCTCGGGGATCGCCTGGATCCTGGTCAGGACCAGCTCGCGCAGCGCTCTGTTGTTCGCGCTGTGCACGAGCAGGAGTACGTCGAAATCGCCGCTGACCAGCGCGATGTGGGCGGTGCCCGGCAGCTCCGTGAGCTGCTTGCGGACCGTGCGCCAGGAGTTCTGGACGATTTTGAGCGTGATGTACGCGGAGGAGCCCTGGCCCGCGCGTTCGTGATCGACCCTGGCGCTGAACCCGCGGATCACGCCGTCGTCGATGAGCCGGTTGATACGGGCGTACGCGTTGGCGCGAGAGACATGGACGCGATCGGCCACGGACCGTATCGAGGCGCGGCCGTCCTTCTGCAGGAACTGCAGGATGTCCCGGTCGATGGCGTCGATCGGGCGGGCCGGAGGGCGGTCGCCCTCGTCGGCCATTTGTTCAGCTGGCACCTGCCCCCACCTTTCCGTCATGGACGACCTGCTCCTATCCCAGGCTGTGGAGAACCGTTTGTCCACAGGCTGAAGGGGTCAGTAGCCAAAATGCGCTTTCGACCGAACAATCGGTAGGTGAGGCGCATCACACATCGCTGCGCCGCCCCGCTCCGATGAGGAGGTGTTTGGCATGACGGTCCAAGAGCTGCCCGGTGCTACTGCCTACCCCGCATGGAAGCTCCGTACCGATCCCGCGCCGCTGCTCCCGGACCCCGAGCCGTACCGCGTGCTCGGTACGGACGCTGCCGACGCGATCGGTCAGGAGCTGCTCCTCCGGCTGTACGACGGGTTGGTGCACGGCAGGCGTTTCAACGTCCAGGCGACCGCGCTCACGAAGCAGGGCAGGCTCGCCGTCTACCCGTCCTCCACCGGGCAGGAGGCCTGCGAGGTGGCCGCCGCGCTCGTGCTGGAGGACCGGGACTGGCTCTTCCCGAGCTACCGGGACACCCTCGCCGCGGTGGCCCGCGGCCTCGACCCCGTAGAGGCGCTGACGCTGCTGCGAGGCGACTGGCACACCGGGTACGACCCGCGTGAGCACCGCATCGCCCCACTCTCCACCCCGCTCGCCACCCAGCTTCCGCACGCCGTGGGCCTGGCGCACGCCGCGCGGCTGGCCGGGGACGACGTGGTGGCACTGGCCATGGTCGGCGACGGCGGCACCAGCGAGGGCGACTTCCACGAGGCGCTGAACTTCGCCGCGGTATGGCAGGCCCCGGTGGTCTTCCTCGTCCAGAACAACGGCTTCGCGATCTCCGTACCGCTTGCCAAGCAGACCGCCGCCCCCTCCCTGGCGCACAAGGCCGTGGGGTACGGAATGCCTGGTCGGCTGGTCGACGGGAACGACGCGGCGGCGATGCACGAAGTGCTGTCCGACGCGGTCCGGCGGGCGCGGACCGGGGGCGGTCCGACGCTGGTGGAAGCGGTGACGTACCGCATGGACGCCCATACGAACGCCGACGACGCGACCCGTTACCGGGCGGACGCCGAGGTCGAAGCGTGGCGTGCGCACGACCCGATCCGGCTCGTCGAGCGGCATCTGACCGGCCGCGGGCTGCTCGACGAGGGGCGGACGGAGGCCGCGCGGGAGGCCGCCGAGACGATGGCGGCGGATCTGCGCGAGCGGATGAACGCCGATCCGCTGCTCGACCCGATGGATCTCTTCACGCAGGTCTACGCCTCGCCGACGCCCCAGCTGCGGGAAGAGTCGGAACAGCTGCGCGCCGAGCTGGAAGCGGAGGACGGACGATGACCACTGTCGCGGTGAAGCCCGCCACGATGGCGCAGGCGCTCCAGCGGGCGATGCGCGACGCGATGGCGGCGGACCCCACCGTGCATGTCATGGGGGAGGACGTCGGGACGCTGGGCGGCGTCTTCCGGGTCACCGACGGGCTCGCGGAGGAGTTCGGCGAGGACCGCTGTACGGACACCCCCCTCGCGGAGGCGGGCATCCTCGGGGCGGCTGTAGGGATGGCGATGTACGGGCTGCGGCCGGTCGTCGAGATGCAGTTCGACGCATTCGCCTATCCGGCGTTCGAGCAGCTCGTCAGCCATGTGTCGCGGATGCGCAACCGTACGCGGGGTGCGTTGCCGATGCCGATCGTGGTGCGGGTGCCCTACGGCGGCGGGATCGGCGGGGTCGAGCACCACAGCGACTCGTCCGAGGCGTACTACATGGCGACTCCGGGGCTCCATGTCGTCACGCCGTCGACGGTCGCCGATGCGTACGGGCTGCTGCGGGCCGCGATCGCGTCGGACGATCCGGTGGTGTTCCTGGAGCCGAAGCGGCTGTACTGGTCGAAGGCCGAGTGGTCACCCGACGCGCCGGCCGCCGTGGAGCCGATAGGCCGGGCCGTGGTGCGACGCAGGGGCACCAGCGCCACGCTTCTCACGTACGGTCCCTCCGTCTCCGTGTGCCTGGAGGCTGCCGAGGCGGCCCGCGAGGAGGGCTGGGACCTGGAGGTCGTGGACCTGCGCTCGCTGGTCCCGTTCGACGACGAGACGGTGTGCGCGTCGGTACGGCGTACGGGCAGGGCCGTCGTCGTCCATGAGTCGGCAGGGTTCGGCGGGCCGGGCGGGGAGATTGCCGCGCGGGTGACGGAGCGCTGCTTCCACCACCTGGAGGCGCCCGTGCTGCGGGTCGCCGGGTTCGACATCCCGTATCCGCCGCCGATGCTGGAGCGGCACCATCTGCCGGGTGTGGACCGGGTGCTCGACGCGGTCGCGCGGTTGCAGTGGGAGGCGACCAGCTGATGCCCCAGGTCTACGAGTTCAAGCTGCCCGACCTCGGCGAGGGGCTGACCGAGGCGGAGATCGTGCGCTGGCTGGTGGCGGTGGGCGATGTGGTCGCTGTCGACGAACCGGTCGTCGAGGTCGAGACGGCGAAGGCGATGGTGGAGGTGCCGTGTCCCTACGGGGGCGTGGTGACGGCGCGGTTCGGTGAGGAAGGGACGGAACTGCCGGTCGGGGCACCGCTGTTGACCGTGGCCGTGGGTTCTCCGGGAGCGGAGGACATTGCGCAGGCCGGTCCCACCGCGCAGTCGGCAGAGCCGGCGGGCGACGACGCGTCGGGGAACGTACTCGTGGGGTACGGAACCAGCGGGGCGGTCACCGCGCGGAGGCGCCGCGTACGGGTGAGCCGCGTTCAGGTGACGGAGGCGGCAGGTGCTGGGCCGGTGGCAGTTGCGGCGGCCGGGGTGACCGTTGCTCCGGGGCCTGCTCCTGTTCCCGCTCCTGGGCCTGTTCCTGTTATTTCGCCGCTGGTGCGGCGGCTGGCGCGCGCGCACGAGGTCGATCTGCGGGCGTTGGCCGGGAGCGGTCCGGACGGATTGATTCTCCGGTCCGATGTCGACCGGGCGATCGAAGCGCTGCTGGATGAGCCCGCGACCGTACCTGTGACGTCGAAACCTGTGACGTCGAAACCGGTGAGCTCGACGGCGCCTGTTGTCGCCGCTGTGGCGCTCCAGGGCCGGGAGGCGGCGGCGGGGGCCGAAGCGAGCCGTGTCCCGTTGCGCGGTATGCGGGGCGCTGTCGCGGACAAGCTCGCGCGGAGCCGTCGCGAGATACCGGACGCGACGTGCTGGGTCGACGCGGACGCGACCGAGCTGATGGCCACGCGTGCCGCCATGAACGCGGCGGGCGGCCCGAAGATCTCGGTGCTGGCGCTGCTGGCCCGTATCTGCACCGCGGCGCTGGCCCGCTTCCCCGAGCTGAACTCCACGGTGGACATGGCGGCCCGGGAGATCGTCCGCCTGCCGGCCGTTCACCTGGGTTTCGCGGCGCAGACCGAGCGGGGGCTGATGGTGCCGGTGGTGCGGGACGCGCACGGGCGGTCCACCGAGTCGCTGAACGAGGAGTTCATACGGCTGACGGAGGCGGCCAGGACCGGGGCCCTGACCCCGGCCGAGCTCACCGGGGGCACGTTCACGCTCAACAACTACGGTGTGTTCGGCGTCGACGGATCCACCCCGATCATCAACCATCCGGAGGCGGCGATGCTCGGGGTCGGGCGGATCGTGGCCAAGCCGTGGGTGCACGAAGGGGAGCTGGCGGTGCGGCAGGTGGTGCAGCTGTCGCTGACGTTCGACCACCGGGTGTGTGACGGAGGGACGGCCGGCGGGTTCCTGCGGTACGTGGCCGACTGCGTGGAGCGACCGGCGGTGCTTCTGCGCGGGGTCTGAGACCCGGCCGGACGGCTGCGGCTGTGTGCCGCGGGGCTGTGCGGGGGCGTCGTGGACGGCGCCGGACCGTTCCGCTGAGCCGTTGCGCGGC
Organism: Streptomyces sp. NBC_01267; assembly: GCF_036241575.1. Taxonomy (NCBI): domain Bacteria; kingdom Bacillati; phylum Actinomycetota; class Actinomycetes; order Kitasatosporales; family Streptomycetaceae; genus Streptomyces; species Streptomyces sp. NBC_01267. Next base: position 3,883,068 of record NZ_CP108455.1, on the reverse strand, counting down.
TCATACTCGCGGGATGACCTTGTATGACGCCGTCGTGCTCGCCGGAGGGGCTGCCAAGCGGCTCGGCGGCGCCGACAAGCCCGGTCTCACCGTGGGTGGCCTCGCGCTGCTCGACCGGGTGCTCGTGGCCTGCCGCGGTGCCCGGACCACCGTGGTCGTCGGGGGGCGGCGGGCGACCGTAAGGCCCGTCGCCTGGACCGGCGAAGAGCCGCCCGGCGGGGGGCCGTTGGCGGCGCTCGGGGCCGGGGTGCGGAAGGTGTCGGCCGAGATCGTGCTCGTGCTCTCCGCCGATCTGCCGTTCCTGGGGGAGCAGACCGTACCGGCGCTGCTGGACGCTCTCGGCGGGGGGCCACACGAAGGGGTGCTGCTCACCGACCCCGGAGGCCGGGACCAACCACTCGTCGCCGTCTATCGCACCGAACCCCTGCGCCGGGAACTCGCCCTGCTCGCCACCGAGCACGGTTCGCTCACCGGGCTTCCACTGCGGCTGCTCACCGCTGAACTCGACCTCGCCCGGATCGCTGCCGGACCCTCTGCCGCGTTCGACTGCGACACCTGGCAAGACGTTGTGTCGGCCCGGGCGCGTATCAGGGAGCATGGGCATGTGCTTGATGAATGGATCACTGCAGTCAAGGCCGAACTCGGCATCGACCTCGATGTCGACACCGGCGTTCTCCTCGACCTCGCCCGTGACGCCGCCCACGGTGTCGCCAGGCCGGCCGCGCCGCTGACCACGTTCCTGGTGGGGTACGCGGCGGCCAAGGCGGAGAAGGACGGTCCGCAGGCCGTTGCCGACGCGGCGCGCAAGGCCGTGGCGCTCGCCAACCGATGGGCGGACGAGACGGACGGGACGGAAGAGACAGCCAAGCCTGCGGGGACAGCCAAGCCTGCAGGGACAGTCAGGGCTGAAGGGACAGCAGGGGCCGACCGGGGCAGCAAGGCCGATGGGGCCAAGGGGACCGACGCCGGATGACCGAGCAGCAGGACCGAGATCTCGACGAAGCACTCGCGCTCGTCGGCAGGGAGGCGCCCACCGTGCCGCAGCCTGCTTCGTCGGAGCCGCACAAGGCCGCTCCCTGGGAGGCGGCCCGCGCCCGCGCCGCGCGGGTCGGCCGGACGGGAGCCGTGGCCCCCCGTCGTACGCCGCTGGATCGGGCGCTGGGGCTCGTCCTCGGCGAGCCTCTTGTCGCTCTTACCGATCTGCCGTCGTTCGACACCTCGGCCATGGACGGCTGGGCGGTCGCGGGCCCCGGGCCCTGGCGGACCGACGGTGGCGGCGGTGGCGGCATCCTCGCTGGCCGGTCCGAGCCGGAGCGCCTCGCCGACGGTGACGCCGTACGGATCGCGACCGGCGCCCGGGTCCCGCCCGACTCGACCGCTGTGATCCGCAGCGAGCACGCCCGTGCGGACGAGCACACGAATCAGCTGCACGCCCAGCGCGACATTCTTCCCGGGCAGGACATCCGACCCCGTGGCCAGGAGTGCCGCTCCGGCGACCTCCTGCTGCCGACGGGCTCCCTGGTGACGCCGGCGGTGCTCGGTCTGGCAGCGGCAGCCGGGTACGACGAACTGCTCGTGCTTCCCCGGCCCCGGGTGGAAGTCCTGGTCCTCGGCGATGAGTTGCTGGTGGCCGGACTCCCCCACGACGGACTGATCCGGGACGCCCTGGGCCCGATGATCGGCCCCTGGCTGCGAACCCTGGGCGCCGAGGTGCTGGCCACGCGCCGTCTCGGAGACGACGCCGACGCCCTTCAGTACGCCGTCACCACTTCCGAGGCAGACCTGGTCATCACCACGGGAGGTACGGCCTCGGGGCCCGTCGACCATGTCCATCCGATCCTGGACAAGGCCGGTGCCGAGCTGCTGGTCGACAGCGTCGCGGTGCGCCCCGGGCACCCCATGCTGCTGGCCCGGCTGACCGGCGGGCGGCATCTGGTCGGGCTCCCCGGCAATCCCCTCGCTGCCGTGTCGGGCCTGCTGACGCTCGCCGAACCGTTGCTGCGTACGCTCTCCGGCCGTGCTGCCGCAGAGGCCTACGCCGTACCCGTATCCGAAGAGGTGCACGGTCATCCGTACGACACCCGACTCGTGCCCGTGGTGCACCGTGCGGACACGGTCGTCCCGCTGCACTTCCACGGGCCTGCCATGCTCCGTGGCATCGCCGCAGCCGACGGACTCGCCGTCGTGCCGCCCGGCGGTGCGCGAACGGGGCAGATGTTGCAGATCCTTGATCTGCCGTGGGCGGGGGAGTGTTTCACGTGAAACTTCCCGGCCATGACGCCCTCGACCGACAGGCGGGCGAGCAGTCGGTGACCCGCCGCGTGAAGCTGCCGCGCCGGGTGGTCGAGCGCCCGCTCCGCCAGGTCGGCAGGCGGTTGCTGATCGCGCTGCTGGTGCTGGTGGTGACCGCCCTCATCGTCTGGTTCGACCGCGGCGGGTACCACGACGCCGCCGACGAGAAGGTCGATCTGCTCGACGCGTTCTACTACGCCACCGTCACCCTCTCGACGACCGGTTACGGCGACATCGTCCCGTACAGCGACGGCGCGAGGCTCACCAACATCCTGGTCGTCACGCCGCTGCGCGTGCTGTTCCTGATCATCCTGGTCGGCACCACTCTCGAAGTGCTCACCGAGCGCACTCGGGAGGAGTGGCGGCTGAACCGCTGGAGGCTCCGCTTGCGTGACCACACCGTCGTCATCGGATTCGGTACGAAGGGCCGCTCCGCGATGCAGACGCTGTGTGCGACGGGCCTGCGGAGGGAGCAGATCGTCGTCGTCGACCCCAACAGCAAGGTCATCGAGGCCGCCAACGCCGAAGGGTTCGCGGGGGTCGTCGGCGATGCGACCCGCAGCGATGTGCTGCTTCGCGCAGAGTTGCAGCGCGCCCGGCAGATCGTGATCGCCACACAGCGGGACGACACCGCGGTCCTGGTCACGCTCACGGCGCGTCAGCTCAACCGTGGGGCGAAGATCGTTGCGGCCGTGCGGGAGGAGGAGAACGCGCCGTTGCTGCGGCAGTCCGGCGCGGACGCCGTCATCACCAGCGCCAGTGCGGCGGGCCGTCTGCTCGGCCTCTCCGTGCTCAGCCCGAGCGCCGGCACGGTGATGGAGGACCTGATCCAGCAGGGCAGCGGCCTCGACCTGGTCGAACGGCCCGTCATAAAGGCCGAGGTGGGGCGGAACGTCCGGGACGCGAACGATCTGGTCGTCTCGGTGAAGCGGGGGCACCGGCTGCTCGGTTACGACAACCCCGAGGCCAGTCCTTTGCAGCTCACCGATCGGGTGATCGCGATCGTACGGGCGTCCCCCACCGCTGCCGGGTCCGGCACCGAGTAGCCGCACCCGGTTTGGCACCGAGTAGCCGCACCCGGTCCGGTACCGGCCAGCCGCACCCGGTCCGGCGTCGGGCAGCCTCAAACCCGGTCCGGCGCCGATCTCAACCGGTCCGGCTCCGAACGGTTGCTCGCCCGGTCCGGCGCCGAGTGGCCTCGCCGGGCCCGGTGCGGAGTAGCCTCGCGCTCATGCATGCGATCACGATCCCCGAACCTGGCGGTCCCGAGGCGCTTGTCTGGGCCGAGGTGCCTGACCCCGTCCCCGGCGAGGGCGAAGTCCTCGTCGAGGTGGTGGCGTCCGCAGTCAACCGCGCCGATGTGTTGCAACGTCAGGGCTTCTACGATCCGCCGCCGGGCGCGTCGCGGTACCCCGGTCTCGAATGCTCCGGGCGCATCGCGGCCCTCGGGCCCGGGGTCGCGGGGTGGGCCGTCGGTGACGAGGTGTGCGCACTGCTGGGTGGCGGCGGGTACGCGGAGAAGGTCGCCGTGCCGGTGGGGCAGTTGCTGCCGGTGCCGGACGGGGTCGACCTCGTCACGGCTGCCGGGCTGCCCGAGGTGGTCTGCACGGTCTGGTCCAACGTCTTCATGGTGGCTCATCTGCGGCCCGGCGAGACGCTGTTGGCGCACGGCGGGTCGAGCGGGATCGGCACGATGGCGATCCAGCTCGGCAAGGCGGTGGGGGCGCGGGTCGCGGTTACCGCGGGCAGCCAGGAGAAGCTGGCCCGCTGTGCCGAGTTGGGGGCCGACGTGTTGATCGACTACCGCGAGCAGGACTTCGTGGAGGAGATCAGCAAGGCCACCGGCGGCGCGGGGGCGGACGTCATTCTCGACATCGTCGGCGCGAAGTACCTGGACCGGAACGTGAACGCGCTCGCGGTCAACGGACGTCTCGCGGTGATCGGCATGCAGGGCGGTGTGAAGGGCGAGTTGAATCTCGCGACCCTGCTGGCGAAGCGCGGGGCAGTGACGGCCACGTCGCTGCGGGCACGGCCGCTCGGTGAGAAGGCGGCGATCGTCGCCGCCGTGCGGGAGCACGTCTGGCCGCTGATCTCGGCGGGACGGGTACGGCCCGTGGTGGACCAGGAACTGCCGATGGCTCTGGCGGCAGAGGGGCACCGGGTGCTGGATTCCGGGGTGCACGTGGGCAAGGTGCTGTTGCGGGCGTAACGGGCCTCGCGACCTCCGTACCGCCTCCGTACCGCCCGCCTCCGTATCGGCTGGGACCTGTCCGGTCGGCTCCCCCCTTCCGGAAGGGGGCGACACGGCTCCGGCACAGCCGAGGCCCGGCCCCCGCTCACGCGTAGGGGGCCGGGCCTCGGTGTCCGTGGCATCGGTTCGGGGTGGTGCCGCTTACAGGTAGGGGCCCGAGCGGATCGCTCCGTGGCCGCCTTCCTCGTCGTCGTCCTCGTGGCCGCCCGCGCCGGGCGGGAGGGCCCGGCGCATCTGCTCCAACTGCGCCCGTGCTGCCATCTGCTGGGCGAACAGGGCCGTCTGGATACCGTGGAAGAGACCTTCCAGCCATCCCACCAACTGGGCCTGCGCGATGCGCAGTTCCGCTTCCGAAGGGATGGTCTCGTCGGTGAAGGGGAGGGAGAGGCGTTCCAGCTCCTCCACCAGCTCGGGGGCCAGGCCGTCCTCCAGCTCCTTCACCGACGAGGCATGGATGTCCTTCAGACGGACGCGGCTCGCCTCGTCGAGAGGAGCCGCCCGGACCTCCTCCAGGAGCTGTTTGATCATGCTGCCGATGCGCATGACCTTCGCGGGCTGCTCCACCATTTCTGTCACTGGGACCTCGCGCGACTCGTCGTCACCGCCGGCGCCGCCGCCGAGTGCCATCCCGTCCTGTCCCACGACGAGGACTTGAGGGTGCTCCTGCGACTGTTCCGACCGTTCACTCCTCGGCATCTCCATGGGGACATTGTCTCGCACACGTACTCCATGAGCAGGTGGTGCCCCCGATCCCGGGTGATCCACCCCGCGTGTCACCATGCGTACCGTCCGTGCACCCCCCGTCACCCCGTCATCACCGTCCTCCCGTCACCCCGCGCGTCTGGCGAGGACCAGGCGGGACCGGACGAAGACACCGGCCAGCAGGCCGGCCAGGACCGGGACCGCCAGGGCGAGGATGCCGATGGTCTGCCACGGCAGCACGATCGGCGTGTACGCGGAGTCCATCGGGTGCAGCCGCATGTTGGCCAGCGCCCGGTGCATGTCGGTCAGCCGGACCGCGATGGCGGGCACCACGCCTGCCGCGGTGCCGAGCAGGACGCCCGTGCCCGCGACCACCGCGCACTGGAAGCCGCTGAGCGTGCGCCGTACGCGGGGCGGGGCGCCGATGGCGCTGAGCGTCGTCAGGTCGGCCTCGGCATCGGCCTTCGCCAGGCCGGTGGTGATGGCCGCGGCACCCAGGGTCACCACACCGGAGAACAGGGCGAGGATCAGCATGGTGATGTCGGTGGTGCCGGACGAGGTGTCGTTCTGCTGGAGGCTGACACCGTTTCCGGCCTGGGACACACCGTCGTTGAAGTGCTGCACCTGCGCGTCGGTCGGCGTCTGCGTCGTCGCGTAGACGTTGAGGGTGGGTCCGTAGTGGAGGCCCAGCCGGTCGGCGGTGGCCTGCGGCATGACCATGCGGATGCCCGGGGTCGCCGCGTAACGGTCGGCCGCCTTGTACACGGCGAGCCTGGTGACGGTGCTCCTGGCCTTGCCGGGGTGCAGCTTCCGGTTCTGCTTGTCCTCGGCGATGTAGCTGTGGAGGGCCTTGACGGTGGCCTTGCCGTCCGCGTCGGCGTACGCGTTGTTGAGGAGTACGGGCACGCCCGCAGCCAGCGCCTTCTCCGCCGCCGGGTCCTTCATGCCGGCGTAGACGCGCAGCACCGCAGCGTCCCCGACGACGATCTCGCCGTCATTGCCGAACATGGTGTCGGGGTACTCCGCGTCCTTGCACTTCGGCGAGTTCACCAGCTTCTTGTGCTCGTCGGCGGAGAGCTTGGCGGCGAGGGTCTTGCCGCCGGCCGCGAGGAGCGGGCAGTTGTTCGCCGCCGGCCTGACCAGGTCCAGCGCGCCGCAGTTCGAGGTGTCCGCGTCCGGGAAGTGGTTGCAGTCGCTGCCCGCCCACACCCGGTTGATGGTGGCGGGTGCGCCCTTCACGGGCAGGTCGCGTTCGGCGACCTTGCGGGCGAGCGCCAGTGCCCTGGCCGGGTCGGCGCGCTCCCCGTAGGTGTCGGCGTTGATCGAGACGACGCCCTTGGGTACCGATGAGTGCCTGCCGTAGTCCTGCTCCGCCTGGGTGCTCGCGGTGTACGTCGAGATCGCGATGGTGCCCGCGACCGCGGCCATCACCGCGGCGACCGCGGGCGCCGTACGGCCCCGGTTGCGGGCCGCGTCGCGCAGGGCGAGCCGCGGGGAGAGCGGGAAGAAGCGGCCGAGCTTTCCGAGCGAGCCGACGATGACCGGGATACAGGCGAGGACGCCGAGTTCGGCGATGACCGAGCCGACAGACACGCTCGTGGCGCGACCGCTGAGACCGCCGAGGACGGCCAGGCAGAGGCCGACCCCGATGGCGATGAGCCCGAGCACCGGCATCACGCGCGAGGAGCGGCGCACCCCGCGGCGGCCCGTGAGGGATTCGAGGATCGGCTGACGGCCCGCCACGATCGCCGGGGCCAGCGCGGCCAGCACGCCGGTGACCAGGCCGATCACCGCGATGCCGAGCAGTTCTCCGGAGTGGAGCTCGATGGTGCCGAAGCGCTGGCCGGCCCAGCTCTCGATCAGCGGACGGAGCAGGTAGGTCAGGCCGAGGCCGACGATCGTGCCTGCCACGGCGCCCGCGGCGCCCAGGACGAGCCCTCCGGAGAGCACCACGGCGCGGATGTGCCTGCGGTTCCCGCCGCAGGTCCCGACGAGGCCGAGCTGGCGTCGTGAGCGGCGGGCGCCGACCGCGAAGGCCGGTCCGGCGAGCAGCACGATCTCCAGCATCGCCATGGCGACGACGGTCGCCAGCGCCGCGGTGACCTTCATGCCCTTGCCGGGCGCCTGGTAGCTCCCGTGCGAGGCCATCGGGACCTCGGAGAGCGGCGGCGGGTCGAGGAAGACCCGGCGGGACTCGACGAGGACGCCCTTCTTGTTGGCCGCCAGGACGTCCTTCCAGCTCACGCCGGTGCTTCCGGCGGTCTTGACGAGCAGGTCGACGGTGCCGGCCTGGGGCTCCTCCATGGTCCTGTCCTTGGCGGCGGCCTGCTTCCAAGGGGCGATGAGAGCACCGGGGTTGACGTACAGGTAGTCGTGCTTCAGATCGGCGGGAAGTTCCACCGAGCCGGTGATCGTGAAGGTCCTGCCGGCGCCGCGGACCGTGGTCTGCGAGCCGATGTGCAGACCGGACGACTTCAGGAAGGCCTCATTGGCGACCATCTCGCTGTCGGTCTTCGGGAAGCGGCCGTTCACCAGCTCGATCATGCCGCGCACCAGCGGGTCGGCGGTCTTCAGCTCGGTGAGTGCGGTGTTCTTGATGCCGTACTTGGTAGTGACGGTGGCATTCATGTACTGCTGCGTGATGCTCTTCGCGCCGGGCGGCAGCACGGCGGCGAGATCCACCGCGGAGTCGGGCTTCGTACCCGTTGAGTCCTGGTCGACCGGCTGGTACGGATCCATCTCCGGCATCTGCTCGATCGGACCACCTCCCATGGAGGGGTCACGGAACAGGGCGTCGGCGGAGCCCAGTTCGGCGCTCAGCTTCTCGGCCGTGGTCAGGGAGGCGCTGTGGTAGGTGATGTCGGCGGCCGTGACGCCGAGCACCGGCAGCGCGATCATGGCCACGACCAGGGCACTTCGGCCCTTGGCCCGTAGCGCGTCCCGGCGGGCGATACGGATGGCGGCGCGCCATCCCGAGAGAGCGCTCACTGGGCACCCTCGGCGGTGAGCAGCGAATCGGCGCCCACGGTCAGGGTCTGGTCGACCACCGAGCCGTCGCGCAGGAACACGACGCGGTCGGCCCAGGCGGCGTACCGCGGTTCGTGCGTGACCATGACGCCCGCCGCGCCCGCGTCGCAGCGGTTGCGGAGCAGGGCCAGCACGGTCTCCCCGGTCTCGGAGTCCAGGGCGCCGGTCGGCTCGTCGGCGAGTACGAGGCGCCGGTCGCCGACGAGCGCGCGGGCGATGGCCACCCGCTGCTGCTGGCCGCCTGACATCTCGTCGGGGAAACGGTCGGTCACGTCGGCGAGGTTCATCTCCGCGAGCGCGTCCCTGGCCTCTTTGCGGGCTTTGCGGACGGATATGCCGTCGAGTTCGCGGGGCAGCGCCACGTTCTCCGCGGCGGTGAGGGCGGGGATGAGGTTGTAGTCCTGGAAGACGTAGCCGACGCTGCGGCGGCGCAGCGCGGATATCTGCTTGTGGCTGAGAGCGCCGATGTCCTGGCCCTCGATGATCACTTGGCCGGAAGTCGCCGTGTCCAGACCGCCTGCCAGGGTCAGCAGGGTGGACTTGCCGGAGCCCGACGGGCCCATGACGGCGACGAGTTCGCCCGCGTGGACGGAGATGTTCACTCCGCGCAGGGCGTGTACCTCGGCGATTCCTGTGCCGTGGGTGCGGGTGAGGTTACGCAGTTCCAGTACGGGTGGTGTGACGGCTGGTGCGAGCACGGGTCCCCCTGGGGGTGGGTGTGTGGGTCACGGTGGTCGGTCGGCGCTGCCCTCGGGCCGGGTCCGTGCGCCGTCCGCAGGCGTTGTGCTGCGGCTCCGGGCGGGCCGGGCGGGGCTGGACGTGCCGGGGCGTGCGTGGGATGTGCGGCCGGTGCGGGTCCGGTTCGGGTGGCCGGACAGCGCCCCGGTACGCGGCCCGGCGCGCTCGGTGCGCGAGCGGGCGGGGCCGCGCGTCCGGTCAGCGCCGGGACTTGGCGCGCAGCTTCTTGGCTGCCGGCTTCTGTCCCGGCGCGGTGGGGAGCGGGTCCGTCTGCGCTGCTTCCGCGAGGCGGACCAGGCGGGACTCGCAGTGGTCGAGCCAGCGGGCCTCCGCCTCCGCCTGGAAGATCAGCTGTTCCAGGACGAGCAGCCAGGCCACCTCGTCGCGGTTGGCCGGGGCCGTCTCCAGGGCCTGGGCCTTGAGCCTGGTGTAGTCCTGCATCGCCTTCACCGTGTGATGGCGCTGGGCCTGGATCACCGCGCGGATGTCCACGCCGGGCGCCCCGACGGCCATGGCGAGCTTGATGGCCAGCTCGTCGCGGGCCGGACTGGTGCGGTCGACGGGGGCTCCGTACCAGCCCCGCAGTTCGGTACGGCCCTCGTCGGTGATGGCGTACAGCGCGTGGCCCGCGTCGTCCTCGGAGTCCTGGGAGACCAGTCCGTCGCGCTCCAGACGGCTGAGGGTCGTGTAGACCTGCCCGACGTTCAGGGGCCAGGTGGCACCGGTGCGGGACTCGAACTCGGTACGGAGTTGGGAGCCGTAGCGGGGGCCACGTTCCAGGAGGGCCAGTAGCCCGTGACGGATTGACATACTCAGTATGTATACCGAGTATGCCGGTGGATGCAAACTCCGTTCACCTGCGCAGTCGCATGCCCAGGAAGCCGAGGCCGAGCCCGACCAGGGTGAGTCCGGCCCCCAGCGCCCCTACGCGCGCCGGCAGTGAGCTGGACCGTGCGACGGTCTGGGGCGCGGACTCCTGGGCGGCGACCGCTGCGCCGCTGGGGGTGTGGACCGGGGTGGGGGTGGAGGCCGGTGTCCAGGCGTCCTCGGCGCTGCTGGGGGCCAGGGGCTGGTGTGCGGCCGTCCGTCGGACCGGTGCGGGCGCGGGCGGCGACACCTTCACCCGGGCCGCCGCGCTCGGGCGGGCGCTGAGTCCGGGCGAGGTGGAGGGCGGGACGGAGGGGCCGGTGGTCCGGCCCGGCCGGGTGCGCCCCACCCCGGCCCGCCCGCCGGCGAGCGAGGGCGCGGGGGTCGCGCCGGGCGCCGCGTGGGCGGAGGGGCGGCCGGTGCCGGGGCGGGTCTTCGCCGGGCCGTGGCCACCGTGCGGGCCACGGCTCGGTGCGACGCTCGGGGCGGCGCCCGGTACGGCACCGGGGGCGACGCCGGGAACCGCCCGGGGGATCTCGCCGGGAACCGCGCCCGGGACCGCGCCGGGAAGCGCCCCCGCCGCGGCGCCGGGAACCGCGTCCGCCGCCGCGCTCGGCGCCGTCGGCAGGCTGATTCCGGGCGAGGGGGCTTCGGCGTACACCGCCGCCGGGGACAGAAGCACGGCACACGCCACCAGACCGATCACTGGGGCCCCTCTTTCCCGGCGGAAGGCAGAAAGCAACAACGAATCCAGCGTCACATCCCAGAACATTTCCGGCATCTCAGGAACAGCAAAAGACCCCGCACACACCGAAATGTGTACGGGGCCCGCTGTTCTGCCGACCTACAGACCTACAGACCTACGGTGCGTCCCCTGTGGAGACCTGCACCGTGATGGTGAGGTCCTTGGGGTCGACGTTGGTGCTCGCCGCCGGGTACTGGCTGACGATGACGTCCTGCGCCCACTGCCCGTTGGGGACGTCCTGAATGGTGAGGTGCCAGCCCGCTTTCTGGGCGCAGTCCTTCACCGACCGGATGTCCTTGTACTGGAAGTTGGGCACCAGGATCTTGCTCGGATCGGTGGCGCCCGCGGACGGGGACGTGCACTTCGTCGGGTCGATCGTCCGGTTCCGCTCGGGTCCCCGGTGGCCCGGCTTCGCCGATGCGCCGGCGCTGGGGTCGCCGGCCGCGCTGTTGTCGTCCTTCTTGTTGTTGAAGTGCATCGTCGCGAGCACGCCGCCGACGACCAGCAGCACCACCACGACCGCGCCGACCATGACCGAGGTGTTCCGCCTGCCGCCCCCTGAGCCGTTCCGCCCGGGCGCGGCCGGCGAGATGGCGTACGGCGGCGGGGTCTGCATCCCGTACTGCGGCTGCGGTGCGTACGGCTGGGGCTGCGGTGCCGGTGCCGGGTAGCCGCCCTGCTGGGGGTAGCCGTACGACGGGTCCGGGGCGGGCACGGGTGCCGGGGTCGGCGGGCCGTACGGGCCCGGCTGGTACGGCGTCTGGACCTGGCCGCTCTGCGGCAGCGAGGAGTCCACCGGCGGGAAGACCGCGGAGCCGACACCCGCGCCGCTGGAGGCGGGGCCGCCCCCGATGATCACCGGGGCGGCGGCGGCCCGGCCGGCCGCCATCACCCGCATGCACTCGTCGCTCATGGCCGCCGCCGAGGGGAACCGCTCGTTCGGGTTCTTCTTCAGCGCCCGCGCGACCAGCGCGTCGACCGCCGGGGGGACCGAGTGGTTGATGGACGAGGGAGCGACCGGCTCCTCCTGCACATGCGCGTACGCGATCGCCAGCGGCGAGTCCGCGTCGAACGGCAGGCGGCCGGTCAGCAGCTGGAAGAGCATGATGCCGACCGAGTAGAGGTCGGACCGCGCGTCCACCCCGCGGCCCAGCGCCTGCTCGGGCGAGAGGTACTGCGGGGTGCCCACGACCATGCCGGTCTGCGTCATCGAGGTGACGCCGGACTGCATGGCGCGGGCGATGCCGAAGTCCATGACCTTGACCACGTTGCGCTTGGTCATCATCACGTTGCCCGGCTTGATGTCCCGGTGGACCAGACCCATCTCGTGGCTGGCCTCCAGCGCGGCCAGCACATCGGCGGTGATCTTGAGCGCCTTGTCGGCGGGCATCGCGCCGTACCGGGTGATGTCCGCCTGGAGCACGGAGCCGAGCGGCTGCCCCTCCACGTACTCCATGACGATGTACGGCATCAGCGCGTCGCCGAGGGTGTCCTCGCCGGTGTCGAAGACCGAGACGATGTTGGTGTGGGAGAGCTTGGCGACCGCCTGGGCCTCGCGCCGGAACCGTTCGCGGAACGACTGCTCGCGCCCCAGCTCCGTATGGAGCGTCTTGATGGCGACCTGACGGTCCAGGGCCGCGTCGTACGCCAGGTACACGGACGCCATGCCGCCCTCGCCGAGCAGGTCCCGCAGCTGGTAGCGCCCCCCGGCGACGGAATCTCCCGCGTAGCGGCCCTGCGCGCCGTCCTGGCTCATGACGTGGCTCCCCCTCGGCGCACTGACGTGGCCCGATGTCGCGTGCGGATCGTTGCCTGCTGATCCTGACGTACGGGGAAAGTCTGCCCGAGGCCAGGGGGACGTCAAGCGGGGTGCCCGTTCCGTGACCGTACGCGTATCAAGCGTCTCGCAAGCGTTACAGGAAGCCCGTCGAATTTGCATGGGCGATGCGATTGCGGGTTTGATGGCCGGTCATTGCCGGACCGGGCCCTGCCGCCGAACCTGTAGCGTGACGTGGTACTGGGCCACACGGACCACCGAGCACCATGCGCGTACCACCGCTGACGCGGAACCGACACGACGGCGAGGACTGATGGCACCCGAATCCGAGGCAGGCGGCGGCGGGGTGTCGGACTCGCCGGAGTCGTGGGGCGTCGGCGGACTCGTCGGCGACGGCCGTTACCGGCTGACCTACCGGCTGGGCCGCGGTGGCATGGCCGAGGTGTTCGCGGCCGAGGACGTGCGGCTCGGCCGCACCGTGGCTGTCAAGCTACTCCGTTCCGATCTCGCCGAGGACCCGGTCTCCAAGGCCCGGTTCACCCGCGAGGCACAGTCGGTCGCCGGTCTGAACCACCACGCGGTGGTCGCGGTGTACGACTCGGGCGAGGACTACTGGGGCGGCAACACCGTCCCGTACATCGTGATGGAGCTGGTCGAGGGCCGCACCATCCGCGATCTGCTGATGAACGCCGAGGCCCCGCCGCCCGAGCAGGCGCTGATCATCGTCTCCGGCGTGCTCGAAGCGCTCGCATACTCCCATCAGCACGGCATCGTGCACCGCGACATCAAGCCCGCCAACGTGATCATCACGGACGCCGGCGCGGTCAAGGTGATGGACTTCGGTATCGCCCGCGCCCTGCACGGGGCCGCGTCGACGATGACCCAGACCGGCATGGTCATGGGGACGCCGCAGTACCTCTCCCCCGAGCAGGCGCTCGGCAAGGCCGTCGACCACCGGTCCGACCTGTACGCCACGGGCTGCCTGCTGTACGAACTGCTCGCGCTGCGGCCCCCGTTCACCGGCGAGACCCCGCTGTCGGTGGTCTACCAGCACGTCCAGGACATGCCGGTCCCGCCGTCGCAGGTGGCGGGCGCGGTGCCGCCGGAGCTCGACGGGCTCGTCATGCGCTCCCTCGCGAAGGACCCGGACGACCGGTTCCAGAGCGCCGAGGAGATGCGGGCCCTGGTCGCGTACTCGCTCCAGATGCTCCAGCAGCAGGGCGGTCACACGGGGACGTGGAACACCGGCCCGGTGGCCATGCACGAGGGCAGCCACACCCCGGCGATGGGCACCGCGGCCACCACGGCGCTCGGTCACCCGCAGCACGGCGACACCTCGCAGGGCCCGATCCTGCCGCCGATGAACCCGGACGACGGTTCGTACGACGGTGACGGCAACGGCCGGGGCGGGCGTGGCTGGTTGTGGGTGGTCGCCGCGCTCGCGGTGATCGCCGTCGTGGCGGGCGTCGTCTTCGCGATGGGCGGCTGGGGCATCAACGGCACCGGTGGTTCGACCACCGACAAGTCGCCGTCGCCCACGCAGTCGGACACCAAGAAGCCGAGCGACACCCCGACGGACGACTCCAGCCCGGACACCTCGGCCCCCGGCACGTCGAGCGGCGGCCAGTACCCGGACCGGCCGTCGTACACCCCGTCGAACACCCCGAGCGAGTCGGACCCCGGGGAGCCCTCCTCGCCGCCGCCCTCGACGTCCGGTGGTTCGTCCAGCAGCGGGAGCTCGTCCACGGGCGGGAAGCAGAACGGCGGGAACCAGAACGGCGGTTCGGGGAGCGAGGGTTCCACGTCCTCGGGGTCCCAGAGCGGTGGAAACCAGGACGGTGGTGCGACGAGCACCGGGTCCACCACCGACGGGTCGACCACCGACGGCACCACCTCGGGCACGGGTACGACCACCACCGGCGCGGGCGGCGACCCGGCCGGCGGCGGTACGGCCGCTCCCGGCAACTGACCTGCCCGAACCGGGGATCCGCCCGAGCCGCCCTTCGCGAGCCGACCTGCCCGACCTGTCCGACCTGCTCGGTCAGCTCGCGAAGGCCTCGCACACCGCCTCGTACTCGCGGGTCCACCACACCACCAGGGCCGACGCCGCGGGGAACAGCGGGTCGGCCCTGCGGTCGTGGAGCTGGTAGCGCCAGCGCAGTATCCAGAAGTCGTTCAGCCGCTCCCACCACACCCGGTGTACGGCCGCGGCCAGTTCCGTGGCGCAGACGGCGGCTGCCCGCCGGTACGCGCGGGCGTACGCCCGCACCTTGGCCAGTTCCAGTTCGCCGGTGGGCTGCACGAAGAAGATCACCGCGGCCCGCACCACTTCCTCGGCGCGCGGTTTCACGCCCAGTCGGTCCCAGTCGATGATCGCGGCGGGCTCGGCGCCCCGGTAGAGCAGATTCAGCGGATGGAAGTCCCCGTGCACCCAGCCGCGCGCGGTGCCCGGCGGCGGCCTGCGGTGCGCGTGCCGTTCCAGGAGCCTCCGGCGCTCCCGGAGGCGGTGCTCCGCCAGCTCGTCGAAGGTGTCCCGGGCGGAGCGCCCGCCTGCCAGGCCCAGCAGCGCGTCGATGACGTCGAAGGTGTCCGAGGGGTCGGCACTCTCGTGCTCGGGCGGGGCCGTCTCGGCCTCCATCACCTGTTCCAGGCCGGTGTGCACCAGCCCCAGCAGCGCGCCGAGCCGCTGTGAACCCGCCGTGGAGAGCTGGGCGCCGTCCCGGTGCCGTCCGTCGATCCAGGGGTGGAGCGCGTAGCACCGGCCGCCGAGCACGGTGACGGTGTCGCCGTCCGTGTCGGCCAGGGGCGGGGCGACGGGGACCCCGAGGGCCTGCAGGCGCTGGGTGGCGCGGTGCTGGCGGCTGATCGCGGCCGGGTCGCCGTCGAGATGGTGCTTGAGGAAGAAGTCGCCGTGGGTGGTGGCAAGGCGGTAGCCGCGGTTCAGCAGGCCCTGGGCGACGGGTTCGCAGGAGAGTGGGGAGCCCGCGGATCCGTAGCGGCGCAGTAGATCCTTCACGGGCGGTGTTGCATATGAGCGCGGCACTCGCCAGATGTTAGATCACGCAGAGCGTGCGTCAGATCACGGAGAGGGGTGTGAGGGAGTCCGAAGCCGGGTACTCCATCCGGTCCAGCGTCGCGAACTGGGGCCTGATGCGCAGATAGACCGCCTCGTACGGTTCCCCGTTCACCTCCGCGGGGGCCGGTTCGAAGCGGGCGAACTCCTCCGGTGCGGGCTTGGTCAGTTCGGCGGTGCCGGTGAACTGGACCGACCAGAGGTGTGCGTCCCCGGAGCCCAGGTTGTCGGCCGCGTAGGCGACGACGCTTCCCGCGCAGGCATCGTGGTGCCCGTGGCCCGCGTGCATCCGCAGGACGACGCAGCCGTCCGACACGATGTGCTGGGCGACGGCCAGGAAGGGCAGCGCGCGCATGCTGGCGGAGACCCGGCCGTACGACACACGGCTGAGCAGGGCGATGGCGCGGAGTTCCTCGATGGGCATGGCTTCCACTGTCCGCCCCGGGCGCGATGCCCGTAAGGGGACAGCTGCCTCAGGATTCGGGACATAGGTCCCGAATAAGTTGCGCGGAACCGACTCGGTTCCGGGGCGGACCGACGCCGGTTCGGCGAGGAGCCGTCCGGGCCGCTGAGGGAGATCAGCTCGGTCCCGTACGGGAGACCGGCGCCGTCTCAGTTCCGTTCGGCCTGGATGCGGGCCACGAACGCGGCGGCCTGGGAGCGCCGTTCCATGCCCAGCTTGGAGAGCAGACTGGAGACGTAATTCTTGATCGTTTTCTCTGCGAGATGCAGCCGCTCGCCGATGACCCGGTTCGTCAGTCCCTCGCCGATCAGATCGAGAATCTTGCGTTCCTGGTCGGTGAGGCTCGCCAGCCGGGAGTCCCGTTTGCTGCTGCCACCGTCGCGGAGCCGCTCCAGCACCCGGGCGGTGGCCACCGGATCGAGCAGCGACTTCCCGGCCGCGACATCCCGTACGGCCGAGAGCAGCTCACTGCCGCGGATCGCCTTCAGTACGTAGCCGGACGCGCCCGCCATGATCGCGTCGAAAAGCGCCTCGTCGTCGGAGAAAGAGGTCAGCATCAGACATTTGATGTTCTCGTCGGCCGAGCGGATCTCGCGGCAGACCTCGACCCCGCTGCCGTCCGGCAGCCGTACGTCGAGCACCGCGACATCGGGTCTGGTGGCGGGGATCCGGGCGAGGGCGTCCGCCGCGGTGCCCGCCTCGCCGACGATCTCGATGTCCTCTTCGAGCGCCAGAAGCTCATGAACCCCACGACGGACCACTTCATGGTCATCAAGGAGAAATACACTGATTTTTCCGTCTTCGCGCACGGAAACCAGTTTCCCACACGAACTCTTCCCGTGCCCGGGGTGCGCGTTATAACGTGCCCCTGTTCCGGCGGCCTGCAAGGCTGTGACCAGTGATTGTTCGCCCATTTTTCGATTTACTTGGAAATCCAAGCAAAATCGCAGGTCAAATGGGGTTTCGCAGTTCCGCGACGCACTGGGTAACGTGCCTTTGACAGGGTGCTCGCCGGGGCACCTGTCACGCCTGTTCCGGCCTTTTCGCACCCACCCCGTGCGGGGGTACGGATCCAGGCGAGCCGCACTGGCCTTACCGGCAACCCCGGGGGCCGGACCGACGGAGGAGCACGCACGTGACCGTGGAGAGCACTGCCGCGCCGCGCAAGCCGCGACGCAGCAGCAAGCGAGCCGGCGCCGCGAAGACGCCGCAGGCGTCCGAGCCCCAGCTCGTACAGCTGCTGACGCCCGAGGGCGAGCGCATCGAGCACCCCGAGTACGAAGTGGATCTCACGCCAGAGGAGCTGCGCGGTCTCTACCGGGACATGGTCCTGACGCGCCGCTTCGACGCCGAGGCCACCTCCCTGCAGCGCCAGGGGGAGCTGGGCCTGTGGGCCTCGCTGCTCGGCCAGGAAGCCGCCCAGATCGGTTCGGGCCGGGCCCTGCGGGACGACGACTACGTCTTCCCGACCTACCGGGAGCACGGCGTCGCCTGGTGCCGTGGGGTCGACCCCACCAATCTGCTGGGCATGTTCCGCGGTGTGAATCACGGCGGCTGGGACCCCAACAGCAACAACTTCCACCTGTACACCATCGTCATCGGTTCGCAGACGCTGCACGCGACCGGCTACGCGATGGGCATCGCCAAGGACGGCGCGGACTCCGCGGTCGTCGCGTACTTCGGTGACGGCGCGTCCAGCCAGGGCGACGTGGCGGAGGCGTTCACCTTCTCGGCGGTCTACAACGCCCCGGTGGTCTTCTTCTGCCAGAACAACCAGTGGGCGATCTCCGAGCCCACCGAGAAGCAGATGCGGGTGCCGCTCTACAAGCGGGCCCAGGGCTTCGGCTTCCCCGGCGTTCGGGTCGACGGTAACGACGTCCTGGCCTGCCTGGCCGTCACCAGGTCGGCGCTGGAGCGGGCCCGCCGGGGTGAGGGCCCCACGCTGGTGGAGGCGTTCACGTACCGGATGGGTGCGCACACCACGTCCGACGACCCGACGAAGTACCGCTCGGACGACGAGCGGTCGGCGTGGGAGGCCAAGGACCCGATCCAGCGGCTGAAGACGTACCTGGAGAAGCAGAAGTTCGCCGACGAGGCGTTCTTCACCGAGCTGGAGAGCGAGAGCGAAGCGCTCGGCAAGCGGGTCCGTGAGGCCGTCCGGTCGATGCCGGACCCGGACACGATGGCCATGTTCGAGCACACCCATGCGGACGGCCACGCGCTGGTCGACGAGGAACGCGCGCAGTTCGCCGCCTACCAGGCGTCCTTCGCCGACTCGGCCGAGGAGGACAACTGATCATGGCCGCGAAAAGCATGAGCATCGCGAAGGCGCTCAACGAGTCGCTGCGCAAGGCGCTCGACACCGACCCCAAGGTCCTCATCATGGGTGAGGACGTCGGCAAACTCGGCGGCGTCTTCCGGATCACCGACGGGCTGCACAAGGACTTCGGCGAGGGCCGGGTCATCGACACCCCGCTCGCCGAGTCCGGCATCGTCGGTACGGCGATCGGTCTGGCCCTGCGCGGCTACCGCCCGGTCGTGGAGATCCAGTTCGACGGTTTCGTCTTCCCGGCGTACGACCAGATCGTCACGCAGCTGGCGAAGATGCACGCCCGTGCGCTCGGCAAGATCAAGCTCCCGGTCGTCGTCCGTATCCCGTACGGCGGTGGCATCGGCGCGGTCGAGCACCACTCCGAGTCGCCCGAGGCGCTCTTCGCGCACGTGGCGGGCCTCAAGGTCGTCTCGCCGTCCAATCCTTCGGACGCGTACTGGATGATGCAGCAGGCCATCCAGAGCGACGACCCCATCATCTTCTTCGAGCCGAAGCGACGATACTGGGACAAGGGCGAGGTCGATGTCGACGCGATCCCGCACCAGCTGCACAAGGCCCGCGTCGCCCGTGAGGGATCGGACCTGACGCTCGCCGCGTACGGCCCGATGGTCAAGGTCTGCCTGGAGGCGGCGGCAGCGGCGGCCGAGGAGGGCAAGTCCCTCGAAGTCGTCGATCTGCGGTCGATGTCCCCGATCGACTTCGACACCGTGCAGACCTCGGTGGAGAAGACGCGGAGGCTGGTCGTGGTGCACGAGGCGCCGGTGTTCCTCGGTACGGGCGCGGAGATCGCCGCCCGGATCACCGAGCGGTGCTTCTACCACCTGGAGGCACCGGTGCTGCGGGTCGGCGGATTCCACGTCCCGTACCCGCCGGCGCGCCTGGAGGACGAGTACCTGCCGGGCCTGGACCGGGTGCTCGACGCCGTCGACCGCTCGCTTGCGTACTGAGGAGCGCCGTGACCATGACTGATATTGCGATCCCGGTCCGAGAGTTCAAGATGCCCGACGTGGGCGAGGGGCTCACCGAGGCGGAGATCCTCAAGTGGTACGTCGCGCCGGGTGACACGGTGACGGACGGCCAGGTCGTGTGCGAGGTCGAGACGGCGAAGGCGGCGGTCGAGCTGCCCATCCCGTTCGACGGGGTGGTGCGTGAGCTGCGGTTCGCAGAGGGCACCACGGTCGATGTCGGCCAGGTGATCATCACGGTGGGCGGGGCGCCCGGTTCGGAACCCGAGCCCGTCGCTGAGCCCGCGGCTGCTGTCGCGGACCAGCCGGAGGCGGCCGGCGAGGCGGCGAAGCCCGCCGCGCGGCAGCCGGTCCTGGTCGGGTACGGCGTCGCCGAGTCCTCCACGAAGCGCCGCCCGCGCAAGGGCGCGGCGCCGGAGCCGGAGGCCGCGCC
Organism: Streptomyces sp. NBC_01267; assembly: GCF_036241575.1. Taxonomy (NCBI): domain Bacteria; kingdom Bacillati; phylum Actinomycetota; class Actinomycetes; order Kitasatosporales; family Streptomycetaceae; genus Streptomyces; species Streptomyces sp. NBC_01267. Next base: position 3,863,403 of record NZ_CP108455.1, on the reverse strand, counting down.
GGAGGGGACGTACTACGCGCCGCCCGCTACTGCGCCCTCGCCGGTGCCCGTAGCCCCGGAGGTGCCCGTGAACGGTCACACTTCGGGCCGTCCGCTGGCGAAGCCGCCGGTCCGCAAGCTGGCCAAGGACCTGGGCATCGATCTGACGACGGTCACGCCGTCGGGTCCGGACGGGATCATCACCCGCGAGGACATCCACGCGGCAGCGGCGCCGGTCGCGCAGCAGCCGGAGCCGGTGGTGGTGGAGGGACAGGTGCAGGAGCAGGAGCGGGTGGCCGTGGTGGCCCCCGTTTCTCCGGACGCCCGGGAGACCCGTATCCCGGTCAAGGGCGTTCGGAAGGTCACCGCGCAGGCGATGGTGGACAGTGCGTTCACGGCGCCGCATGTGACGGAGTTCGTGACGCTCGATGTGACACGCACGATGAAGCTGGTCGCGGAGCTGAAGCTGGACCGGGAGTTCGAGGGGCTGCGGGTGAACCCGCTGCTGCTGATCGCGAAGGCGGTGCTGGTCGCGGTCCGGCGTAACCCTGCGGTGAACTCGGCCTGGGACGAGGCGAACCAGGAGATCGTCCAGAAGCACTACGTGAACCTGGGCATCGCCGCGGCCACCCCGCGGGGTCTCCTCGTGCCGAACATCAAGGACGCGCACGCCAAGACCCTGCCGGAGCTGGCCCGTTCGCTGGGCGAGCTGGTCGCCACGGCCCGCGAGGGCAAGACGTCGCCTGCGGCGATGCAGGGCGGCACGGTGACCATCACCAACGTGGGCGTCTTCGGCGTCGACACCGGCACGCCGATCCTCAACCCGGGCGAGTCCGCGATCCTCGCGGTCGGCGCGATCAAGCTCCAGCCCTGGGTCCACAAGGGCAAGGTCAAGCCCCGCCAGGTCACCACCCTGGCGCTCTCCTTCGACCACCGCCTCATCGACGGCGAACTCGGCTCGAAGTTCCTCGCCGACATCGCAGCAGTCCTGGAACAGCCGAAGCGGCTGATCACCTGGGCGTAGCCGGGCGCAGTGGCCCGAGCAGCTGACCGGCCCCCGGACGTGAGACGCGTCCGGGGGCCGCGCTGTGTGCACGGCCCCGCGCACTCGACCAGGGCGCTCGGAACCTCATCGGCCCAGGCCGGCGAGGCCCGTCGTCGCGTGGCGGACGATGGACGTGACGGGTCCCGCTGTCCGGATGACGCCCGCCGCGTGGGACGCGTTTCGTGTCCACATAGCGAGCTGCGCAACTTCCTGACCGCCGACGACCGGACACAGTGGTCGGAATCCTGCCCACTCTCCACAGATGTGGCGGACGGATTGCCCCGGAGGTCTGCCCTGGTGGACGGTGACAGGCCCCGCCGGAGTCCGTGATGATGGAAGGTCAGCCCGTCGTACGGCGGAGAAGGGGAGCGGTTGATGCGCCGGTCGGCTCGTGACGAGACATATGCGCGGGGGACAGCCCGCGTGCTGAAGCCCGCTCCGGACCGGGCGGGACACCCGACCGCGCGGCCGGGTTCCCCCCGGCCCACCCACCCCTCGGACGTGCCGGCGTTCGGGGGCAGTGCGGGCAATGCGGCGGTCAACGCGGTGATCCAGCGCATGCAGGCGCCGGGCGACAAGCGCAAGAGGTCCGGATCACCGGAGGGCCAGGAGCCGTCGAAGCAGGTGCGGGAAGCCGCGTCGTCCTCCTCGGATGTGGAGACTTCCTCCGAGGAGGAAGTGGAGGATCCGTTCTCGGCGCGGAACGTGCACCAGCTCGGCAACGAGCAGGACCGGTTGACCGGACTGCTGGAGCAGATGGACGAAAAGGGTGCTCCCGAGCACATCAAGCAGACCGTTGTGGACAAGCTGGCCATTCTTTCCCTGCTGCGGAACCTGGCTCCCATGCGGTCGGTGGAGACCGTGCACGAGGCCATCAGGCTCGTCAGCAGGAAACCGGACAGCCCGGCGAAGTCCAAGTATCTGGCGAAGCTCGACGATCAGCTCACCTTCCTTGCCGAGGAGCTTCCATCCGCAGGCCCTCCGAGCGCAAAGACCCTCCAGGACATGTGGCCGCAGCTTGCTCCCGCCTTCGGCAGCGGCGGTCAGGTGGGACAGGACGGTTGTGAGGACCGGGCCCACGCGATCTGCCTGGCCATCGCCCAGCGTTCCCCGGCGATCGCCGCCCACCAACTCTCGAAGCAGTGGGCCACGTCTTCAGGCGCCCGGCTGAACGCGAGTCACCAGTGGAACCACCACGTCGCGGCCTCGGTGACGACCACGGACGGGGTCATGGTCATCGATCCGATCTTCTCCCGCTCGGGTCCGATCGAGCTGAGCCAGTGGATCAACCGCGTTCAGGTGGACCGGAGGAACGTTCACCAGACCGCCTGGGGATTCCTCGGCAAACCGGGTCCGGACAACAAGCCGGACGAGAACAGCGCCGTGGAGTACGTGCCGATGTCCTGAATTCCGGCAAGTCCGGTGTGTGACGCCGCCACCTTCAACCGAGATCGAGGCCGAGGCTGACGGCCGTCGGGTTCAGTACGTACACCGGAGCCCCTTCCGGCGATGCCCCGGCCGGGTGGATGCAGGCGTGTTTGCGCATGAACCGCAGGCACTCGTTGACGCGGTGGACCGACAGGCCGGTCTTGGCCGCGATGGATTCCAGGGGCATCCGCAGCTCGCCGTCGTCGGCCAGGGCCGGGGCGATGGTGACGGCCACGGCCCAGACGTCCTCGGTCACCGAGATACGCGTCTTCCAGCTCGCCAGTACGGCTTCCGCCGTGGGGCGTTCGGGGCGAGGGCCCGGTGCCGGTGCCGGTGTCGGTCCCGGTTGCGCTGGACGCCGTTCGCCCAGCCGGTCCGCGATCCGCCTGGTGGACTGAGCGGTGGCCTGCTGTGCGACGCCCAACTCCCGCTGGGCGAAGAGCATCTCCCTCTGCACGGAAAGGGTTTCGCGTTGCAGGGCGAGATGTTCTCGCTCCATCGCGAGGCGTTCACGCTGTACGGCTGCGAATTCTTCGTCCAGCCGCATGTTGCGTTCCTCCAGGCGGACGATCGCTTCTGCGACCTGTTCCGGTATGGCGTAGGTGACAGGACCGGACGTAGGTAGCGGCTCGGCCTCAACTGTGGGCAAGGAGTAGGACCCCTCCCGCTGGACTGTCCTGATCACTTCGGCGACCCACTTCTTGAACGGCCTGCACTCCGGCCGCCTGCAGGCGTTGACCAGGAGGATCACCCCTTGGAGATTGATGAGTTGCAGATCTCGTCGCCACTCTCTACCCGGACGCCGCAATGTTCATGATTGTGAGTGAAAGGGGCGGATTCTGCTGCGGAGGATCGCCATTAGCCGTATGAAGAGCTGATTGGCCCCCGGTTGCGTCCGCGACGCGACCGCCCGTCCCATCATCCGGACGGCTCTCCCCGACGCATACCTGTTGTATCTATGCTGTGCGCATGCCCATCGCTCCACTGAAACAGCCCCCCGCCGCCGAGCGCGTCTACGCGCACGTCAAGCAGGCCGTACTCGACCGTCACTACGAGGGCGGCACTCTCCTCACCGAGGGTGAGCTCGCCGAGGCCGTGGGGGTGTCCCGTACGCCCGTGCGTGAGGCGCTGCTCAAGCTGGAGGTCGAGGGGCTCATCAAGCTGTACCCGAAGAAGGGCGCCCTGGTCCTCGCCGTTTCCGCGCAGGAGATCCACGACGTCGTCGAGACCCGGCTGCTGGTCGAGGAATTCGCCGCCCGCAAGGCCGTACCCGCCGCGCCCCGGCTCATCGAGCGGCTGGCCGAGCTGCTGGCCGAGCAGACCGCACAGGTGGAGTCCGGCGATCTGGCCGCGGCCGCGCGCACCGACCGCTGTTTCCATGCGGAGATCGTCCGCAGCGCCGGGAACGAGATCCTGTCCCGGCTCTACGACCAGCTGCGCGACCGGCAGCTGCGCATGGGCGTCGCCGTTCTCCACGCGCATCCCGACCGGACCGCCACCACGCTCGCCGAGCACGGCGAGATCCTCGAAGCCCTGCGCGGCGGGGACGCCGACGGCGCCGTCGCCGTGGTCCGCCGGCACGTGACCCGGATCCGGAACCTGGCCCGCGGGGAGGACCGATGAGCGCCGTCACACCCGGTGATCCGCCCGGCATACCCGGCGATCCCCCCGGTGGCCGGCGCGCCGTCGCCGTGTGGTCGATCGGCGTCGCCGTCTACTTCGTGGCGATCGTCTTCCGTACCAGCCTGGGTGTGGCGGGCCTGGACGCCGCCGACCGTTTCCACGTCAACGCCTCGGCCCTGTCCACCTTCTCCATACTCCAGCTGCTCGTCTACGCGGGGATGCAGATACCCGTCGGCCTGCTCGTCGACCGGCTCGGCACCAAGAAGGTGCTGACCATCGGGGTGGTGCTGTTCACGCTGGGTCAGCTCGGCTTCGCCCTCTCGCCCACGTACGGAACGGCCCTCGCCTCCCGCGCCCTGCTCGGCTGCGGTGACGCCATGACCTTCATCAGCGTGCTGCGGCTCGGCAGCCGCTGGTTCCCCGCGCGGCGCGGCCCGATGGTGGCCCAGCTCGCCGGTCTGGTCGGCATGGCGGGCAACCTGGTCTCGACCGTCGTCATCTCCCGGACGCTGCACGGCCTCGGCTGGACCGCCACCTTCGCGGGCAGCTCGCTCGCCGGGGTGCTCGTCCTGGTCGTGATGCTGCTCTTCCTGAAGGACCACCCCGAGGGCTTCGAACCGCCGCCCGCCCAGCACGCCGGAGCCGCCTTCGTGCGCCGGCAGATCGCCGCCTCCTGGCGTGAGCCCGGCACCCGGCTGGGGATGTGGGTGCACTTCACCACCCAGTTCCCCGCGATGTTCTTCCTGCTGCTGTGGGGGATGCCGTTCCTCGTCGAGGCTGAGCATCTGTCCCGGTCCACCGCGGGTGAACTGCTCACCCTGATCGTGCTCTCGAACATGGCCGTGGGCCTGGTGTACGGGCAGATCATCGCCCGGCACCAGGGCGCGCGCGCCCCGATCGCCCTGTCCACGGTGGGCGCCACCGCGCTGTTCTGGGCGGCCACCCTCGCCTACCCCGGCGACCGCGCGCCGATGTGGCTGCTGCTGACCCTGTGCACCGTGCTCGGTGCCTGCGGCCCCGCCTCGATGATCGGCTTCGACTTCGCGCGCCCCGCCAACCCGCCGGAGCGCCAGGGCACCGCGTCCGGCATCGTCAACATGGGTGGTTTCGTCGCCTCGATGACGACGCTGCTCGTGGTCGGCATCCTGCTGGACGCGACCGACGACAACTACCGGATCGCCTTCTGTTCCGTCTTCGTCCTGGAGGCGCTGGGCGTCACCCAGATCCTCCGGTTGCACCGGCGCACCACGCGACGGGAGAGCGAGCGGCTGGTGACCAGCCGGGTGGAGGCGGTGCACGTCCCGGCGTAGGCCCGCTCGCCACGCGCCCGGCAGTGGCTTACGGCGTCACCGCGAACGCCTGGAGGATCGCCGCCGCCAACTCCTGGTCGCCCTCGGCCTTGATCTGGTCGGCGACCGCCGTCGGCCGGACCCGCCCGCAGGCCAGCCGGAAGTAGATGTCCCAGTCCATGGCGATCGTCACCGCGGGACCCAGCGAGGGCGAACCGTCGACCGTGCCCTTGCCCTCGGCGTCCACCCGGACCGTACGCATGAACTCGACGTCCCCGGTGATGTCGAAGACGACCGCGGAACCGTGCGGCGCGCCCGCCTCCTTGGCGACCACCTTCGGCAGCCCCTGTACCAGGACGTCACGGGCGACGTAGGCGCCCGCCGAGTCCAGATTGCCCGGCTTGCCCAGTGTGGTGCGCAGATCCTGCTCGTGCACCCAGACGTCGAACGCGCGCATCCGCATGGCCAGTTCCAGGGTCTGCTCCGCACCGAGCGGCGCGCGGACCATGGTGTCCGGCTTCCGGGTCTCGTTCCGCAGCTGCCGCGAGCGCCGGATGATCGTGTACTCCAGGTCCGCCGTCATCTCCGGCGAGGTGTGGTGGCGCCGTACGTCGACCTGCATCTCCATGTACCGCTGGAGGTCGGTCTTCACATGGAACAGGTCGCGCGGCAGCGTATGGATCGGCCGCGGATCCCCGAGCATTTCGCTCTCCATGCCGATGATGTGGGAAATGATGTCCCGGACGGACCAGTTGGGGCAGGGGGTACCGCGGTTCCACTCGCCCTCGACGAGTGGCGTCACCAACCCGACTATGGCCTCTACGGACTCGGTCCAGGCGTCGGCATAGGTCTGAAGGCTTGGATGGACAGTCACGGGACCCCTCGGAGCGGTGTTCTGCGGTACGGCGGCGTGGTGGTGTCTGAGGCGCTGCTGGGGGTCCTGGGGGCATCCCCCGGAAAGGCACAGTACGCTGCCCAGTGGCACCCCGGCAGTGCTTTCGTGTGACGATCGTAGGCCCGCGTTGACGGCTCGAATGCCAGGACGGTGGTAGTGTGCGCGCCTCTCTCCTCCAGATCGCTGTGAATCCAGCCGAATCGCCCGATTCGCGCCGCTTGCGGGTGGCGGATCTCGTACGGGAACAGTCGGGTGCGGATTTCGTCGTCCTGCCCGAGCTCTGGCCGGTGGGCGCCTTCGCGTTCGAGTCGTTCGCGGCCGAGGCCGAACCGCTCGACGGCCCCACGCACGAGGCGATGGCGAAGGCGGCTTCCGACGCGGCGGTCTGGCTGCACGCGGGCTCGATCGTGGAGCGCGCTCCGGACGGATCGCTCTACAACACCTCCCTGGTCTTCTCCCCCGAGGGCGAGCGGGCCGCCGTCTACCGCAAGATCCACCGCTTCGGCTTCGACAAGGGCGAGGCGGTCCTGATGGCGGCGGGCGAGCAGCCGGTGACGGTGGACCTCCCGGCGGCCACGGTCGGCCTGGCGACCTGTTACGACCTCCGCTTCCCCGAACTCTTCCGTGCGCTCACCGACGCGGGCGCCCAGCTCCTGGTGATCCCGGCGGGCTGGCCCGAACGCCGCCGCGCCCACTGGACGCTGCTCGCGCAGGCCCGCGCGGTGGAGAACCAGTCGTACGTCCTGGCCTGCGGCACCGCCGGTACGCATGCGGGCGTCCAGCAGGCGGGCCACAGCATCGTCGTCGACCCGTGGGGCGAGGTGCTGGCCGAGGCGGGTGCCGACGAGCAGGTCCTGACGGTGGAGCTGGATCCGTCACTCGTCGCCAGGACCCGCGAGCAGTTCCCGGCCCTGAAGGACCGGAGGCTGGGCCTGGCCCCGCCGTCACTGTCACCGGCACAGTCACCACTGTCATCGGCACAGTCACCGCAGCACCGGAGCTGACGAGCCCTTGAGCTGACGCGACGGCGGTGCGGACCGGGCGCAACGGTGGCCCGGTCCGGGCACTACGGTGGCCCGCCATGACCGAACCCGCACGGCCCTCGACATCGAGGACGCCGCACTGCGCGGCGTGGTCGCCTGGTACTCCGTCATCCACACGCCGCCCGAGCTGCTGCCGGGGGTGTTCGCCGAATTCCACCGGGTGCTGGCGCCGGGCGGCCGACTGCTGCTCGCCTTCAAGGCGGGCGACGAACTCCGTCACCTGGACCACGCCTACGGCCACCCCCTGTCGCTCGACGTCCACTGGCTGCCGCCGGACCGGGTCGCCGACATGCTCGCCGGGGCGGGATTCACGGTGGAGTCCCGGCTGCTGCGCGAGGCGAACCGGGACGAGAAGGGTCCGCAGGCGTACATGATGGCCACCAAGTCCCCCGGACAGCCGCGAGATTACTGAGACGGCGAGGTCACGGCCCCCGAAGGGGCCGTTGCCCGACCCGGTGCACCGGCGTCAGTGCTCCCCCCCCGGCGTCAGTGCCCCTCGTGCTCCTTCTCGTGCTTTTCGTGCTCTTTCTCGTGCATGTGGATCACGGAGACCGCGATGGCGATCATCAGCGCCGGGTCGGAGTCCTCACGGACCACATTGACCGCGTACGCGTCGCGCACGCTGAACCACTTCTTCGAGATGTCGGCCAGCAGCTCGTTCTCGTACTCGACCGCGAACTCACGGTCCAGGATGTTCCCGCTGACCTCCAGCTCCGTGCCGTCGACCAGTTTGACGCGGTAGTGGTCGTGCAGCACCGTGAGCTTTTTCTTCCTGACGGTGGCGATCTCCTCGCCGTCCCGCTTCAGGGTCATGGTGTCGCTGATGGCGATCAGCTTCTCCTTGAGCGTGATCAGCACCCGGTGGTCGAGGTCCTTCAGCTCCAGGGTGTCCCGGATACGGAGAACCTTGCCGTCGACGAGGTAGGCCTTCTGGCCGTGCTCGTCCTCGATCCAGTAGTCCTCACCGATGTCGAAGATGCGGTCGCGCACGAGGAATTTCATGCAGATGACGTTACCGCCAGGCCTGTTGGAGAGCAGCAGCCTGTGGATAACTCGCACCAGACGTACTTCCCGGCGGACCCGAAGGCGGCACCGGTGAGCGGGAACCAGCCCCAGCGGTCGGCGCAGGCCCGTACCAGTCCGAGCACCCGCCCGTGCTCGTCGTCGGTGCCCGGAGTGTACGGGTCCGGCGGCCTGGGGTCGGTGTCCCAGGCGCCGATACGGAGAGTGCCCTTCGCGCACAACAGGCGCAGTGCGGCCGGTCCCTCGGTGTGGGCGACGGCGTTCCCGATCAGCTCGGAGGCCAGCAGCTCGGCGAGATCGGCGAGGCCGGGCAGGCGGTGCTCGGTGAGGAGAGCAGTCGGAACGTGCGCGGATCGACGTTCGTATCGTGCCGTTCGACCTGGACGGGTTCGCCGGTATCGGGTACCCGATGCTGTTCGCGGGCGGGCCGGTCCCGCAGCTCGACACCGTCCTCGTGGAGACCGCGCACGGGTCGGCGTTCCTGGACGCCGAGGCGCAGTTGCAGCGCTACCGAGGCTTTCTCGCCAGGCTGGAAGACGCGGCGCTGGGAGTCGTAGAGTCCAGAGCCCTCATCCATCAACTGATGCGTCAGATTTGAGAGTTCCGCAGATGACACAACCCTGTGTGTGGCAGAAGTCTTCGTTCTCCGGGGCGGGGGACGGAGGGGAGTGCGTCGAACTCGCCGCCGTGAACGGCACGGTCCGCCTCCGGGAGAGCGACGCCCCCGCTGACATACTCACGGCCACTCCTGCCGGGCTAGCCTCCCTCATACGGGGATTGCGGGACGAACGTCAGGGCCGGGACTGACTGCCCGCAATTCAGAGGCCGTTCACTCGGCGTCCGCCCTGCCCGACTGCGCAGTGCCGTACATCTCCCTCTCGGCGGCCTCGATCTCCCCCGATGTCAGAGCGCCGTGGATCTCCTCGTTCGCGGCAATCAGCTCTGCGAGGTTGTCTCGTTCGATCTGCCGCCCTGGCCCTGCGGATTCACTCATCCCGTGATTCTGGCAAAGGGGCCCAGAAGAAGTGTGGGGTGAGGTTGCTGGTACGCCCCCTGTGATCCGGAGCAAGGCCGCTCACTCGGTTTGGGCGATCTCTTCCCTCCGGGCTACCCGAGGTACGGCGTGGGCCGGTGTGCCAGGAAGTGCCGGAGCCGAAGCCGCTGGGTGTGGTGCATGGGTAGCGCGTCGAGTTCGGCCGGTGCCACGAAGCGGAGTTGGGTGCTCTCGTCCGAGATGGCAAGAGTGCCACCGACGACGCGCGCCGTGAAGCACACGTTGAACTGCCGCCGAACCTCCCCGTCGCTGTACGCGATGACGTGCCGAGGATCGGTGTACGTGCCGACAAGCCCCGTGATCTCGACATCGAGTCCGGTTTCTTCCTTCACTTCCCGGACGGCCGTTCCGGGCAGCGAATCCCCCATGTCCATCCCACCGCCGGGCAGCGCCCACAAGTCGTTGTCACGGCGCCGCTGGAGCAGGATGTGTCCCTGGCCGTCGGTCACCACGGCGGAGGCCGCCACCACCAGGCTGTTGGGCTCCGGCGCGTTCGGGTCGTCGTAGTACTCGGTCCGTGCCATCGGCTCACCCTTCCACGGGCCGGGCGGTCTCCCACACGGCGTCGAAGCTGTGCGCGTACGTGTCGAGCATGCCCCCGTCAGCGCTGCGTCGAAGGTGCCATACAGGCGCCCGGTACGCGTTCACGCCCCAGGCGTGAGCATTGACCAACGCCTGGTCGTCCGCCCGGTACAGACTGTTGTAGAGCGCGGTCCCATGTGTCCGCAGTTCGATCCCCGGCACCTTCGCCAAGGGCCCGTAGTGCATGAGCGCCAGGCGGCAGCGGGATTCGATGCCATGCCCGAACTCCTCCTCCCGCCCGCGCTGCCGGACGGTCTCACTGTCGGCGTCACCCACGGCGATCCTGACGGCGCAGCCTTCCGCGGCTCGCTCCCGGAGAAGATCGTTGAAGCGGGGGTACGCCTCATGCAGGAACACGGCTGCGTACACGAGCACGTCGATGCGTTCCCGCGCGGCTGCGAAGAGATCCACGAACACGGACACGGGCAGGTCTGCCCGCTGGTCGTACAGGGCCACAAGTTCTTGGCTGACGGCCCGCGCCGCACGAGGCTGTCGTAGCGCCGGCCAGAGGGCGTGGACATCCTCGCCGAGTCTGTGTGCGGCTTTGAGTGCAGTCGTCCGACGCGGTGTACGACCGAGATTGACCCAGCGTTCCACGGATTTCGGATCGACATCTGTCGCGCAGGCCAAGGACGCGTGCGTCCATCCGCCGGAGGCCATCGCAGCCCTCAGGCGTTCGTTCGACATGGACGGTGCCTCCTGACTGTGGGCATTTCCTGGGACGTTCAGCAGTTGCGGGACGTCCCGAAGTGGGAAACGTACGAGGTTCCTCCGTCCGTGCGCAGGAAGCGACGATCGCTGCATGACAGAGCCGACGACGTACAGCACCGCACCGGTGGAACTGCCGATGTGCACGGATCGTGAGCCGACCCCGGTGGCAGGGTGCGTCGGCTGCGGTGAACTGGCTGAGATGCGTGCGCGTGCGCGGGCAGTGGGCGACATGACGACGGTGTCCGACTGCAACGTCTTCATGCGGAGGCATCCGGAGGGGCACGAGTGATCACGCGGGCCGATATCGGTCAGCGTGTGGAGGACGTAGCGGGGCGTGTCGGCATCCTGCGGGACGTGATCGGGGACTACGAAGACCCCGCTGAGGCTCCCGGGAAGCGCCGTAAGCGGGCTGTCGCGTTCCTGTGGCCCGAGGGCGGAGGACGGGAGTGGTCCGTACCGCCCGCAGACGTGACCCGCGTCGTACGGCCGTGATCCGGCCGTCACGGCCGGATGGCACCCTTGAAGCATGAACGATGCGACCCCAGCCCCCGCCACCCCCCGCCGCGCCCGAGTCCGCGCCCCCGAGCTGATCGGCAAGGGCGGCTGGCTCAACACCGGTGGGGTCGACTACACCCTCGCTGACCTGCGAGGGCGCATCGTCATTCTCGATTTTTGGACGTTCTGCTGCATCAACTGCCTGCACGTCCTCGACGAGCTGCGTGAGCTGGAGCAGAAGCACAGCGACACCGTCGTGATCATCGGCGTGCACTCCCCGAAGTTCGTGCACGAGGCCGACCACGAGGCCGTCGTCGACGCCGTCGAGCGGTACGGGGTGCATCACCCCGTGCTCGACGACCCCGAGCTGGCCACCTGGAAGCAGTACGCCGTCCGGGCCTGGCCGACGCTCGTCGTCATCGATCCCGAGGGGTACATCGTCGCGCAGCACGCCGGCGAGGGGCATGCGCACGCGATCGAGACGCTGGTCACCGAGCTGGAGGCCGAGCACGGGGCCAAGGGGACGCTGCGGCGCGGGGACGGGCCGTACGTCGCGCCCGAGCCGGTCGCGACCGATCTGCGGTTCCCCGGGAAGGTCCTCGCGCTGCCGGGCGGGAATCTGCTGGTCTCGGACACCACCCGGCATCAGCTGGTCGAGCTGGCGCCGGACGGCGAGACCGTCGTACGGCGGATCGGCGGGGGTGGTGTCTTCAACGAGCCGCAGGGGCTGGCGCTGCTGCCCGACGGGAAGGTCGCGGTCGCCGACACCGTGCACCACGCCGTCCGTACCTACGCCCCGGAGAGCGGCGACATCGAGCTGATCGCCGGGACCGGGAAGCAGTGGTGGCAGGGCGCGCCGACCAGCGGGCCCGCCACCGAGGTCGCGCTGTCGTCGCCCTGGGACCTCGCCTGGTTCGGCGGGCGGCTGTGGATCGCGATGGCGGGGGTGCACCAGCTCTGGACGTACGACCCGGGGACCGGAACCGTCGAGGTCGCCGCCGGGACCACCAACGAGGGGCTCGTCGACGGACCGGCCGCCGAGGCCTGGTTCGCGCAGCCGTCCGGGCTCGCGGCCACCGCGGACCGGCTGTGGATCGCCGACTCGGAGAACTCCGCACTGCGGTGGATCGACCTCGAAGGGGCCGTGCACACCGCCGTCGGCACCGGGCTCTTCGACTTCGGGCACCGGGACGGCGACGCCGGACAGGCGCTGCTCCAGCACCCGTTGGGGGTGACCGCGCTGCCCGACGGTTCGATGGCGGTGTGCGACACGTACAACCACGCGCTGCGCCGTTACGACCCGGCCACCGGTGAAGTGACCACGCTGGCCACGGATGTGCGGGAGCCGAGCGACGCGGTGCTCGTCGGGGACGACATCGTGGTGGTGGAGTCGGCGCGGCACCGGCTGACCCGGCTGCGGCTGCCCGAGGAGGCTGTACAGGTGGAGAGCGTCGCGCACCGTACGCAGCGGGCCGCCACCGATGTGGCGCCGGGGAAGCTCCGGGTGGACGTGATCTTCCAGGCGCCCGCGGGCCAGAAGCTGGACCTGCGGTACGGCCCGTCCACCCGGCTGCTGGTCTCCTCGACCCCGCCGGAGCTGCTGGCCGCCGGGGACGGGGCAGGTACGGATCTCTTCCGTGACCTGGAGCTGAACCCGGACGTCACCGAGGGGATCCTGCACGTGTCGGCGATGGCCGCGTCCTGCGACGACGACCCTGCCAACGAGTACCCGGCCTGCCATGTGCACCAGCAGGACTGGGGCGTCCCCGTCCGTGTCACGGAGGAGGGGACGGCCCGGCTGCCGCTGGTGCTCGCGGGGATGGACGGCTGACCAGCCGTGACTTGCGGGGGATGGACGGCTGGTCAGCCGCGTCTGTGAGGGGACCAGCCGTGCGGCTCGGGCGGCGGGCGGCTGGTCGACTACCCTCAGGGACAGGTCAGTTGTACTCGGGGCTGAAGGGGCCGGCCGTGAAGCCCTTGCCGCAGATGTTCAGCGTGGCGGACTTGCCCTCGATGTCCTTCACGAGCACCGCGGTCCGGTTCTCCGTGCGGGGCAGGACGACGTCGACCATGCCGCTCTGGATGTGGCACTTGTAGCGGTCGCTCGCGGCACCCGTGTAGTTGGTGTCGCTGTACTTGACCGCGACCACCGCGTGCTGCCCCGGCTTGATGGTGAACGACTGCCCGGCGTTCGCGCTGTCCGTGGACCGCAGCTCGGCGCCGCTCTTGGTGGTGGCGAAGAGGAGCGGGGTGCCGTTGAGGAGGCAGGAGGTCTTGGACGTGTTCGTGACCTCCAGGGCCGCGCCCTTGCCCTTGGCCTGGGACAGGTCGTGACCGGCGTCGATGGTGAAGCCGAAGCTGAGCTTCCCGGCGGTGCAGTCGGTGCGGTCGGAACCGGTGCCGCCCGAGCCGCCGGTGGCTCCGGCCTTGCCGGTGGTGGACGCGTTGGTGCCCGACGCGGTCTTCGACGACGTACCGCTCCCACCGGACTTGCCCGAGGCGTCCGAGGTGTTCGCGGCGTCCTTGGCGTCCTTGGTGCCCGCCGTGTTCGCGGTGTCGGCGCCCGACTTGGTGGAATCCGACTTGGTGGTGTCCGACTTGGCGGTGCTGTCACTGCCACTGCAGGCCGTCAGGCCGAGCGAGAGGGCGAGCAGGGCGGTCGCGGCGAGTGCGGTGTTCCTGCGGTACGTACGCATGTGGTTCCCCCGATGGTGAACTGGTCGGTCGCGGTGTGCTGCCAGGCCCCGCGGCCCCGCCGCGTATCCCCTGGTGACTCCAGCTTCCGGGGGGCCGCTGTCGCCCGGCTTGCGTACCGCTAACGATCCGCTGACAGCCCGGTCAGCCGTTCCTGGGCCAGTGCCGCTCCGTCCAGGAATCCCACCGCGCAGGCCTCCCGCGAGGCCGCTTCGAGCTGCGTCCTGGCCTCGTCGGTGCGGTCCAGTGCGGCGAGCGCCGCACCGTACGTGGTGCGCAGCAGGACGCGGCTCGCCGCCGCCTCGGGGGAGGTCCCGAGGCCCAGGGCGCGGACGGCGTGCTCCGCGGCCAGGCCGTACGCGCCGGTGGCCAGGCAGTGGTCGGCCAGGTGCTGGAGGGCGAGCATCTCGGTCGGCGGGTGGTGCGCGTCGACGGCCAACGCCCGTGCCTGGTCGAGGAGTTCACCGGCGCGCTGGTGGTCGCCGGTGGAGTCGAGCACGACCGCCAGATTGAGCAGGGCGATGGCCTCGCTGATCACGTCGCCCGCCTGCGCGGCCAGGGTGGGGGCCTGTTCCAGGTGGACGAGGGCTTCCGCGTCCCGGCCGTCCATGTGCAGCACCCAGCCGAGCAGGGCGTGGGTACGCGACCGGGCGTCGGGGTCCGCCTCGTGGCGGGCGGACACCAGGGCGCGTTCGAGGAGCGGGACCCAGCCGTCCCTGACCCGCCAGAGGATCAGCGGCCACTGGAGCAGCGCCAGCCGCCAGGCGCGGTCGTGCAGTCCGGCGTCGGCGGCGGCCTCGACGGCGCCCTCCAGCGCGGCCCGCTCGGCCTCGTACCAGGCGAGCGCGGCGGACCGGTGCTGGAACTCCCGGATCGCGGGCGGCCGTCGGGCGCCGGTGGGCAGGGCGCAGCACGGCTGGCTGCCCGGCTCGGCGGCGGCCCCGGCGGCGAGCGCGGTGTACAGGTAGTGGTCGAGGAGCCGGGGCAGCCCCTCGGGGTCGGCCTCCGGGGCGAGTGCGCGGGCGTAGAGCCGTACGAGGTCGTGCAGCGTGTAGCGGCCGGGCGCCGCCTCGGTGACCAGGTGGGCGGCGGCGAGCAGGTCCAGGGCGGCTGCGGCCTGCTCGGGGGAGGTTCCGGCGAGCGCGCCCGCGGTGTAGCGGTCCAGGTCGGGGCCGGTGTGCAGGCCGAGGCAGCGGAACATCCGCCCGGCCTTGGCCTGTAGTTGCTGCACGGTGAGGCGCAGGGCGGCCGAGACCCCGGTGTCGTCGATGGCGAGGAGGCTCAGCCGGTTCTGTTCGTCGGCCAGTTCACCGGCCATGGCGTCCAGCGTCCACTGCGGGCGTCCGGCCAGCCGGGCGGCGGTGACCCGCAGGGCGAGCGGGAGCCCGTCGCAGAGGGCGGCCAGCTGTGCGGCGGCGGCCGGTTCGGCCGCGACCCGTTCCTCGCCGAGCACGGCGGCGAGCAGCGCCGCCGAGTCCGCGGCGGGCAGATGGTCCAGCGGTACGGGCCGGGCGGCGTCCGAGGCGATGAGGCCGCTGAGCCGGTCGCGGCTGGTGACCAGGGTGACGCAGTGGTCCCCGCCGGGCAGCAGCGGGCGGACCTGTTCGGAGTTGCGGGCGTTGTCCAGGACGACGAGGAGCCGCAGGGCGCCGGTCAGCGTCCGGTACAGCGCGCCCATCGAGTCGCTCGTCGCCGGTATCCGCTGGGCGGGGACGCCCAGTGCGAGCAGGAACTCCCGCAGTACGGCGTGGGTTTCGAGCGCCGGGGTGTCGCTGAAACCGCGGAGGTCGGCGAAGAGCCGTCCGTCGGGGAAGTCGGCGCGCCGCTCGTGCGCCCAGTGCACGGTCAGGGCCGTCTTGCCCACCCCGGCGGGTCCGGTGACCAGGCAGACCGGGCTGTCGTCGGAGGCCGCCGCGCGGGCCAGCGCGCCGCGTTCGTCGCCGCGGCCGGTGAAGCCGCGGGGCGCCCGGGGCAGCAGATCGGGCACCCGCGGGCGGGCGGAGAGGGCGGCGTCTCCGCGCGGCGGTGCGGATTCCTTCGCGCGCAGGATGGTGGTGTAGGCGCCGGTGAGCGTGGGGCCCGGGTCGATGCCCAGTTCGTCGGCGAGGAGCCTGCGGGTGCGGTGGTACCAGTCCAGCGCGTCCGACTGCTGGCCGGAACGGCTGAGCGCCAGCATCAGGGCGGCGGCCAGGGATTCCCGCAGCGGGTGGACGACGGCCTCGGTGCGCAGCACGGCCGCCGCCTGTCCGTGCTCGCCGAGCTGCCCGTACGCGTCGGCGAGCGCCTCCACCGAGCTGAGCCGCAGCTCCTCCAGGGCGTGCGCGGCGGCTTCGAGGGGTGCGCTGGCCACGGTCCCGGTGAGCGCGGGCCCCTGCCACAGCGACAGTGCCTCGCGCAGCATCAGTACGGCGTCGGTGGGCTGGCGCTGGGCCCGGGAGAGCGACACCAGCTCCTCGAAGCGGTGGGCGTCGAGGAGGGACTCCGGCATCCGGAGCACGTAGGCGGAGCCCTGGGTGGCGAGCTCGACGCCGTACGCCTCGGCGCCGTGCGCGGAGAGCAGCGCGCGCAGCCGGGAGACGTGGCCCTGCAGTACGGTCCTGGCGTGGGTGGGCGGCGCCTCTTCCCAGAGCGCGGCGATCAGCTGTTCCACGGACACGGCCGCGTTGGGCCGCAGCAGCAGGGTCGCCAGGACGCCGGCGCGCTTGGCGGGTCCCAGCGGGAGGTCGCCGGTCTCCGTCACCACTGCGACTGCCCCGAGCAGGCGGAACTCCACGGCGTCTCCCAGATCCCCGGACCGGCCCCCCGGACAGTTTTCCGAGGATACGTCCCGCGGGCCGGGCGGGATCCGGCAGGATTCGCCCGCCCCTGGTCCGAACCTGCTGATCCGGCGGTACGGTCCGGCTGCTCGGGTCGCCCGGAGCGGCTGTTCCGGGCGGGCGGCGCGGCTGTTCCGGGCGTGCGGGCGCACCCGCCGGTGACCGGAACAGCCGCTCGGCGCACGGGAGTTCAGCGCATCGGTGTGCAGTGAATCGTGTTCAGCGAACCGGGGGTCAGCGAACCGGGGGTCAGCGAACCGGAGTTCAGCGAACCGGAGTTCAGCGAACCGGAGTTCAGCGAACCGGAGTTCAGCGAACCGGGGGTCAGCCCTCCAGGAACGCGACCAGCGCGTTGGCGAGCAGGTACGGGTCGTCGGCTCCGCACAGCTCGCGGGCGCTGTGCATGGAGAGGATCGCGACGCCGATGTCGACGGTCCGGATGCCGTGCCGGGCCGCGGTGATCGGGCCGATGGTGGTGCCGCACGGCATGGAGTTGTTCGAGACGAAGCTCTGCATCGGCACCCCGGCCTTCTCGCAGGCCTCGGCGAACACCGCCCGGCCGCTGCCGTCCGTCGCGTACCGCATGTTGACGTTGACCTTGAGGATCGGTCCGCCGTTGGCGCGCGGGTGGTGCGTGGGGTCGTGGCGCTCGCTGTAGTTGGGGTGCACGGCGTGGCCGGTGTCGGAGGACAGACAGACCGTCCCGGCGAACGCGCGGGCCTTGTCCTCGTAGGCGCCGCCCCGGGCGAAGACCGAACGCTCCAGTACGTTGCCGAGCAGCGGGCCGTCGGCGCCGGTGTCGGACTGGGAGCCGTTCTCCTCGTGGTCGAAGGCGGCCATCACCGGGATGTACGGCAGCGCGTCACCGGAACCGGCCACGGCGGCCAGCGCGGCCGTGGCGGCGTGCACGGAGAGCAGGTTGTCCATCCGGGGACCCGCGAGCAGCTCGCGGTCGCGGCCCAGGTAGCCGGGGGCCTCGGTGGGGTGGACCATCAGGTCCCAGCCGGTCACGTCCTCGGCCTGGACACCGGCCTCCTCGGCGACGAAGCGGATCAGGTCGCCTTCCTGGACGTCGCCCAGGCCCCAGATCGGCTGCATGTGGCGCTGCTTGTCGAGCTTGAGGCCGTCGGTGTGGACCGAGCGGTCGAGGTGGATGGCGAGCTGTGGCACCCGCAGCAGCGCCCGGTCCACATTGACCAGCCGGTGGCTGCCGTCGCGCAGGGTCAGCCGCCCGGCGAGGCCCAGGTCCCGGTCCAGCCAGGTGTTGAGCAGGGTGCCGCCGTAGATCTCGACGGCCACCTGGCGCCAGCCGTCGCTGCCGGTGTCCGGCAGGGGCTTCACGCGCAGGTTCGGGGAGTCGGTGTGCGCGCCGACGATCCGGTACGGGGTGTGCGGCTGTGCGCTCTCCGGCACGTACCAGGCGACGATCGCGCCACCGCGCAGCACATACTTCCCGCCCGTGGAGGCGTCCCAGGCGTCGGTCTCCGCGACCTGGCGGAAGCCTGCCTTCTCCAGGCGCGCGGCGGCGTTCGCCACGGCGTGGTACGGCGAGGGGCTGGCCGTGAGGAAGGTCATCAGGTCGTCGGTGTGGCCGCGGTCGAAGCGGACGGATGTGCTCATGCAGCCACCCTAACGACCGCGGCTGTGGCCTCGCTTTCGCTGCGGGGACAGGGATGCCCGGCCGGCCCGCGGACGATCTTGGACGTTCTGGGGCCGGGCCGATCCGGGTGACCGGGATGCCGGAATCGCGGGTGCGTGAACTCCGGCTGCCGGGGCGGAAATGGCGGGTGATCGCATACGAAAGCGGGCCAGGGCGCCTGTTCCGGGAAGACGTGGAAGGCGTCCTGGCCCGCTGCCGCGAGGTGCCGCGGGATTTGGGTCAGATTTGGATCAGCGGGCGATCGGATGCTGACCGGACGGTGATCAGCAGGCCGTCAGAAGGCGGCCTCGTCGAGGTCCATCAGGGAGTTGTCGACGGTCTCGGCGAGCGCGCGCTGCGCACTCACGTCCGGCAGGATGTTCGCCGCGAAGAACTTCGCAGCCGCGATCTTGCCCTGGTAGAACGCCTTGTCCTTGGCGGCGGCGGTCGGCAGCTTCTCGCCCGCCACGGCGGCGGACCTGAGCAGCAGGTACGCCACGACGACATCGCCGGAGGCGAGCAGCAGGCGGGTGGTGTTGAGGCCCACCTTGTAGATGTTCTTGACGTCCTCGCCGGTCGAGGTGAGGTCGGTGATCATCGCGCCGACGATCGCCTCCAGGTCCACGGCCGCCTTGGCGAGCTGCTCACGGGCGGCGTGCAGCTCGTCGCCGCCGGTACCGGCCGCCAGGAACTTCTTGATCTCCTCGGAGAGGGTGTTCAGCGCCGCGCCCTGGTCGCGGACGATCTTCCGGAAGAAGAAGTCCTGGCCCTGGATGGCGGTGGTGCCCTCGTAAAGGGTGTCGATCTTGGCGTCCCGGATGTACTGCTCGACCGGGTACTCCTGGAGGTAGCCGGAGCCGCCGAAGGTCTGCAGCGACTGGGCCAGCTGCTCGTACGACTTCTCCGAGCCGTACCCCTTCACGATGGGCAGCAGCAGGTCGTTGAGGCCGTGCAGCGCCTTGGCGTCCTCGCCCGCGGCCTCCTTCTCCTGGATCGCGTCCTGGACGGAGGCGGTGTAGAGGACCAGGGTGCGCATGCCCTCGGCGTACGCCTTCTGCGTCATCAGCGAGCGGCGCACGTCGGGGTGGTGCGTGATGGTGACCTTCGGCGCGGTCTTGTCCATGAACTGCGCGAGGTCGGGGCCCTGGACGCGCTCCTTGGCGTACTCCAGGGCGTTCAGGTAGCCGGTCGAGAGCGTGGCGATGGCCTTGGTGCCCACCATCATCCGGGCGAACTCGATGATGCGGAACATCTGACGGATGCCCTCGTGCTTGTCACCGATCAGCCAGCCCTTGGCGGGGTGCTGGTCGCCGAAGGTCATCTCGCAGGTGTTGGAGGCCTTCAGGCCCATCTTGTGCTCGACGTTGGTGGCGTAGACGCCGTTGCGCTCGCCCAGCTCGCCGGTGGTCCAGTCGAACTCGAACTTCGGGACCATGAAGAGCGAGAGGCCCTTGGTGCCGGGGCCGGCGCCCTCGGGGCGGGCCAGGACGTAGTGAATGATGTTCTCGGACATGTCGTGCTCGCCCGAGGTGATGAAGCGCTTCACGCCCTCGATGTGCCAGGAGCCGTCGTCCTGCTGCACGGCCTTCGTCCGGCCGGCGCCCACGTCCGAGCCCGCGTCCGGCTCGGTGAGGACCATCGTCGAGCCCCACTGCTTCTCGACGGCGATCTCGGCGATCTTCTTCTGCTCCTCGGTGCCCTCCTCGTAGAGGATCCCGGCGAAGGCCGGACCGGAGGAGTACATCCAGATCGCCGGGTTGGCGCCGAGGAGCAGTTCCGCGTACGCCCAGATGAGGGAGCGGGGCGCGGTGGTGCCGCCGATCTCCTCGGGCAGGCCGAGCCGCCAGTACTCGGACTCCATGAACGCCTGGTACGACTTCTTGAAGGTGTCCGGCACGGGTGCGGTGTGGGTCTTCGGGTCGAAGACCGGCGGGTTGCGGTCGGCGTCGGCGTAGGACTCGGCGAGCTCGTTCTCCGCGAGACGGGCCACCTCGTCGAGGATGCTCTTCGCGGTGTCGACGTCCATCTCGGCGAACGGCCCGGTGCCGTACAGCTTGTCGCGGCCGAGGACCTCGAAGAGGTTGAACTCGATGTCGCGGAGATTCGACTTGTAGTGCCCCATGGCGACGGCCCTCTCGTAACGCATACCTGTAACGAATACCAGCAAGTAGCTACGATGATGCTACCCACCGGTAATAAGTTGCAACCCCCCGAGGCCGAATGTGACGAGGACGGTGGCGGGAACGCCCCTGCGCCGACGTGTCGTTACTCAGTACTCTTGCGCCCATGTACGGCTATGACCAGAACCAGGGCGCCCAGCAGCAGTACGCCGCCCCGCAGCCCGGCTACGGTGCTCAGCCGCTCTACCCCGAGCCCTCGCCGCCCTCGCTCGCCGACGGCGTGCGGGCCTTCACCACCGGGTCGATGGCCGCCGAGGACTTCCAGCAGATCTTCGCCACGTCGAAGGTCTACTGCCCGCGTGGTGACAACCCCGGGTTCCTCGCCCTGCACAACACCCAGCAGCCGGTGATCCCGATGTTCACCTCGCTGAAGGAGCTGCGCAGGTACGCGGGCAAGGAGTCCAAGTACTTCGTGATCACCGGCGCCGAGGTGATCGACCTGCTGCCCACCGGATACGGCTTCGTCCTCGACATGGAGGGCGAGCACCGGATGGTCTTCGACGCGAAGGCCGTGGAGCAGATGGTCGACTTCGCGATGCGGCGCATGTACGGCTGACGCGGCCCGCTCCACCCCTCCGACCAGGCGTTTCTCCGGCGGTGACCGGTCGGGGAATGCGTATGGCTTGCTGGATGTTCACCATTCAACTACTTTGGTGGAAGAGCATCCCGCAAGGAGGGCCGCCATGCCTGCTGTGACCGTTGAGAACCCGCTGAGCCTGCCGCGCGTCAGTGCGCCCGAGAGTGCCGTGCCGCGTCCGGTGCTGGCGGTGTCGACCGCGCCGGGGGGTTTCGAGGGTGAGGGATTCCCGGTGCGCCGTGCCTTCGCGGGGATCAACTACCAGTACCTCGACCCGTTCATCATGATGGACCAGATGGGTGAGGTGGAGTACGCGCCGGGCGAGCCCAAGGGCACCCCCTGGCATCCGCACCGCGGCTTCGAGACCGTCACCTACCTGATCGACGGTACCTTCGTCCACCAGGACTCCAACGGTGGCGGCGGCACGATCAACGACGGCGACACCCAGTGGATGACCGCGGGCGCCGGGCTGCTGCACATCGAGGCGCCGCCGGAGTCGCTCGTCGTGAGCGGCGGGCTCTTCCACGGGCTCCAGCTCTGGGTGAACCTCCCCGCGGCCGACAAGATGATGGCCCCCCGCTACCAGGACATCGGCGGCGGTCAGGTCCAGCTGCTGACCTCCCCCGACGGGGGCGCGCTGCTCCGGGTCATCGCCGGTGAGCTGGACGGGCACGAGGGCCCCGGGATCACGCACACGCCGATCACGATGATCCACGCGACGGTGCGGCCGGGCGCGGAGGTCACGCTGCCGTGGCGTGAGGACTTCAACGGGCTCGCGTACGTGATGGCCGGGCGGGGTTCCGTCGGTACGGACCGCAGGCCGGTCCACACCGGGCAGACCGCGGTGTTCGGTGCCGGGTCCTCGCTGACCGTCCGCGCGGACGAGACCCAGGATGCGAAGAGCCCCGACCTGGAGGTCGTGCTGCTGGGCGGGCGCCCGATACGGGAGCCGATGGCGCACTACGGGCCGTTCGTGATGAACAGTGAGGCCGAACTCCGGCAGGCGTTCGAGGACTTCCAGCGCGGGCGTCTGGGAACGATCCCGGCGGTGCACGGGATGTAGGTCCCGTCCCGGTCCGATCGCCGAACGGGGTGCCTGCGCCGCAGGCACCCCGTTCCGCACATCCGCCGCCCCGCGCCACCCGCCCGGCCCCGGCGAACGGGCCGGACCTCCGGCCGCGTGGTCGGCTGGACCCGTGCATACCCAGAAGCCGCTTCTCCCCGTCCACGTCCGGCGGCTGGCCGCCTGGTGCATCGTCGCTCTGCTCGTCACCGGCGTTGCCGGAGTGGCCGTCTGGCTCAGTGTCACCTTCAAGAGCGCCGTCACGCCCGTACTGCTGGCGCTGCTCGGCACCGCGCTGCTCGGGCCGGTGCACCGGTGGCTCGTACGGATGCGGCTGAACCGGTCGCTCGCGGCCGGGCTGACCTGTGCCGCGCTCGTCGCGGTCGTGGGCGGGGCCGGGTACATCGTCGCCACCGCGCTCATCGACAACGGCGACCAGATCGTCGCCTCGCTCAAGGACGCGGGGAAGTGGGTCGCCGACCACCTCGGGGTGACCACCGGGGACGGCATCACCAACATCGCCGACAAGTCCAAGAAACTGCTCGGCAAGTTCGGGGCCGGGGCCGCCGGAGGGCTGCTGAACGGGCTGAGTCTGGTCGGCACCCTCATCGCGACCAGCGTGCTGTCCCTGCTGCTGACCTTCTTCTTCCTCCGTGACGCGGACCGCGCACCCGGACTCGCGCACGCGATCGCCCCCCGTAGCGCACCCATGGTCGAGGCCATGGCCCGGCGCGCCTTCGAGGCGGTCGAGGGCTTCATGCGCGGGACCACCCTCATCGCACTGATCGACGCCGTCTGCATCACCGCGGGCCTGCTGATCCTGCGGATCCCGGGCGCCATCGGGCTGGGGGCGCTGGTGTTCGTCGGCGCGTACATCCCGTATCTCGGCGCGTTCCTCTCGGGCGCGGTCGCCGTGCTGGTCGCGCTCGCCGACCGGGGGTTCGTGATCGCGCTCTGGGCGCTGGGCGTCGTCCTCGCCGTACAGGTGCTGGAGGGGCATGTGCTCCAGCCGGCGATCCAGAGCCGTACGGTCCAGATGCATCCGGCCATGATCATGGTGTCGCTGGCCGCCGGGGCGAGCGTGGCGGGGCTGCTGGGGATGCTTCTCGCCGTACCGGTGGCGGCGGCGGCCTTCGGGGTGATCGGTGAGCTGCGGAAGCGTTACTCCGTCGAGCCGGACGCCGACGGCGGGTCGGACGGCGACGGCGGCTCGGACGGCGGCTCGGACGGCGGCTCCTCGGTCAGCTCGGACAGGGGGAGCGGGGAATCGGGCGGGG
The DNA here is from genome assembly GCF_036241575.1 of Streptomyces sp. NBC_01267. Lineage (NCBI taxonomy): Bacteria > Bacillati > Actinomycetota > Actinomycetes > Kitasatosporales > Streptomycetaceae > Streptomyces > Streptomyces sp. NBC_01267. The sequence goes on along the minus strand of NZ_CP108455.1, from coordinate 3,839,990 downwards.
AATCCGGGCCGTCCGCCCCGCCCGGACCGTTGCCCGACTCGTAGAGCTCGAACCAGATCGACTTGCCCGAGCCCTGCGGATCCACCCCCCAGTGGTCCGCCAGCATCTCCATCAGCATCAGCCCCCGCCCCGACGAGGCCATCTCGCCGGGGCGCCTCTTGTGCGGCAGTTCGTCGCTGGCGTCCGCGACCTCGACCCGCAGCCGACGGGTGCCGGGCTCGCCGCTGACCTCCGCGACCAGCCGGGCGTCCCCGTCCGTGTGGACCAGGACGTTCGTCGCCATCTCCGAGACCATCAGCGCGGCCGAGTCGACCTGCTCGCTGTCCGCCCAGTCGTGCAGCAGTTCCCGCAGCTGCCGGCGGCACCCCGAGATCCGCTCGGGCTGCGACTGGGCGACGGTCAGCGAGATGCGGCGGGTGGTGCCCGGCCGTACGGGCTCCCCCGGCCGGGACATCAGCAGGACCGCGATGTCGTCCTCGCGGCGGTCGGAGTGCGGCCCGGTGTGGTGGCGCTCGGGAGGCCCGTGGACGGTCTGCACCAGCGCGTCGGCCAGCGCCTCCAGATTGTCCCCGTCGTACTGCTCCAGCGTCCGGAGGATCCTCGCCCACCCGGTGTCGAGATCGTGCCCGCCGGTCTCGATCAGCCCGTCCGTGCACATCATCAGCGTCTCGCCCGGCTGGAGCACGAGGCGGGTCGTCGGGTAGTCGCTGTCCGGTTCGACACCGAGCGGCAGTCCGCCGTCCACGGGCCGTACCAGTACCGTGCCGTCGACCATCCGCACGGTCGGGTCGGGGTGTCCGGCGCGGGCGATGTCGAGGGTGCCGGTGGCCGGATCGACCTCGGCGTAGAGACAGGTCGCGAAGCGCGGGCCGGAGTCCTCGGCCTCGCCGTTCTCCCCGCCCGCGTCGTAGGCGTCCTGCGCGTCCGTGATGCCGTACAGAAAGCGCGAGGCGCGCGCGAGCACCGCGTCGGGAGGGTGCCCCTCGGCCGCGTACGCGCGCAGGGCGATCCGCAGCTGGCCCATCATCCCGGCGGCCCGTACGTCGTGCCCCTGCACGTCGCCGATGATCAGCGCGACCCGGCCGCCGCCCTTGCCGTCCGTGTTCGCGGCGCCGCCCGGCAGCGGGATCATGTCGTACCAGTCGCCGCCGACCTGGAGCGCGCCGCCGGTCGGCACGTACCGGGCGGCGACCGACATCCCGGGGATGCGTGGGCCCAGCATCGGCAGCATCGAGCGCTGGAGGCCCATCGACAGTTCCCGCTCGTTGTCGGCGACCCCGGCGCGGGCCAGGGCCTGGGCCAGCATCCGGGCGACGGTCGTCAGCACCGCGCGTTCGTCGGGCGAGAACCCGACCCGGTAGGTGAAGGCCGCCATCCAGGCGCCGATGGTCACACCCGAGTCGACCAGCGGCACGAAGGCCCAGGACTGCCGGTTGAGCGGTCGCACGTAGGGCCAGATCTCCGGGTACCGCTCGCGGTACGAATCCGGGGTCGGCAGATAGACGGCCCGGCCCGTCCTGACGACCTCGGCGGCCGGGTGGTTCGTGTCGATACGCAGCGGGAAGTGGTCCTGCGGCCCGGCCACGCCGGGTTGCTGCCCGTGGTGCCCGTGGTGCCCGATCAGCGTCAGCCAGTCCCCGGTGACCCCGAAGACCGCGAGGCCGTCCGGCTCGAAGCCCGGCATGGACAGCGAGGCGGCGACCCGCAGCACCTCCTCGGTGGACCGGGCCTCGGCCAGCGCACGGCCCGCGTCCAGCAGGAAGGCCTCGCGGGAGCGGCGCCAGTCGCCGGTGATGGGGGTGTGGGCGGCATTGCGCGGCTGCGGTTCCGCGGTTTCCTGAAGGGTGCCGACCAGGACGTAGCCGTGGGCGCTGATCAGCGGCTTCGAGCGGCTCCGTACGGTGCGCAGCACCTGGCCCGACTCGTCCACGACGCGCATCCGGGCCTCGGCCAGGGTGCCCTCGGCCACGGCGAGGTTCACGATCCCGTTGGTCTCGTTCCAGTCGACGGGGTGGAACCGGGAGCGGGCAGTGGCCTCGGAGAGAGTGGCCGGCTCGTTGGGCAGTCCGAGCAGCCGGGCCGCCTCCGCGTCGAGCGTGACGATCCCGGCGACGTTGTCCCATCGCCACAGGCCGGTGGCGATGGCGGCCAGGACCTCCTCGGTGCGCATTGCCCCACTTTAAACCGATCGGCGCATGGGGGGCGGAGTGATAGCGCCCGGGAGAGGGCCGCCTGCCGTCCCACGCCGTGAACCCCGTCCTGCGGTCCCCGGGGCAAACCCCGTAGGGGCAGTGCGGGCCCGGCGGTACCCTGGTCCGGAGTGTGAGAACGTCTTGGATCTCCCGCTTCCCGCCTGTCTCGCGAAGAACTGGATGAATGATGCATCGGTACAGGTCCCACACGTGCGGCGAACTGCGCGCCTCCGACGTCGGCTCCGACGTCCGGCTGAGCGGCTGGCTGCACAATCGCCGAGACCTGGGCGGCATCCTCTTCATCGATCTGCGTGACCACTACGGCATCACCCAGCTCGTCGCCCGCCCCGGCACCCCGGCCAACGAAGCGCTCTCCAAGGTCACCAAGGAGACGGTCGTCCGGATCGACGGCAAGGTGTCCGCGCGCGGCGCCGAGAACGTCAACGCGGAGCTGCCGACCGGTGAGGTCGAGATCGAGGTCGGTGAGGTCGAGGTGCTCGGCGCCGCCGCCCCGCTCCCCTTCACCATCAACGCCGAGGACGGGGTCAACGAGGAGCGGCGCCTGGAGTACCGCTTCCTCGACCTGCGCCGCGAGCGCATGCACCGCAACATCATGCTGCGCTCGTCCGTGATCGCCTCGATCCGCTCGAAGATGGTCGCGCTCGGCTTCAACGAGATGGCGACCCCGATCCTCACCGCGACCTCCCCCGAGGGCGCCCGTGACTTCGTGGTGCCGTCCCGCCTCAACCCGGGCAAGTTCTACGCGCTCCCGCAGGCCCCGCAGCAGTTCAAGCAGCTGCTGATGATCTCGGGCTTCGACCGCTACTTCCAGATCGCGCCGTGCTTCCGCGACGAGGACGCCCGTGCGGACCGCTCGCCGGGCGAGTTCTACCAGCTCGACGTCGAGATGAGCTTCGTCGAGCAGGAGGACGTCTTCCGTCCGATCGAGAAGCTGATGACCGAGCTCTTCGAGGAGTTCGGCAACGGCCGCCACGTCACCTCGCCGTTCCCGCGCATCCCGTTCCGCGAGTCGATGCTGAAGTACGGCAACGACAAGCCCGACCTGCGCGCCCAGCTCGAACTGGTCGACGTCTCGGACGTCTTCGCCGACTCCGGCTTCAAGGCGTTCGCGGGCAAGCACGTCCGCGCGCTGCCCGTCCCGGACACCGCGGGCCAGTCCCGCAAGTTCTTCGACGGCCTCGGTGCGTACGCCGTCGAGCAGGGTGCCAAGGGTCTGGCCTGGGTGCGCGTCGGTGACGACGGGGCGCTCGCCGGACCGATCGCCAAGTTCCTCACCGAGGACGACATCAAGGCGCTCACCGAGCGTCTCGAACTCAAGCCGGGCCACGCGGTCTTCTTCGGCGCGGGCGAGTTCGACGAGGTCTCCAAGATCATGTCCGCGGTCCGCGTCGAGGCCGCCAAGCGCGCCGGTCACTTCGAGGAGGGCGTCTTCCGGTTCTGCTGGATCGTCGACTTCCCGATGTACGAGAAGGACGAGGAGACCGGCAAGATCGACTTCTCGCACAACCCCTTCTCGATGCCCCAGGGCGGTTACGCCGACCTGGAGGAGAAGGACCCGCTGGACATCCTGGCGTACCAGTACGACATCGTCTGCAACGGCATCGAGCTGTCCTCGGGCGCCATCCGGAACCACGAGCCCGAGCTGATGCTCAAGGCGTTCGAGATCGCCGGCTACGACCGCGAGACCGTGGAGCACGAGTTCGCCGGGATGCTCCGCGCCTTCCGCCTCGGCGCCCCGCCGCACGGTGGCATCGCGCCGGGCGTGGACCGGATCGTCATGCTGCTGGCCGACGAGCCGAACATCCGCGAGACCATCGCGTTCCCGCTCAACGGCAACGCGCAGGACCTGATGATGGGCGCGCCCACGGTCCTGGACGAGACGCGGCTGCGCGAGCTGAACATCCAGCTGCGCAAGCCGGTCACGGAGAAGTAGGGCAGCAAGTAGCCGATAGGCAGGGGCAGTTCGGGCCTGTCGCACGGGCGGGGCCGCGGATCTTGTGATCTGCGGCCCCGCCCGTCGCACGTTCGCAGCAACCCACAGCAACACACAGCTTCTTCCCAGGCCGGTGACAGGCGGGCTGCCTAAGGTCCCGCCCATGACTGATCCTCAGGAACCCACTGACAACAAGGACATGACCCGGCGCCGGTTGATCGTCGCGGCCGGAGCAGCTGCGGCGGCGGTCGGGATCGGGGGTACGGTGGCGGCCACCGCGTCGGCCGACGAGTCGCACGGGACGCCGGGCAGGGGCAGTTCAGGTTCCACCTCCTCTTCCGGCTCCGGCTCCCATTCCCATTCCGGTTCCGGTCCGGGTTCCGGTTCCGAGGAGTGCTACCGGCTCACCTCGGAGGCCATCGAGGGTCCCTACTACATCGACGCGGACAAGATCCGCCGGAACATCACCGAGGACCGTGAGGGCATCCCCATGACCCTCCGTCTCCAGGTGATCGACGCCGACACCTGCACGCCGCTGCGGAAGGCCGCCGTCGACATCTGGCACTGCGACGCGCTGGGGATCTACTCCGGTTACGAGTCCGCCAGCCAGGGCGGCGGCACCCCACCCACGGGTCCCCCGCCCAGCGGCGCCCCCACCGGCGCACCTCCGTCCGGTGGTCCCGGTCCCGGTGGCGGTGGCGGTGGCGGCGGCCACGTGGAGCCCACCGACGACAAGCGGTACCTGCGCGGCACCTGGCTGACCGACCAGCACGGCTACGTCGAGTTCAGGACGGTCTTCCCCGGCTGGTACCAGGGCCGGGCCGTGCACGTCCACACGAAGGTGCACGTCGGCGGGAAGTTGACGGAGGCCGGGTACGAGGGCGGCCACACGTGCCACACCGGGCAGTTCTACTTCGACGAGAAGGCGGTGCTGGCCTCCGCCGCCGTCGCCCCGTACGCCACCAACACCACGCAGCGGACCACGCTCACCGAGGACAGCCTCTACGACGGGAGCGGCGCCACGGGCGGTCTGCTGCACCTGTCGTACAGGAAGGGCCACATCGCCCGCGGAGTGCGGGCCGAACTGACGATGGGCGTGGACCGGAGCCAGACCCACGACGGCACCGATGCCGGGGGAGGGCCGCCGACCGCGTCGCCTTCCGCCCCGTAACTCTTCGCCGCTCGTTCTCCCCCGGGAGGAATGGGTCCGCTGCTGCTGCCGAAAGGCCTCCGATCGCTCGATCGGGGGCCTTTCCTCCATGGAGCCGCAGGGGGGGGTAGTGCATCGCAGTACGCTCGTTGTACGGGTGACACGTCGAGAGTGACCATCACGCTTCCTACCGCGCAGGTGGAAGCGCTCAAGCAGATCACGGAGAACGTTTCCGGTTATGTCGCGGAGGCAGTCGCACGTCGGCTCCGCGGCGAGCTGATCGACCAGGAACTGGATCGCTACGAGCGTGAACACGGTGCGTTCACCGAGGAGGAACTGGCCCAGGCACGCGCCGAGATCTACGGCAGTTCCTCGGCGGGGGACGGGGCGGCAGCCGCGTGACCGAGCACGGTTTCCGGGTGGTCGTTCTCGACAGCGAGGGGCTTTCGGGATGGATTGCCGAAGACCGGCGGACCACGGGTCTGGTCAAGGTGTTCCGGCAGGGGAATGCCGATTTCGTCATCAGCGCCGCCACGATCATCGAGGTCACCCATGCCAAGGTGAACACCGCCAGGCTGAACTGGCTGCTCTCCCGTATCAGGATCGAGCCACTCACCGAGCAGGCCTCGCGCGCCGCGGCGGCGCTCCTCAAGAAGGCCTCGTTGCACGGCCACAAGTACGCCATTGATGCCATGGTCGCGGAAGTCGCGCTCCGCCAGGCCGGTCCGGTGGCCCTGCTGACCTCGGACATCGGCGGCATGCGCAAGCTCTGCGGGACCGCCGTCCACCTCGTCGGCGTGTAGCCACCGAGGGCAGGGCAATCTCTCCGGGGCCGCCGTCGTGCGCCCCGTACGCGCCCCCTTCCCGCTCCCCACGCCGGCCGGCAGCAGGAACCGGTGAGCGGCTGCGGCACTCTTTCCCGGTGCACGGGACATCTGATCGGCCACCCGCGCAGCAGTACGGGGGGCCGATCGGCGTATCCGGCGGCGGTCCGGTGACCGTGGCGGGCCCGTGTGCGCGGGGCGACGTCCCACGGTTGGTGCCGGACGTGCGGCAGGCTCTGGCCGACGCCCGTTTCGTCGCGCCGACTCCGCACGGCACCCCCGGCTGACTCCTCGGGCTGACCCGACAGACCCGGCACGCCCCGGCGGGCCCGGTCCGGTCCGATCTCGTCCGATCTGATCCGGCCCGGCCGGCCCGGCGTGAACCCGCCATGAAATGAAAGGCCCGTACATGTCTTTTCGCGGACTCCACCGACCGAACCGACTCCGCAGACTCCACGGATACTCGCTCGCGGCGGCTGCGCTGGTCACCGGCGGGCTGCTGCTCTCCGGGTGTGCGGGGCAATCCGGAGCGGTGGAGGACAAGGCCCGTGCCGCCGGGGAGGGTGTCGGTCACGCCGGGCCGCCCGCGCCCCGGCCGGAGCTCGCCAGGGCGGCGAAGCCCGTACAGGCCGAGGAGATCCCCGCCCTGGGCCCCAGGACCCGCAAGCAGATTCCGGGAACGGCCCGGCAGGTGGTGGTCGTCACCGGTGACGCACCGGACTCCGGCAGTTCCACGATCGTCCTCTACACCCGGGACCCCGTCAAGGGCTGGCAGCCGGTGACCGATCCCTGGACCGCGCACAACGCGCTGCGCGGCTGGACGGCCGACCACCACGCGGGTGATCTCCACTCGCCCTACGGTGTCTTCGGTCTGACGGACGCGGGGGGCCGCAAGGCCGACCCCGGCACCCGGCTCCCGTACGACAGGGAGGGGTCGTTCATCGCCGCCGGTACGGGCTTCGACGGGGAGCCGCTGGCCGGGGCGTTCGACTACGTGGTGGCGATCAACTACAACCATGTGCCCGGCAGGTCCCCGCTCGACGGGGCCCGGCCGATGGGCGCGAACAAGGGCGGCGGCGTCTGGTTCCACGTCGACCACGGCGGCCCGACGCACGGCTGTGTCTCCCTGCCGGAGGGACGGATGAAGGAACTGCTCGGCTGGCTCGACCCGGCGAAGAAGCCGGTCGTGGTGATGGGGGACGTGTCCATGCTGGGGCGCTGACCCGGGCGGAGCGAGAAGACGTGACGGGAAGGGGCTCAGGACCGGCTGGTCCTGAGCCCCTTCCCGTCGTGACGGAAGCCGTGCCCTACGCGGGCTTCTCCTCCAGGCGGGGGAACAGCACCGCGCCCTTCGTGACCGTCGCACCGGCCGGGAGCTGCCCCCAGGTGCCCGCGTCCTGGACGCGCTGCCCGGCGAGCGCGCCGAGGCCCGCTTCGGCGCCCAGCGATTCCCACAGGCTCTCCGAGGTCACCGGCATCACCGCGTTCAGCAGGACCGCGACACCGCGCAGCGACTCGGCGGCCGTGTACAGGATCGTCGCGAGACGCGCCTTGCCCTCCGCGGACTCGTCCTTGGCCACCTTCCACGGCTCCTGCTCCGTGATGTAGCCGTTGACCTGCTTCACGAAGTCGAAGATCGCCAGGATGCCGCCCTGGAAGTCCAGCTCCTCACCGATCAGCCGGTCGGCCTCGGTGACCGCCTTCGCGAGCCCGTCCTGGACGGCCTGCTCGGCCGCGCCCGGCGCCTCCGCGGCGGGCAGCGTCCCGCCGTAGTACTTGCCGACCATCGCGGCCACCCGGGAGGCCAGGTTGCCGTAGTCGTTGGCCAGCTCGGAGGTGTAGCGGGCGGTGAAGTCCTCCCAGGAGAACGAACCGTCGCTGCCGAAGGCGATCGCCCGCAGGAAGTACCAGCGGTACGCGTCCACGCCGAAGTGCGAGGTCAGGTCCTGCGGCTTGATGCCGGTCAGGTTCGACTTCGACATCTTCTCGCCGCCGACCATCAGCCAGCCGTTCGCCGCGATCCGGCCGGGTACCGGCAGGCCCTGTGCCATCAGCATCGCGGGCCAGATCACCGCGTGGAAGCGGAGGATGTCCTTGCCGACCAGGTGCACGTTCGCCGGGAAGGTCTCGTCGAACTTCTGCTGGTTGGCGCCGTAGCCGACGGCCGTGGCGTAGTTCAGGAGCGCGTCCACCCAGACGTAGATGACGTGCTTGTCGTCCCACGGCACCGGGACGCCCCAGTCGAAGGTCGAGCGCGAGATCGACAGGTCCTGGAGACCCTGCTTCACGAAGTTCACGACCTCGTTGCGGGCCGACTCGGGCTGGATGAAGCCGGGGTTGGCCTCGTAGAACTCCAGCAGCTTCGGGCCGTACGCGCCCAGCTTGAAGAAGTAGTTCTCCTCCTTGAGGATCTCCACCGGCTTCTTGTGGATCGGGCACAGCTTCTGACCGGGGAAGTCGGGCTCACCCTCGATCAGGTCGCCGGGGAGCTTGTACTCCTCGCAGCCCACGCAGTACGGGCCTTCGTACCCGCCCTTGTAGATCTCGTCCTTGTCGAACAGGTCCTGCACGAACTCCTGCACACGGTCCGTGTGCCGCTTCTCCGTCGTCCGGATGAAGTCGTCGTTCGCGATGTTCAGATGCTCCCAGAGGGGCTTCCATGCTTCCTCGACGAGCTTGTCGCACCACTCCTGGGGCGTGACGTCGTTCGCCTCGGCCGTGCGCATGATCTTCTGACCGTGCTCGTCCGTGCCGGTGAGGTACCACACCTTCTCGCCGCGCTGGCGGTGCCAGCGCGTGAGCACGTCCCCTGCAACGGTCGTGTAGGCGTGGCCCAGGTGAGGAGCGTCGTTGACGTAGTAAATGGGGGTCGATACGTAGAAGGCCTGCACGCCTTCGCTCGTCCCCTGCTTCTCGGATCCAGTGGCCGCCATGGTCGAAATCCTACGTGCCCGCGGGCACTGCCCTCACCTGGCTTTCGGGGACCGGGGACCGGGGACCGGGGACCGGGGACCGGGGACGAGGGTGGGGCTGGGAACGGGCAGGGGCCGCGAGGAGTGTTCCTCGCGGCCCCTGCCCGTCGTGCGCCGGTCGTGGTCCGGCTGCTGCGCCTGTTACTGCCCTGCCGGGTACCCGGCGAGCAGCCCCGCGTACAGCTCCGCGTCGGTCAGCTCGCGGGGGGTGGGACCCGCGTGGAAGAACGCGGCGTGCGGCACGTCGAGCTTCCGCAGGAAGTCGAAGGCCTTGGACTCGTGCGCGCCGAACGCCACGAACTGCCAGAAGATCGGCTTGTCCGCGACGTCGGCGATGGCCTGCTTGGCCACCGACTTGACGTCGGGGGCGCCGTCCGTCTGGAAGATCACCAGCGCGGGGGCGGTGGGGTCGGCGGACTTCTCGTGCAGCGCGACGACCTCCTCGACGGCCCGGTGGTAGCTGGTGCGCCCGAGCCGCCCGAGGCCCGCGTGCAGCTCGTCGACGCGGCCCTCGTACGAGTCGAGGGTCAGCTCGCCCGTGCCGTCGATGTCGGTCGAGAAGAACACGACGGGGACGGTGGCCCGCTCGTCGAGGTGCGCGGCGAGGGCGAGGGTCTGCTCGCCGAGGGCCTGCGCGCTGCCGTCCTTGTAGTACGGACGCATGGAGCCGGACCGGTCGAGCACGAGGTAGACGACGGCCCGCACCCCACTGAGCCCGGCCTTCTCGATCTCGGCCCCGGCGGCCTGGTACGCGGCGACGAGCTGGGGGGCGCGGGTGCTGAGGTCGGCGGGGGTGCTGGGGGCGTCGGGGGCGGTCCCGGCGGCGGCCGGTTCCGACTCCGGCTTCTGCTCCTGCTCCTGCTCGGTGGTTACGGGCTCGGGGTCGGCAGCAGCCGCAGGTGCGGGCTCGACGGCAACCGGTGCGGCTTCGGCCTCGGTCTCGGTCTCGGTCTCGGTCTCGGTCTCGGTCTCGGGCTCGACCTGGGCTTCCGCTTCGGCCTCCGCTTCGACCGTGGCCTCGGCCTCGGCCTCGGCCGGCTCGGGCTGTGCCTCGACGGCAGGCGTGGGCTCGGGCGCGGGTTCGGCTTCGACCTCGGCCTCCGCTTCGACCTCGGCCTCCGCTTCCGCCTCCGCTTCCGCCTCCGCCTCCGCTTCCGCTTCCGCCTCCGCTTCGGCCTCGACCGGCTCGGCCACGGCGGTGACCGGCTCGGGCGCATCCGTGACCGCCGCAACCGGCGCCGCCTCGGCCGCAACCGGCTCAGCAGTCTCCGCTTCGTCCGCGACGGGCTCGGCCTCGACCTCAGGCGCCGCCCCGGCCTCGGCCTCCGCCCCGGCCTCGGCCTCCGCCCCGGCCTCGACCTCCGCGTCGACGACCTCGGGCTCCGGCTCCGCGTCGTCCGCGGCAGCCGCAGCGGTCACCTCGGCGGCAACTGCCGCAGGCTCAGCGGCCTCTGTCCCGGTCTCCGCCTCAACATCCTTCTCCGGTACGGACTTCTCCGGTACGGCGACCGCGTCCTCGGGAGAACCGGCCTGGGCCGGAACCGTCGGCTCCGCCGGTCGCGGCTTCGGGTTGTCGAAGGCCTCCGCCACCAGGTCGGCCGCGATGCCGGGGGTGGACTTCCGCCTCGGCTTCGGCGTTTCGGCGGAGGCGGACTTGTCGGCCTGTGCCGGTACGGTCGCGGACGCGGTACCCGTACTCGTATCGGTGCCCGTGCCCTCCTTGTCGCCACCGGCCTTCTCCGTCGACGCGTTCCCGGTCGACGTCAGGACAGAGGCGGACGCGGGCGTCGTCACCGACGCGGTCTCCGCCGCCGGCTTCTCGCCCTGCGACGGCACGGAAGGAGCAGCCGACGACTCGTCGTACTCCGCGCGGTCGCGTCCAAACACCTTGCGCAGCAAGCTCCGAATGCCCATGGGCGAGACCTTTCGCAATGAGTCGAGTGCGAGACAAAGTCCGCGCCGGCGGGAGCTGATCCCTGGCCAGGGCGGACACGTAAGGTTAGCGACCGCTTTCGGCGATCTTGGGGAGGGTAGGGCCCGTTCCCCGGTCAGGGCTCCAGGTCGAGCCGTGCGCGCGTCGCGTCGGCGAACAGGGAGGACAGCCGTACGCCGTCCGGATGACCCGGTGCGAAGAGACCGGCTTCCCTGGCCCGTACGACCAGCAGCCCGTGTGCGTCCACGACTTCCGAGACGCCGCGGGTCTCCACCGTGTCCCACCAGGCATCCAGGTTCCGGCCGAACCAGTCGGGCAGGCCGCACGGCGCCGTCACCGCGTCCCAGAAGTCGTCGAGCGTGGCGAGCGGCAGAGTGCGCAGATCCACGACAAGTTCGGAGCCCATGGCAGCGGATCGTACGCGGTGCGCGCGGGGGTGAATTTCCACCCGGACTCTCCTGTGGCTCCCACGGGAACGGCCCTCACGCTCCGTGACGGCGGGCTGCCCGCGGGCGGCACCGGCACCGGGGCCGGGTCAGCCGACCTGGACCAGTTCCCCGTACGCCCCCGCCAGCTCCCCGTACACCACGTCCAGTTCCGCCAGGTCCGTCCCGGCTGCCCCGGTCCGCGCCGCGAGCAGCAGGCGTACCCCCAGCGGATCGCCGTGCAGCGGTCTTATCACCGTGTCCGGTCTGGGGCTGGTCGTCGGCTGACAGACCGTGACGACCTCGCCGGACGCGACCAGGGAGAACGCCGTGAGGTAATCCCCGTGCAGCACCCGGGGGTTGAGGCCGGCCGCGCGCAGCATCCGGCGCATCCCGTCCCACTCCCCGTCCACCGTCGGATCGACCATCCACTGGTCGGCCGCGAGGTCCGCGAGCTTCACCACCGGGTCCGCCGCCGCCGGGTGGTCCGCCGCCAGGGTCACGAACTGCGGTTCGCGTTCGACGAGTACGCGGATCTCCAGGCCGTCCGGGACCCGCAGCGGACACCCCTCGACCTCGTGCACGAACGCCACGTCCAGCTGCCCGGAGGCCACCAGCCGCAGCAGGGCGTTGGCCGACACGTCCATGTGGAGGGAGGTCTCGGTGCCGGGCAGCCGGGTCCGCAGGCGGCGCAGCCAGCCGGGGATGGCGCGGTTCGCCGTCGCGCCGATCCGCAGCCGGGGTCCGGCCGCCCGCGCGGCGGCGGACTTCGCGTCGGTCACCAGGGACCGCATCTCCTCGATCAGCGGCCGGGCCCGGCTGAGGACGGTGCGCCCGAGCGGGGTGGGACGGCAGCCGGTGCGCTCGCGGGAGAAGAGCTGGCCGCCGAGCGAGTTCTCGATCCGGCGGAGCTGGGTCGTGAGCGAGGGCTGGCTCATGCCCAGCTCGCGGGCCGCCTTGTGCAGGCTGCCGCTGTCGGCGATGGCGCACAGTGCGCGAAGATGCCGCACCTCAAGGTCCATGAACCCAGAGCGTAAGCGCGCGTCACGGGCCGCACCAGACCATCAAATCCCCACCGATAGGCCCAAGTTATCGCCAGTTGCCATCATCCCCGGGGCCCGCTCGCGCAGCACACTCTGCGGTACCACCCGTTCACCCCCACACCGGACGAGTAGGAGCCCCCCACATGAAGCACCGTAATACGGCGCTCTCCGCCATCCTGGGCCTCGGTATCGCCGCCGCCCTCGGCACCGCAGCTCCCGTGCAGGCCGCCACCCCCACGGCGTCCTCCGCACAGCAGGCTGCCACCACCGCTGCCCACTACGTCGGCGCCCAGCAGGAAGCGGGCAACAAGGCCTTCTTCGAGGCCGTCATGAAGTCGGTCGCGAAGAAGCAGGCCGCCCACCCGAATCTGAAGACCGTCACCGTCGTCTACGACGCCTCGGGTGCGCCGACCTTCCAGAGCCAGATAGCCGCGAGCACGCAGATCTGGAACGCGGCCGTCTCCAACGTCAAGCTCCAGGCGGGCTCCAACGCGGACTTCAGCTACCGCGAGGGCAGTGACCCGTCCGGTTCGTACGCCTCGACGGACGGGCACGGCAGCGGGTACGTCTTCCTGGACTACGCCCAGAACCAGCAGTACGACTCCGTCCGGGTCACCGCGCACGAGACGGGACACGTGCTCGGCCTGCCCGACACGTACGACGGCCCGTGCAGCGAGCTGATGTCCGGCGGCGGCCCCGGCCCGTCCTGCACCAACCGGCAGCCGGACGCGCAGGAGCGTGCCCAGGTCAACGCCCTGTGGGCGAACGGCTTCGCCAAGGCGCTGGCCAAGGCTTCCAAGGTTTCCTGACGCCGCCTCCCCGGCGTCGGGCCCCCACCCCCGCGCCCGGCGTCACCTGAGGACGCCGGGCGCGGGTGACCTTCGTCGGGGTGGTACGGGGCGGTGATGGGCCGGGCCGGGCACTGCCCGGCCCGGCACCCGCATGTCCGGGCCCGTCCGGCCGCTCCGTTCGTCCCTGCTCTGCCCTGCCCCGCCAGGACGCCCTGTTCGTCACCGCCCCTGTTCGTCACCGCTGTCGTTCGTCACCGCTGTCGTTCGTCACCGCTGTTGTTCGTCACCGCTGGGGTGAGGCGATCTCCCGTGCCGCGGTGACCTCCTGGCGCAGCGGCGCCAGTACGCCGTTGTCGTCGCCCTTGATCCGGGCCGCGACGCGCTCCAGGGTGGCGCTGGAGCGCAGCCCCTGGGCCAGTTCCCGCAACTCCCGTGTCACCGCCCCGACTTCGTCGGGTGCCGGAGGCGTCGCCCCGTGGGTGACCCGTACCCGCGCCGCCGTCGTCGCGTCGACGATCCGCTCGGCCGCGACGACCAGCGGCCACCAGGCGGCGGCCCGCCGCCCGGTCGGTGGCGGTTCGGTCAGGGCCCGCTGGAACTCCGTCCGTACGACCGACAGGTCCCGGTAGAGACGGCGCCGCATCCGGGCCCGCGCGGCGTGGTCGGCCGGGTTGTCGCCCGCGGCGCCGCCGAACGCGCACTCGACATAGCGCGCGCTCTCCTCGACCGCCTCCGCGAGCCGGTCGCCGATCCGGGTATGCCAGCTCTCCGGCCAGAGCAGATAGCCCGCCACCAGCGCGATCCCGCAGCCGATGAGGCTGTCGAGCAGCCGGGGCAGGACCAGGTGGAAGCCCAGGTGGTTCAGCTGGTCGGAGATCAGCAGGATCACCGGGGTGATGGCCGCGGTCTGGAAGGCGTACCCCTTCGCGGAGAACGCCGGGATCAGGGCCGCGAGCACCACCATCACCGGCACGTCCCACCAGCCGCGCGGCACGACGCCGAGGACCAGGGCGGCGGTGACCAGCCCGGCCGCGGTGCCGAGCGCCCGCAGGACCGCGCGGGAGAAGACCGAGCCGAAGTCGGGCTTGAGCACGAAGGTGACGGTCAGCGCGACCCAGTACGAGCGCGGGACCGACACCACCGAGACCAGTGACTGGGCGAGGCCGATGCAGAGCGCGAGCCGCAGGCCGTAGCGCCAGGAGGCGGGCGAGAGCAGAACGGTGAGCGCGGCTCGGCGGGCCCGTACGCCGAGCGCGGCGGGACGGCCCAGCGGGTCCTCGGCGCTGTGTTCGGGCTCGGGGTGGTCGACGACGGCCGAGGCGTGGCGCAGCGCCGCGTTCATGGCGCGGTCGGCGGGGCCCTGCGGTTCGGGGAGTACGAGATCGGGTACGGCGCCGGACCGGCCCGAGGCGACGACATCCGCCAGGTCCCGTACGGCGGCGGCGATTTCCGGGCGGCGCGAGGACCGGCCGTGCAGATGGGCCGCGGCTGCCGCTTCGATCAGCGGGACGAGCACGTTGAGCTGGGCGAGCAGCCGCACCATCGAGGTGCTGCGGCCGTGGTAGTGGGCGCGGCGGGCGAGGATCAGGTCGTAGGAGGCGTTCAGCGAGCCGGTGACGGCCTGGCGCCGGACGTCGTACGCGGGGGTGCCCGCGGCGGCCAGCAGTTCGGCGGCCGTGCGGTAGGTCGCGGCGACCGCGGCCCGCTCGGGTGCCCGTGCCCGCCAGGGCCAGCCGACCAGCGCCAGCGCCAGGACGAACAGCCCGCCGATGGTGAGCAGCAGCGGGGACTTCCACCAGGGGCCCGGCATCGGGAGTCCCGCGCCGACCACGGCGTTGAGCAGGAGCAGCAGCCCGGACACGGAGGCCACGGCACCGATCGTGGAGATCATCCCGGAGATCAGCGCGATCAGGGTGAGCACGGCGACGGCGGTCCAGCCGTCGCCGTACACCAGCGTGCCGAGCATGACGCCGATCGCCCCGAAGCACTGCGGGACGGCGATGTTGAAGACCCGCATCCGGTACGCGTCGGCGGTGTCGCCGATGACGCCCGACAGGGCGCCCATGGCCACCAGCGCCCCGTACACGGGCTCGCCGGCCGCGAAACCGACGGCCATCGGCGTGGCGAGCGCGAGGCTCGCGCGGGCGACGGCCGCCCGGGGGATCGGTGCGGACTGCGGGCGCAGCCCCCGGATCAGCCACTCGGGAGGGGACAGCAGGGACTGCTGTCGGTTCTCACTCATACCGGCACACGCCCAGGTCAGCCATGGTCGACAACGTACGTCCCCCGGTACGGCGCCCGGCCGGACACCCCCTGCCCGCAGACCTGTCCGGCCGGGCAGGCCTGCCCGCAGACCTGCCCGGCCGGAACGAACGGCTCGTCGGAACGAACGGCTCGTCGGAACGAACGGTTCGTCGGAACGAACGGTTCGTCAGTACGTGTGGTGCGCCCGGCCCGTCCGGTCGCCGAAGGCCAGCGACCAGATCACGAAGAGGCCGATCGCGATGCCGGTCAGCGCCCAGAGCGGCT
This sequence comes from Streptomyces sp. NBC_01267, assembly GCF_036241575.1. Lineage (NCBI taxonomy): Bacteria > Bacillati > Actinomycetota > Actinomycetes > Kitasatosporales > Streptomycetaceae > Streptomyces > Streptomyces sp. NBC_01267. The sequence goes on along the minus strand of NZ_CP108455.1, from coordinate 3,824,177 downwards.
GGTACGGCAGGAACATGAACTGCAGGATGACGTTCAGCGAGGCCAGCACGATGCCCGCGGCCCGTGCGGCGGTCACCCCGGCGAGGATGCCGAGACCGGTCAGCGCGACCAGGATGCCGAGGATCAGGTGGATCCAGCCCCAGGAAGTGAGGCTGAAGGCGTACGTGTAGTTGTTGACGTGCGTGTAGACGCTGTCCTTGGCGATGGCGACGATGCCCTGGAGGATGTCGGTCACCCCCTCCACCAGCATCAGGACACCGGCGAACATGGTGCCGCCGGCGGCCCACCCGCTGTGCGGGGTGGTGCTGTGGTGCGGTTCTGCGGTCTGGTGACTCATGGTGGGCACTCCTCCTTCGGGGGAAACGCTGCCCTCATCATGCGGAGATACGTTCACATTTGTACGGTCTGTCGACTCCGCTACCGGCGAGGGGCGGGCCCCGCCTCCGGTCGCGACCGGCCGTATCCCCCGTTCCTGTGCGGCCCTTTCCTCTTCCTCCCCGGGTCCGGCCCGCACCCCGGTGCGTTACTCCGTTCGGGTTACGAGTTGCCGGGAGGCGCCCGCGGGTGTGCGCTGGAGTGAGGGCGAGTGGAAGGAAACTGCCATGGCCACACCAGCGGCGTTCCCGGCGCGCAGGCCGGCTCACAAGCGCGTCCCGGCCCACCGGCACGGGCACCTCTCGACGGCGGCCGTGGCGGTGCCGGTCGTCCTCGGCGTCGTCTACGGCCTCTACTCGGCGTTCATCCTGAGCTCCGGACACGGGCTCAGCACCGCCCAGCTGGTACTCAGCGTGGTCTCGGGCGTCGTCCTCGCCGCGCTGTGCTTCGGCTTCGGCCGCATCCAGCACGCGCTCCCCCGGGAGCTCCGCGCGGCGGGGTACGGGCTGCTCGTCGGCGGCGCGATGGGCTTCCTCTACTCGATGACCGGGCACAGCGTGCTGCTGTCGTCGTTCATCGGCGCGGGGTTCGGCGCGGGGGCGCTGCTCGCGACGTTCTACGTCTTCTACACGCACGAGGACTGACGGCCGGCGGTTTCATCTGGCTGCTCTTCTATCGGGGCGAGCACGCTCCGAAGTAGCGCCGGTACCCGCATCCGGGACCCCGTCGTCGGCGAGCAGTTCCACGGCCGCCAGCGCGATCAGCGTGAGCAGGGCGATACCGGCCACCACCGTGAGGGTGGGGCGGTCCCACACCAGGTAGGCCGCGAGCGCGATGGCCACCACGGTCCCGTTCAGCCAGCTCCTGGCGCGCAGCACCCGGAGCCCGGCCCGCCCGGTACGCAGCCCCATCGCCTCGCGCAGGGCGCCGATGCCGCCCCGCCAGCCGGACCGCACCCGGGTGGCGACCCGGCCGGTGCCGCCCAGCCAGGCGGTGAGGGCGACCACGGCGCCGGTGACGGCGATCATCCGTACCGCGATGCGCAGGAAGGCCGTCAGCGCGTTGAAGACCGCCGCGGCGGCCGGGTGCGGGATGCCGGAGGTGAGGCGGTCCAGGTACTGGCTGCGGAAGACCACGAGACCCAGGCCGAGCAGCAGGGCGCCGCCCGCGATCAGCAGGGCGAGGGTGATCAGGGCGCGCCGTCTGCGGACCGCGAGGAGCACCCCGCCCGCGGCGGACAGCACGGTCGCCACCGGCAGCCAGGGCCCGACGGTCCGCAGCAGCCGGAAGCCGGTGCGGGCCCGGCCGACGGCCTCGGAGTCCACGAGCGTGAGCCGGGCGTGCACCGTGGGGATCTTCGACGCGACGGACAGCCCGTCGTCGAGCAGCTGCCGCTTGGCCGCTTCGGCGACCGGCGCCAGATCCACGGTCACCGCGGTGCCCCGGTCACTGGTCAGGGCCTTCTCGGCGGCGACGTGCGCCTCCCGGTTGAGCTGGGTCCAGATCGTCGCGAAGGCGGGTCCGGACACGAAGCTCCCCACCGCGCTGTGCACCAGGTTCCTGAGCCCGGCGGCGACCGGCCCGTCCAGCGCGCCGATGGCCGGATCCAGCGCCGACCGGTCGTCCGGGTCGACCGTACCGAGCAGCGCCTTGACGCTGACGTACTCCATGACGGCATCGGCGACCCGGTCGGTGACGGCCGCCCGGACGGCGGGGTCGGCGGCCAGGGGCCGCATCGTCGCCACGTAGTGGTCCCGGTCGCCCACCACGTCGCGGGCCCAGACGGCGGCGGTGGACACCGGGGCGAGGACCGCAGCGAGCACGATCAGCAGGACGGCGAAGAACGAGCGCAGGCGTCGCCGGGGCCGCAGCGGAGCCCGTCCCGTCGGCGTCGCCCCGGTCCGCGGCCCGTCGAGTGAGACCCGGGCGTCGTCCGTCACCTCTCCAGGGGAAGCCAAGGGCCGGGCGCCCGCACTCCGGGCGGCGCCATTCGGCCATTTCCGTCCGGCCGGGCCCGACGGCGCCCTGTCGGAGCTGGCCGTCGGCCCGTCCGGCGAGGCCGGATCCTGCACGATCCGTTTCCTTGGTCGCCGCGCGCTGAGACCATGACCGCAGGAGTGGGGAGGATCACATGACGCAGGTCTACATGCGACGCCTGACCAGGTGGCAGGCCGAGCAGCAGCGGGAGGCCGTCGCCGACACCTACGTCGAGGCGTACCGGCAGGCGCCCGGCGAGGAGTTCCACGACCGGCAGCAGTTCCTGGAGCGGTTCGCCGAGGACATGCAGCGCCCCGGCTTCGACATGATGGTGGCCGACGGGCCGTCCCTCGCGGGGTGTGCGTACGGCTACGTCCTGGAGCGCGAGGGCGCCATCTGGAACGGATTCCTGGGCGGGCTCCCGGTGGACGTGGAGGAACTGACCGCCTCCGGGCAGGTCTTCGTCCTCGCCGAGCTGATGGTGCTGCCGCCGTACCGGCGGCAGCGGGTCGCCACCCGGCTCGTCGACCAGCTACTGGTCCGCTCGCGGTCCGCGCTGATGACGGCCCTGGTGGAATCGGCGAACGATCCGGTCCGCGGGGTGCTGCGGAACTGGGGCTGGACCCGGTTCGGCGAACTGCGTCCGCCGGGGCCGGGGAACCCGCTGTACCAGGCGTGGAGCCACGAGATCCACCACGCGGGCAGCGCCGGGTAGCCGCCGGATCGGGGTACGGCGCTTCGGGCCCGGCACCGGATCGGGGTACGGCGCTTCGGGCCCGGCACCGGACCGGGCCTACAGCCAGCCGTTGCGCCGGAAGCCGCGCCGCATGAGCAGGCAGACGGCCACCATCCCGACGAGGGCCAGCGGATAGCCGTACCGCCAGTGCAGTCCCGGCATGTCCTCGAAGTTCATGCCGTAGAACCCGCACACCATGGTCGGTACGGCGGCTATCGAGGCCCACGCAGAGATCTTCCGCATGTCCTCGTTCTGGGCGACGCCCACCTGCGCCAGGTGTGCCTGGAATATCGAGTCGAGCAGCCCGTCGTAGGCGGTGATCTGCTCGGTGATCCTGGCGAGCCGGCCCGCCACATCGCGGAAGTACGTCCGGATGTCCTGGCTGATCAGCCCCTCGGGGCGGGCGATCAGCTGCTGGAGCGGCCGGTCCAGCGGTGCGACGGCCCGCCGGAACTCCAGGAGCTCCCGCTTGAGCTGGTAGATCCGGCCCGCGTCGCCGCGCGCCGCCTGCTGCGAGAAGACCGTGGACTCGACGGCGTCGATGTCGTCCCGCACGGCGTCGGCGACGTGGGCGTACTCCTCGACGACATGGTCGGCCATCGCGTGCAGGACGGCCGCCGGGCCCTTGGCCAGCTGCTCGGGGGACGCCTCCAGGTGCTCGCGCAGCGGGCCGAGCGAACCGCAGCCGCCGCGCCTGACGGTGAGGACGAAGTCGGTGCCGGTGAAGACGACCAGCTCACCGGTGTCGACGATCTCGCTGGTGGTGGTCAGCTCCTGGTGCTCGACGTAGCAGACGGTCTTGAACACGGCGGTGAGCGTGGAGCCGTACACGTCGAGCTTCGGCCGTGGGTGCGGGCGCAGCGCGTCTTCCACGGTGAGCGGATGCAGCCCGAGGAGATGGCCGAGTTCGGCCAGCTCCGACGGGAGCGGTTCGTGCAGCCCGATCCAGACGAAGCCGCTGCCCGCCTCGCGGACCTGGCGCACCGCTTCACCGGCGGGGCCGTCACCGGGCTGCCGTACGCCGTCCCGGTAGACCACGCAGTTGACGACGGCGCTGCCGAGCGGGGAACGGGCGGGGTGGCTGAGATCGACCGGGCGGGGATGCGGCCGTCGCACCGCGCGGCGCAGGGTGTGCAACGTCGTCGTCATGGGGCTGCTCCTTCGGCGGACCGCGCCAGTGTGCCACCGCCGGTGCGGGCGGCCCCAGCCGCGGTCGGGTCACGGCCGCCGGGGCCCGTCCACCGGGCCTGCGTCCACCGGATCCCCGCCCACCGGGCCCACGTTCACCGGGCCCCCCGTCACAGACCCGCGGCAGCCGCAGCCGTACGGAACACCTCTTCCAGCATCGGCATCGTCAGCCGTCCGGTGTGCACATTGCGCCGGCTGGGGTGGTAGCAGCCGAAGAGGCTCAGCTCCGCGCGGTCCCCCGTACCGGGGAGCACCACCCGGCTGCCGTGGCCGAACTTCGGCCGGGGCACGGGCAGTTGACGGCCCGCGTCGGCGAGTACGGGCAGCAGTGCCTGCCAGCCGAAGCCGCCCAGGACGACCACCGCGCGCAGCCCCGGACCCAGCAGCCCCAGTTCGGCAGCCAGCCACGGGCGGCAGGTGTCGCGTTCCGCCGGGGTGGGCCTGTTCCCCGGCGGCGCGCAGTGCACCGGGGAGGCCAGCCGGACACCGCGCAGGGTGAGCCCGTCGCCGACGGCGGTGGAGGTCGGCTGCGAGGCGAGGCCGACGGTGTGCAGCGCCTTGACGAGGAAGTCACCTGCGGGGTCCCCGGTGAACATCCGTCCGGTCCGGTTGCCGCCGTGCGCGGCGGGCGCCAGTCCGACGACGGCCAGTGCCGCGTCCCGGGGGCCGAAGCCGGGGACCGGCCGCCCCCAGTACGCCTGGTCCGCGTAGGCGGCCCGCTTCTCCACCGCCACCTGCTCCCGCCAGGCCACCAGCCGGGGACACGCCCGGCACCGGATCAACTGCGCGTCCAGTTCGCCGAGATCGGAGCAGCGGGGTGCCCGGTGGGTGGGGAACCCCGTGTCGTCGGCGGACGGCGGGCGATCCGCCGCGTCGGAGGTGGCCATCCCGCCACGCTAGCGCCGCGTTCGAGGCACCTCGGTACCCGGCGCGGGCGGGAAAAGCGGTCGCCGGGCCGGGGCGTGCCCTGTAACGTCGCCGGGCCGGTGGGGCTCAGGTCCCGCAGGAGTACGGATCCTCGGACAACGGGCCCCTCGGACAACGGGTCTTCGGACAACGGGGTCCTCGGACAGCAGGGTCTTCGGACAGCAGAGTCCTCGGACAACAGGTGAACGGGAGACACGGAATGCGCCAGTGCAACGAAGCCACCAGGTCGTGTCTCTCTTCTCCCACCACCGAGGACTTCTGTGCCCGAGGCAACACTGAACATGGGCGTGCTCGCCCACATCGACGCCGGTAAGACCAGCCTCACCGAGCGACTGTTGCTCGACAACGGAGCCATCTCCGAGCTGGGCAGCGTCGACGCGGGCAGTACGCAGACGGACACCGGCGACATCGAACGCGAACGGGGCATCACGATCCGTTCCGCGGTGGCGCCCTTCACCGTCGGAGATCTGCAGATCAACCTCGTCGACACCCCCGGCCACCCGGACTTCATCGCCGAGGTGGAGCGCGCGCTGTCGGTACTCGACGGCGCCGTTCTGGTGCTGTCCGCCGTGGAAGGCGTACAGGCCCAGACCCGGGTCCTGCTGAGGTCGCTGCAGAGGCTGCGGCTGCCGACGCTGATCTTCGTCAACAAGATCGACCGCAACGGCGCGCGCCACGACAGCCTGCTGGACGACATCCGGCGCCGGCTCGCGCCGCACATCGTCCCGATGAGCACGGTGCGCGACCTGGGGACCCCGGACGGGCGCAGCACCGTACGGTCGCTGGAGGAGCCGGAGTTCCGCGCCGCGACGGCCGGGACGCTCGCCGAGAACGACGACGCGCTGCTGGCCCGGCTGGTGGCGGGTGAGCTGCCGTCCGCGTACGAGGTCCACGCCCTGCTGGCCGGACAGTGCGCCGCGGGCCTGGTGCACCCGGTCTTCTTCGGGTCGGCGCTGACCGGCCAGGGCGTCGCCGCCCTCACCGACGGCATCAGGACGCTGCTGCCCGTGCCGCGCCCGGACGAGGGCGCTTCGGACCCGCGCGGCACGGTCTTCGCGGTCGAGCGGACCCCTGCCGGGGAGAAGGTCGCGTATCTGCGGCTGTTCTCCGGCGAGGTACGGGAGCGGCGGCGCGTCAGCTACCGGCAGCGTGAACCGGGCGGCGGGACAACCGAGTTCACCGGCCGGATCACCGGCCTGGAGGTCGTCGGCGTTCCCGGGGACGGGCCGGTGCGCCCCGCGGACCGGCGGCTGACCGCGGGCAGCATCGGCAGGATCCGCGGTCTGTCCGGCATCCGGGTCGGGGACCGGCTGGGCGCATCCGACGGAACGTCGGAGCCGTTCCACTTCGCCCCGCCGAGCCTGGAGACGGTGGTCCGCCCGTGCCACCCCGGGCAGCAGGCGCGGCTGCACGCGGCGCTCCTCGAACTCGCGGACGAGGACCCGCTGATCCGGACCCGCACGACGGCCGGCGGCGCGACCTCGGTGCTGCTCTACGGCGCGGTCCAGCAGGAGGTCATCGCGGCCCGGCTGGAGCGCGACCACGGGGTCCAGGTGGAGTTCGAGCCGATCCGCCCGGTGTACGTCGAGCGTCCCGTCGGTACGGGGGAGGCGCTCCTGGGGTACGACCGGGGCGGTCCCACCGGCTTCTGGGCGACGGTGGGCCTGCGGGTCGAGCCCGCCCCACCCGGTACGGGGATCACCTTCACCCGGGACGTCGAGTGGGGCGCGCTGCCCCGCGCCTACCACCGCGCCATCGAGGAATCCGTCCGGCGCACCCTGCAACAGGGCCTGTACGGCTGGGAGGTGACCGACTGCGTGGTCACCGTGACCCGTACCGGCTACAACTCCCCGCTCACGGTCGCCGCGCACTTCCGCGGCCTCACCCCGCTGGTCCTGATGCGGGCGCTCAAGAGCGCGGGCACCCGGGTCTTCGAGCCGTTCCAGACGCTGGAGGCCGAGGTCCCGGAGGACGCGCTCAACGCCGTGGTCGCGCGGCTCGTCTCGCTCGGGGCGGAGATCACCGGCTTCACGGAGGCGGCGGCTGCCGGGACCGGTGACGGGACGCCGTGGCTGGTCACGGCGGAGATCCCGGCGCGGCTGCGGCAGAAGTTCACCCGGTCGCTGCCCGGACTGACGCAGGGCGAAGGCGTGATGTGGTCCCGTCCGGGCACCGACCGGCCGGTGCGTGGCGTGGCCGAGACGCGTCCGCGCTCCGACGGCAATCCGCTGGACATCGACGAGTACCTGCGTTTCCTCGCCGACCGCAGCCTGTCCGGCTGAGCCGGGGCCTTCCCTTCGGATCGGGCCTTCCGCTCGAACCGCGCCGGACGCGCCGAACGGGCCGGACGTACTGAACGGGCCCGAGGGCACAGGCGCGGAGTAACCGACGCTCATTCGTTCGGGTACGGCTTGTGTCATTCGGGCCCACAGCGCGGGCGTCCGGCGCACCCCCTGCTGAAGGCTCGATCCGACACCCGTGCTGTCCGGCGCGGGGAAGGAGATGGGACGCGATGGGTACCGATCACATCGACACCGGGTTGTTGAAGGAGCTGACCGAGCAGTCGCAGGATTTGAACAGCGACGCGCTCCGGGTGACGAACGCCGCTCTGGCGGACTTCGCCGAATCCTCCGAGTCGACGACCCGCCACTGGTGGCAGCGCCGTGGCACTCTGCTGGGCGCCGTGGGTGCGGCGAGCCTGCTGGGCGCCGGACGGGCAGCCGCCGCCTCCAGCACCGACATCATGGCGCTGCAGACGGCCGCGTCGCTGGAGAACCTGGCGGTGAGCGTCTACCACACGGCCGCCGGGCTGCCGTTCATCAGGACCGGTAACAAGGCGGTGCTGGCCTTCATCACCAAGACCGCGGCGCAGCACACCGCGCACGCCCAGGCGTTCAACGCGGCGGCGACGAAGGCCGGTGGCAAGGAGCAGACGGGCACGGACCCGAAGTACGCCGCGGTCGTCAAGCAGACGCTTCCCACGCTCAAGACGTCGGCGGACGTGGTGAAGCTGGCCATCTCGCTGGAGGACGTGGCCGCGCAGACCTACACGAAGAACGTCGGGCAGGTCAACGAGACGAACCTGCGTCAGCTCTTCGCCTCGGTCGCCCCGGTGGAGGCCCAGCACCGGGCCACGCTGCTGGCCGTGCAGGCCCTGCTGGCCGACGGCGACACCAGCCTCATCGCGATTCCCACCGATGTCGCGAAGCTCCCCGCCTCCATCGGCAGCGTGGGCTTCCCCGACGCCTTCTACCCCACGAAGAACGCCTCGCCGGTCAGTGAAGGGGCCGTCAAATGAGCAGCAGCAAGGGCGGCTGGGAGCTGCCGATCAGCGAGGGCGAGCTGTCCCGTCTCACGCAGGGGATGGACGAGGCCCACCGGCAGACGCTCCCCGCGATGGCCGCTTCCGCCCGTGACCTCGCCGTCGAGATGCGCGATCTCAGGAGCGCGGAGCCGGGCCCCGAGCAGCAGGAGCAGGAGCAGGTGCAGGTGCAGCGCGTGCATGTGGCGCGCCGCCGCTTCCTGACGGGCGCCGGTGCGTCGGCGGCCATGCTGGCGCTGGCCGCGTGCGGGGGCAAGACCAATTCGGTGCCGACGGGTGGCAGCGCGTCCGGTTCGCCGTCGGCGGGGATGTCGCCGTCGATGTCCGCCTCGGCCTCGTCGTCCGCGTCGGGCGGGGCGAGCAAGTACACCGGTGACCTGAAGGTCGTCGCGCTGGCGGTGGCCCTGGAGAACCAGGCCGTGGCCGCGTACAAGGCGGCTCTCTCGGCCGCCAAGGCGGGCAAGCTCGGCACGGTGCCGCCGGCGATCTCGACGTTCATCACGACCGCGATGGCCCAGCACCAGGACCACGCCAACGCGTGGAACGGGGTGCTCTCCTCCGCGGGCAAGCCCAAGATCACCGGGGTGCCCCTGTCCAACCAGCCCGAGATCACCAAGGCGCTGGGCCAGGTCAAGAACGTCACGCAGGTGGCGCAACTGGCCCTCACGCTGGAGGACACGGCCACCGAGACGTACGTGTTCGCCACGTACAACGTCAAGAGCTCGGGCGGGATCAACACAGCCGCGACCATCGCCCCGGTCGAGGCCATGCACGCGGCGATCCTGCACTACGTGCTGGGCCAGTACCCGGTGCCCGACACCTTCATCAGCACCAACAAGGCTGCCAGTACCGCTCTGCTGACCGTCTGACGCGCTCGCCCCGGCCGGGTGTGCCCCACGCGCCCGGCCGGGGCCGGGCTGCCCCGAGACCACCGGAGACCCGATGCTCTTCCGTTCCCGCAGGACGCGCAGACCGCGTAGGCCCCGCGCCGCTGTCGCCGTCGTGACGCTGTGCATGCTGACCGCCGTCACCAGCTGTTCGAGCGGCAGCAGCTCGAATTCCTCCAGCAACTCGTCCACCGGACCGTCCTCGTCGTCCTCGGCGGCGAGCGGCTCGGGGACGACGATCACGATCCAGAACTTCGCGTTCCACCCCGCCGCCCTGACGGTCGCGCCGGGCGCGAAGATCACCGTGACCAACAAGGACTCGACCCCGCACACCGTGACCGCGACCGGCAAGAAGGTCTTCGACACCGGCACCATCGCGGCCGGGAAGACGGTCACCTTCACCGCGCCGTCGAAAGCGGGCAGTTACCCGTACATGTGCACCATCCACCAGTACATGAAGGGTTCCCTCACGGTCCGCTGATCAGCGGGGCCGTGTTCCTTCGTGCCGCGCTCCCTCGTGCCGTGTTCCGTCGTGCCGTGCTCACCCGTGCCGGGAATGGACAGCTATGCCCTCCGATCCCTACGTAACGACCCCCTCCCCAGCGGCGGACCCCGTCCGCCCCGTACACCGCTTCCTGCGGGCTCTGGCCCGGCTGCTGGCTGCCGCCGGGCTCGCCGTGGACGCCTATGTGCATGCCAAGCTCGCCGACCGCTACGACCCCATCTCGGCGAGCATCAGCCAGGGCGACCTCTTCCGCATCGAGGCCGGGCTGGCCGCGCTGGCGGCCCTGCTCGTCCTGGTCTGGCACCGCTGGATCTCCGATGCCTTCGCCTGGCTGGTGGCCGCCGGGGGGCTCGCGCTGCTGCTCGTCTACCGCTATGTGAACGTCGGCAAGCTCGGGCCCATCCCGAACATGTACGAGCCGGTCTGGTTCCACGACAAGTGGCTGGCCGTGATCGCGCAGGCGGTGACCATCGTCGCCGCCTCGTTCCTGCTGCTCACCGGCGGCTACCGGCGGCGCTTCACCGAACGGCGCCGGGCGCGTCGCCGGGTGGAGTGACCGCGGGGGCCGCGCCGCCCGCCGTACCGTCCGTGCCCGTGGCCGTGGCCGCGGTTGTACCCGCATCCGCATCCGCGGGTGCAGTCACGGGCGACGGGCGGGACGCGGCGCGTACCCGGCTCAGCGTCACCGCGCTGATCAGCGCGATCGCCAGCAGGCAGGCGCAGTACAGGGTGAGCCCGCCCCACGCCCCCGAGGAGTAGGCGATCCCGCCGACCGAGCCGCCGACGGCGCTGCCGATGTAGTAGAAGAACAGGTACACGGCGGCCCCCTGCACCCCCAGCACGGTGGACCGGCCGCCCACCCAGCCGCTGGCCACCGCGTGGGCCGCGAAGAAGCCCACCGTGAAGATCACCAGTCCGGGGATGACGGCGCCGAGGCTCGGTACGAGCATCACCGCCAGCCCCGCCAGGGCGACGAGCAGCGCGGGCACCAGCACCCGCGGGCGCCCGTACCGGTCCACCAGGCGGCCGGCCGCGGCGGAGGAGAACGATCCGGCGACGTACGCGACGAAGAGCAGCCCGGCCGTCGTCTGGGACAGGTCGAACGGCTCCGCGATCAGCCGGAAGCCCAGATAGTTGTAGACGGTGACGAAGCCCGCCATCGCCACGAAGCCGATCAGGTAGAGCCTGAGCAGTGCGGTGTCCGGCAGGGCCCGGCCGATGGCGGAGGCCAGGGCGCGCGGCCGGGCCTCCCGGCGGACGAAGCGCACGGAGGCCGGTATCGACAGGTGGAAGACGACGGCGCACACCGCGGCCACCACCCCGACCGCCCCGATCGCCCACCGCCAGCTGCCGGTCAGGTCGAGGACACCGTCGGCGACGAGCCTGCCCGCCATGCCGCCGATGCCGTTGCCCGCCACGTAGAGCCCCATGGCCTGGCCCAGCGACTCGCGGTGGACCTCCTCGGCGAGGTACGACATCGCCGTGGCCTGGAGCCCGGCGAGCGCGAGCCCCTGGAGGACCCGGAACACCAGCAGTACCGGGTAGTTGGGCGCGAACGCCGCCGCGATCCCCAGCAGTGCGGCGGCGCCGAGCGCCAGACTCATCATCCCCGTCCTGCTCCAGGCGTCGGAGAGCGCGGTGAGCGGCACCACGGCGACGGCCATGGCGGCCGTGGAGACCGAGATCGTCAGTGACGAGGCGGCGGGGGACAGATGGAAGCCGGAGGACAGGGCGGGCAGCAGCGCCTGGACGCAGTACAGCGTCATGAAGGTGGTCATGCCGGCGGCGAAGAGCGCTCCGGTGGCCCGGCGGAATCCGGGTGTCCCCCGCATGTGTGCGGCAGGCGATATGGCCGAGTCAGTCACCTGCCGACGGTAGGCCGGGCGTTGATGATGCGTCCAATGCATGGATCGACCGGATACATTCCATATATGGAACGACCGAACCCGGACCACTTGCGTGCGGGCGACTCGCACGTGGACGGCTCACGCGTGGACGGCTCACGCGTGGACGGCTCACGCGTGGACGGCTCACGCGTGGACGGCTCACGCGTGGACGGCTCACGCGTGGACGATTCGCACATGGATGCCTCGCTTGTGGACGGCTCGCGTGTAGCTGACTCACGCGTGGCTGACCCACGCGTGGCTGATTCGCGTGTGGACGACCGGCGTCCCGCGTCCCCGTCCCTGGAGCCGCTGCTGGGGATGAGTCCCGACCTGGTGCGCTTCGCCACGGTGGCCCGGCTGGAGCATCTCTCGGCGGCGGCGGCCGAACTGGGCACCCCGCAGTCGACCGTCAGCCGCAGCGTCGCCCGGCTGGAAGCGGCGGTCGGGACGCCCCTCTTCGACCGGGAGGGCCGTGGGCTGCGGCTGACCCGTCAGGGCCGGGCCTTCCTCACCCGGGTGCAGCGGGGCCTGGAGGAGATCGCCACGGGCTGCGAGGAACTGCGCCTGGCCACCGACATGCCGGGCACGGTCGCCCTCGGTTTCCTCCCCGCGCTGGGCTCCGCGCCGGTGCCCCTGCTGGTCAGCTGGTTCCGTACCCGCCACCCCCAGGTCCGCTTCCAGCTCGTCCAGGACAACGCCCAGGGCCTCCTGGACCGGCTGCGCAGCGGTGAGGTCGACTTCTGCCTGACCTCACCGCTGCCCGACGAACCCGGCATCACCACCCTGCCCGTCGCCCGCGAACCCCTGCGGTTGGTCGTCCCGGCGGACCACCGCCTCGCGGGTCGCGCACGGGTCCGGCTGGCGGAGGCGGAGCACGAGGACTTCGTGATGGCGACATCGGGATACGGTCTGCGCCGCCTGGTCAACGGCCTGTGCGCGGCGGCCGGGTTCCCGCCCCGGGTCGCGTTCGAGGGGGCCGAGATCGCGACGATCCGGGGCTTCGTCGCGGCGGGCCTCGGCGTCGCGGTCCTCCCCCCGTCCCCGGTACCGGTGCCCGGTCTGGTCGACCTCCCGCTCGACGATCCGGGCGCGAGCCGCACGGTGGGCCTGACCCGGGTGACGTCCCGCAGCCGCACGCCGGTCGTCACCGCCTTCATGGACCTGGTGACGAGCCGCGCCCAGGAGTGCTTCGGGGAGGGGGCAGGGGTGTGAGGGGAGCGCAGGTGTCGTGCGGCCCGCGTCGGCTGCCGTACGCGTGAACTCATCGCGTAAGTAAGGGGGTTAACCCGAACGTCGATCGTCCAGTCAGTCGGATGGGTACCGGCTCTCTCTCCAACCACCCTTGTCCCATGCCTACTTACACCCGCAAGGGACTCGTCCTGGCGCTCTCCGCCGTAGCCGTCACCACCACCCTGACCACGACAGCCACCGCGACCACCGGCGCCGCCGACGCCCTCCCGGTGGCCCGCGCAGGCACCGCCGCCCCGGTCCCCGCCCTCGCCTGGCACCCCTGCGCCCAGCCCGGCGGTCCCGCCGACCAGGAGTGCGCGCAATTGCCCGTACCCCTCGACTACCGCCACCCGGACGGCCCGCAGATCGACCTCGCCGTGTCCCGCCTGCGCAGCGACCACCCGGCAGCGCGCCGGGGCACCCTGCTGGTGATCCCCGGCGGCCCAGGCTCGTCCGGGGTGCAGCGGCTGACGCAGAAGGGGGCAGCGCTGCGGGGGCAGTTGGCGGGTGCGTACGACATCGTCAGCCTGGACCCACGCGGGGTGGGCGGCAGTACGAAGGCGAGCTGCGGCCTCGACGCGGGCGACCGGCTGCTGACCACCCTCCGCTCCTGGCCCGCGCCGAACGGCGACATCACGGAGAACGTCGCCCGCTCCCGGCGTACCGCCGAGGCCTGCGACCGCAACGGGGGCGCCGTACTCCGCAGCCTCACCACCGTGAACGAGGCCCGCGACATCGACCGCTTCCGCCAGGCGCTGGGCGAGCAGAAACTGTCGGCGTGGGGTGTGTCGTACGGGACGTACGTGGCGGCGGTGTACGCCCAGAAGTTCCCGGAGCACACGGACCGTTGGGTGCTGGACAGCAGCGGCGACCCCGACCCCTCGCGCGTGGAGCGGGGCTGGCTGGCGAACATGGCGGTCGGCGCGGAGGACCGTATGCCCGATTTCGCGGCCTGGGCGGCCGACCCGGCCAGGGACGAGGATCACCTCCGGCTGGCTCAACACGCCTCCGAGGTAAGGCCGTTGATCCTCTCCCTGGCCCGGACCCTGGACCGTGAACCGAAGCAGTCGAGCACGCCGGACGTCCGCCTGACCGGCAATATGCTGCGCCAGGCGCTCCAGAACGCGCTCTACGACGACAGTTCCTTTACTCGACTGGCCGGCCTCGTCCAGGCGGCCCAGGACCCGGCCCGCACCCCGGACCTGACCCCCGACCTCACCCAGCCGCTGTCGGACGAGGACGCGGCGGTGATGATCGGGGTGATCTGCAACGACGTGAGCTGGCCGGGGTCGGTCGCTTCGTACCAGAAGACGGTGGCCACGGACCGCGCCCAACACCCGCTCACGGCCGGGATGACGGCGAACATCACCCCGTGCGCCTTCTGGAAGGACGCCCCGACGGACGCGCCCACCAGGATCACGGACCACGGCCCCTCGAACGTCCTGATGATCCAGAACCTCCGCGACCCGGCGACCCCGTACACCGGCGCCCTGAAGATGCGCGAGGCCTTCGGCGCCAGGGCCCGCCTGGTCTCGGTCGACCACGGCGGCCACGGCTCGTACCTGGGCAACGGAAACGCCTGCGGGGACCGCGCGGTGACGGACTTCTTCACCACGGGGGTTCGGCCGGCGGGGGACGCGTACTGCGCGGACTGAGGAAGCAGAAGGCTGCGGAGTCCCGGGCAGGTTGGCCGGTGACGCGTGCGTTGGCCTGCGGGTACGGGGTGTTGTCCTCGCGTGAGGATGGCTTGCTGGGACTGCTGACGGTGGTGCTCCACCAGGACCTGGCGACGGGGGCGTCGTCGGTGTTCTGGCGGGGCATCGCTTTGGACTTTCTTGGTCAGCGACGGGGGCCGGAGATGTCCACAACAGGACTCGGCACTCGGTACTGGTGGCCGAGTATCGAGTAGCGGCTGACCTTTGCTTTGCAGGAGCAGCGCTGGATGGAGAGAACCCTGCGCGCGCAGGGACCAAGTCGCCGGTCAGGGCGCGCAGGAGATCGGTCGCAGGAACAACCCCGCACGCGCGGGGACCAGCCGCCGACAAGGTGGCCGCTGGGATCCGGGCCGGAAACAACCCCGCACGCGCGGGGACCAGGGCATGGCCGCGCTCATGGCGATGCTCGACGAGGGAACAACCCCGCACACGCGGGGACCAGGACGAAGCCGGACTCAACCTGCTTGACGAGGGGGGAACAACCCCGCACGCGCGGGGACCAGCGGTGTCCTCTCCGCGCGAGCGGAGGTGAGCCGGGAACAACCCCGCACGCGCGGGGACCAGTCCAGGACGTCCCCGCCCCCGCCCCCGCTCCCGGGAACAACCCCGCACGCGCGGGGACCAGAGCACTGGTAGCGATCGCGTTGTAGTGGTCGAGGGAACAACCCCGCACGCGCGGGGACCAGAGGGCGCGACCTGCATGTTTAGGGTCGGCCGCAGGCGATTTTACTTACTTCTTGAGAATCGACCATAACTGGCATACCTCGCAAATAGTCATTGCGGTGTTGGGTAGAGACAGGAGCGCCGCTGTTTATCCAGTATTCCGGACGTCACTTACGCCCCGCTCCCCCTTTGGTCGGGCCAGGCCAGCACCGACACGTAGTAGTTGTCGTAGCTGTTCATGCAACGCCCCGCGCCTCATCTCGGGTGCGCAGAGGTGAGGCGCCCTGGTCGTTCGGCGGCTTGGCTACGCTGCGGCGACCAGTTCGCGTGCCCGTTCGTTGAAGTCGGCGACCAGCCGATGTGTCCCGAACGGTTCCATACGGCGCTGCAAGTCCTGAATGGACTCCACGCACCGAGAACTCTTCACCCGTCGTGAGAGTGAGAGTGCCCGCAGGCCCGCCGAGTGCGCCGCCTCAAGGTCGCGCCGCTGCAAGTGCGAGACAGCGAGCGCGGCCTGCGACATCGCACCACGGCGGGCTCGACGCTGTTTACGGGCGTGGTCGATGGACTGGCGTGCGTGCTGCTCGGCGGTCTCGGCCTGTCCGAGATCCCGGAACGTGCTCGCATGCTCGCCATGCAGATAGGCGGGATCGATGAATGCCGCCCACTCCTGCTCGTCCTCAAGCCTCACACGGCCGTACGCCGCCTCTGACTGTGCCACGGCACGAGCAGCGTCGGACTTGTCACCGAGCTTCGCCAGCGCACGGGCTTCCAGGGCCCACAGGTCGGCGAGGCACGCGGGGGAGGTGTTCTTGCCCAGCCCGGCCCGACCCGCCTGCGCGAGCCGTCGTCCTTCCGCCGGGTCGCCCAGCAGCGTTGCCTGGTCTGCCATGCCCGCCAGGACGTGCGCGCCGAGCGCCGCGTTCTGCGACTCCTCCGCCAGGCGCAACGATTGGATCAAGTACCTCTGTGCTGTTCCGTGTTCACCCGAGTCGTACGCCATCCATCCGAGAAGGTAAGTCTGCTCGGCCGTTGCTTCGCACAGTGCCCGCCGTACCTCGTCAGAATGCGTTCGGCGCAGGAGCGGGTAGACGTGCTGATTCATGTACGCGGCGAGGATAAGACGGCCCGAGCCGCCGCCCTGGAGTACATCCATCTTCTGGAACTCGCCGAACATGTTCTTCACCGCGGTGACGTCTTCGAGGCGTACGTGCGGTCCAGGGTCCGGATGTTGATCAATGGTGTTGAGTAGCCAGTCGCGCGAGGGCCCGACAGCCGCTACCGCGGTGAAAGGCGCCGCTGCGAGGAATTTTCGACGGTCCACGTCTGCTCTCCCCAAGTCGGCAACGACTTCCACCGTAACGGCGAAAGATGAGTTGTAGGCGAGCGAACGATCCGCCGTGCCGCCCTCGGCGAATCCGAGGTCGTACGCGGTGACCCGAAATCCGACGCTCGCCGAGATCACGTCGGCGATGATCCCGGGCACCGGCTGGCGTGGCTTGAGGCCGTTCAGCCAGCGCCTGACCGCCGTGGCATCCGTCTGAATATGCGGCTGGTCCCACATCTGAGCTGCGACTTTGACCCGACGGGCCAATTCCTTGTTGCTCATGCCGGAGCGCTCCAGCCACCGGGCCAGATCTGTGTTCGGTGACGTCATGGTGAGTTCCTACCCCTTCGTCGTAGCCGGTAGTTCAAGTGCCACCCCTTGCCACCCTTTTCGGCGGTATCCGTGGATGGGAACTGGAGGTTGCCTGAATGACAGAACCAACCGCGCAGACAGGGGAGTTGTACTCATTCGCCAGGCTGCGTTCGCGTGCAGGACCTGGAGCGTCGGTCGGGCCGGGGCGCTCATGTTGGGGCCGCTGTGCCGAATCCCGATCCGCTTCGAGCACCCGGCCCTCGCGCTCGTATCCATGGGCATCGACCACGACGCCCCGAAGGCTAGGAGAATCCCGTGCATGACCTGATCGTTTCCCCGTTTCTGGGCGACCACCTCGTCTTGCGTCCAGGAAGCGCGAAGGGGATGAAGATCCCGGCGCACCGGTACCTCGAACTCCAGCAAGCCGCCATGAGCGATGCCGAGGTCCCGACGTGGTTACACCGTCCCGTACAGGACCGGTGGGGTCTGGACCTGGGCAGATCCGCTGCGGACACCGTGCTGTTGGTGCGTGATCCTTCTCCGTACGGTCACGGCCGGGCCTCCTACGAGCTGAATCTCGGATGCAACTGGGCCTGCAAGCACTGCTATCTGGGCCTGAAGGAGTTCGCTGGTCTTGACTGGCCCGAGCGGGAGAGGCTCCTGTACGCGCTCCGGGACGCGGGTGTCGTCTGGCTCCAGGTCACCGGCGGCGAACCCACCATCGACCCGCACTTCGCAGCGGTCTACTCGCTCGCCTACGACCTCGGCATGATGGTTGAGGTCCTCACCAACGGCTCCCGTCTCCACAACCCGCTGATCCTAGATCTCCTCACCGTCCGCCGTCCCTACCGGCTGACGCTCAGTGTCTATGGCGCCACCGAGCAGAGCTACGACGGTCTCACCCAGCGGCGCGGTGCCTGGAAGCAGTTCACGCGCGGGCTGGACGCGGCGTACGAGGCCGGGCTGCCGCTGGAGCTGACTGTCATCGTTACCGAGGACAGCGTGCACGAGGTCGAGGCGATGCATGCCCTCGGCGAGCGGTACGGCGCAGTAACGCGCGAGTACTCACACATGTCACCCACCATCTACGGCGGAGCGGAGTCCCTGCCCTCCCAGGCGACGGCCTACCTGGGCAAACGGAAGCCCTTCACCGGCTGCGACGCCGGCCATACCTCGCTGCATGTGGACCCCCACGGCATGGCCAGCGTCTGCAAGGTCTCCCGCGACCACTCGATCCCTCTGGTGACCGAAGGGGTCGCGGGGCTGTCCCGGCTCGGTCACGTCGCCGACCGGGCGCTGGGGCGCCAGGGCGGCTGCGCGGGCTGCACGCTCAGTGAGTCGTGCAGCACCTGCATGCCGCTGGCGGCCTTGTACCGCAAGGCCAATGCGCCCTTGAGTCGCTACTGCCAGCACAAGGACAAGGAAGGGAGGTGACACCCGCTATGTCACTCGTCGCAGTGGAGATTTCCCCTCGGCCCCAGGCCGATCAGGAGGAGATCGAGTTCGTCGACGACCTGGACGCCCTCTCCGGCACCGAGGTCATGCTCGGCTGCGGAAACGACAACCCGTACTAAACGACCCGTACCGAACCAAGTTCAGAGTGGGGCCGCTCGACACGTGCGGGCGGCCCCGCCACTCGCTCCCGCTCCTACACTCTCGGCGTGGTGACCATGAGACTGCACTGGAACGACCTCCCCGCAGGCACCCGCGACGCTGTCGCTGCCCGTACCGGCCCTGTCCATGCGGCGACGACCGTGGGCAGGGGCCTCAACAGCGAGATCGCCGCAACCCTGAGTACCGGCGGCGGACGCGTCTTCGTCAAGGGCCTGCGCTGCGACCATCCCCGTGTCTGGACCCAGCAGCGCGAAGCTGTCATCAACCCGTACGTTGCCCCGCTCGCTCCACGGCTCGTCTGGCGGATCGACGACGGTGAATGGAACCTACTCGGCTTCGAGTACCTCGACGGCCGCCCGGCCGACTACAAGCCGGGCTCCGCCGACCTTCCCCTCATCGCCGACGTGATCACTGCGCTTTCCGCCATCCGCGCTCCGGCGGATATCGAACTGAAGCAGATCGAAGATCGCTTCGCCGACTATCTCGACAACTCCGACGACGCCCGGCAGCTGAGCGGCAACACGTTGCTGCACACCGACTGGACGCCGGACAACGTTCTGATCGTCGACGGCGTTGCCCGCGTGGTCGACTGGGCCTGGCCGACTCGGGGAGCCGCCTGGATCGACGCCGCGTGCTGGGCGGTCTGGCTCATCGCCTCCGGCCACACTCCTCACGATGCAGAAGCGTGGGCTGCGAGGACTCCGGGCTGGGCCGGCGCGAACGCGCGCGCCCTCGATGTGTTCACCATCGCTCAACAACGGCTGTGGAGCAGCATCGCGGCGGACGCCCCCGACGTTTCCTGGAAGCGTGGCCTGGCCGACGCGGCTGCCTGCTGGGCCGCCTACCGGCGCGGCGGACGAAAGGAACTGTGATGGCCGACGACCCGCCCATCCACCCGTACGAGAAGCTCACCACTCCCGAGGGGGAACAGGTCGACATCGACAGGGAGTTGGTCTCTGTCGTCCGCGGACTCTGGCGCCTCGGCTTCGCAACCACCACCTGTTGCCAGGACGTCGGCGAGGCCACCGCCGGTGTTCGCGCCCAGCGCGCCACCCCGCTCGGCTACGACGGCGACGGGTTCATTGCGTACCACCTCGGCTACGCCTTGCTGAAGATGCCGGTCTTCGATGCCGGGCGACTGGTTGAAATGCTTGTCCGTAATGAAGTGTTCAGCGAACGGATCCGTTGCCCCTGGAGCCCCGGCTCTTGGCGGATGAATATCCCCCTCACCCCAGAGGGTCCTGCGATCGAGGCGTTTCTCCACTTTCCACGGGCCCAGATTGCGGTCTTGGCTGACGTGCTCCGGGAGGAAGCCTGCGCGTTGACGTGAAGTAGCGCAGATTCTGAATCGGAGTGGTCATGTGGCGCGCGATGCCGGGGTCTTCTTAGCGCGAGGCCGTGGAGTTGAACCTCTCGTTTCCAAGGCGGTTTGTGGGGCTATCTCCAGCGGGAAGTAGTTGACCTGAGTGATCTCGGTCAGGGGGCCAACCCCGCTTGCGCGGGGACCACTCCGTCGCCCATGCTGTCTCCACCTCGTCGCCGGGACCAACCCCGCACGTGCGGGGACCACGCGATCCCTACCGGTGTGAAGTTGTACATCCCGGGACCAACCCCGCACGTGCGGGGACCACGATGGCTTGCCTGTTATCGCGTGGTCACCAGTGGGACCAACCCCGCACGCGCGGGGACCACAGGGCGTGACCTGTGACGTTACTCAGCGGCGTGGGCCTTTTTGCTTACTTCCAAAGATTCGCCCACTTTTCGCATTACCGGCATAAGGTGCTGCCCTCCCGGTTGTCCCGCGCCTGCCGCCCATCCAACCAGTTCCGAAGCGCCGAGCAGAGCCGATCGCTTCAGGTCAGGGTCTCCACGGAGTCGCGGCCCCCGGCCGCGACTCCCAGGTCCCCGCTTCCTCAGTCGTGTGCCGCCAGCAGGTGTTCCAGCCGGGCGTTCGGGAAGGCCCGTACGAAGGAGTTCGCCTGCCAGCGGTCCGGGAACAGGGCCAGGACCTCCTTGTCGCGGACTCGGGTCAGGGCCTCGCCCTGGACCAGGCGGGCGCCGTTCAGGGCTTCGCCGCCGGCGGCGTCCGTGGAGCGGGCCAGGTGGTACGGGAGGAACTCCAGGCGCACCGGGGAGGAGAACTCGTTGGCCATGCGGTGGGTCACCACGTCGAACTGCATGGGGCCCACCGCGGCCAGTACCGGTGACTGCTCGCCGCGCATGTCCGAGGTCAGGACCTGGACCACGCCCTCCTCGTCCAGCTGCGCGATACCGCGCCGGAACTGCTTGGAGCGGCTGATGTCGACCGGGCGTACGACCGCGAAGTGCTCGGGGGCGAAGGTCGGCATCGGAGGGAACTGGGCGGACGGGCCGTCGTACAGGGTGTCGCCCACGCGGAGCGCCGCCGCGTTGCCCAGGCCGACCACGTCGCCGGGGTACGCGGTGTCGACCATGGAGCGGTCCTGGCCGAAGATGCTGTGCGCGTACTTGGTCGCGAACGGTTTGCCGGTGGCGGCGCGGGTGACGGTCTCGCCGCGTTCGAAGGTGCCCGAGCACACGCGCAGGAACGCGATCCGGTCGCGGTGGGAGGGGTCCATGTTCGCCTGGACCTTGAAGACGAGCCCGGAGAAGGGCGCGTCGACCGGGCGGGTGCCGCCGCCCTCCAGCTCGCGGGCGCCCGGGGCCGGGGCGAGGTCGACGAGGGCGTCGAGCAGCAGCCGTACGCCGATGTTGGAGACCGCGGCGCCGAAGAAGACCGGGGTGGACGTGCCGGCCAGGAACGAGTCCCGGTCGAACTCGGCACCTTCCAGCTGGAGGAGCTGCAGTTCCTCGGAGGCCTGCTCCCAGTACTCGCCCTCCTCGGCCGCGGCCCGCTCCGCCGGGATCATCTCCTCGACGGCCTGGTGGGCGCCGCCGGGGGTACGGGTGTAGCGCAGCATCCGGTCCGGCTCGCGGGCGTCGACCAGGCCGCGCATGTCACCGGCGGTGCCGACCGGCCAGATGACCGGCGTCGGACGCAGCCCGAACTCGCGCTGGATCTCGTCCAGCAGCTCCAGGGCCTCCCGGCCGGGGCGGTCCCACTTGTTGACGAAGGTGATCACCGGGATCCTGCGGTGGCGGCAGACGTCGAAGAGCTTGCGGGTCTGCTCCTCCAGGCCCTTGGCGGCGTCGATGAGCATGACCGCGCAGTCCACCGCCGCCAGTACCCGGTAGGTGTCCTCGGAGAAGTCCGCGTGGCCCGGGGTGTCGAGGAGATTGAGCACCCGGCCGCGGTGGTCGAACTGGAGCACCGCCGAGGTCACCGAGATACCTCGGGCCTTCTCCATCTCCATCCAGTCGGACGCGACGGCCCGCCGTCCCGATTTGCCGTGCACCGCGCCCGCCTCGGTGATGGCGTGCGCGTGCAGGGCCAGGGCCTCGGTGAGGGTCGACTTTCCCGCGTCGGGGTGGCTGATCACGGCGAAGGTACGCCGACGGGCGGCCTCCCCCGCAGGCGTACCCGGAGCGGCAGCGGCGGGGGCCCCTGCTGTTCCTGGAGCCGCCGTCGTCTCCGAAGCCGTCGCCTCCGAAGCCGTCGACCCCGGAGCCGCCGACTCCGCCCGAGCCGGGCCGCTCTCGTTGTCCGTAGCAGTCCCGTACGTCTGCACCCTCGCCACCAGTCCCTTGTCCGTCTGAACTATCAGTGTGCGGCAAAGGACCACCGGGCCGGTACCGGCGGTCGGTGCGAGGAGCGCGGGGACGGGCGGCGGTCAGGTGCCGCTGTCGTCCAGCTGCTCGGCGATGCGCAGCAGCGCGGGCAGTGCCGCCCCGACCGCCGCGCGGTCCGGGCCGTCCAGGGTCGCGAGGGCCGTTGCCAGGCGGCGCTCGTGGGCGTCGGTCCAGGCTTTCAGCTGGTCGCGGCCCGCGGTGGTCAGGGTGACGACGGAGGCGCGGCGGTCCTCGGGGTCCACCGCGCGGGCGACCAGCCCACTGGTGATCATCTGTCCGACGAGACCGCTGACCGTGCTGTTGGCCAGCCGCTGCCGGGCCGCGACGTCGCTGATCCGGGTCGGGGAGTGCTCGGCGAGGACCTGGAGAAGCTCGACCTGCGCCATGGGGAGGGTTTCCCAGGGGTAGTCGGTGCGGATCGAGGCCCGGAGCGCGCGTCGTAGCCGGGTGACGGCCTCGGTCAGGAGGCGGGCGTCCGGGACGTCGTCCCCGGGAGTGGGGCCGGAGGCTTGGCTGCGGGGCTGCGGCGGCATGGGGTCAGATTAGACGGGCCGGTGTGCGGGCGGGGGTGGCGTCGTGCCGGATACCGTTCTGCCTCGTAGGGGGGTGGCGTAGTTACCGGACACCGTCCCTAATGCTTCGGTGTCCGATGTAATGTCGGGCAGGTCCTTCCGGGAGCCGTCGCCGGAATCGCACCGTGTGAGTGGTGACCTCATGATGTTGGCGTACATTCCCAGTCCGTCCCAAGGGGTCTGGCACCTCGGGCCGGTGCCGATCCGCGCGTACGCGCTGTGCATCATCGCGGGCATCTTCGCCGCGGTGTGGCTGACCGGCCGGCGCTGGGAGGCGCGCGGCGGCAATCGCGACGACATCGCCGACATCGCGCTGTGGGCCGTGCCCTTCGGCCTGGTCGGCGGGCGGCTCTACCACGTGATCACCGACCCGGAGCTGTACTTCACCGCCGGGAAGCAGCCCATCAGGGCGCTGTACGTGTGGGACGGCGGGCTGGGCATCCCGGGCGCCGTCGCGCTGGGAGCGGTCGGCGCCTGGATCGGCTGCCGCAGACGCGGTGTGAGGCTGGCGGACTTCGCGGACGCCGCTGCCCCCGGTCTCGTACTGGCCCAGGCGATGGGCCGGTGGGGCAACTACTTCAACCAGGAGCTGTTCGGCAGCCCCACCAGCCTGCCGTGGAAGCTGCTCATCGACCCGGCCCACCGCCCGGCGGGCAGCCCCGACGTGGCGTTCTACCACCCGACGTTCCTGTACGAGTCGCTGTGGGACCTGGGCGTGATGGCGCTGCTGCTCTGGCTGGACCGGCGCTACCGGGTGCGCCGGGGGCGGCTGTTCGCCACGTACGTCCTCGCGTACACGGCGGGCCGTGCCTGGATCGAGGCGCTGCGCGTCGACCACGCCAACCACTTCCTGGGGCTGCGGCTCAACGACTGGGTGTCGGCCGGGCTGTTCGTCGGCGCGCTGATCTATCTGTACGCCACCAGGCGCGCGCAGCCGGACGGATCCCCGGACGGATCCCCGGACGGATCCCCGGACGGATCCCCGGACGGATCCCCGGACGGATCCCCGGACGGATCCCCGGACGGTTCGGACAGGCCGTCGGGTGGTTCGGACAGGCCGTCGGACGGCTCGGAGGGGCCTTCGGGGGAATCCCGGGAAGGGACCGACGGGTCTGCGGACGGGTCTGGGGGCGGACCCTCGGACGGATCCCCGGAGGGCAGCGATGCGGCCGGGGCCGGGGCCGAGGGGGCGGAGGAACGGTGACGATCAGCACGACAGCGGCGACCGCGGGCCGTGCGGGACGGCGGCTGGGACCGCTGCTGCCCGCCCGGCTGCGCCCGTCGGGTCGCCCCCTCCTCTGGCTGGAGCTGGCCTTCACCGCGATCGGCTACTGGGCGTACACCCTCTCCCGCAACGCGGTGCCCACGCACCGCGGGGCCGCGCTGCACCGGGCGCACGAGATCTTCGACACCGAGCGCCTGCTGCACATCGACATCGAACGCACGGTCAACCACGCGGCCGATCACGTCACGTGGCTGATCGTGGGGATGAACTACTACTACGCCACGCTGCACTTCATCGTGACCATCGGTGTCCTGGTCTGGCTCTACGTCCGCCACCCCGGCCACTACCGCTCCGCACGCACCGCGCTGTACGCGGCCACGCTGCTCGCCCTCGCCGGGTTCGTGTTCTTCGCGCTGGCACCGCCGCGCTTCCTCGCCGGGCAGGGGTTCATCGACACCGTGGTCAAGCACCACACCTGGGGGTCCTGGGCCTCCGGTGATGTGGCGTCGCTCTCCAACCAGTACGCCGCGATGCCCTCGGTGCACATCATCTGGTCCGCCTGGTCCGGTGTCGCGCTGGCCTTCCTGGCCCGCCGCGCGTGGGTCAGGGTCCTCGGTGTCGTGTATCCGCTGGCGACGTTCACCGTCATCCTCGCCACGGCCAACCACTTCGTCGCGGACGCCGTGGCCGGGGCGCTGACGCTCGCGGCCGGCTTCCTGGTCCAGCGGCTGCTCACCGGGCGGCCCGCCTACGCCCGGCGGGAAGTCGGTCCGGCAGCCGGTCCAGCAGCCGGTCCGGCAGTTCGTCCGGTCGTGCCGCCTGTCTGACGGCGTTGTCCCGTCTCATTCGATCTTGCTCATGAGCAAGGCCGTGACCTGCGCGGATGCAACGGCATGTGAGATGGGTTCAGGTGGAAGTCTCAGATGCCGTTGCCTCTCAGATGTACTTCGCGGCGTGTGTCTCAGTTGACGTTGTCGGTTGCTGCGACTCTCGGCGTGTTGTCGGGTACTGGGCTGGTTCCGGCTCGGAAAATCGTTCGCCAACTCGGGGTCTGTGAGCCGAGACTGATGAGCCCATCACAGCGGACGGAAGAGCGGCCAGCACTGACGTACAACCGAGACACCTTGCCCTTCCCCGAGAACCTCGTGCCCCGAGCCCCTGATCAGGGCATGCACCACTGGGAGGGTCTCGACCCGGACCGTCACCCGTTCACCTGGGACGACGACGAGGAAGCCCGTCTTCGCGCGCTGGTGCGCGAGTGGGTGCCACCCGTGCTCTCCGGCATGAGGGGCCACTGGGAGGGCGAGTACTGGTGTGCAAGCCAGGTGGACGCGATCATCAGGGAGCGGTACGGGAACTGGGCTCAGGGATGGAACTGGTGCTACCGGTACGGCGGGCCCATTGGCAGCTGGGTCACCGAGGCAAGCTCGGTGACGACCCCCGATGAGACCGCGGCAAGCGTCGTGGCCGCGCTGTTGGAGTGGCGGGAGTGGTTGGAGAGGATGGCTCAGCGCTTCGCGGAGCTGGCGCCGCCACCAGAAGCCTCTCCCGAGGATCGCAGCTGGCATCTGGAGCGGGCCTGCGTCCGGCTCGTGACACTCGCGCTGGACTCGGGAGCCGAAGGCGGTTGGCACGGGCAGGCCGCGCGGGTCCTGCGCTGGTTCCTCACCACCACCGGCATGGGGCAGGCCGAGGCTGAGCAGGCGGTGGAGAGTGCGATCGGCGGCCGGTTCAAGAGCTGGGTCGCCCCTGGACGGACGCTGATCGAATCTGTCGGCGAGGACCTCGCCGTCGGCCTGACCGGCCATGCCCCCTATCGGGACCAGCGTGAGCGGGCGGCCCTGGAGGATCTCCATGACCGCTACTGACAGCCTTTCGACCTGGCTGCGCGTGCGCCGCGAGACCGACTGGCAGCAAGCACCCGCCCTGCGGCGGGGGTTGACTGCGCGCGATGGGTTCCGGGCGTGGTGCGAAGGGCCAGTCCGCCAGCGCGACGCCGTCCGCGCCGAGCGCCTGCTCGCCGCCCACACTCTGGCCTGCGCCGATGCCGCACGCCGCGCCCCGCTGGATTTCGCCCTCCTGGCCAGCTGGCAGCGCGAGGTCCTCGGCGGGGTGGAGGCGCCATTTCGTGCGGCGGACGCCTATGCGAAGGCCGGCCGCGAGCGCTACGGCCTGACCTCACGGACCCAGGCTGACTTCGCCGCCTACCTGCGCGAGGCGACCGACCAGGGTCTCCCGCTGGCGGCCCGCGCGGCCCGCGTGTACCTCGACGTGGCGTTCTTCCATCCTTTCACCGACGGCAATGCCCGCTCGGCCCTGCTGACCTTGGTCCACGTCCTGGCCCGCGAGGACATAGTCCTTTCGGAGGTCGGCCCTCTCCAAACAATCCGCTACGCGGACGACCCGGCGGGCGCCGCTGACCTGGCCACTCTCATCGGCGTGCTCAACCGCCGCCGGTGCTGAAGTCTTCAGGGTGAGGATGCTGTAGGTGTCGGACCCCTCAGTAGTCGTCGTGGAGCGCCGTGCGCTGGCGGTAAGCGGCTTGCCGACAGCGGGCTGAGCAGTAGCGAGCGTCTTGACGTCGGTCGTTGCCGCTCGTCCAGGTGACGCCGCATGCCGGGCACTCCACCTTTTGCATGGAGGACGATGGATCGCTGAGTGCGCGCTGGTGCTGTTCGAGCCTCCAGTTGCGTGATCTGCATGCGGTTGAGCAGAACCGCGTCCTCGAATTTCGGGCCTTCAGTTCGTTGCCGCAGTTGGCGCAATGGCTCCGGCCGAACCGGCCGCAGCTTCTCGAAGCCCAATGTCCAGCACGCCGCGAGCGATTCGCGACGACGTACCAGGCCCTCATCGACGTACGCGACGTCGAACTCAGCCGGCTCGGCCACTACGACATCCATCAGCCCACCCACTGCAACGAGACGTATCCGTACTGATCCGAGGAAGCCACAGGCAAGCGGCTGTCAGAGCCCGAAGCGGGCTCAAACCGCTCTTGAGGGGGAACGGAACGTGAGACACCGCAAGATCAACGACAACATCCACAGAGACAAAGCTGCCTTAGCGGCAACGTCATCTGAGACGCCAGACTTCTCGTCGACTGGAGGCGGCAACGGAGCGTGAGACCAGCTGCGAATCCAACAAGGTCACCTGTAGACAACGACAACGCTGCGTGAGACGGGACAGGCGTCGGCCGTACGCGGTCCGTCACCGTGACGCGGAGGCGTCACCGTCCCCGCGGCCGTCCCCGGGGCCGTCCCCGGGGCCGTCCCCGCGGCCGTTCCCGGGGCCGTCCCCGCGGCCGTTCCCGGGGCCGGGGCCGAGCCGGGCGGCGAGCACCGCGGCTGCGGACGCGGCCAGCAGGACGAGTACGGCCCAGCGCGGCCCGCTCAGGTGACCGCCCGACGGGGCGAGATGCAGGGCGAGAGCGACCAGGGCGACACCCAGTGCGGTGCCCAGGCCGCGGGCCATGTTGACCAGACCGCCTCCGGTGCCGGAGGAACTGGCCGGTATCGCGCCCATGATCAGGGTGTTGTTGGCCGGGGTGAAGGTGCCGAGGCCCAGCCCGAGCAGGGCGAGCAGCGGCACCAGCACGCCCACGGTCAGCGGGAGTACGAGCATCGCGGCCAGCGCCGCCGTGCACACCAGGGCCCCCAGGGTGCAGCGGCCCCGGTTGGTGACGGCGCCGGGCAGGACCCGGTCGGCGCCGGTCGCCGCCAGGGCGAACCCGGCGGGCAGCGCCGTCAGTACGGCCCCGGCGGTCACCTCCGACGAGCCGGACGCGGTCAGCACGATCGGGACCAGCGCCAGCGGGCCGAACAGCACCAGGTACCCGCACAACGCGCCCAGCAGGCCGGACGAGACGGCCCGTACCCGGAGCAGCTCCAGATCCAGCAGGGGTGCCGCGGCCCGGCGCTGTCGCCGTACGAAACCCCAGCCCGTCGCCGCGGCCACCACGAACAGCGCCACCACCGCCCAGCCCGGAACCGGCAGGCCCGAAGCCGCGGAGACGCCCAGCAGCAGCGCGGTCGTGGAGGTGCCCAGCAGCGCGAGACCGGGCCAGTCGAACCCGGCGGTCCGTCGGCGGTTGCGGGTGCGCGGCAGCAGGTAGTGGCCCGCGACCAGGGCGATCACCCCGATGGGCACGTTGATGCCGAAGACCCAGCGCCAGCCCAGCGTCGAGACCAGCAGCCCGCCCACCGTCGGACCCAGCGCGAGGCCGAGCGCCTGCGCGGCGGCCTGCACGCCCAGCGCGGTCCGCATCTTCGCCCGCGGTGCGCTGCCCGCCACCAGGGCCACGCTGTTGGCCTGCATCATGGCCGCGCCCGCGGCCTGCACCACCCGGAACGCGACGAGTACACCCAGCGACGGCGCCAGCCCGCAGGCGGCCGACGCGGCGGTGAAGACCACGAAGCCGTAGAGGTAGAACAGCTTGCGGCCGTGGGCGTCGGAGAGCCGCCCGACCGGTACGAGCAGGGCGACGAGCGTCAGCAGATAGGCCAGCGAGACCCACTCGACGGCCGCCAGCGAGGCGTCGAACTGCCTGCTCAGGCTGGTGTAGGTGAGGGTGACGATGCTGGCGTCCAGCTGCCCCATGAACGCGCCGAAACAGACCGTGATCACCGCGAGCCACCAGGCACCCGGGCGGTTGCGGATCCGCTCGGGCCGCGCCCGTTCCCGTACCAGGACGGCGGGCCAGGCGGGGGCGTGCGCCGGGCGGAATCGCGTCCGGGAGCTCATGCCGTCGCCTGCGCGGGACAGTGGTTCATGTCTTCAGGTTACATCGGTAACCGAACTATTCGGTGTGCGACGATAAATCTCCCCGTGAGGCACTGAGGCACTGAGGCACTGAGGCACTGAGGCACTGAGGCAGTGACGCAGTGACGCAGCGAGGCAGTGACGCAGTGAGGCAGCCTGGCCGCAGGGTGGTGCGGGTGCGGGTGCGGGTGCGGGTGCGTCAGCGTCTGCGGGACGGGCGGTCAGCCGCGGCCGGCGCCGGCGGATCAGCTCCTGCGCAGCCCGTGGTCGTGCGCGAAGACCACGACCTGCACGCGGTCGCGCAGGCGCAGCTTGCGCAGGATGCCCCCGACATGGGTCTTCACCGTCGACTCGCTGAGGAAGACCTCCTCGGCGATCTCGGCGTTGCTCAGCCCCCGGGCGACCGCTTCGAGGATCTCGCGTTCCTTCTCGGTCAGCGTGCCGTACTCGGCGGGCAGCGGACGGCGGCGGCCGAGCCCGCCGTCCAGCAGGGTCTGGAGGTCGTCGGGGAGCAGGACCGCGTTCCCGGCGTGCACCGTACGGACGGCGGCCCGCAGGAAGTCGGGGGTGGCGTCCTTCAGCAGGAACCCGCTCGCGCCGTGGCGGATCGCGGTGGCGGCCCGGTCGTCCAGGTTGAAGGTGGTCAGCACGATGACCCGCACCGGCCGGGAGCGGCGGGCCGCGGCCTCGGGCGCGCAGATGAGCCGGGTCGCCTCGACGCCGTCCATCTCGGGCATCCGGATGTCCATGAGGACGACGTCGGGCCGGGTCTCCTCGACCATCCGTACGGCCTGGGCACCGTTCCCGGCCTCTCCGACGACCTCCAGGTCGGGCTGGGTGTCGATGCTGATGGCGACGCCGGACCTGAAGAGTTCCTGGTCGTCGACGAGCAGTACCCGGATGGGCTGCGTCATGTGCTTCCTCCCCGTTGCCCCACGGGCATCCGTGCGGTCACGGTGAACACCATTCCGCCGTTTCCGTCGTCCTTGCGCAGTGTCCGCAGCCGCCCGCCGACGGCTTCGAGGCGGCGCCGCATTCCCGTCAGGCCGATGCCCGCCATGGACCGGGCGGGGCGGCCGGCGACGGCGTTGCCGACCTCGATCCGCAGCTCGTCCGACCCCCAGGCGCGCAGCACGGTGATGGGCGCCGAACTGCTGCCGTGCTTGAGCGCGTTCGTGAGCATCTCCTGGAGCACCCGGCAGGCGACGGTGTCGAGTTCGGGGGGCAGCGGCCGGGACGCCCCCTGGACGTCGCTGCGTATGTCGTGGCCACCGCCCCTGACCCCTTCGATCAGGCTCTCCATGGTGCTGCTCGACTGCGAGGGCGCTCCCGGCTCCGCCGACAGCACGTGCCGTACGTCCCCCAGCGAGCGCCGCGCGGTCGCCGAGATCGTCGCCATGGCTTCCCGGATGCGGGCCACGTCCTCGTCGCCGAGGGACTGCGCGGAGTCGGCCTGCGCCAGGATGACGGTCAGCGAGTGCCCGACCACATCGTGCACGTCGTGGGCCAGGCGGGTCTGCTGGGCCCGCAGTTCCGCGATCTCCTCGGCCCGCAGCGCCTGGGCCTCGGCCTGCTCCCTGCTGGCCAGTGAGGTGCGGTAGCGGGCGTCGACCCGCAGCAGCAGGCCGATCATGTACGGAACGGTCAGCGGCGCCATCACCGACAGGTATCTGTCGATCGAGCCCAGCGAGGGCGCGTACCAGGTGAACGGCGACAGGTTGAACTCGACTCCGACCGGGCCGCTCACGTGGACGTAGACGACGGCGCAGACGGCGCCCACCGGGATGGAGATCCCGCCCGCCCACACCGTGCCGGTCCGTCCGTGCCGGGCGATGCCGTACGCCACCACCACGGCACCGAGCTGCACCAGTGCGACGTCCGAGCGGTTGGCCACCTGCACACCGGCGGTCAGCCAGACGAGCGCGAGCGCCCAGGCCGGTCCGATCCGGTAGAGGGCGACGGCGGCGCCCATGCCGAGCGCGACGACCGCCTTGCTGGGGAAACCGGCCGTGTCTCCGTGGGACGTGACGGTGGCGGCGAGCCCGAGCGCGGCCACGGCGGCTCCCGGCGCGAGATCGAGCCAGACGGGCCGGGCGGGACCGCGGAAATCCATCGCCCTCACGGTCGGACCGCCGCGTCGCCCGGCTCTGCCGGACAGGACCTGGCGGCGGTCGGCC
This sequence comes from Streptomyces sp. NBC_01267, assembly GCF_036241575.1. NCBI lineage: Bacteria > Bacillati > Actinomycetota > Actinomycetes > Kitasatosporales > Streptomycetaceae > Streptomyces > Streptomyces sp. NBC_01267. The sequence continues at coordinate 3,793,076 of NZ_CP108455.1, read as the reverse complement.
GGGCGGAGACCGGTGCGTGCGTGGGTGTCGACGGCCGGGCGGAGACCGGTGCGTGCGTGGCCATGTCGGGGCCTCCGATGCGGTACGGGGGAGCGTGGCCCCGCCGGGTACGGACGGTGGCGGCGTCCGGGGCGTTTCGCCACGATACCGTCGTGCCTTCCGAGGCGCCCCGGACCCCGGTGAGGCCCCCGCGCACCGGATTTCGGACTCTCATCCCGCCCGGCGCTCGCGCCCGTGACGGTGCAGCGCGCCGTTGACCAGCACGTTCAGCAGCTCGGGGTAGGGCAGCCCGACGGAGGAGAACATCCGGGGCACCTGGGACTCCGCGGTCATGCCGGGCATGGTGTTCACCTCGTTGAGTACGAGTTCGCCGTCGCTGCCGAGGAAGAAGTCGAAGCGGGCGACCCCGGCGCAGCCGAGTGCGTCGAACAGGGCGAGCGACGCCGATTCGAGGCGCGCCCGCTCGGTCTCCGAGATCAGGGCGGGCAGCCGGAAGTCGGCCGTGCCGTCGTACTTGCTGTCGGTGTCGAAGAGCGCCCCGGACCCGACGACGATCTCCAGCGGCGGACCGACCGTCCGGCCGCCGTTCCCCGCGTCGAGCACCGCGATGTCGATCTCGCGGCCCTCGACGAACTCCTCCACCAGCACCCGGCTGTCCAGCCGGAGCGCCCGGGAGACCGCCTCCGCCAGCTGGGCGGGGTCGTCGACCCGGGTGACCCCGTGGCTCGATCCGGCGCTGACCGGTTTGACCACGACCGGCATGGCCGACGTGACCGGGTCGGCCGCAGCGGTGACCAGGACGGCCCGCGCGGTGCGCAGCCCCAGGGCCTCGGCGACGAGCTTGGTGGCCCACTTGTCCATGGCCAGCGCTCCGGCGCCGACCGGGGAGCCCACGTAGGGGACGCACGCCAGCTCGCACAGCGCGGCGAGCGTGCCGTCCTCGCCGAACGGGCCGTGCACGGCGGGGAACACGACGTCGCAGTCCGCGATCGTCGCCAGCGCCTCGCCGAGACCGGCGGGGAAGGCCTTGCCGTCGGGGCCCGACCAGCTGCCGTCCCGGCCGATGGTCAGCTGTACGGCGTCGAAGGTGTCCGGGTCGAGCGACGCGACGACCGAAGCGGCCGTGGCGAGCCCGACCTCGTGCTCGCAGTTGCGCCCGCCGCCGATGACGGCGACGCGGGTCCGCGGGGCGGGGGCGGTGCGCGCCCGTACGCCCGCATCCGCCGCTGCGGGTCCGTTCGCTGCGGACTGGTGGTTGGCCAGGGGGCCGTTCGCCGTCTCGGGCACGGTCGTGTTCCTCTGCTTCCTGCTCTGCGTGTTCTGAACGCTCTGTGTGTTCTGGGCGCTCTGCGTGTTCTGAACGCTCGGTGTGTTCTGCGTGCTCTGTTCGCTCCGGCTGGTCACGCGTCGCTCCGGCTGATCACGCGCAGACCGGCACGGCCTGCGGCCGGGTGCCGAGCGCGACGCGCCGCCCGACCCGGGAGCCGATGCCGGTGACGATCTCGTGCTCGATGGTCCCCGCCCACCGCGCCCAGTCGGCGGCCGTGGGCTCGCCGTCGAGGCCGGGGCCGAACAGGGTGACGACCTCGCCGGGCGCCACCGGATCCGCGCCGACGTCCACGACGGTCTGGTCCATCGACACCCGGCCCACGACCGGGCAGCGCCGGCCGCGCACCTGCACCCACGCGCGCCCGGCGACCGAGCGCGGGACGCCGTCGGCGTAACCGGCCGGGATCAGCGCGAGCCGGGTCCGGTACGCGGTGGTGTGGGTGTGCCCGTAACCCACCGGGGTGCCGGCCGGTACGTCGCGGACGCTCACGACCGGCGCGGTCAGCGTCAGCGCGGGGCGCAGCCTGGCGCTGCCCGACGGGTCGATCCCGATGAGCCCGGCGCCGATCCGGCACAGGTCGAAATGGCTCGACGGGTCGGTCAACGTGGCTGCCGTGGCGGCGAGATGGCGGTGCCGGGGGTGGAGCCCCTGCCGCCGGGCGGCGGACACCGCGTCGAGGAAGCGCAGGCGTCCCGCGCGGTTGTGCGTGTCCTCCGGGGAGTCGGCGCAGCCCAAGTGCCCCATGACGCCGACGACATCGACGACGCCCTGCCGCTCCGCCTCCCGGGCCGCGGCGCACAACGGCTCCCAGGCGGCCGGTTCGGCGCCGTCCCGTGCCATGCCGACATCGGCGTGCAGATGTACCGCGGCGCACCGCCCCGAGGCCCGCGCCGCGGCCGTGATCCGCGCCAGGTGTCCGGCGCCGGGCACGGCGAGTTCGACGTCGGCGCGCAGCGCGGCCTCCCAGTCGGCGTCCACCGGATTCAGCCAGCTCAGCACCGGCGCGGTGAGGCCCGCCGCCCGCAGTTCGAGGGCCTCGTCGATCGAGGTCACCCCGAGCCGGGAGGCGCCACCGGCCAGCGCGCTGTGCGCCACGTCGACAGCGCCGTGACCGAAGCCGTCCGCCTTGACCACGGCCATCAGCTCGGCCCGGGTACGGGCGCGGAACACGCCCGTGTTGGCGGTGACGGCGGTCAGGTCCACGGTGAGCAGGGCCCGCCGCTGCTCCTCGCGCAGCGTCACGACGTTCTCTCGACCGGGCCGTAGAGGGCGTACGGGGCGCCGGTCGTCAAGGCCCAGTAGCGGTCGCCGTAGCTCCAGTGCCACCACTCGGTGGGGTAGTTCACCAGGCCGGCCCCCGACAGCGCCGCTGCCATCACGTCGCGGCGGGCGCGCGCCTCGGCGTCGATGCCCTCCGACGCGAAGGCGCAGGCCCCGTCGCTCTGTTCCGGGGTGGCGTCGACCTCGGTGCCCATCCACAGCGGGCGCCCGACGGCATCGGCCAGGGTGAGGTCCACCGCGGCCCCGGCGACGTGCGGTGCGTACGCGACGGGTGCGACGTACCGGGTGCTGAGCCGCTGTATCTCCTCCTCGGCCTCCCCGGGGAAGTCGATGCGCAGCTGCCGGGTGTAGGCCGCGACGGTCTCCGCCTGGGCCTGCGCCGAACGCGCCCCCTCCACCACGAGCAGGCGCAGCCCGTCGGGCAGCGCGGCCTGTGCGGCCACCAGGCGGGCGGCGACACCGGAACGCACCTGTCGGCTCCGCCGGTCCCGCCCGGCCGTACAGGCGAGGCCGAGCCCGGCCAGGTCCACCAGCGCTTCGCCCTCGTCCACGACGGGCACGGCGACCACGTCGGGGTCGGCAATGAGAATGGTCATGCCACCGAAGTTATGAGCGGGGGCCGTGACGGCACCTCATCCTCCGGTACCGCGCACCGGTACCGGAGGACCGAGGTGATGCGCCACCGGTCGTACGGCCCGGTCGTGCGTGGTAGGTACGTCAGCGGGTCACCGCCTCACCGGCCTGCCGGGCCCACGGCCTGACGGGCGGTCTCCGTGAAGTACTCCGCGTCCTTGGGCCGGTTGCGGGCCGAGTTGCGGTCGCGGGGCGCCGGCACCAGGTGGGGGATGTGCTTGGAGCAGTGGATGTAGGCCTCGTGGACGGTGATGTGGATCCACATCTGCGGAGTGCGACCGGCCGCGGCGGGCGCGGACAGCAGGTCGAGGCCGGGCTGCTGGTCCTCGGCGGCGCGCAGCCGGGCGGCCCCGTTGACGTGGAGTCCGACGTGGTCGTCGCTGAAGTCCATGAACAGCAGGCCGATATGAGGGTTCTCGGAGATGTTGCCGGCGCTGGCCAGGACACCGTTCCCGCGGTATTCCGGGTAGATGAGGGTGCGTTCGTCCAGCGTCTGCACGAAACCGGGCGGTCCGGCGCGGAAACTGGTGTCGCAGTTGCCCCGGGCGTCGGCCGTGGAGAGGAAGACCATGGGCTGTCGGGCGATGAACTCGCGCATCTGCGGGGTGAGTTCGGCGCGTACCTGCCGGTCGTAGAAGTCGTCGGCGCGTGCGGTGGTGCCGAGTTGCTGCTGCAGACGACGCTCGCCGAACGAGTGGGAGCCGTCGTGGTGCGGGGTGTTCACGGTATCGGGCGCCTTTCGTCGGGTGGTACGGGGAGCGGGGTGGATTCCAGGGCCGGAACACCCTCCAGCGGGTCGTAGTGGATACGAGCCGCGGGCACCCCCTGGTCCAGCAGGACCTGGACGGCCGCCGTCACCATGGGGACCGGGCCGGAGAGGAACGCCTCGTGCTGGTACCAGGGGCCGAACTCCCGCAGCACGTCGGGGAGCATGCCCTCGCGTCCGGGGATGCGCTGGTGGGACACGGCCGCACGGACCGACAGCCAGTGGTGGCGCTGGGCCATCCTGAGCATGTCGTCGAGGCCGTACAGTTCCTCGCCGGTGCGGGCACCGACGAACACGGACACGTAGCGTTCGGTGCCGTTGATGGCGGCCTGTTCCACCAGGGCGCGGATGGGGGCCAGACCGGTTCCGCCGGCCACCAGCACCAGGTCGTGAGTGGCCCCAGGGTCCAGGATCATGTCGCCCTGCGGCGGCCCCAGGTGGACGATGTCGCCGGGCCGGGCGTGGTGGACCAGCGCGGGGCTGACGAGTCCGCCGTCCACGGCCCGGACGTGAAAGGTGAGGGAGGAGTCGGGCCGCGGGGCGTGACAGGGCGAGTAGTAGCGCCAGGACCTGGGCTGCCAGGGCGTCTCCATGCTCACGTACTGGCCGGCCGCGTACGGGTAGTGGCCGTGGGTGCGCACGGTGATCTCGGCGATGCCGTACCCCAGGGGCACATGGCGGACGATCTCGGCCGACCAGACGGCCGGGCGCAGTTGTGCGTCGTCCTCGGCGGCCTGGGCCATCACGTCGGCGACGGCGGTGTACGCGCGCGTCCAGGCGGCGGCTGTCGCGTCGCTCCAGGCGGCGCCCGCGTACCGGGCCAGGGAGTCGAGAAGGCAGGCGCCGACCGCGGGGTAGTGGTCGCGCAGGGCGCCGAACTTGCGGTGGTCACGGCCCAGCCGGGTGCAGAAGTGCACCAGGTTCCCGGGATCGTCGACCAGGTCCACGATCCGCAGCAGACCACGCAGCAGCCGGTCCCGCTGTACGTCCATATTGGCCGGGAAAAGGTCTCTGACCTGCGGGTAGCGGGTGAACAGGATGGTGTAGAAGTACACCGTCACGTCCCCCGCCAGCGGTGCGACGGCCGCGACACTGGCGCGGATCAGCTGGATCTCTTCGGGGGTCAGCAGCTCGGAAGGGGGCTCCACTTCGGCGGGTTCGTCGAACGCCGGTGGGGCCGGGGGCTCCTGCACCGGTGCGGTCCAGGCGGCGTGTTCTTCCGCTTCTTCCGCCGGGACCTGGGGGGAGGACGACGCGCGGAATCCAGGCCGGGGGATCTTCATAGGCCTGGCCGGAAGCCGTTGGGTCTTATCAAGAGCAGATCGCAATCGGACGGGTCGGACGCTCCCGGACCGTTCCCGCCCAGGTGAGGGGGGCGAAGTCGCGAGCGTCAGCGGGGGAAGCAGCGGTTCGCAGCCGCCCACCCTAGGCCACGGTGACGGGGCCGGCGCCCCGGGGAGACGCACCTCACCGACGCAGAGCGGACGGGGCTCATGTTTGGTGCGGAACGGTGCAAAGACCTACCGAAGGGCTGATCAGGGACCCGCGAACCGCTGTTCTCCGGCACATTTCTCCGGCATGTGCGTGCGATCCGGCATGTGCGTGCGATCCGGCATGGGCGTGCGATGCGGCCTTGCGCGTGGCCCGGCCATGCGCGTGGCCCGGCCTTGCGCGCGATCCGGCCTTGCGCGCGATCCGGCCTTGCGCGTGATCCGGCCTCTCGTGCGGCGCGGGTGCGAGCCGACGCCGCACAGCCGTACGGGCCCGGCTGTGCGGAGCCCGTACGGCTGTGGGGAGAGGTGCGCCGGGATCCGGCGCGGTGCGGTGCGGTGGTCAGCCGCGGTGGCTCGCGTGGGAGAGGGACCGGACGAAGCGGGCCGCGTCGATCGTGCCGACGCCGGTGGCCATGTCGTAGCCGTTGACGGCGGGGTAACCGGTCACCCCCGCATAGCTGTTGTCCGTGCCGTCGTTGACGTCCACGATGCCGGACGACTTGCGGTGGACCAGGGTGTACAGCGCCTTGTGGATGTCTCCCACCCGGTGGCCCGCGGCCTGGTCGGCGAGGGCGACGATGCCCGAGAACAGGGGGCTGGCCTCGCTCGTTCCGCCGTAGACGTCCCAGCCGACGGCCGTCGGGTCGTAGCTGGAGTACACCCAGGCACCGCCGTCGACCGCGGCGGCCATCGAGATGTCCGGGGTGCCGCGGCGGGCGCCGACGACGTTCTTCACGCCGTTCTGGTACGCGGGGCGGGTGAAGACGTGCGACTGGCCGCCGCCACCCGCGCCGTAGTCGTTGTACACACTGTCCGGCGAGGTGCGGTCGCCCTTGTCGTCCAGGTGCAGCTGGGTGCCGCCGATCGACGTCACCAACGGGTCGGACGAGGGCCAGGAGTTGACGCGCTCGGTGTAGTAGCCGTTGCCGTCCGCCGTGCTGTCGGTGGCGCCGCCGTCACCGGACGAGGCCAGGACGGTCACGCCGTGCGCGGCCGCGTCCTCGAACGCGTAACGCAGCTTGCCGATGCTGGAGAAGTCGCCCTTGTCGAAGCCGGGGAAGGTGTTCTCCGTGGCGCCGAAGCTCTGCGTGATCACATCGCCGACGCCGTGGTCGATGAGGTCCTTCTCGGCGGACATCATCTCCGGCAGACCGGTGACGCCCTCGGTCTCCGCGACCCCGGTCTCGACGAGCACGATCTTGGCGTCGGGGGCGACGGCGTGGGCCATCTCCACGTCGAGCGTCGTCTCGCCGGCCCAGCCGGTCATGTCGGCGTCGGTCGGGTCGAACGCGGGGACATGGCCCCACTTCTTGACCTGCACCTGGGTGCTCTTCATCCCGAACTGCCCGCTGTAGACGTCCAGGTCGTGCTGGATGGTCGGCGAGCCGAACGAGTCGACGATGACGATCGTGCGGCCCTTGCCGGTGACGCCGGACTTGTACAGCGCGTCGAGGTCGTACGCCTGGCGGTACTGGACCGGGCTGTAGCAGGCGATCTTCCACTGCGCCTGGCACTGCTCGATGGGCAGCGGGCTGCTCACCCCGCTGACCAGCCGGTGACCTGCTACCGCCGGGACCGCCCTGGTCTGCGGTGCCGCGTGCGCGGACACGGTGGTGCTGCTCAGGGGGGCGACTGTCATCGCGGCGGCAACGAGGGCGGTGGCCCCGGCCGTTCTGATTCCGGCGCGAGACCGGGGTCTGGCTATGCGCATGACTTCTCCTTGTATGGAGCGGAGCCGGGCGGAGCGGTTGCCGTGATCCCATCCGGGGGGCGTGCGCAGAGCAAGAGCGGGCGTTCATTGATATCGAACGCTTTGCCTGGGGATGAATCCTTGGGATGCTCATGGCAAACACCGGACCGAACCTTGATGCGGGGTACGGGTACGGGTACGGGTACGGGTGCGGCTGCGGGTGCCTATCCGGTGGGTCCGGGACGGCCGGGCCGTTCCCGCTCGCCGTGCCCGGTGCGGTTCAGGGTGAAGTGGGCGGAGCCGCCCATGAACCGGGCCCAGATCCGCGGCGGGAAGACGTTGCCCCGCTCGGAGTCGGCGCCGCCCACGCCCTGGAGGGGCAGGAGTTGAGGCCGGCCGGGCTTGTTGCGGAAGAGCGTGACGGCGGTGGACAGCTCCTTGGTGTAGCCGACGAACCAGGCCGACTTGGTGCGGTCGCTCGTGCCGGTGGCGATGGACGCCACGTCGGGGACGACGCTCTTGGCGCCGGTGGTGCGGGCCACGTCCTGGAGTGTCTGGTTGACGACGGCCACCGTCTTCGGCTGGAGGACGCGGCGGGAGCGGGGACGGTCGAGGCCGTCGAGGGTCTTCCGGCCCTTGAGGACCCGGGTCACCGAGTACGGGTCGCTCTGCGTCCCGTAGTTGGCGAAGGTCGCGTAGGCGTCGGCCATGCGGATGGCGCTGGGCGTCGAGGTGCCGGTGGGGAAGGTCTGTTCCAGCGGAGCCATGCTGCTCCGGAGCAACCCGGTCTGTACGGCCGTGTCCCTGACCTGCTTCCATCCTATGGACTTGCCGAGCTGGACGAACGGCGCGTGGGCCGAGGTCACCAGGGCGTGCTCCAGGGTCTTCGGGTCGGGAATCGCCGGGTAGACGCGGAGGGTGTGCGGCCCGCCGGCCAGCATGCCCTGGTAGTAGGCGGCGAGGGCGAAGGGCTTGAACGCCGAGCCGACCGGGACTCCGGTGGTGTCGGCGTTGTCGGTGAAGTGCTGGGTGGCGTCGGCGCCACCGTAGAGGGCGACGATGGCCCCGTCCTCGGGCCGGACGGAGGCCGCACCCACCTCTACGTAACGGTCGGCGGCACGTTTTTTGGGGGCCAGGCCGTGGCCGGTGACCTCCTCGACGGCCTGCCGCAACCGCTCCACCTTGTCCTTCTCGAACGTGGTGTGGATCTGGTAGCCGCCGAGTGCGAGGGCCTTGTCGTCGAGACCGATGCGTTTCTTGAGGTAGCCGTTGGCCACGCCGACGAGGTAGCCGGTCTGGCCGGACATGCTGGTCGACCGGGACTCCCGCTTGGGCTCCGGGAAGGTCCGGTACGTGGCGCGCTCGGCCGGGCTCATCATGCCCAACGTGACCTGCCGGTCCAGGATCCAGCCCCACCGCGCGACGGCGCGCTTGTGGTTCGCCGCGCTGAGCGTGGGGTCGAACTGTTCCGAGCCCTTCAGCAGCGCCGCCAGCATCGCGGCCTGGCTGGGGTCGAGATCCTTGGCGGGGACGCCGTAGTACGCGCCTGCGGCGGCCTGGATGCCGTACGCCCCGCGCCCGAACCAGCTGGTGTTGAGATACCCCTGCAGGATGTCGTCCTTGGATTTGTGGCGGCTCAGCTTCAGCGCGATGAAGAATTCCTTGAACTTGCGGGTGTAGGTCTGCTGCCGCGACAGGTAGGTGTTCTTCACGTACTGCTGGGTGATCGTCGAGCCGCCCTGGGTGTCCTGCCCCTTGACCATGTTGACGACCGCACGCGCCTGGCCGGTGACCGAGACCCCGGCATCGCTGTAGAAGCTCGCGTTCTCCGCCGCCACCACCGAGTGCTGTACGGACAGGGGTATTTTCGCCAGCGGCACGAGCTGCCGGTCCACCGCACCCGTGGCCACCATCTGGCTGCCGTCCGCCCAGTAGTAGACGTTGGCCTCCTGGCGGGCCGCCGCGTTCTCGTCCGGGATGTCGATGCGCGCGTACACGACGGCGAACAGCACGGCCAGGCTGCCCGCGCACAGCAGGAAGGTCCCCAACTGCAGCCGCCACGACGGCAGCCACCGCCGCAGGCCCGCTCTGCCCCGGCGCGGATAGTCGATGAGGCGCCGGCGGCCGTCGGCCTCGGCCTGGCGCTTCTTCGGCAACAGTGATCTGCGCATGGTGCGGGCTCCTTGTTCAGAATTCGTCCTGTGGGACGACTGTGTCCATGAACTGAGACGTGGAGCGCGCGGCGAGGATCCCGAATAATTGTTTAATTGTTGTCTTTGTTACCGGACCTGGGGCGATTCAGCCGCGGAACGCGCGATTCCGGCCAGATGCGGGTGGAGGGCGTCAGTGGGTGGGAGCCGCCGGGGCCGCGCTGGTCAGGTCCTTCAACGTCCGTTCGAGCCAGCTGAGTTCGGCCTTCGAGGTCGCTCGGGCGATGGTCAGGACTCCCTCGCGGAACGGGTCGTCCATCCTCGTGCGGTGCCGTATCGACCGTGTGGTCGCCCGGACCGGTATCGCCGACTGAGGTCCGGGGCGGCCGACGCCCGACCGGGGCCCGTTCCCGCGGGCCGCGGCGGCGCGCCGGCCCGGTCCTCGACGTTGCTGCCGCCCGCAGGGCGGGCCGGATCACGCGTCCTGACGGCGGCCGAGATCCGCCGGCGGTTCCTCCTCGGTGTCGAGCAGGCTCCACAGCACCGGAGTCGGGGCCATGCGGGCCTCCAGCCCGTCGCTCCTGAGCCAGCGGCGCACCCGGTCCACGGTCTCCCGCGGAGGCACGGCGAGTGTGTGTCCCGGCGTGCGGTCGCCGGGCTTGGCCGTGGCGTCCATGCCGACCTTCGTCACGGTGCCGCCCTGCTGCATCGGCACGTTCCGGTCGGCCGGGACGTCGGGGACGAGGACGAGGTCCCGCTCCCAGCGCATCCGGCTGGTCCGTGCCCAGTGGACGTGTTCGGCGTCCCAGATGTCGATGTCGGAGTCCACGACGGTCACCTGTTTCACCATGCTGACGGAGGCGAAACAGGCGAAGATCGCGCGCTTGGCCTGGCGGCCCTGGTGCGCGGCGAGCGCGACGACCACATCGACCCGGCCGCCCCCGGACAGCGTCACGGCGACATCCGTGTCACCGCAGCCGGCCACGCGCAGCGCATGCCGCAGTCCGGCGGCGATCGGCAGCGCGGCGAGGAAGGCGTGCTCGGCGGCGAGCCCCGGCAGGATCACCTGGACCGAAGGGTCGGCGCGTGTGGTGAGCGCGGTGACCTCCAGCGTCACCCCGTCGCCGTAGTCCTCGTACATGCCGTGGTACTCGCTGACCAGCCCTTCGTGCACCGGGCGGTCCGCGTGCAGCAGGCCCTCGATGACGACTTCGGCGTCGGCGGGCACGAGCACCTCGCTCGTCGTGGCGCGCACCACCTTGACCGGAGCGCCCAGCAGATGTGCCGCGTGCTCCAACTCGTCGTCGCCGAGGCCGAGATAGAAGCAGGCCGCCATCTGGATCGCGGGATGGGTGCCCAGGGTGACGGCCACGGGAAGGCCGTCACCCGCGGTGGAGCGGGCGAGCGCGGTCAGATGGTGGTTCGGGGCGATCCCGACGAACCCGGTCGTCGGGCCCAGCGGTTTGATCCGGGCGTAGGAGGCGTTGCGGTGGCCGGTGCGCGGGTCATGGGCGACGATCATTCCCGCTGTCAGGTACCCGCCGGAGTCCTCGGTGAAATAGGTCGGCGCGAGGACGCGCTCCCATACCTCGTCGGCGGCGAACCGCCGTTCCTGGCACCGGGCGGCATCCACCACCTCGGGCTTGCGCCGGGAGGCGACCGCGGCCGACAGCGTGTCGAGGACGTCCGCGACCCGCACGCCCAGCGCGGCGGCGATACGGGCGCGGCTCGACAGGACGTTGCCGACCACGGGAAGCGCCGAACCCACGACATCGTTCAGCCGCACGGCGGGCCCGCGATCGAACAGCGCGAGCACACTGGCGAGTTCGAAGCGAGGGTCGACGGGGCGGTCGATATCGACGAGTTCACCACGGCGTTCCAACTCGCCGAGGAATTCCCGCATTGACTGATCGCCCATGTTCATCTGTGCTCGCATTCCCGGGAAATGGCAATTCGTAAGGCGTACGGGAGCGATGTCCCACCGCTGGTGGCACGCCATACTGCATGAGTCATCGAGGTCACGCAAGGCAGGTCAGGGGGGTGCCACGGCGTTCGGAAAGGGCCGTCCCGCATACGATTCCCGATCCGCGGGAATGGTGTTCTGCTCCGGCCATCCGGATGTCTACCTTGCACCCCATGGAAAAGGCACAGGGTCACGAACGCGCCGACATCGTCCTTACCGGGGTCGTGCCGGTCGCGGACGGGAAATTCGAGCGTGGGTGGGTCGCCGTCGCGGGCGGAGTCATTGCCGGCGTCGGAACCGGGACGGCCGCGGAACCCCCCGCCGCACGGCGGATCGACGTCGGGGACGCCTTCGTGCTGCCGGGCGCGGTGGACGCCCACGTGCATTCCTACTCGCATGCGGGTGAGGGGCTGCGGGCCTCGACCTCGGCCGCCGCCGCCGGAGGTGTGACCACGATCGTGGAGATGCCCTTCGACGAGGCGGGCCCCGTCAACCGGGTCGACCGGCTCGGGGCCAAGCGGGAGAAGGTCGCCGACGAGGCCGTCGTCGACGTCGCGCTGCTCGGTACCCTCGCGCCCGGCGGAGGGTGGCGGGAGGCCGAGGCGCTGGCCGCCGCGGGAGTGGTGGGGTTCAAGGTGTCGCTCTTCGACACCGACCCGTTCCGGTTCCCGCGCATCGACGACGCCGAGCTGCTGGACGTGATGAAGGCCGTCGGCGCCGTGGGCTCGACCCTGTGCGTACACGCGGAGAACAACGAGATCATCAAGGCGCTGCTGGCCGACGAGCGGCACCGTACGTCGACCGATCCGGCCGTGCACGCCGCGACCCGTCCGCCCGTGTCGGAGACGCTCGGTGTGCTCACCGCGATGGAGGTCGCCGCCCACCAGGGCAACGCGCTGCACCTGTGCCATCTGTCCCTGGGCCGGTCCGCCGAGCTGGTGCGCTGGTACCAGCAGCAGGGGGTGGACATCACCTTCGAGACGTGCCCGCACTACCTGACCTTCACCGAGGACGACATGCGCGGCGCGCGCGGCCGGCTGAAGATCAACCCTCCGTTGCGCGACGGGGCGAACCGCGACGCCATGTGGCAGGCCGTCAGTACGGGTCTGGCCACGGCCGTCACCTCCGATCACGCCCCGTGGCCCACCGTGTTCAAGGACCACGAGCGGATCCTGGACAACCACTCGGGGGTGCCGGGCACCGAGACCCTCGTGGCGACGACCCTGGGCTCCTGCCTGCGCCGCTTCGGCGTCGGGCCGGAGTTCTCGCAGGCGGTGGCCGCGCTGACCAGCAACCCCGCCGACCGGTACGGCATCGGGCACCGCAAGGGCAGGCTGGCCCCGGGCCACGACGCGGACATCATGGTGCTCACCCCGGACGACACCTGGCGGATCGACGGCTCGGCCCTGCACTCCCGCGCAGGCTGGACCCCCTACGACGCGTACGCGCCCGGCGCCCGTGTCACGCTGACGCTCAGCCGTGGCACCGTCGTCTGGGACGCGGGCAAGGGACTGACCGGCGCCCCCGGCCGCGGCGAGCAGGTGCATCGGAGGTGAGCATGACCATCGAACGGCCCACCGTGGGCGAACTGTCCTCCCTGACCCGGGGGCTGCGGATCCTGGAGTTCGTCCAGGACCGGGGCCAGGCCGACGTGTCGGAGGTCATCGCGGCCGTCGGCATCCCGTCGTCGTCGGCCTACCGCTACGTACGGCTGCTCAAGGAGGCCGGGTACCTCGCCGAGGTCGACGGCGCGCTGCTGCCCACCGACCGCCTCGCCGACCGTTCGATCGACCGGACCGGGCACCTGGTGGACCTCGCGCGCCCGGTGCTCACCCGGCTGATGCGGCGCAGCGGTCTCGATGTGGCGCTGACCGTGCGGGCGCACACCGCCGCGCTCTGCCTGGACACCCGCCGCAGCGGATCAGGCACGGTGGCGCTGCGGCCGGGTCAGGTCCTGGCGCTGTACTCGGGGGCCAGCGCCACCCCGCTGCTGGCGACGGCGCCCGAGACGGTACGCCGTCAGGTCCTGCGGGGGCGGCTGCAACGGTTCACCGCGGCTACCCCGGACGCCGCGGCCCTGCGCCGCGAACTCGCCGGAGCGCGCAGGGACGGCCACCACGTGACGCACGGCTGGCTCACCCCGGGCGTCAGCGCCGTCGGCATGCCCGTTCTCGTCGCCGGCTCGTGCCTCTGCGCGGTGTCCCTGGTGGGGCGGCACGCCGAACTCGCCGATGTCACCCGGCCGTTGGGCCTGTTGCGGGACGCGGTCGAGGACATCACGCTCAGCATGCCCCGGGCGGCGTCCCAGGTGTGGCTGTCGCCCGACGAGGAGAGCACCCGAGAGGACCTCTGAGCACCACGGCACCGGACGCGGAGGATTCCGCGGTCCCCGTGCCGTCGCCGCCGGAGGCACCACCGACGTACGAAGTCCCCCTTCACCCTGGCCGGATCACGGCCAGGTCTGTCCGGTATCTGCCGGAAGGATAGGTAATGAGTATCGATCTGGACGCCCTGACGCCCCAAGCCGAACGGCTCTCCGAGCGCCTCGCCTCGCTCGCGGAGTTCCACGACTCCACGCGCCCCGGCTGGAGCCGTGAGGTGTTCTCCGAGCCGTACCGCGCCTCGCGCGAGTGGATACGCCGGCAGATGGCCGACGCGGGGCTCGACCCCGTCGTGGACCCGGCGGGCAACATCGTCGGGCGGCTGCCCGGCCGCCGGGGGCGCGGCCCCGCGCTGGTCACCGGATCGCACACCGACACGGTCGCCCAGGGCGGCAGGTTCGACGGCATCGTCGGCGTCCTGACCGGAATCGAGGTGGCCCAGCGGTTCCGTGAGACAGGCGTGACGCTGGAACACGACCTGCTGGTCGTGGACTTCCTCGGCGAGGAGGCCAACGACTTCGGCATCTCGTGCCTGGGCTCCCGCGCGGTCGCCGGAGTGCTGCGGCCCGAGCACCTGGACCGGGTGGACAGTACGGGGACCCGGCTCGGCGACGCGATCGAGAGGTTCGGACTCGACCCGCAGGCCGCGCTGCGCCAGGCCTGGAGCCCCGGCGACGTGCACGCCTACGTGGAGCTGCACGTCGAGCAGGGCGCACTCCTGGAAACGTCCGGCACGAGCATCGGCGTGGTCACCGCCATCGCCGGGATCGACCGTCTCCTGATGCGCTTCGCGGGCCGGGCCGGTCACGCGGGAACCACCAGGATGGCGGACCGGCACGACGCACTGGTCTCCGCTGCGGCGGCGGTCCTCGCGGTGGAACGCGCCGGATGCGGAGCGCCGGTGCACGGGGTGGCCACGCCCGGCTGCATCGAGTCGGGCCCCGAATCGATGGGCGTCATCACGGACCGGGCGCGGCTCTGGGCGGAGATCCGCAGCGTGGACGGCAGTTGGCTCCAGGGAGCGCGCCGGCAGATCGTCGACGAGGTCGCCGGGGAAGCCGCGAAGCGGGGCGTCGAGTTCGACGTCGAGTACCTCACCGACCAGGACCCGGTGCCCACGGACGCGTTGTTGCAGGACGTCATCGGGCAGTCGGCCGACCGGCTCGGCCTGTCCTGGCAGGCCGTCCCGTCCGGGGCGGGCCACGACGCCGCGCACCTGGCCCGGCTCGGCCCCATGGGCATGATCTTCGTGCCGTCCGAGGGCGGGCTCAGCCACTGCCCCGAGGAGTTCACCGCGCCCGCCGACATCGAGCAGGGCGCGCACGTCCTCGCCGCCACGCTGACCGCCTTGGACCAGCGCCCGGTCGTGCGCAGTGAGTAGCGGCGCGGCGGCACCGGCCACGAACGGGGTCGCCCGGCGCGCGGTCGTCGCGGCATCCTTCGGCAACGCGATGGAGTGGTACGACTTCACGGTCTTCGCGTTCTTCGCCGGCTACATCTCCGACAACTTCTTCCGGGACGACGACCCGGGGGCGGCGCTCATCAGCACGTTCGTCGTCTTCGGCACGGGATTCGTGGCCCGCCCGCTGGGGGCCGTCGTCATGGGACTGTACGGCGACCGCAAGGGCCGCAAGGCCGCGATGATGCTCTCCCTCAGCACCATGGCCGTGGGAACACTCCTGCTCGTCGTAGCACCGCCGGTGACCGTCATCGGTATCGGCGCACCGGTCCTGCTGCTCGCCGGCCGGCTGCTGCAGGGATTCTCGGCGGGCGGCGAGATCGGCGGCGCCACGGCCTTCCTGGTGGAACACGCGCCACCCGACAGAAGGGCCCGGTACGCAGCCTGGCTCCAGGCATCCATGGGGATCTGCAATCTCGCGGCTGCCGCCGTGGGTGTCACCCTCACGACCTTCGTCTCCGAATCAGCGATGAGCGCCTGGGCCTGGCGCATTCCCTTCGCCCTCGGCCTGCTCATCATTCCGGTCGGCGTGTACATCCGCCGGCATCTGCCGGAGACCGAGGAATTCGAGAAGGTCCAGCCCGCGAAGCCCGCGGAGAGCCCCGGGCGCGGTCCCCTCGTCCAGTTGCTCACCGTGTACCGGGGACGGGTCGTCACCGGATTCCTGTTCTCCGTGCTGTGGACCGTGTGCGTGTACACCCTGGTCATCTACGCGCCCACGTACTACGAGAGCGACGCGGCCGGACTCGGCTTCACCACGCAGCAGTCGTTCCTCGCCTCCCTGGTGGGCAATGCGGTCCTCGTCGTGGGGTGCCTGGTCGCGGGACGCGCCGCTGACAGGGCGGGTGCGCAACGAGTGATCGTGGCCGGCGCGCTGGCCCTGCTCGTGCTGCCGTTCCCGCTGCTGGCATGGCTGCACGCACAACCGGCTCTCCCCGTCCTGCTCCTCGTCCACTGCCTGCTGTGTGCGGGTGTCGCCGCGTTCGCCGGTGTCGCACCGTCCACGCTGACCCGGCTCTTCCCCGTCGCGGTGCGCTCCACCGGCGTGGCCCTGAGCTACAACCTCGCCGCGACGCTCTTCGCGGGCTTCACCCCGGCCCTGATGGCCTGGGCGGTCGCCTCACTGACCGTCTACGCCCCCGCCCTGTGGGTGGCCGGCGCCGCCGTGGCATGCCTCGCCGCCGCACCGGCACTGTTCCGGCAGATCCAGCCGGCGGCCGGACCGCGACCGCCGACGGGCGGACAGCGTTCGCCGGCAGCCGTGGTGGACCGGGGGTAGGGCCCGCGAAGGAGCGCGCAGATCGCCCGGCGCTCGGCTCGACGCCGGGCCGGCTGCCGGTGCATGACGGCGCTGCCGTACTGCCGCTCCGCTACCGTGCACAGCACAGCGGGCCCGCCCCGAACGGGGCCCGGACGCCGCGCGGTAGAAGAAGGAACCATGACCGAGGACGCTCAGCCCGCGCCAGGCACGCCCGGCGTCGACGTCGACGCCGTGGCACGCGCGGTACTGACCTCGTCCCGTCTGCTGGTAGCCGTCTCGGCCCGCTCCCTCGCCGCGGTCGAGGACCGCGTCACCCTTGCCCAATTCCGGTTGCTGGTCGCCCTTTCGACGCACGGGACCGCCAAACTCGTCGTCCTCGCCGAGTTGCTCGGGGTCAACCCCTCGACCGCGATGCGCATGCTGGACCGGCTCATCACGGCAGGGCTCGCGGACCGCCGGATCAACCCGGAGAACCGGCGCGAGACGCTCCTCGGCCTCACCGACGCGGGGCGGCAGTTGGTGGAGGACGTCACGGCCCGGCGCCGCGGTGAAATCACCACCATCGTCGAGCGGCTCGCACCGGAACAGCGAGCCGCCCTGATCGAAGCGCTGACCGCGTTCGCCGAGGCCGGGGGCGAACCGGCCGCCACGGACAGCGTTTCCCTGTACCCCCTGGGCTGGTCCGGAACCCAGCCGGACACCCTCTGATCCAGCCGGACACCCTCTGATCCAGGGAGACGCACAGGGGTCAGGCGGTCGCGCCCGCGTCCGGTCCACCGGCTCCGGCGTCGGGCGGGACGGCGGTGGCGAGTCGGGCTGCCCGGGTGGCCGTCCGCCGCCGCCACGCCCAGCCGATGAGCACGGCGCCCGCGGCGATCGCGTACGCGGTGGTCCCGACATCGTCCGGGGTGTCGAAAGCGCGGCCGGTGACGTACCTGGTCGCGCCCGCCACGGCGACGCCCAGCCATTCCCAGCGGCCGTCGAGGGCCACCAGGGCGATCAGGAGCAGTGCGTACCACGAGTAGCCCGGGGTGAGCAGGAGGAACGCGGTCCCGGTGACCAACAGGGCGCCGCTCCAAGGGCGTTCGGGATCGCCGCGCCGGAGCACGTACCCGGTCACGAGGGCCAGGACGACGACCAGGACCGGGACGATCCATGCCTCGGGCAGGAACAGCCGGAGCAGCGCGTAGCGGTTGCGCGCTGCCGCGTCCTCGTAGCCCTCCTCCTCGACGTAGCCGCTCAGATAGCCGAAGACGGAGGAGTGGGAGGCGAGGGCGTACGGGAGGTAGGAGAGCGCGGTGACGGCGGCGGCGGGCACCAGCACCGTGGCGGCGTCGCGCACGCGGCGGACCCCGGAGAGCGCGCCGGGCAGGACCACCGCGGGCATGAGCTTGGTGGCGATCGCCGCGCCCACCAGCGCGCTGCCGGAGAGCCGGCGCCCGGCCGCCAGGAGACCGAGTCCGGCGACGGTGAACAGCACGCCCAGTACGTCGACATGGGCGTTGTTCACCGCCTCGATGGGTACGGCCGGACACCAGGCCCAGTACGCGACCCATCGTGGATCGCCGCGCCGCAGCCGCGTCAGGACCAGCAGGAGAGCTCCGGTCACGGCGACGGAGAGTGCCGCTCCGGCGATCTGGAAGACCTTCAACCGGGCGCCGTCCGGCGACGCCTGCTCGACACCGTAGAAGTACGCCTCGGCGACCGGGGGGTAAATGGTGTGCACGCCGGGGCGGTTGAGGAGGGTGCAGTGCGGGACGGCGCCGGGTGAGGGGACAGGTGCGCGGTCGGGGCCCCCGCAGGCCGTGCCGGTGGGGAAGAGCCAGCTGTCCCGGAGACCCGCCAGCGCGGTGTCCTGCGGTGCGTGGTCGTACGGAGAGATCCCGGCGGCCTGCACCCGGCCGTCCCAGGCGTAGCGGTAGGCGTCGGTGCTGGTGCGCGGTGGGGAGACGAGGCCCGTCGCCGCCACTGCGGCCGAACCCACGAGGACGAGGACGGCGGCCCGGCGCACCGGTACGTTGCGCAGAGCCCCTACGGCGGCTGCGAAGAGCAGCCAGGATGCCGCGTACCACCAGGACAGGCCGGCCGGGTCGTCGTAGTAGCCGTCGTAGCCGATGGTGAGCACCAGGGTGGCGGTGAGGGCCGCCAGGAGGACTCCGGCCAGGACGATGCGGGAACGGGGCGTGCGGGGCCCGGCGGGGGGAGGGTTGATCACGCCACCCAGCGTCGCAGCGGTGAGCGGCCGACAGCCGTCCGGCGGCCCCGGCGTCCGTGTTTCGTAAGGAGTCGCAGGGCCCGCACCGGGTGTTCGCGGAGTGTCATGGAGGACATGAAACGTCCGCCCGAGCCGCCCTCTCCGCCGCCTCCGTCCGCGCTGCCTTCCTCCCCGCTGCCGTCCTTCTCGGGCCGCCTGCACGATCCTCGTACGGCGGTCTCGGCCGGCCGGCTGCTCGGCGCGGCGGTCGGGATCTGTTTCGCCACGGGGGTGATCAGCCACTTTCTGCAGCATCCCCCCGGCTGGGCGGTGGACGTGCTGCCCAGCCGGCCGGTGTGGGGATACCGGTTCAGTCAGGGGGTGCACGTGGCGAGCGGCATCGCGGCGATCCCGCTGCTGCTCGTCAAGTTGTGGACGGTCTATCCGAGGCTGTTCGTGTGGCCGCCGGTGCGGTCGGTGCGGCACGGGCTGGAGCGCCTCTCGGTGGCGGTTCTGGTGGGGGCCACGACGTTCGAGCTGTTCAGCGGGCTGCTCAACACGGTCCAGTGGTACCCCTGGCCGTTCTCCTTCGTACCGGTGCACTTCGCGGTGGCCTGGCTGCTGGTGGGGGCTCTGCTGCTGCACGTAGCGGTGAAGTGGCCCGACATCACCGCCCATTGGCGGCGCACGTCGCAGGCGAGTGCCGCGCTTTCGGCGCAGGGCGACGGAGCGGACCGGCGGTCGCTGCTGCTGGGGCTCACAGCGGCGGTCGGCGCGGTCACGCTGACGACCGTGGGGCAGTCCTTCACGCCGTTGAAACGCTTCGACCTGCTTGCGCCGCGCCACCCCGACCACGGTCCGCAGGGCCTCCCGGTCAACCGGACCGCCGCGGCGGCAGGGGTGCTGCCCGCGCTGAGCCGGGTGCGGGAGTGGCGCCTGGAGGTCACGGGGCCCCGTCCCTTCTCGCTGGACCTGGCGGCGCTCCGGGAGTTGGAGCAGCACGCGGTGGTGCTGCCCATCGCCTGTGTGGAGGGCTGGAGCAGGAGCGCGCACTGGAGCGGTGTGCGCATCAGGGATCTGCGGGAGCGTGCCGGGGCGCCCCCGGGTACGAGGCTGCGGGTCGTGTCGCTGGAACGGCACGGCGCGTACCGGGTCATGGAGATGGGCAGCGACTACGCCGACGATCCGCTGACGCTGCTCGCACTGCGCCTCGACGGACAGGTGCTCTCGCCTGATCACGGCTATCCGGCACGGATCATCGCGCCGAACCGGCCGGGCGTACTCCAGACCAAGTGGGTCTCCCGGCTGGAGGCGCTGTGATGTCCGGATACGCGCGGTGGGCGTCCGGGGTGCTCGGGGTGGCGCTGATGGGGGTCGGCGTGACGCTGGTCGTGGGGACCGGCGACATGGGGTCGGTGGCGGTGTGGCTGGCCGGGGCGATCGTGCTGCACGACGGGCTGATCGCTCCGCTGGTGCTGGGCGCGGGTCTGCTGTGGGGAGGCACCCGGGCGCGCGGGCCGGTGCGCGGGCCGGTACGCGGGCGGGTACGCGGGTCGGTACGGGGGCGGGTACGCGGACCGGTGCGCGGCGCATTCACCGTGGCGGGGTGCCTGACCATGGTCGCGTTGCCGGTCCTGCTGCGGCCGGGCACCCCCGCCAACTCCTCGGTGCTGCCGCTGGATTACGTCCGGGGATGGCTGCTGTCCCTGGGAGCGGTGGTGGTGGTCACGGGTGCGGTGATCGGCGTACGGGTGCTGCGGCGCGGTCAGCGCCTGCGCAGCTGAAGGAAGCTGCGCCCCGCCGTCTTCCACTGGTCCTCGGCCACCCAGCCGGTGGTCTCGGCATACCCGAGCAGGGCGCGGGTGCCGGCCCTCGCCCAGGGGAAGGCCGCGCCCCGGGCACCTCGGCCGTCGTCGACCCGGACGTCGACCCGTTCGTCGATGTCGTGGCCCGCGGCCTCGACGATCAACATCCCGTTGGGGCCGGTGAGTTCGGCGACGCGCACCAGCAGGGCGGCGGGGTCGCCACCGATGCCGACATTGCCGTCCATCAGCAGTGCCGTTCCCCAGCGGCCCTCACCCGGCAGCGGTGCGAAGACGGAGCGGCACAGTGCGGCCCCGCCCTCCTGGACCGTGCGGTCGACCGCTGCCTGGCTCACGTCGATGCCGAGCGTGGTGGTGCCCAGTGCCGCCAGTGCCGCGACGAGGCGCCCCGGTCCGCACCCGATGTCCAGCACCGAGCCCCGGCAGCGCGCCAGGACGGTGACGTCGGCGCTGTCGGGCGCCCCGCACCAGCGCTCCACGTCCAGCGGCAGCAGCCAGCCGTCGTCCCGCCGCAGGAAGAGCGGCCCCTGCCCCGCGCGCAGCGCGTCACGGTAGGGCTCGGCCCGCCAGGCCCGAACGCTCACCGTGCCACCACCCGGTCCGTCGCGAGCGCGGCATGAAGCGTGCCGAACCGGCTGTCCGGGACCTGTTCCGCTACCGCGACGGCATCGGCCGCGGTGTCCACGTCACGCAGCAGGGGCAGGTCACGCACCGTGAGCCCGGCGCCGACCAGCCGCTGCCGCTGGACCGTCCCGGTGTGCGCCGTCGACATCGGCACGCCGAGGAGGAGTTCCGGGTCGGGGGAGGCGAGCCCCAGCGCCCAGAAGCCGCCGTCGTCGGCCGGCCCGAACCAGGCGTCCGCCGTGGAGAAGTCCAGCCCCGTGGCGAGGAGTCGGGGGGTGACCTGAGGGGTGTCCATGCCGATCAGCAGGGCTGGTCCCGTCGTGAGGGAGAAGGCCGCGGCCAGCCGCTCGTCGAGGCCGCCCGCACTCTGCTCGACCACGTCGAAACCGGGTGGTACCCAGGGGCCCGGCGTTCCGGCCAGCACGAGGACCCGGCGGTGTGCCGGAGTGCCGAGCACCGCGTCGAGTGTGTCGGCGAGGGCCGCCCCGGCCAGCCGGGCCGCCTCCTGCGGGGTGAAGGGCGGGCAGAGCCGCGTTTTCACCCGGCCGGGCAGCGGCTCCTTGGCGATGACCAGGAGCGTGGTCCCGGACGTCATCCCGCCACCTCCCGCGGTGCTTCGGCGGGGACCTCGTGCTTGTCCTGCGGTGGTT
Source organism: Streptomyces sp. NBC_01267 (assembly GCF_036241575.1). Taxonomy (NCBI): domain Bacteria; kingdom Bacillati; phylum Actinomycetota; class Actinomycetes; order Kitasatosporales; family Streptomycetaceae; genus Streptomyces; species Streptomyces sp. NBC_01267. The sequence continues at coordinate 3,771,378 of NZ_CP108455.1, read as the reverse complement.
CGGCGGGGACCTCGTACCTGTCCCGCGGTGCCTCGGCGAGGACGTCGTGCTTGTCCTGCGGTGCCTCGGCGAGGACCCCGCGCATGTCCCGTACCGCCTGCCACGTGCCCCGCCAGGTGCCGGTGACCTTGGACTTCCCGGTACGCGGCAGATACGGCACCTCTCGCTCGGCCACCCGCCAGCCCGCATCGGCGGCCCGGACCACCATCTGCAGCGGGTATCCGCTGCGCCGGTCCGTGAGGCCGAGGCTCAGCAGCGCCGCGCGCCGGGCCGCCCGCATGGGCCCCAGATCATGCAGCCGCAGCCCGGTACGGCGGTGCAGCATCCGGGCGAGCGCCAGATTCCCGGCGCGGGCATGCGCGGGCCAGGCGCCTCTGCCCCGGGGACGCCGTCGGCCCAGTACGAGATCGGCTTCGCCCCCGGCCACCTGGGCGACGAAGGGGACCAGCAGCCCGGGGTCGAGCGAGGCGTCGCAGTCGCAGAAGCAGACGATGTCCGCGTCCGAGGCCAGCAGCCCCGCGTGACAGGCGGCACCGAACCCCCGGCGGCTCTCGGCCACCACCGTCGCGCCCAGCGAGCGCGCCACGTCCGCCGAACCGTCGGCCGAACCGTTGTCGACCACGATCGCCCGCCAGCCGGGCGGGATCCGCTCCAGTACCCAGGGCAGAGCCGCCGCCTCGTCGAGGCAGGGCAGGACCACGTCCACGGACACCGCGGAAGGGGTCCGGTCCGTCGCGGAGATGCTCACATCGGTCACGGGATCACCGTACGAACCCGGCGCGGACAATCGGGGTCCCGAGTCCTTACGAAACGCGGACGTCGACGCCTGCGGTGCCGGTATACGGGCGGGCACGGCGCCGGACGGTGCGAGGCTGGGGGACATGGAGAAGCTGGGGGACATGGAGAAAGCGATGACCGTTCTGGTCGTGGACGACGACCCGACCGTCTCCGAGGTGGTCACCGGCTACCTGGAGCGCGCGGGCTTCACCGTGGACCGCGCCGCCGACGGTCGGGCGGCACTCGACGCCGCCGAGCGGCGCCGGCCCGACCTGGTCGTCCTCGATCTGATGCTGCCGGGGACCGACGGACTCCAGGTGTGCAGGCAACTGCGCGCCAGAGGCCCCGTACCGGTCATCATGCTCACCGCACGCAGTGACGAGGAGGAGCGCATCCTGGGCCTCGAAGTGGGCGCCGACGACTACGTCACCAAGCCCTTCAGCCCCCGGGAACTGGTGCTGCGCGTCGAATCCGTGCTGCGCCGCGCTCCCCGGACACCGCAGCCGGGACCGCTGCTGCACGCCGCGGACCTGGAGGTCGAGACGGCGGCCCGCCGGGCCACCAAGGCCGGCCGGGATCTCGCGCTCACCCTGCGGGAGTTCGACCTGCTCACCTATTTCCTCCAGCACCCCGGGCAGGTCTGCGGCCGGGAGCAGCTGATGCGCGACGTCTGGGGCTGGGACTTCGGAGATCTCTCTACGGTCACCGTCCATGTACGGAGGCTGCGCGGCAAGGTCGAGGACGATCCCGCCCGGCCACGGCTGATCCAGACCGTCTGGGGCGTCGGCTACCGCTTCGACCCCGTCCCCGGAGGCCCTGAGCCCCATGCGTGACATCTTCCTCATCGCCCTCTACGCCTTCCTCGGCGCGGCCGGCGCCGGCCTGCTCGGTGCGCTGGCCCTGCACCTGCTGCGGCGGCGCTCGATCGCCGGCTCCCTTGCCGTCGTCGCCGCGGTGGCGGTTGCCGCGATGCTGGCCGGGACCCTTGCCGTGGCACGGGCGATGTTCCTGTCCTCCCACGACCTCACCGTGGTGACCCTGGTCGTGGCCATGGCGGCGGTCGTCTCCCTGGCCACCGCGCTTCTCCTGGGCCGCCGGGTGGTGATCGGAGCTCGTGAACTCGTCGTCGCGGCAAGGGAGTTCGGGCAGGGCGGCAGGTTCACGGCGCCCGTCGGCCCGGCCCCCGCGGAACTGGCGGCGCTCAGCAGGGAACTGGCCGCCACCAGCGCACGCCTCGCCGCGTCCCGTGAGCGGGAGCGCGCTCTGGAGGCGTCCCGGCGCGAACTCGTCGCCTGGATCTCGCACGACCTGCGCACCCCCCTGGCCGGACTGCGTGCCATGTCCGAGGCGCTGGAGGACGGGGTGGTGGCGGACCCGATCCGCTACCACCGCCGGATGCGTACCGAGGTGGACCGCCTCAACGCCATGGTCGGTGACCTCTTCGAACTCTCCCGCATCCACGCCGGGGCCCTGACCCTGAATCCGGCCCGTGTCTCCGTGTACGACCTCGTCGGCGACGCGCTCGCGGGTGCCGACCCGCTGGCGAGGGAGCACGGGGTGGTACTGGTCGGAGACCGCGTGGACACGGTCCCGGTGGAGGTCGACGGCAAGGAGATGACCCGGGTGCTGGCCAACCTCCTGGTCAACGCGATCCGGCACACCCCGGCCGACGGCACCGTCGCCGTCTCCGCCGAGCACCGGTCCGGCTCCGTGGTCCTCTCCGTCACCGACGGCTGCGGCGGCATCGCCCCCGACGACCTGCCCAGGGTCTTCGACACCGGATGGCGCGGCACCGTGGCCCGTACGCCCCCGGCCGGGGCCGGTCTCGGGCTGGCGATCGTGCGGGGCATCGTCGAGGCGCACGCGGGCCGGGCCGATGTGCGCAATGTGCCGGGCGGCTGCTGCTTCGAGGTCACCCTCCCCGCTGCGACTGCGTAGACCGCCCTCGGGCGAGGCATCACCCTTCCCGCCCCGACGGCGCGGACCGCCCTCCGCGTCACACCGCCCCGCCGCGGCGGCATGGACCGCGCTCGGGCGAGGCATCACGCTCCCCGCCCCGACGGCGCGGACCGCCCTCCGCGTCACACGCCCCGCAACTCGCTCACCGCGAACTCGGCCATGCCTTCCGTGAAGCCCGTCGCCGGACGCCAGCCCAGCTCGGCGCGCAGCCGCGAGGAGTCGGCCGTGACATGCCGTACGTCCCCCAGCCTGAACTCCCCGGTCACGACGGGCGACTTGCCGCTGTGCACGGCCGCGAGCGCGGACGCCATCTCGCCCACCGTGTGCGGATCTCCGCTCCCCACGTTGTACGCGGTGAGCTCGCCGGCCTCACGGTCGCCGAGTGCCTCCAGGGCCACCACGTTGGCCGTGGCCACATCCCGTACGTGCACGAAGTCCCGGCGCTGGCCGCCGTCTTCGAAGACCCGGGGTGCTTCACCCCTGGCCAGCGCCGAGCGGAACAGCGAGGCGACTCCGGCATAGGGGGTGTCGCGCGGCATGCCGGGGCCGTAGACGTTGTGATAGCGCAGCGAGACCGCCCGGCCGCCCGTGGTGCGCGCCCAGGCCGCCGCCAGATGTTCCTGGGCCAGCTTGGTGGTGGCGTACACATTCCGGGGATCGGCCGGCGCTTCCTCCGCCACGAGCCCCGGCGCCAGTTCCACACCGCAGCGCGGGCACAGGGGCTCGAACCGCCCGGCCTCCAGGTCCCCTGCCCTGCGCGGCCCCGGCCGTACCGTGCCGTGGACCGTGCAGTCGTACCGCCCCTCGCCGTACACGACCATCGACCCGGCGAGGACCAGCCGCTCCACCCGCACGTCGGCCATCGCGGCGAGCAGCACGGCCGTACCGAGGTCGTTGCAGCCGACGTACGCGGGCGCGTCCGCGAAATCCTTGCCCAGCCCCACCATGGCCGCCTGATGACAGACCGCGTCCACCCCGCGCAGCGCCTGACGCACCAGCTCCGGATCCCGTACGTCGCCGTGGATCCACTCCACCCCCGCGGGCCGCGGCGGCGGGCTCCGGTGCGCGGCGGGAAGCAAGGCGTCCAGCACGATCGGCGTGTGGTTCCGGAGGGCCAACTGCTCGACGATGCGGGAGCCGATGAAGCCCGCGCCGCCGGTCACAAGTACGCGCATGACGCCCACGTTAGAGGGCACCTGCCGGTCCGGAGCCCGAGGAAAGGGGTGTGTCATACCTCCGTAAGAACTCCTCGGCGCCGTGTCGGCTCCGGCCGTCGACCGCCGTGAGGACGTGCCGCGGGAAGCGGTACGAGCCACAGCGGGAGGCGGAACGGTGCAGGGCACGGTGCCCCGTCCAACCCGGCGCGGCTCATCAACGAGCTCCGTGTCCTCGCTGATAACGGTGACGGCATCCCTATTGCGTCGCGTCGCAATTCGCGCAGCGGCTCACAGCAGCCCGTTCGAGGTTGCCCTGGGTGGCGCGGAGAGGGTGGGAGGGCGCAAGACGACGCCATGCCCCGGGTGAGGGAGTGACCACCCAGCCGTAGACGGGTGGCCGGATGTCGGCAGGCTCGATGTGCGTGCAGCCGGGAAGGTGGGCCTTGCCGCTGGCGTGGACGATGATCGCAGCCGCCGGCCAGCCGTCCCAGTCGCTGGTGGGTGTGCTGCCGCGGGGTGCGCTGCCGCTGGGTTCGCGCGGAGCGCAGTCTGCGCAGTTGTGCATTTCGTGGCGTTCGCAGTACTGCATGGCGTTCACCCTGTCAGGTTTCGAGCTGTCGCTCGGTGCGGTCGAGCCAACTCCGGTACCAGTGCGCGAAGTCGTGCCCGGTCGGCTCGATCCCTCGGTCCATCGGTCGCAGGTCCTCCCAGATGGCACCTCGGTGCGGTCCCGTCATGACTATGAGCGACGTATAGCCGCATCCCTGCTCGCTGAGGAACACCGCGCCCGCCTCCTGCGCGTCGTACAGCTCGTCGTAGCGTGTGTCCCAGGCCGTGTACGCGCGGCGGAACTCCTCGTCGGCCGCAAAGGCGTCCTTCTCGGGTTCCTGGGCCTCCAGCGCGGCAAGTTCACCCTGCAACGCCTCGGCCACGAAGGGCCGTCCGGCGAACGCGGCGGTGGTCGGCTGTGCGGAGAAGGTGAGCCCGATGCCGCGCCATTGCCAGCCGCCCTCGCTCAAGGCCGGTGTCATCAGGCCGTAGTCGGGACCGGCACCCCCTCCTGCGACATGGAGGAGAAAGCTTCGGTACTGCGCGGGCAGCCCCACGCCCAGGTCCGCCTCCAGCGCCCGGAGCTGCTCCTCGCTCATGACCGGACCGAGGCGAAAGCCATGCCCCTGTGCCCCGAAAACTCTTTCTGCTCCGGGGTGTTCGGCGAGCCGGAGCACCCGCTCCCGCACTCCCGTCCACGTGTCCTCACTCATGGGTACACGCTAGGACGACGTGCCCCGTACCGGCACGGAATTTACCGTGCAGCACGAGTGCCCGGAGCGTTCCCGAGGCGTTCCCGGAGCGTGATGGCGTCGACGGCCAGGCGGTTGTCGAGCGCATCCAGCCCGGTGGCGGCGCCGGGCTTCGCGAACACCTGGGTGGTTGCGGTAGCGCAGATGTGGTCCCCATGCCGTTGCCGGGGGCCGTGGCAAGGGTGAGAACTTACCGCCGAATCGCCGCAGTGGCGACGCAAGACCAGCATTTCGGGCAAATGCCAGGGCGATTCGGCCTCTCGAAGCCGGCCCTGGTACCCAGCCGCTTCGTTTCCGAAAGGATGACTGAAGCGAGTGGATAAGCTCTTGAATGCCGCAGTATTTCGCTGCGCTTGCGCGTTTCGCGGCTGACACAGAAGGGTCCTTCTGCCCTTCCTCCGGCGGGAATTGGGCGGGAGCTGATGATCGTTTTCGTGGTAGAGTTTCAGTGAATTCACAGGACGCCGCGAAAAAAGGGGAATGGCGTGAATACCGAGAAGGTTACGGCTCGACGTCTTACGGCCGAAGAGGTTTCGGAGTTGGGCCCCCAGGACGGAATCTTCGTCTCGGCGGAGATGAATGGCCTCCCTCTCGACTGCTACGCCCCGGCTTTCCTCACGGAGCCGGGTAAGAATTTTGAAGGAGGGTCCTTCACTGCAAGGACGATCTTTGGTGAGAAAATTCATGTTCTCCCGGAAAATGCTGAAGAGCGTGGGATCTGGATTTCCGACAAGGCGGGGGAGGAAATCGAGGTTCTCCAGAGTGCCGGTGTCCTCCTGAACCTCGCACTCTTCGTGCCCGACGGGAGCAAGGAATCTCTGGAGTCGCTCTACACCGCTGCCCGGGACGCCTTCGGCGCGGGGATCGTTCAGCGTTGGAGCGAGGAAGTCGTCGCGGTTCCGGATGTCAAGGTCGACCTGTTCGAGGAGCCGGCCCGGGGGCGGAAGAACACGAACGGCCAGAATCGTGACCGCCGCGCCTTGGACATCTACCCGACCCGCGTGCGATTCCTGGAGCCCAGCGACGGCTGGAAGTTCGTCGTCGAACCGCACAAGGAGGTCGTCGATGACACACCGACGATCTGACCTGATGGCAGGTTAGCCCCGATTTTTCGCGAGAGCCCGTCAGCATGCTGACGGGCTCCTGCGTTTGCCGAGGCCCGATCGAATTTTGTCCCGCGAACACGCGGAGGGCGCACCGACCTCGAAGTGATCTAGACACCAAGGAAGCCCCGGGCTACTGGCCTGGGGCTTTTGTATGGAGCAAGTGACGGGAATCGAACCCGCGCTCTGCCCTTGGGAATCACCGGTTCTCGTGCAGCCGAAGTGGCTCCGGCTGCATGTTTGTTGGAGTGAGAGAAGCTGGCATGGTCTCTGGGGCATGGCAACCGGGAGGGGAGAGCCCGCGACGCTTGTCGAGCGGGTGGCGGTCATGTACTCAGTCTTCCTGTGGAATCTCCAACTCCTGGAGCCGTTCCCCGATGTCGTCGGCCCATGTCTGTGCCCACTGTCGAAGCTCGGTGATTGCTTGTTCGTCGAGCCCGTACGCGGCGAATTCGGTGTCGTCGATCCAGTCGGCTCCGCCCAGTCGCGCTTGAAGCTCACTGAGATCGAACGAGTCGCGGGCATGGCGCCGACCGAGTTCTTCGAGTTCGACGGGGTTCCAGTGGTCCATAGCGGCCTTGACGTCGATCAGGTCTCTGGCGAGTCCGCGGTCGGCCAGTGCGCGAACCTTGGTGCCGACGACATCCTCAAGAGACAGCACCAAGCCGTGTTCGGTGTGTACAGGGGGTCGCCAGAGGGCTTCCTTGAGGATGTCGACCTCGCACTCTTCACGGCTGGCGGGATCGGTGACGACAAGACGCGCGGACAGTGGATCCGTCTCCAGCGCTTTGACGTGCCATCCGCGTTGCTCCAGGCCGGTGCGCACCACAGAAGCAATGTCCTCCATGCGATCCGGGTTCTCGGTTGCGACGTCGAGGTCCTGGCTGAGCCGGTTCACCAGCCCGTGCGCTTGGACCGCGTAGCCACCTGTAAGAGCCAAGGGGTAAGCACCGCCTACCGCCAGTACGTCAGCGAGCAGACGCCGGTGCAGATCTGTGAGGTTCACGCAGCGGTCCGGGTACCGGGAGCCAGCTCGTGGAAGGTGTGCTCCCAGACCTCGCGGATATCGCGACTGATCAGTGTGCGAAGAGCGGGCCACATGGTGGTGACAAGGTCGCGGTTGAGGTACTGGATCAGGTCGTCGTGCTGGCCTTCGGCCAGGACGATGCGGTAGTAGCTCATCCGGAGCCGGGGCTGGTCGAGGTCGAATGTGGTCAGTCCCGACCACGCCAGGTGGAGCGGAAGACTCACTGCGCCGTGGTCGGGGCCGGAAAGCTCGGACAGCGCTGCGGGCAGGCGCCGAGCGAATTTGGCCCGGCGGAGATCAGAAAGACTGGGCGGTGATGCCATGTGTCGATTATCCAGGAAGGGACCGCGACCAGGTGCCCGATTCCGGGAGAGTCAGGGCGCGCTGAGGGCACGGAGTCGCGTGAATGGTCTAGACAACAAAGAAGCCCCGGGCCACTGGACTGGGGCTTCTTCGTGGAGCGAGTTCCGGGAATTGAACCCGCGCTCTGCCCTTGGGAATCAAGGTGTGGTAGGAGCCCAAATACCTTCTGACCTGGGCGTATCTCTCGCAGATCAGTGATCGGCCGAGAGTTTCTGGCCCTGTGGCTACCGCTGTTTGCCGCTCCGAAGGGCACGCATGGGGCGCGCGAGAGCGATGTGAGGCGTGCCGACGACCGTAGGCCTGCCTGGCCGCGATCAGGCGTGCTGCGTGGGAGCCGTAGGCGTGTGCCGCCTGTTGTGCGTGCGCGATGCCCTGACGCACTCGATCCCAGGGTGGCCGCGTGGTGGAATGCAGGGGGGCGGTGGCCCCGGTTCCGACGGGGCCACCACTCTCTGTCCTACGTCTGTCGGTTTCGCCAGGATCAGCGGTAGCAGGTGGTCACGAGAACCGTGTCACCCGCGTGGACGGCCGTCGGGGCATGCGGCGAGAGCGAGACCACCGCGTCCTCCGGCTTCACGCAGTCGGCCTTCTGGACCCGGGTGAACGTGGGCGTGAGGCCGAAATGGACGAGCGTCGCCCTGGCCCTCGCCGCACTCACGCCGGCCAGCCGCTCCGTGGCCGTCCCGCCGTCGCTGGTGCGGACGAGCAAGGTGGTGCTGCCGGTGGCTGCGGCTGCGGCGGCCGGCCGCGAAGTGTCCGAATCGCTGCCGACGGCGCCGACCGCCAGGGCGGTGCCCGCGCCGGCCACGACTAGGGCGGTGGCGATGCCCGCGATGGCCGTGGCCCGCTTGCGACGAGCCCCGCGCGCGATGGTGGCCGTATCGAAGTGCGGCGTCCGGGTGGTGTTCACGAAGTCGTTCATGGCATTCACCAGTTCCTGCTCGAAGGATGTGCAGCCGGAAGGCGGCGAATCGTGTGGACTCATCGGATTCCCTCCGTGGGCTGCGGTGTTGAAGGGTTGGAGAGTGCGGGGAACTGGCCTCTGAGCTTGTCCATACCGCGAGCGAGCTGGGACCGCACGGTGCCTGGCGAGATCTTCAGGTCGACCGCTATCTCGTCATCCGACAGGTCATGGAAGTACCGAAGTACCACGACCGTCCGCATGCGCATCGGTAGACCCTGGAGGGCCCGGACCAACTGGTCCCTCGTGTCCACCCGCCCGTACTGGTCCCCGGGGGCGGCACGGTCGCCGCCGTCCTGATGCGGGACCATGCGGCGGAACCTCCGCCACCGGTCGTTGGCCAGGTTCACCATGATCCGCCGCACGTACGCCTCCGGAGAGTCCTTGGCGGCGATGGCGCGCCACTTGCGGCAGGCCCGCTCCAGGGTCTCCTGGACCAGGTCCTCCGCGGCCTCGTGGTTCCCCGTCAAGACGAGGGCACCTCGGAACAGCACGGCCGACCGGGCGACGACAAAGCCGTGGAAGTCGTTCTGCGACTCGGCCGTTCCGGGCGTGCTGATTCCGATACGGACATCGTGCTCGGTTGCCAGGTCCACATCCCCATCCCTTCCTGTCACCCCTCCTCGACGGGAAAGTGCTCCCGTTTGCTGCACGCCCATCGTGAGACCTGCGTCACACCGCGGGCAGTCGGAAGGAACGGCCCCGACGACGTCCCGAGCAAGGAAGACCTCGTCCTGCACATGGCCGACGCTGCGTTCGGCGAGGAGTCCTACCGCGCGGACGCCCCCGAGGACTGGCGTACACGCATCGAGCTGGGTGGCCGGACCCTGTGGAGCCTGTACCGGAAGCACCCGTGGCTGGCCCAGCTCGGCTCCCTCACACGCCCATTGCTCGTGCCCAATCTGATGGTCCACGGCGAGTGGATGCTGGGAGCCTTCGAGGACGGCTACGACCTGCGTCTCGACGCGCTCTTCGAATTCGGCCTCAAGGCACTCCTCGACGGCCTGACTTCCATCGTCGAAGGTCAGGAAGCTGTCGCGTAGACACATGAACGAGTTCATCGAGGACCGGACCCACATGCCCCTTCGCGTTATCGGGGCACCCGCCGGCGACGGGGCGGATACGACCGGAGATCACCCGCGTTCATGGTCCAGGCCAGAACAAGCGCTTCACTCCCCGTCGGCGGAATCCGGATTGCGCAGGGGCCGCAGGCCGCCAGGCAGGTTCGGGGAGCTGGAAGGAGTACCGGCCGAGCATGTTGATGTGATGGTTTGTACAAACGGCGAGAGGCGGGCCACGTCCTCGTCCCGGACCTCGAACCCGTCCGCGCGGAGCTGGGTGACAGCGGCATCCATGTAGCGGGTGTTGAACGGCACGAGGGCATTGAGGACCAGTCCGAGAGCGCCGATCTGGTCCTCCATGCCGCCCTGTTCCGACCCCCAGAACCCTGAAGAACCGAAGGTGAACGGTAAGAGCAGCAGCTCGGCCTCCCCCATCGCCGCAGTCGAGTGGGAGATCGACGACGTCGCCGGAACCTCGCTGGGGCACCACAGGCACCTCGCCCGAATCGGCAAAATCCTCTACTCGGAGATCGATTCGGGGGCTAGGGTCGCCGGATGCCAACTCGCCTCCATGGCAGTCCACTTGGGCGAATCGGCCGCCGGCGAGTGCAATCGACGTAAGGATCACCGCAATGAAGAAGCGCCATGTGCTTGCCAGCGCCGCCGGTGCGGCCGTTCTGGCAGTGCTCCCCCTGGCCAGCACCGCCTCCGCGGCCGACTACACCGTGACTTACACGTCCGGGCCGCACACCGGCGACACGTGCACCTGGAGCAACAGTTGTGCCGGTTCGGCATCGTTCGTCCATGCCGGCGACCACCTGCTGGTCTGGGACAACGCTGCCGACGGGCATTCCGTGGTGGTGGAGTACGAGCGCTCCGATGTGGGCGGCAGCGACTACATACGCGACTGGAACTCCTACGGCAAGTACGCCAAGCTCGACGTCAACATGAACCTCCCCGAGGACGGATGGATCACCTACCGCGTCTGCCTGGGCGAGTACGGCAGTCGCACCGTCCTTAGAGACACTTGCTCCTCCTTCCTCTGGGAATCCGCCAAGTGATCACCGCACCATGACCGCCACGCCCCCGGCGGCAGAGGCTGTACCAGCCTCTGCCGCCGGGGGGCGCCGCCGTTCGCCTGCACACGCCGGTTGGTCGCGCGGCGCCACCAGGTGGCCCGCCGGCCAGGACGTGGCCACGCCCGCCGACCTCTCGGCCGCCGACTTCGGTCAGGCCCCTACCACTGGGGGCGCAACTGGACACATTCCGCGTCGATCTGGGCGAGGAGATCGGTGTCGTTGTCGGCGGCAGGGCGCTGCAAGCGTTCCAGTAGGTCCCGGTGCAGGTGCAGCGCGTCATCGCTGCCGTGGCCACCGGCTCCGGTGCACTGGTGGCCGAGGTCGGCGGCAGCGTCTGGTGCCTGTTTCCGTGGGTCGCTGTCGGCCACGTCCGTGGTGTCGACCTCAGCTACTCCCAGGCCTCGGGTGTCGGCGTTCGTGCACGGCTATCGGTCCGTGGTGCCCATTGAGGCGCTCGCGCTGGTGGACGGTGTACGTCGCCTGTGGTGGAAGCGGATGACGGACTTCTGGCAGCTGGAGTTCCACTACGACCGCGGTGACTTCTCCTGCGACGAGCTGTTCAGCGCGGATGAGGCGCTGCTCCACTGGTGGACTGATCGACTCGGTCAGGTCGAGGACGCCTTCATCGCGGGGTAGATGCCCAGGGCTTGGAGGGCGGGCAGGCGCGGACGGGTGAAACCCGCGGAGTGCTGCCGGGCCTGCTCCCCGCCCAAGAGGTCCATGTTGGCGAGTTTGCGCAGGTGGAGCACGGTAGCGAGGACCCGGTCAGCTGAGGTGAGCTTGGCTTTTGCGCCCGTGTCCGGTGCGACCAGACGCTCGTGACCACGACGTGAGCGGGCCACTTCCTCGCGTTGCACCTCCAGCGCGGGGGGTGCCCCTATGTGTTCGGTCAAGGGGCGACGGTCAGTAAGTTCGTGTGGTCGAAGGTGAGTGCCGAGGGGTTGGGGGCGCATGAGCGAGAGCCAGATCACGATCAAGCTCACGAGCGATCAGGCATTGGTGTTGTCGCACTGGCTGGAGAAGCTCCAGATGACGGACCTCAGTCGTGTCATCGACGATCCGGCCGTGTGGTCGCCGATCCATCGAATCGCCGGGACGTTGGACACGACGCTTCCTGAGTTGTTCGCGGAGGACTATGGCCGGCGGCTTGAGGCTGCTCGTCAGCGGCTTCGGGCGGAGAACGACTGGGCGAGTTGAACTCCTCAGCTGATCACGGGGCCCTGCGACTTTGGTCAAGGGGTTGGGGTGGGTCGAGGTTCGTAGAAGGTGCCGTCGCGGAGCATTGCGAACAGGGCGTCGGTCCGGTGGCGGGCCGCCCTATCCCGCCGCACCCCGTCCGCAGTGCGTACTCGCAGATCCGGGCGGGGTGCGGTGGTGGCAGCGGGAGCTCTGCTCAACCCCACTGCGCCGGGGCGTCATCACCGCTTCGAGAACGCGGCGCATGCCCGTTCACGTCAGGCGCCGTCACTCGCCGACGGTGCCCATCTCCGCCATGAAGTCCACCGGATTGCTGTCGAAGCCGCGGAGTATCTCGCGCAGCTCCCAGCCCGCGGAGCCGTTCCGGGTGAACTCCGCGACAGTCGCGGCAGTGGACCCCGCAAGCTGCGCGAAGTCGTCCGCGAGGAGTTCCCGGTACCGCTCGACGACGACCACACCGGGGTTCGCGATCTCGCCGAAGGTGAGAGGCCCGGCGTTCTGGTGGATCGCCACCCCCACCACCACCCGGCCGTAGTCGGACGGTATCCGGTCGAACTCCAGGACCATCACTTCATCGAAGCCGAGGCCCTGGCCGGACTCGCTGTGCCGGCTCATGGTGATGGTGCCGTCCGGGGCGCGGCTCTCGGTGTGGACGACGTACACCGGCCGCCCACGGGGTTCGTCGGCGGAGTAGACCGCGCCGATGATGTCCAGATGGTGCGGTGCCTCCCCCAGCGGGCTCGGATCCCACCGGAGCCTTACCTCGACCTTGCCCAGTTCGCCGTTCACACCGTCTTCCCCCTTGTCGCGTCGCCGCGGGAGATCCCCGGCGTCATCAAGTATGGCCGCTCACGCTGCTCTTGGTGCAAGGCCGGCGCAGGATGGCCGAGGGCTCCGGCAGCCCCAGCTGTGCTCCCGGGGCTGCCGGAGCGGGCGTTCCGTTCCGCGTGGACGCTCACTTCGGCCACCTTCGTCGGCTTGATGCTCCGCGACGAAGTCCGTGCCCGGGAGCCTGAAGTCGTCCGGAACACGCAGACCGAACCGGCCCAGCATGTACTTCAGGAAGTCCACCACGCTGGGGATGGTCACCTCCCGGATTTCGTCCAAGCCTGGCACCGGGACCGCGGTGGGAGGCACGTCCACGGCCACCGATCGTGCGGACACGAGACTGTCCCGCATCAGAACGGCCTGGAGGACAGCGGCACGGTACTCATCCTCGAACCTGAAGGTGACCGGTCACGCCCTGTCGATCAGGAGCACATGCAGGAGGTCGTGCTTCAGCACCCTGTCCTTCACTCTCCCGCACGGCAGGAAATAGGTGATGCCGAAGGTAGGCGGTGCCTCCATCGACGACTCCAGCACGTCCAGAACGCTCGGATCCGCTTCCACCATGCAGACAGGGAAAGAGGGAACCCCGGAAGCGTCAAGCATCGCCCGACGAATCACGCCGCGCCTGGCTGCCCGCCCGCCCACCGCCTCGCCCTGGCCACCGAACCTCCGAGACATGACCGGCCGGACAAGTCGCCAGTCGGCCGACGCTGCGATTTGCAGATGGAACGGCACGACTACGTCGGCGCCGAGTGACGCAGGCCACAGAAAGTGCGTATCGATATATGAGACGTGACGCCGTCAAGTCGCCCGAGGGGTCCGATGGAACGCCATTGACCAGTGCATTTCCCGCAGTTGGGGCACGCGGAGGGCACAGCACCGCTTGAGTGGTCTAGACAACAAAGAAGCCCCAGGCTGCTGACCTGGGGCTAAATGTTGGAGCGAGTGACGGGAATCGAACCCGCGCTCTGAGCTTGGGAAGCTCATGTTCTACCATTAAACTACACTCGCGCAGCGATCTCCCCGAAGGGATCCGCACCGCAGTCACTCTACCCCATGCTCTCCCGCCTGCCCGGCCCCCCGGCGTCCGCGCCGTGGGGCCTCCGTGTTGTCCGGGCGCGCCGGTCGGACGTGGTCCCGGGCGCGCTTCCCGGGTGGGGGTCCGGAGGGGGATCCGGGTGCCGGGCGCGGAAGTTGGGGCGTAGCGTGGGCGACCGGAGTGCCGGTTGCGGCGGTGTCCTGTACATCCCCTAATGTGGTGTTTTCTCTCGTCCACGCTTGATGGGGAAGGGACTTGATGGGTCCGATGGAACGCACCGTCGTCCGCTGTGCCGAAGGGCATGTCTTCAGTACCGCCACGTTCCCGTTGCAGCAGCTCGGGGCCGACCGGATCGGGCCGGGCCGGCTCATCCGGTGTCCGCGCTGTGCGCGGTTGCGGCATGCCGTACCGGTGGGGGCGGAGCAGCAGTAGCAGGAGAGTGGCGCCGCCCGGGGGCGGGGCGCGCGGGCCGTCCGATTGGGGGTGGACCGCGCGGTCCCCGTATCCTCGGGGCGTGCTTCTCTCAGACAAGGACATCCGGGCCGAGATCGACGCCGGACGCGTGCGCATCGATCCGTACGACGAATACATGGTGCAGCCCTCCAGCATCGATGTGCGGCTCGACCGCTACTTCCGGGTGTTCGAGAACCACCGCTACCCCCACATCGACCCCGCCGTCGAGCAGGCGGATCTGACCCGCACGGTCGAGCCGGAGGGGGACGAGGCGTTCATCCTGCACCCCGGTGAGTTCGTGCTGGCCTCCACGTACGAGGTCGTCACCCTCCCCGACGACATCGCGTCCCGCCTCGAAGGCAAGTCCAGCCTCGGGCGGCTGGGGCTGGTGACGCACTCCACCGCCGGGTTCATCGACCCCGGTTTCTCCGGGCACGTCACACTCGAACTCTCGAACGTGGCGACGCTCCCGATGAAGCTCTGGCCGGGGATGAAGATCGGGCAGCTGTGCATGTTCCGGCTGTCCTCGCCCGCCGAGCACCCGTACGGCAGTGAGCGGTACGGCTCCCGCTACCAGGGGCAGCGCGGGCCGACGGCTTCGCGGTCCTTCCTCAACTTCCATCGGACCCAGGTGTGATTCAGGCATGAGTGACGTACGCGAGAACCTGACGTACGAGGGTTTCGGGCGCGCGGTGCGCGAGCTGGCGCAGACCGTTGCCGACGACGGGTACGAACCGGACATAATCCTCAGCATCGCGCGCGGCGGCGTGTTCGTCGCCGGTGGGCTCGCCTACGCCCTGGACTGCAAGAACATCCACCTGGTCAATGTCGAGTTCTACACCGGCATCGGGACCACGCTGGAGATGCCGGTCATGCTGGCGCCGGTGCCCAACGCCATCGACTTCTCGGAGAAGAAGGTGCTCATCACCGATGACGTCGCCGACACCGGGAAGACCCTGAAGCTGGTGCACGACTTCTGCGTCGGGGCGGTCGCCGAGGTGCGCAGTGCGGTGATCTACGAGAAGTCGCAGTCGCTGGTGAAGTGCGAGTACGTGTGGAAGCGCACCGACGAGTGGATCAACTTCCCGTGGAGCGTCGAGCCGCCCGTCGTGCGGCGTGAGGGACAGGTGCGGGACGCCTGATCCCACAGGCGGCAGAAGTACGGAGAAGGGCCCCTCACGGGGCCCTTCTCCGTTGCGATGCCGGGTCGGGCCGGCTCAGCTCAGAGCGTGCCCAGCTTCAGCAGGGACAGCAGCGCGATCAGCTGGATCGACGAGGCGGCCAGCGCCCGCGGCCACGCCAGGTCGTGCGACTTGCTCACCATCGAGGTGAACAGCGCGCCCGCGGCGACCCAGGTGATCCAGCCGAGGATCTGCACGAAGCTGTTCTCGCCGCCCAGGAAGAACGCGAAGAGCAGCCGCGGCGCGTCCGTGATCGACATGATCAGCATGGAGAGCCCGACGGTCGGCTGCCAGGTGCCGTCGCCGCCGAGCTGGCGGGCCAGGGTGTGCGTCACCGCGCCCAGGATCAGGCTGCCGATGACGAACGCGACGCCGGTCGTCAGGACGTACGGGACGGCGTTGGACAGGGTCGCGTGGAAGGCGTCCTCGCGGGCCTTGTCGAAGCCGAAGAGCACGAGCAGCCCGTAGATGAACGTGACGGTCAGCGCCGGGCCCCACATCTTGTGGTCGCGCATCTGCCAGAACGTCGGCCCCGGGCGCAGCACGATGCCGCGCAGCAGGTCCTTCCAGTGCAGCCGCGGTCCGGCGGGCGGGGCGGTGCCGGTCTGTCCCGCGCGGTAGGTGTTGCCGTCGCCGTACGGGTCCTCGCCGATGCTGAACGCCTGGGTGTGACCCGGGTTGTCCGAGCTGTCCTGGTACGGGTAGCCGTACGGTTCCGGCGGGCGGCTGCCGTACGGGGGCTGCCCCTGCTGTCCCTGTTGCCCCTGCTGTCCCTGCTGGTACGGGTCGCCGAAGTACTCCGGCTCCCCGTACGGCTGCTGGGGCTGCGGAGGCCACTGGTGCTGCGGTGCATGCTGCTGCGGCGCAGGGCCACTGCCGTACGGCGGAGGCGGTGTCTGCCTGCCGTACGGCTGTTGCTGCTGCGCTTGCTGCTGTGCTTGCTGCTGCGGGGGTCGCCGTTGCGACGTGCGGTTGTCCCGGCCGCGTCCGATCCTGAATCCAGCCACGCTTTCGAACGTACCCGTTCCTGGTGGGCGGGGTGCCGGGCCTGGTGGATCAGGCCCGGCTTTGCGGCCGAGCTGTGACATCCCCTAAGGGGTTTCCCGAAGGGAGTGCGACGACGCCTGGCGGTCAGCCCGTGAGGCCCGCACCGAGCATCGGGGTGCCCGCCGTGGAGATCTTGGTGGCGGTCAGGCCGTAGCCCTTGCCGGTCGGGGCGAGCTTTGAGCCGTTGGAGTTGAAGGTCACGACGTAACCGTCGCTGTTGTTCTCCCACGGGGAGCTGACGGTGAGGTCGGCCTTGCCGTCGTTGTCGGAGTCGGAGAGGAAGACGTCGCCGCCGAAGCCGTCGCCCTTCTCGTTGTCGCCGGGGACACCGGGGCTGTCCTGGGCGAAGGACTGGGCGCCGGTGGTGGCGAAGCCGGTCGTGGAGCCGTACAGGACGGTGACCATGCCGGCGTCGGCGATGCCGTTCAGGTCCTCGCCGGGGGCGCCGACGGCCAGGTCGTCCATGCCGTCGCCGTTGATGTCGCCGAGGGTGACCTCGTAACCGAAGATGTCGTCGGCCTCGCCCGAGCCGGGAACGCCGGGCGAGTCCTGGTTGATCGCGTCCTGGCCGCCGTCGGGGCCGTTCGCAGTGCCGTAGACGACCTTGACGACGCCTCCCTTGTGCGAACCGGGAATCTCCGCGTCCCACTGGGCTCCGATGACGATGTCGCCGTAGCCGTCGCCGTTGACATCGCCGATGTCGGAGATGACGCCCGCCGGGAGCTTCTGGATGCCGGTCGTCGTCACACCGGAAGGGCTGCCGGGGAGGTAGTAGTTGGCGTTCCACTCCTCGGCGCTCGTCGTCTCGTAACCGTCCACGAGCAGGTCGGCGCGGCCGTCGTGGTTGACGTCCCCCGCGGTGAGGTTGAAGAGATCCGGGCCGGGGACCTTCGCGACCGGGGCGGTGACGGAGTAGTGGCCGCCGGTGCCGCCCGTCTTGGTGAAGCCGCCGCGGTAGACGTCGACGACGTTCTGGTCGGAGGCGATGGCGAGGTCGGTCTTCCCGTCGCCGTTGTAGTCGCCGGAGGCCAGGAGGTCGCCGAAGTGGTCGTGGGCGGAGACCGACGGGTCCTTGACGGTGGTGCCGCCCGAGAGGCCGCCGCTCGCACCCCAGAGGATGGTGACCGAGCCGCCGTCGACGTCGGAGCCGACGTCCTCGCCGCTGGAGCCGACGGCGAGGTCCGCGTAGCCGTCGCCGTCGAAGTCACCGGCGATGCTCATCCCGCCGAAGTAGTCGTTCTTCTCGGCGGCGCCGGGGACCCCGGCGCTGTCCTGGGTCACCGTCTGGATCTTGGCGGCACCGGCACCGGACTTCGAGCCGTACAGGATCGAGACGGCGCCGGCGCCCGACTTGCCGCTGACGGTGGCGAGCGGGGAGACGACCGCGACGTCGCGGTAGCCGTCGCCGTTGAAGTCGCCCTGCGCGCCGGAGGGCGTGGCGGCGGTGGCGGTGCTCGCGGTGACGATCAGCAGGCCGCCGGTGAGGGCGGCCGCGGTGGCGGTGGCGAGGGCGGTACGGAGCTGTCTGTGCACGGGAGTTCTCCCTGGTTCGGTCGGTACGTGGTGGTGGTGCAGGCGCCGGAGGAAGGGCACTCGGGCGTGACGGGTGGCGGGCCGTGGTCGGTCGGGTGAGCCGGTCAGCCGGTGATTCGCTCGCCGAAGTCGCTGTACGCGGTCGGGCGGCCCAGCGAGCCGGGGCCGAAGCCGATCGATCCGGCTGCGGGGAATCCCGTACCGGCGGCGCCGCGCAGATACGTGACGGCGCCCGCGTCGTCGTTCTCCTGGGACGCGACGACGGACAGGTCCGGGTAACCGTCCCGGTCGTTGTCGGAGGCGAAGAGCCGTGAGCCGAAAGCATCCGCACTCTCCGCCGTGCCGGGCACGCCCGCAGTGTTCTGGCTGAGGACACGGGCGCCCGTGGTGGTGGCCCCCTTGGCCGAGCCGCGCAGCAGCATCACCGTGCCGGTCCGCATGAGGCCGTCGTAGTCGGAGCCGATGGTCTCGCCGGGGAGGCCCGCCGCCAGGTCGCCGTAACCGTCCCTGTCGAAGTCGCCGATGGCAACAGCGGCGCCGAAGCCGTCCCCGTACTCGCTGTCGCCCGGGACGCCCGCGCTGCTCTGGGTGAGAGTGGTCCGGCGGGTGGCGCTGGGGCCCGCGGACGCGCCGTAGACGAGGGCGACCTCGCCGCCCTTGGAACCACTGGGCTCGGTGTCGGGCTCGTCCGGGTTGCCGATGGCGATGTCGCCGTAACCGTCCTTGTCCAGGTCCCCGATGGCCGCGTTCGTGCCCGGCGGGAGGGTCGCGCCCTTGACGAGACCGGTGCTGCCGCCCTTGTAGAAGACGGACGAGCCACGGGTGTCGCCGTTGATCTTCTGGCCCTGTACGACCAGGTCGGCGGCGGCATCCTTGGTGACGAGGCCCGCGGTGAGCTCGGGCTTGTCGACCGGTGAGGCGTAGCTGCTGAGGCTGCCGTGACCGCCGGACGTGGTGAACGGGCCCCGGGCCAGCCGGATCTTCCAGGACGGGTCGGCGGAGCTCTGCGCTCCGACGGCGAGGTCCGGCTTCCCGTCGCCGGTGAAGTCGGCGGCTGCCAGACTCAGTCCGAAGTAACTGCCCGCCAGCGGCTCCGGATTCGCCACGGTCGCGCCGCCGCTGAGGCCCTTGGCGCCGCCCCAGATGATGACGACCGTGCCCGCGTCCTGGCCCGCGGCGGTTGCCTCGTGGGGTGCGGAGACCGCCAGATCGCTGTAGCCGTCCCGGTTGAGGTCGGCGGCGGCGACGGCCGTACCGAATGCGTCCCACCCCTCCGCGGCGCCGGGGACCCCCGGGCTGTCCTGGCTGATGAAGGTACGACGGCTGGGGTCGAGCCCCTTGGCGGTGCCGTACACGACGATGACGCCACCGGCGTCCTCCTTGCCGTTGACCTCGGCCAGGGGGGTGGCGATGGCGAGGTCGCGGTAGCCGTCGCCGTTGAAGTCGCCCTGCAGCCCGGAGGGCGCGGCGGTCGCGACGGCCGCGCCTGCGACGAGCAGACCGCCGGTCAGGGCGGCGGTGGCCGCGGTGGCGAGGGCGGTACGGAGGCGCTGATGCATACGGGTTTCTTCTCCTGCGCCGTGCGGGGTGCCGGTGGCACCCGGTCGGAAGGGGCGCGGAACTCTCTGCCCGGTTTGCGGCAATCACGCCTGGGGGCATGGGCGTTCGGCGAAAAAGAGACCTCTGGCGGGGTCGAATGGTTGTACGGGATGGGTGGGAAAAGTGTTGTTGGCGTGACCTGCTGGTGAACACGCTTGAGGGGGGTGCGCGGGGCGGGCCGCGCGCGCTGCCTGGTGCGTGAGACGCGAGGCACGGGATACGGGACGCGAGGTACGGGGACACGGCATACGACAGCGGCCGGACCCGCCCCCGAGGCGGATCCGGCCGCTGTCGCGTTGCCGTGCAAGTGAAGCCGCTGTACGGCTACTTCGCCGGTTCGGGCTCCGGCGCGTCCTCGGAAACGGCCTCGTCGGTCGGGTCCGCCGGGACCTTCACGGAGTCGAGCAGCAGCTGCGCGACGTCCACGACCTGGAGGGATTCCTTCGCCTTGCCGTCGTTCTTCTTGCCGTTGACGGAGTCGGTGAGCATGACGAGGCAGAAGGGGCAGGCGGTGGAGACGATGTCCGGGTTCAACGACAACGCCTCGTCGACGCGTTCGTTGTTGATCCGCTTGCCGATGCGCTCTTCCATCCACATCCGCGCACCGCCGGCGCCGCAGCAGAAGCCGCGTTCCTTGTGCCGGTGCATCTCCTCGCTGCGCAGGCCCGGCACCTTCGCGATGATCTCGCGCGGCGGCGTGTAGACCTTGTTGTGCCGGCCCAGGTAGCAGGGGTCGTGGTACGTGATGAGGCCCTCGACCGGGGTGACGGGGGTCAGTCTGCCCTCGTCGATGAGGTGCTGCAGCAGCTGCGTGTGGTGGATGACCTCGAACTCGCCGCCCAGCTGCGGGTACTCGTTCGCGATCGTGTTGAAGCAGTGCGGGCAGGTCGCGACGATCTTCTTCGACGCCTTCGGCTTCTTGGTGCTCTCGTCCTCGTCGTCCTCGCCGTATGCCATGTTGAGCATGGCCACGTTCTCCTGGCCGAGCTGCTGGAAGAGCGGCTCGTTGCCCAGGCGGCGGGCGGAGTCACCGGTGCACTTCTCGTCGCCGCCCATGATCGCGAACTTGACGCCCGCGATGTGCAGCAGCTCCGCGAAGGCCTTGGTGGTCTTCTTCGCCCGGTCCTCCAGGGCGCCCGCGCAGCCGACCCAGTAGAGGTACTCCACCTCGGTGAGGTCCTCGATGGTCTTGCCGACGATCGGGACCTCGAAGTCGACCTCCTTGGTCCACTCCACGCGCTGCTTCTTGGCGAGCCCCCAGGGGTTGCCCTTCTTCTCCAGGTTCTTGAGCATCGTGCCCGCCTCGGACGGGAACGCGGACTCGATCATCACCTGGTAGCGGCGCATGTCGACGATGTGGTCGATGTGCTCGATGTCGACCGGGCACTGCTCGACGCATGCCCCGCAGGTGGTGCAGGACCACAGCACGTCCGGGTCGATGACACCGTTCTCCTCGAGTGTCCCGATCAGCGGGCGCTCGGCCTCGGCGAGGGCGGACGCCGGTACGTCGGCCAGCTGCTCGGGGGTCGCCCGCTCGTTGCCCTCCATGTCCTTGCCGCCACCCGCGAGGAGGTACGGGGCCTTGGCGTGCGCGTGGTCGCGCAGCGACATGATCAGCAGCTTCGGGGAGAGCGGCTTGCCGGTGTTCCAGGCCGGGCACTGCGACTGGCAGCGCCCGCACTCCGTACACGTCGAGAAGTCCAGCAGCCCCTTCCACGAGAAGTGCTCGACCTGCGAGACGCCGAAGACGTCGTCGTCGCCCGGGTCCTCGAAGTCGATCTCCTTGCCGGCCGACGTCATCGGCTGGAGGGCGCCGAGCGCGACACCGCCGTCGGACTCGCGCTTGAACCAGATGTTGGGGAACGCGAGGAAGCGGTGCCAGGCGACGCCCATGTCCGTCTTGAGCGCGACCGTGATCATCCAGATGAAGGACGTCCCGATCTTGATCATGGCGGTCAGGTAGACCATGTTCTGCAGCGTGCCGATGTCGGCGCCGCGGAACGCCGCGACCAGCGGGTACGAGAGGAAGTAGGCCGCCTCGTAGCTGTGCACGCCCGTCAGCGCGCCCTCCAGGCCACGCAGCGAGTAGATCGCCAGCCCGATGATGAGGATGACGGCCTCGACGAAGTACGCCTGGCCGAGGTTCGAGCCCGCGAACCGGGACTTGCGGCCCGCCCGCGACGGCAGCGAGAGCTGGCGGATCACGATCAGCGTGAGGATGCCCAGGGTGGTCATCACGCCGATGAACTCGACGAACATCTCGTACGGCACCCAGTGCCCGATGACCGGCAGGACCCAGTCGGCCTTGAAGAGCTGGCCGAGGGCGTTCACCAGGGTCAGTACGAGCGAGCAGAAGCCGATCGCGACGAACCAGTGCGCGAACCCGACGATGCCCCAGCGGTTCATGCGGGTGTGGCCGAGGAACTCCTTGACCACCGTGATCGTGCGCTGGGCGGGTTCGTCGGTGCGCGTGCCCGCGGGTACATCCTGACCGAGCCGCACATAGCGGTAGATCTGGGCGATGGCTCGGGCGAACAGCGCGACACCGACCACGGTGAGTACCAGCGACACAATGATCGCGGCGAGTTGCATGGGGGCTCCTCGGGCCTGCGAGGTGGAGTTCTGAAATTACTAAGCAGTAACTTAATGCAGTCCGTGCTGAGAGTACCCACTTATTCCGCCGCGATATACCCGAGCAGGCGGTGATCTACGTCGCTCAGGGTTCTCGCCGGTCGCAGTCCGTCCCCTCGTGTTACTCACCGCATAGTGGTGCATAACGAACTAGCTTGTGGATCGTTCGAGCTCGATGCCCACGCGGCATCACCCCGATACCGCAACCGATGGGCGGCGCATGAACGAGGCGAACCCCCCACAGGACCGGCCGTACCCCACCGTCCGCTGCGCGGGAATCCCCCTGACCCCGCTCGCCCCGGCAGCGGCTGCGGCGGCCGTCGTCCGGCTCGCGGTGTCCGGGGCGGGGGCCGACGTCCACCTCTGCGGGACGCACACCCTCGCACGTGCCGACCGCGACCCCGAACTCCGCCGGACCCTGCGCTCGGCCGCCCTCAACCTCCCGGCCGGACCGGGGGCGGCCTGGGCGGGGCGGATCGCCGGGCGCGGGCCCTCGCTGCCGCCGGTGCGGGTGTACGGGCCCGACCTGCTGCTCGACACCGTCCGGGCAGGCCGGAGGGAGGGCCTGCGGCACTACGTGCTCGGCGGCGGGACGGACCCGGACGCGCTCCCGGGCACCGGCACCGGCCGGGAGGCGCTGGAGCAGCTGACCGCCGAGCTGCTGGTCCGCTACCCGGAGACCTGCGTCGCGGGCGCCGAGCCGGGGCCCGGCCGCGAACTCACCGCCGACGAACGGGCGGCGCTGGCCGCCCGGATCCGGGACAGCGGAGCCCAACTGGTCTGGATCGGCGGTCCCGACACCGCCGAACAGCACAGGACCGCCACCCGGCTCGCCGCAGCCCACCCCGCCGTGTACCTCGCCGTCGGCACGGCCTTCGACGTCCTCTGCGACCGTGTGCCGCGCCTCCCGGTGCGACAGCGGTGCCAGCGGGGCCTGTCGGCGCTGCGGGGAGGCTCCCGCCTTCTGCGGGCGGCGGCGAAGGAGGCGTACGGGAGCCGAGGGCCGTACCGCGAGCTCGCCCAGCTGCTGACCGACGCCGAGGTCGACCTGGTGCTCGACGCGGGCGCGGGCGACGGTGCGTACGCGGTGGGGCTGCGCCGTGCCGGGTACCGCGGGCGCATCGTCTCGCTCGAGGTGCTGCCCGGCCTGCGCGAGCAGTTGCTGCGGCGTGCGGCGGCGGATCCGGCGTGGGCCGTGCTGCCGTACGCGCTGGGCGACGGCGCGGGCCCGGACGGCGGCCACCGGCTCGACGAGCTGTGGGACACGGTGACCGCACCGGGCGAGCGGCTCTTCGTACGGCTGCGGACCCCCGGGCACGAGGAGCGGCTGCTGTACGGCGCCGGGCGGTACGCGACGGAGTGCGTCGGGCTCCAGACGCGCGGGGAGCGGGCGGAGCCGGTGCCGGGGTATGCGGCGGTTCCGGCGTGGGGCGGGGGCGACGCGGTGCTGTTCCGCCGCGGGGGCGTGTGACGGGCCCGGGACACGTGAAGGGGCCCCGACGAAGCAGCTTCCGCTGCTGTCGGGACCCCTTCAGTGCTCCACCAGGGACGCGAGCGCCCAGGCAGTCGGAGGAGCGGGCGTCAGTGGTTGGCCACGCCGTTGCCCGAGAGGACCGGGATGTTGTCCAGGAGGTGCGACAGCGGCTCGTCGCCCTTGGCCTGGGTGGAGTTCTCGGTGCACTGCTGGTTCTGCGGCGAGGAGAGGATCGGGATGTCCTGGACGGAGATCGGGACCACGCCGATCAGCGAGCCGAGGTTGGCCTTGGCCGGGAGGCCGATGCAGGGCTTGTTCAGCGAGCCCTGGATGAGCGCCATCTGCGGGCTCATGTTGCCGTGGGTCTCGGAGTTGCCGTAGGTCTGCGAGGAACCGTTCCCGCTGAGGGAGTTGGTGCCGCCGTCGTTCCCGATGGCCATGGCCTGCGGAGCCATCATCGCGCCTGCGCCCGCCACGGTAAGGGTGACCGCCGCAGCGGCCATAGCCTTCTTGATCATTTTGCGTCCTTATGTTGTCGCACGAGTGCCCGCTTCCGGAGCGCTCTGACCAACTGCCGGACCGGTGATTGGTTCTCCCCCTTCACTCGTATGGCTTGATGATCACGGGAATGTGTGAGGCGGGTTGACGGAGGCGCCGGTACGGGCGATCCGGCCGTGAGCTGAACAGGTCCGATGGGGCCGCAGGCCGTGTCGTGTGCCTCTGCCGCTCGTTGCGAAGCGAGTGGGTCCTGATTCAGGGCACAACATCGAACAGAAGGTGCAACTCCCATGAACACTGCCAAGAAGGCCGCTCTCGTCCTGGCCACCGCTGGTCTCGCTGCCGGTGCCGCCGCTGGTTCCGCGTTCGCCGACGCCGGGGCCCACGGTGCCGCTGTTGGCTCCCCCGGTGTCATCTCGGGCAACCTGGTGCAGGTTCCGGTCCACGTCCCGATCAACCTCTGCGGCAACACCGTGAACGTGATCGGCCTGCTGAACCCGGCGTTCGGCAACACCTGCGTCAACGCCTGACGCTTGGCGCGGTGAGCCGGTCCCGGGGACCGGACAGCAGAAGTGGCGGTACCCGCTGGTGCGGGTACCGCCACTTTCGCGGCACGGAGCCTGGTGCGACGTACCTGGCCTGCCCGGCGTACTTCCGTGAACCGGAACCGACGTACTTCCGTGGGCCGGAAGGTGAATCAGTTCGAGCCGTTCTGGCCCAGCTTCACGCCGCCCAGCATCGGGGCGACCTGACCGGCGGTCTTCAGGACCTTTCCGGGGGCGTCGCCCTTGCCCGACGTCAGACTGCTCGCGGCATCGGCGGCGGCGGACACCGGGGAGTTCTGCCCCTGGAGCGCCTGCGTGGTCTGTGCGAGGCCGCCGTTGAGGCTCATGGGCGGCAGGGCCGTGCCCTCCGCGGCGAACGCGGGGGCAGCAGCCGCCGCACCCGCGCCGATCGCCATCACGGAACCGGCAACGACCGCAGCAACCTTTGAGTACTTCATTTCGAATACCTTTCTCCAGCGGCGCTGTTCACAGCCACGACTCTCGGGCTGCGGCACCATCCTGGAGATGCTGATGCGCCGCCGTCGCACTGTCTAACGATCCCTTTCCACAGGGGAAACCCCGCGCGGCGAACGTTTCTGCACCACATTCTTCAAGTTCCTTACGGTGCACGGGTGCGGCGTGCGCAGGAAAGGGCCCCGAAGAGCATCGGGATGCTCTTCGGGGCCCTTTCACCCTCGCGGGAGAACGCGCATCAGCGGTTGATGCAGGTGTTCCCGAACGCCGGGTTCAGCAGCCCGATGACGTTGATGCTGTTGCCGCACACGTTGACCGGGACGTGGATCGGAATCTGGATGACATTGCCGGAGAGGACGCCGGGCGAGCCGACGGCCACACCCTCCGCACCCGAGTCGGCCATGGCGGGCGCAGCGGCACCCAGGGCGAACATGACGCCGGCAGCGAGAACCGCAGCCTTCTTGAGCTTCATTTCGTACCTTCCTGCAGCGGCGTCTTCCGCATTCACGACCATCGCGACGCGTGTCCAGTTGCCTGTTCATGAGCACCGCTGCAGGACTTGTAACGATCGGCGCACCTTTAGGAAACTCCGGGGTGAGTTCCTGATCGAATGTCACCCGTATGTCGCCCGTATGTCACTCGAATGCATTCGCCGGTATTCGCTGTCCAATTCACCGGTCGCCCCGCGCTGCCCTGGTGGGTGGAACCGGCGGCCGGGAAGCGCGGGGCGTACGGCGGAGGGGGCCGCGGCGGAAGGGTGCGGTCACACGCGTGGCCGCCGCAACGTCCTGTCTGCGGCGGCCACGTGGAGGAGCGGAGCTGATCAGCGGTTGCCCGCACCGTTGCCCGAGAGGACCGGGATCGAGTCGAGGATGTGCGACAGCGGCTCGTCACCCTTGGCCTGGGTGGAGTTCTCGGTGCACTGCTGGTTCTGCGGCGAGGAGAGGATCGGGATGTCCTGGACAGCGATCGGGATCAGGCCGATCAGCGAGCCGGCGTTGACCTTGGCCGGGAGGCCGATGCAGGGCTTGTTGAGCGAGCCCTGGACGAGGCTGAGCTGCGGGCTCATGTCACCGTGGGTGGCCGAGTTGCCGTAGGTCTGCGAGGAGCCGTTGCCGCTGGCGGAGTTCGTGCCGCCACCGTCGCCGATGGCCATGGCCTGCGGGGCCAGGGCCGCGCCGGCGCCCACGATGGAGGCGGTGACAGCGGCGGTAGCCAGAATCTTCTTGATCACTGTGGTCCCTTTTCTGCATCTTTGCCCGGAAGTGGAGCAGCCTGATCAACTCCGTGGGCGGAGTTTGGTTCCGCCCCTTCACCCGATTGCCGTAGCGCGCGGGTGTGAACGGGTGTGACGGGTTGCCCGCCAGTGAGCCCCGTGCGCGCGGGGCCCGCCGTCGGTTTTTCCGCCTTGTGGTGATTCCTCCGTACGGTGGTATGCGCGCGTCCAGTCAAGATTTCCAACTGGATTTCTGACAAAGTGCACTCCTGCTTGGTCGCTTTGATCGAAACGGGAGAGCCAGTCATGAGGAAAACGACGGGTCTCGCTGTGCCGTATGCCCTGGGCGTATTTTCATGTGTGGCGCTTTCCGCCACGTTTATCTCGGCGCCCGCCGCCTCCGCTGAGCGGGCATCGGTGGGCGAATCCTCTGTGATTCCCTTCGCGCAGCGCTATCACTCCGTGCAGCACGGCGGAATCGTCAGGGTGGCCAACTCCGCCATCACCTGTACGGCCCCGTTCGCTCCCGCGGCCCGCTCGTGCACGAAGGTCCGGGCGGGCGCGCAGGGTGCCAACAGTGATTTCGACATGCTGTACATCGATGTGGACAAGGACCCCGACACCTACAACTCCAGCCGCGCCGACCTGGAACTGCCGAATCGTTCGCGGGTCAGTTACGCCCGGCTCTACTGGGGCGGGAATCTGCGGGTCGGTGAGCAGAAGCCGCCGAAGGACAACGGGCGGGTGCTGATCGCCGAACCGGGCGGTGCGTACAAGGCGGTGCTCGCCGACACCCGGATCGCGCACCGCACCGCCGACGGCAGCGACGCCTTCCAGGCCTCGGCCGATGTCACCCCGCTGGTGCGCCGGAGCGGGTCCGGCACGTACACCGTGGCCCAGATCAACGTGGCCAGGGGCCACTCGGCGGTCGGTGCGTGGGGCGGCTGGACGCTGGTCGTCGCGTACGAGAACGACAGCGAGCCGCAACGGAACCTCTCCGTCCTGGAGGGCTTCGAACCGCTCGGCGCGGCCCGCAAGGACCTGTCCGTGGGCCTGACCGGGCTCGGGATCCCGGCCGGTGCCTCCGGCCGGGCGGGGGTGGTCGCGTACGACGCCGACCGCACCGGGCGGGGCAACGCGCTGCGTGTCGCCGCCGACCGGCGCGCGGCGGTCTCCCTCGGTGACGCGGCCGATCCCGAGGACCAGGTGATGAATTCCACCGTCACCGATTTCGGCCGTCCGGTGACGAAGCGGCAACCCGCTTATATGAACACCCTTGGCTACGATTCCGATGTATTCGATCTGAAGCCTGCCCTGTCCCAGGGCGGAGACCGTTTGGATTTCCATTTCTCCGCCGAAAAGCGCGGGTATTTTCTCGGTGCGCTCTTCGTGCAGGCGGATACGCAGCGCTGAGCTCAGTTCTTCCGCGCTTCCCCCGGTAGCCCGGTGTCCGGGCCAGGCACTAAGAGAGCCGTACGTGCTGCCAGAAAACAGTTCCGCGAATCACCGGCTGACGGTTTTTCACCTCGTCCAGCCGGTGGAGGGTGGTGTCGCCCGGGTGGTCACCGACCTGGTCCGGGCGCAAGTTCTCGAAGGGATCAGGGCCGTGGTGGCCTGCCCGCCGGGCGCCGGTCTGACGGCGGCGCTCACCGGGGCGGGTGCCGAGGTGCACAGCTGGCGGGCCGGGCGGGCGCCCGGGGCCGGGCTGGTGGCCGAGACCGCTTCGGCGGCCCGGCTGATCCGTGCGAGCCGCCCGGACGTGGTGCACGCGCACAGCTCCAAGGCCGGTCTCGCCGCGCGGCTCGCCGTGCGGGGGCGGATTCCGACGGTGTTCCAGCCGCACGCCTGGTCGTTCGAGGCGGTGGGCGGGGGGACCGCGCGGCTCGCGCTGGCCTGGGAGCGGTACGCGGCCCGGTGGGCCGCGCGCGTCCTCTGTGTCAGCGAGGCCGAGCGCCGGGCCGGTGAGGCGGCCGGGATCGCCGCCCGGTGGACCGTGATCCGCAACGGTGTCGATCTGCGGGAGTTCCGCGCCGACGGCACCCACGCCCCGCCCGTCGCCCCGGGGCCGGGCCCCCTCGTGGTCTGTGTCGGCCGGCTCTGCCGGCAGAAGGGCCAGGACGTACTCCTGCGGGCCTGGCCCGAGATCGTCCGGGCCCGGCCCGATGCCCGGCTGGTGTTCGTCGGGGACGGCCCCGACCGGGAGGCGCTCGCCCGGACCGCCCCGCCCGGGGTGCTGTTCGCGGGCGCCGTCGACGGGATGCGCGGCTGGCTGCGGGCCGCCGATGTCGTGGTGCTGCCGTCCCGTTGGGAGGGCATGGCGCTGGCCCCGCTCGAAGCGATGGCCTGCGGGCGGCCCGTCGTGCTCTCCGATGTGAACGGCGCGCGGGAGAGCCTGCCGCCGGGGCACGACCGGTACGGGCTCGTCCCGCCGGACGACCCGCGGGCGCTGGCCGGTGCCGTCACGAAGTTGCTGGCCGACCCGCGGCTGCGGGATGCGCTGGGCCGTCAGGCGGCGGCTCACGCGCGGGCGAACTTCGACGTGCGGGACACGGCCGCCGCCGTCTCGGAGCTGTACGGCCGGCTTCTGGGACCCGACCGGCCGGATGGGCAGGACCAGGGACCTGTCCGCGGGATGCACCGATCCACGACGAGGGAGCGCATCAGCCGATGACGACGGACAGTGCACACGCTCCCCATCCGGGGCAGGGCGGCGGCGGGGTGACCGCCGTGCAGCGGCTCGCCCCCGCGATCCATCCGCCGCGCAGCCCGGACGGGCCGCGGACCGGGCCGGTGGGCCAGGGACGGCTGCGGCGGCGGCGCGGCGCCGTGCCGCTGCTCGCGGGGGACGCCCTCGCGCTCGTCCTCACCAGCGTCGTCGTGCCGGGGCTGCGACTCCCGGCCCCGGTGCTCGTACCGCTGCTGGTCCTGCATCTGGTCCTGCACAGCCGCAGCGGTCTCTATCTGCGGCGGCTCTCGCCCTCGGCCCTCCTCGAACTGCCCGCGCTGCTCGGCCATGCGCTGATCCTGTGGTGCGCCACGGCGGCGTGCCTCGCTGCCGCCGGGCCCTGGCGGGCGCTGGACTG
Source organism: Streptomyces sp. NBC_01267 (assembly GCF_036241575.1). Lineage (NCBI taxonomy): Bacteria > Bacillati > Actinomycetota > Actinomycetes > Kitasatosporales > Streptomycetaceae > Streptomyces > Streptomyces sp. NBC_01267. Next base: position 3,741,792 of record NZ_CP108455.1, on the reverse strand, counting down.
GCGGGTGCTGGCCGCCGCCGTGGTCGCGCAGACCGTCCTCGGTGTCGCGGTCCGGGGCGGCGTCCACCGGCTCCTGCGCCGGTCGGCCGCCCGCCGGACCCGGCCCACGCTGATCGTCGGCGGTGGGGCCACCGGTCAGCAGATCGGTGCGGCGCTGTACGCGCACCCGGCCTACGGGATGCGCCCGGTGGGCCTGGTGGAGACCGGGTCCACCGCCGGGTCCGACGCCGATTCCCCGGTGCTGCCCGTCCTGACCACGCACGAGGACATCGGCCGGGCCGTCGTCCAGACCACCGTCGGCCACGCGCTCTTCGTCGGACCGGCCAGGGGCGGTGCCGACGAGCCCGCGCTCGTCCAGCTGCTCGCCGGGCACGGGGTGCAGCTGTGGCAGGTCGACACCGGCCGTCCGGGCCGCCCGGACGTCGCGGCCGACCACCTCTGGGGGTTCGCCGTCCGGCCGCTGCCGGTCCCCGGCCGCCCCGCGAACCGCTGGGCCAAGCGGGCCCTCGACGCCTCGCTGGCCTGTCTCGCGCTGCTCGCCGCCGCGCCCGTGCTCGGGCTGTGCGCGCTGGCCGTACGGATCTCCGACGGGCCGGGGGTCCTCTTCCGGCAGGAGCGGATCGGGCTGGACGGCCGCGCCTTCACGCTGCTGAAGTTCCGCACGCTGCGCCCGGACGACGAGCACGAGGCCGCCACCCTCTGGAACATCGCCGCCGACGACCGGATGAGCCCGGTCGGCAACCTGCTGCGCCGGACCTCGCTCGACGAACTGCCGCAGCTGTGGAACGTCCTGCGCGGCGACATGAGCCTGGTCGGCCCTCGGCCCGAACGCCCTTACTACGTGGCGAAGTTCACCGGTCAGCACCCCGGCTACCTGGCCAGACACCGGATGCCCGTCGGGATCACCGGGCTGGCCCAGGTCAACGGGCTGCGCGGGGACACCTCCATCGAGGACCGGGCCCGGTTCGACAACCACTACATCGACAGCTGGTCGCTCTGGCAGGACGTCTGCATCATGATCCGCACCGCGGGCTCCCTCTTCCGTCTCGGGGGGAGCTGACATGACCGCCCTCGGTACCGAGACCGCCCTGCCCCGGCCGCGTAGGCACCGGCCCGCCCGGCGGTTGCTCCACCGGTGGCCGGTCGTACCCGTCGTCGCGCCGGTGCTGCTGCTGGCCGTCCCCGTCGAGTTCGGGAACGGCTCCAGCACCTCCACCAACGTCTCCGTCTCCGATGTGGCGTCGGCGTTCCTCGTGCTGTTCTGCGCGGTACGGCTGCTGCGCCACCGGTCGCGCCCGCTGACCCCGGCCGCCGCGCTGGTGCTGGGCGTCCCGGTGATCGGGCTGGCCGTCGCCACCCTGACGGCGGACGATCCGGTCGCCGCACTGCCCGGCTTCGTGCGGTACCTCCAGCTGTTCGTGCTGGTCCCGGCCGCCGTCGTGCTGCTGCTCAGGGACGCCGGTGACTTCCGGGTGGTGGCCGGGTCCTTCGTCGTGCTCGCGGTGGTCCAGGGGGCCGTCGGCGTCGACCAGTACGCCACCGGTACCGGCGCCTCCTACATGGGCTCCGACGTCCGGGCGGTCGGCACCTTCGGCCCCACCGACATCATGGGGATGGCCACCGTCGTGGCGTACGGCCTGGTCGTCGCCCTCGCGCCGGCGCTCCGTCCCGCGCCCGGCGCGCCCCGGTGGCTGCGCCCCGTCGCACTCCTCGTCGCCGTCGCGCTCCTGGTGCCCCTGGTGTTCTCCTTCAGCAGGGGGGCGTGGATCGCCACAGTCCTCGCGGGCCTCGTGGTCGTCCTGCTCGCCGGGCTGCGCACGGCGGTGCGGGTGCTGGCCGCGCTGATCGCGGCGGCGGTCGTCCTGGTCGGGGGGTTCGGGGTCGGTTCGCAGCTCATCGCGGAGCGGCTCAGCAGCATCACCCGGGTCACCGACGCCCCCGACCAGTCGGTCACCGACCGGTACACGATGTGGGCCGCCGCGGTGAGCATGTGGCAGCAGGAGCCCGTGACCGGTGTCGGCCTCAAGGGGTTCCCCGCCCATCGCGACGGGCACGCCTCGCTCGGGCTCTCCTCGGGCAGCGACACCGCGGGCGCGGGCCACGCCTACGAGCGTCAGCCGCTGCTCTCGCCGCACAACATGTATCTGCTGGTGCTCAGCGAGCAGGGCCTCATCGGCGTCACCGCGCTGGCCGGGAGCTGGGCCGCGCTGCTGGTGGGCGGGGTACGCAGAGTGCTCGGCGCCCGGAGAACCCGGGGGTTCGGCGGATCCGGTGGGTCCGCCGCCGACTGCGGACTCGTCGCGGTGGGGCTCGCGGTCTGGCAGGCCGTCGACTTCCTGTACGCCGACATCGGCGGCCCCTCCACCGCCCTCACCGGCATCGTCTTCGGCCTCATCGCCTGGTGGGCGCTGGCCGGGCCGGGTCCCGGTACGCGGTTCGCCGGGGCCCGGATTCCGGAGCAGGTGTGAACGAGACGACCACGGGCGCACAACCGCGCGCCGGAGCCCGGACGGCCGTGCCGCCCCCGGCCGTTCCCGCCGCGCTCGCGCCGCCCGCCGAGCAGGGGCCGCCACGGCTCGGCCGGGTACTGGCCAGGGCGGCGGCCGTCACCGCCGTGCTGACCATCGCCGGTTCGCTGCTCGGACTGGTCCGGGACCAGAGCATCGCGCACCTCTTCGGCGCGGGCCCGGACAGCGACGCGTTCCTGATCTCCTGGACCGTGCCCGAGATGGCGTCCACGCTGCTCATCGAGGACGCGATGGCGCTGGTGCTCGTCCCGGCCTTCAGCCACGCGCTCGCCCGGCGCGCGGCGGGGGACCACCCGGACCCCGTACGCACCCTGGTCTCCGGCACGCTGCCCCGGCTGTTCGTCCTGCTCGGGTGCGCCACCGGGGCGCTGGTGCTGGGTGCGCCGGTGGTCGTGGACGTACTGGCGCCCGGTCTCGCCGATCCCCGACTGGCCGTGGAATGCACCCGGCTGACGGCCGTCACGGTGCTCTCGTTCGGTATCACCGGCTACCTCAGCGCGGCGCTGCGCGCGCACCGCAGCTATCTGCCGCCCGCCTCCATCTACCTGGCGTACAACGTCGGCATCATCGTGACCATGCTGGTGCTGCACTCGCTGTGGGGGGTGCGGGCCGCGGCGGCCGGGGTCGCCGCGGGCAGTGTGCTGATGGTGCTGGCCCAACTGCCGTTCTTCGTACGGAAGATGTCCGCCGGGCCGGGTGCGGAGGGGCTGCTGGTCCGCGGTGGTACGGCGCCGGTCCGGCCCGCGCGGCCCGCGCTGCTCGGCCTCGGGGTGCTGGCGCCGGTCATCGTCTTCACCCTCTGCCGCCAGTCCCAGGTCCTCATCGAGCGGTTCCTCGCCGCGGCGCTGCCCGCCGGGGCCATCTCGCACCTCAACTACGCGCAGAAGGTCGCGCAGGTGCCGATGGTGCTGTCCCTGATGATCTGTACGGTCACCTTCCCGGTGGTCGCCCAGGCCGTGTCGGACGGCGACGAGGACCAGGCGCGCCGCCGGGTGGAGCGGGACCTCGCGCTGGCCGGGGTCGTGGTGCTGATGGGCACCGCGGTGGTCGTCGCCTGCGCGCCGCAGATCGTCGAAGTCCTTTTCCAGCGCGGCCTGTTCACCGCCCGGGACACCGCGACGACGGCCGCCGTGATGCGGGTGTACGCGCTCGGGCTGCTCGGCCAGTGCCTGGTCGGCGCGCTGGGCAGGCCGTTCTTCTCGACGACCCGGCCCACCTGGTTCCCGGCCGCCGCGATGGCCGCCGGGCTGCTCGTCAACACGGTCGCCGGGGCCCTCGCGGTCGGGCCGTGGGGGGTGTACGGCATCGCCGCGGCCAACGCCCTGGGCATCACCGTCACCGCGCTGCTGCTGCTCCGCGGGCTCGGCTCGCGGGTGGTCCCCATCCGGGTGCGCGCGGTCACCGCGACGCTCGGCAGGCTGACCGTCGCCGCCACCGCGGCCGGAGCGGCGGGCTGGCTGGTCACGCCGCTGGTGCCGGGCGCACCGCTGGGTCTCGCGCTCGGCTGCCTGCTGGTGCCCGGTGTCTTCACCGCCGCCGCGCTGGCACTCCGCTCGCCCGAGGTCGCCGGTCTGCTCGACCTCGCCGAACAAAGGATCCGTCATGTCCGCTGACACGGCGTCCCGTGACGCCGCCCCGCTCGCAGCCCGCCCGCGCACCCGGCCGTGGATCCTGATGTACCACTCGGTGGGTGACCCGTCCGACGACCCGTACGGCATCACCGTCGCCCCCGCGCGGCTGGACCTCCAACTGCGCTGGCTGCGCCGGAACGGGCTGACCGGTGTCGGCGTCGGCGCGCTGCTGCGGGCCCGCGCGGCCGGGCGCGACCGGGGGCTCGTCGGGCTGACCTTCGACGACGGGTACCGCGACTTCCTCGACCACGCGCTGCCGCTGCTGCAGCGCCACGGGTGCACCGCGACGGTGTTCGTCCTGCCCGGCAGGCTCGGCGGTGAGAACGCCTGGGACGTGCTCGGCCCGCGTAAACCGCTGCTCACCGCGGCGGGCATCAGGGCCGCGGCCGACGCGGGCATGGAGATCGGGTCGCACGGCCAGTGCCACCAGGACCTCACCGGGACCACGGAGGACGTCCTGCGCAAGGAGATCCTGGGCAGCCGCGAGCTGCTCGGCCGGATCACCGGAAGCGCGCCGGACGGCTTCTGCTATCCGTACGGCGCCATCGACCGGCGGACCGTCGACGCCGTACGGGACGCCGGTTACACCTACGGCTGCGCCATCGACCCCGGTCCGCTCGGCGGCGACCACGCGCTGGCGCGCGCCCACGTCAGCCACGCGGACCGCGGGCTGCGGCTGCGCACGAAGCAGTTGCTGCACCGGGCCGGGGGGCTGCGGCGCGGGGGTGGCCGGTGAAGGTCCTGCACGTCATCACCGGGCTCGGGGTCGGCGGAGCCGAGCAGCAACTGCGGCTGCTGCTGCGGCACCTGCCGGTCGAGTGCGAGGTGGTCACCCTCACCAACCCGGGTCCGGTCGCCGAGGGGCTGCGCGCCGACGGGGTGCCGGTCACGCACCTGGAGATGAAGGGCAACCGCGACCTCGCCGCGCTGCCCCGGCTGGCCAGGCTCGTCCGGCGGGGCGGGTACGACCTGGTCCACACCCATCTCTACCGCGCCTGTGTGTACGGCCGGATCGCCGCCCGGACGGCCGGGGTCCGGGCCGTCGTCGCCACCGAACACTCGCTGGGCGAGCGGTACATCGAGGGGCGCCCGCTCACCCGTTCCACCCGCGAGCTGTACCTGCGCACCGAGCGGCTCGGCTCGGCGACGGTGGCCGTCTCGGCGACCGTCGCGGACCGGTTGCGCGGCTGGGGGATTCCGGCGCGGCGCATCCACGTCGTACCGAACGGCATCGAGGTGGACACCTACCGGTACGACCCGCTGCGCCGGGCCGCGACGCGGGCCCAACTGGGGCTGCCCGAGGGTGCGTTCGTGGTGGGCGGGGTGGGCCGACTGGTGCCGGGCAAGCGGTTCGACCTGCTGGTACGGGCTGTCGCGGGGCTGCCCGGGGTGCGGCTGCTGCTGGCGGGGGACGGGCCCGAGCGGGCGTCGCTGGCCGCGCTGGCCGGGCAGTTGGGGGTGGCCGACCGGGTGCGGTTCCTCGGTGAGTGCGCGGCGGGGGACGGGACGCGGGGCGCGGAGAGTGCCGCGGCGAGGGGCGCGGCCGGGGGCGCGGCACGGGATGCCGGGGCGCCGGCCGATCCCGCCGCCCTCACCGTTCCCGCCGTACTGGCCGCCCTGGACGTCTTCGTCTCCGCCTCCGAGGAGGAGTCGTTCGGGCTGGCCGTGGTCGAGGCGCTGGCCGCCGGGCTGCCCGTCCTCCACGCCGCCTGCCCCGCCGTCGACGACCTGCCCGCGGCGCTGACGCCCGGCGCCGTCCGGGTCGAGAGCCGGGCCGACGCACTGGAGGCGGAGCTGCGACGGCAACTCGACGCCGGGCAGAGGCGGTTGGCGCCACCGCCGCTCGTCGGCCACTACGACATCGTGCGCAGCGCCGCCGGTCTGCTGGGCGTGTACACGCGCGCCGTCGCCCGCGCGCCGGCCCGCGACCGCGCCTTTCCGTCCCTGAACGCGATCCCCTGAACGCCGTCCTCTGATCGCCGCCCCCAGATCGCCATCCCCCTGAACACGGTTCCGTGCACCCGACGAAGAAGTGAGCGACCCATGACCGATGCACCCAAGGAAGAGCTCGACACCCGGCGGATCTTCCGGCGCCGTAGGTTCGCGACGCCGGTCTGGTGGCCGCTGCCGGTGTGCGCCCTCGTCGGCCTGGCGGGCGGGGCGGCGTACGGAGTGCTCGCGCCGCGTGCGTACGACGCCACCAGTTACGTCGTCGCGGTGCCCGAGACCGGCTCCGACGCGGCCACCGCCCTCGGCTTCGCCCAGGCGTACGGACGCATCTCCACCAGCACCGCCACCCTGGCCTACGCCCAGACCGCCGCGGGCGTCCCGGCCCGAACGCTGGGACGGCACGTCCGGACGGAGACCTCGCCGGAGTCCCCGATGATCGGGATCACCGGCACGGCGACCCGGCCGGGCAAGGCCGCCGACATCGCCAACGCGGTCGCCGACGCTCTCACGCTCAGCGGCAACGGCGCGGCGAGGAACACCGGCGTCCGGCTCGTCCTCTTCTCGCAGGCCGTCGCCCCCTCGACGGCCGCCTCGCCGTCGCGGCCCCTGGCGGCGGCCGTCGGCGGCTGCGCGGGCGGCCTCGTCGGCGCCCTCGCCCTGCTGGTGCGCCCGCGCCGTAAGCAGTGGAGCCCCGCCGGTAACGTCCCGGCCCCCGCCGGCAACGTCCCGGCCCCCGCTGAACTCGCCCAGGTGAAGGAACACGTCTGATGCCCGTGGCGACCGGGCCCCGGCCGGGCCTCGTGGTGACGCTGTGCCGGGAGGCCGGGCAGTTCGCCGCGCTGGAGCAGGAGTGGACGGCGCTGCACCGCGGTTGCGCCACCGCCACTCCGTTTCAGAGCCATTCCTGGCTGCACTCCTGGTGGCTGTCGTACGGCACGCCGGGTCGGCTGCGGGTGGTTCTGGTACGGCGCGACGGCCGGCTGGTGGGCGCCGCGCCGCTGATGCTGGTGCACCGGCCGCTGCCGCTGCTCGTGCCGCTCGGCGGTGGGATCTCCGACTTCTCGGACGTCCTGGTCGACGCCACGGACCCGCCCGGCACGCTGTCCGCCCTGGCCGAGGGGCTCCGGCGGGCCGCGCGGCACGCGGTGATCGACCTGCGCGAGGTGCGCCCCGGGGCCGCCGCCGAGCAGCTCTTCGACCGCTGGCCGGGGGTGCGGCGCAGGCTCGACGACTCCGTCTGTCTGGAGCTTCCCGCCGAGCCCATCGACGCGCTCATGAAGCGGCTCGCGGCCTCCAGGGCCCAGCGGGTCCGGGCGAAACTGCGCAAGCTGGACGCGCTCCGGATCGAGGAGCGCACCGTCACGGAGCATGAAGTGCCAGGCTCTGTGAGGGAGTTGCTGCGGCTCCATGAACTCCAGTGGCGCGGGCGCGGGGTCACCCCCGAGCACCTCAGGCCGCGCTTCGCCGAACATCTGACACGCGCCACCCAGCGCATGGTCAGGGACGGCGACGCGGCGCTCACCGAGTACCGGCTGGACGGCGCGGTGGTCGCCGCCAATGTCACGCTCCAGTCCGCGCGGCTCACCGGCGGCTATCTGTACGGGGCCGACCCGCAGCTCCGTACGAGGAAGGTCGACGTCGCGACGATGCTGCTGCGCCGCGACGCCCGGCACGCCGCCGAGACCGGCCGGAGCGTGATCAGCCTGCTGCGCGGCACCGAGCCGTACAAGTGCCACTGGCGCCCGGCCGTCGTCACCAACCAGCGGCTGCTGCTCGCGCCGTCCGCGCTCGCGCCGGTCCTGAGCCTGTACGCGGCCCAGTTGGCCGGCCGGGAGCGGGCGGCCGGGACGGCGCGTGCACTCGTGCCCGTGGTGCGCGAGTGGCGGGCCAGGATCGGCAACTGGCGGGCGGGCGCCGGGAGATGACGCCCTGCCCGCCGTACACGGCGCTGTCAGCGGCCCGGGAGACCGACGCAGATCTGCCGGGGATCCACCCACCGGCCGAGCCACTCGCCCAGACCGGCCGGGAGGCACCACTCCCTGGTGTTGGTCTGCGGTGGGGCCTCCGGTGCGACGGGGGGCATGCCGGTCCCGGGCGTGGGCTGCGTGCTGGGCCGGGCGCTCGGCGGGGTACCGGGCTGCGTACTCGGCTGCGGTCCCGTCTCCGCCGACCCCGTCTCCTCCGACCCCGTCTCCTCAGGCTTGGCCTCCTCGGACACCTTCGTCCGGAAGATCTCCGCCGCCCTCGGGTTCTGCCCGCACTGCCACACCCCGTGCGGGCAGTAGTCCGTGATGGTCTGGTAGAGCGGTCTGTGCACGTCGAACCAGTCGAGCATCCGGCGCATGTAGTCGGTGTTGTCGCCGTTCTTGAACAGTCCCCACTCCGGGTAGGAGATCTGCTTCCGGTGCGCGGCGGCGAAGTCGACCTGTGCCTGGAGCCCGTACGGCCCCTTCACCTGGTCGTCGAAGCTGTTGCCCGGCGGCTGGTCGTAGGAGTCCATCCCGATGACGTCGACCGAGTCGTCACCCGGGTAGCACGCGGTCCAGGGGACGTCGTCCGGGCCGCGGTTGGGCGCGAAGTCGAAGGTGAACTTCTGACCGGGCACGGAGCGCATCGCCGCGACGATCCGGTTCCAGTACGTCTTCCAGCCCTCGGGGTCCGGCCCGCAGCGGGACGTGAACGTCGTCCCGTTCATCTCCCAGCCCAGCACGACCACCGTGTCGGGCACCCCCAGGGACACCAGCCGCCGGGCGAGCTTGCGGTAGTGCTCGTCGAAGTCGCCGCGGGCGCCCTGCTGGATCAGGTCCCGGACCTCGTAGTCGGAGACCCGGTCCTCGTTGTGCTCCTGCATGGGCACGTTGAGCACGAACATCCGGTCGGCCTCGGCGCGCCGCCAGGCCGCCCAGGTCCCCAGGAACGCGGGCCGGCCCTCGATGTTGGACCAGTCGTCGCCGGGCAGGTAGGTGTGCCCGACCCGCAGGTCCGCGCCGCCCAGCCAGCGCGACAGGTCCGCCATGCGGCGCACACCGGCCGCCCCGTAGTCCAGGTACGCGCCCACCGCGGGCTCCGGGGCCGGGGACGCGGCGGGCGCCGGTCCGGGCGGTGCGGATCCGGCGGGCGCGGGTCCGGGGGGCAACGGGAGGGGCGCCCCCTGCGCGAGGCCCGCGCCGGTCATGAGAAGACCGGCGGCAACGGCTCCGATGCACGCGCCCGTCAGTCGGCGGTGGTGGTGAGGCATACGGCTCCTCCTCGTCGATCCCACTGGTTCCGAGTCACTGAATCGGCGGACTCATCGGCTCTGGTCACACCGTGCAACCCACGGGCCGCTCGGGCACCCGGCATTAGGCCATGTGCGGGCCCGGTGACTTCCAGTCAGCTCCATCCAGGTGAAAGACGTGACGTGCATGCCACCGTTCGGCGCCGGGGCTCCGGCCCTGCTCCTCCGGCTCGACCGCAATCCCCTGCACCACGGCACCCTCGGGGCCGTCAGGTCGCTGGGGCGGGCCGGGGTGGAGGTCCATGCCGTGGTCGAGTCGGCCGACAGCCCCGTCACCAGGTCGCGCCATCTGCACCACTCGCACCTCCGGCCGCAGGGCCGCATCACCCCTGACGTCTTCCGGAAGATGCTCCTGAGGATCTCCGACCGGATCGGCAGACCGGCCGTACTGATCGCGATGGACGACATCAGCGCCATCCACGTCGCCGCGCTCGCCCCGCGGCTGACCGGGCGCTACCTGCTGCCCGCGCAGCCGCTCGACCTGCCGGAGCGGCTCGCCGACAAGTCCGAACTCGCCGGGCTCTGTGCCGAGTCGGGGATCGCCCATCCGGCCACGGTGATCCCCGGCAGCGCCGCCGACGCGGCGTCGGCGGCCCGCGAACTGGGCCTGCCGATGGTCGCCAAGTGGAGCCGGCCCTGGCTGCTGCCCACCGGTTCGGGGCTGCGCAGTACGACGCTGGTGCGCTCGGCGGCCGACGCGGCACGGCTGTACGAGCAGCACACCACGGCGGGCAGCAGGCTGCTCCTCCAGCGCTGGCTGCCGTACGAGCCGGGCAACGACTGGTTCTTCCACGGCTACTTCGCCGACCGGGACCGCTGCCTGATGGGCGGCACCGGCCGCAAGGTGCTGTCCTGGCCGGTCCGCGCCGGGCTCACCGCGATGGGCAGCTGGCAGCCCAACCGGGAGGTGGAGCTGGCCGCCGGGCGGCTGGCCGCCCATGTCGGCTACCGCGGCATCCTCGACCTCGACTTCCGCCGCGACCCGTCGACCGGCCGGTTCCACCTGCTGGACTTCAACCCGCGCCCCGGCGCCCAGTTCCGCCTCTTCACCGACCGGTCGGGGCTCGATGTCGTACGGGCGCAGTACCTGGATCTGACCGGCCGCACCGTGCCCCCTCCGGCCGCCCGCCCCGGCCGGGTCTTCGTCGCGGAGAACTACGCGCTGCTCTCGCTGCTCGCCTCGGGGGGCCGCCCCTGGCCCTTCGCGGCGGGCGGTACGCGCGGGGGCGGGCGGGCCGGTACCGAAAAGGCCGGTACCGAGCGGGCCTGGTTCGCGGGCGACGACGTCTCCCCCTTCCTGGCCATGGGCGCGGTGTGGTGCGGCAAGGGGCTGCGCAAGGGCGCGCGGCGGCTGCGTCCGGGGCCGCGCCGAGGCGGCGGAGTGCCCGCCACCCGGGCCTCTCCCGGCGGGAGTTCCACCCACCCTCTCGACCCGGCGTCCGCGCCACGATGAGAAAGAGCGAGGACCGCATCATGTACGACCTGGCAGTCATCGGAGCCGGTCCCTACGGGCTGTCCGTAGCCGCCCATGCCGCGACCGCAGGGCTGCGGACCCGGGTGCTCGGCAGGCCGATGGCGTCCTGGCGCGACCACATGCCGCACGGCATGTTCCTGAAGTCGGAGCCCTGGGCGTCCAACCTGTCCGACCCGGCGGGCCGCCACACCCTCGACGCGTACTGCTCCGCCCGCGGCCTGCGCCCCACCCACGGCAACCCGCTCGCCATCAGCACCTTCACCGAGTACGGCCTGTGGTTCGCCCGGCGGGCCGCGCCGCGGCCCGAGGAACTGACCGTCACCCGGGTGGTGCCGGGCCCCGGCGGGTTCCTGGTCGAGACGGCCGAGGGCGAGTCGTTCCGTACGCGCACGGTGGCCCTCGCGATCGGCGTGCTGCCGTTCGTCAACATCCCCGCCCCGCTGCGGGCGCTGCCCGGCGACCGCTACTCGCACAGCAGCGGCCACCGGGACCTGAGCCGCTTCGCCGGCCAGGACGTGACGGTGGTGGGCGCGGGCCAGGCGGCGCTGGAGACCGCGGCCCTGCTCGCCGAACACGGCGCCCGGCCGAGGCTGCTGGCCCGCGCGGACCGACTGCACTGGAACACCCCGCCGCAGCCGCTGCGCCGGAGCCCGCTGCGCGCGCTCCGCGAACCGCACAGCGGCCTCGGCACGGGCTGGAGCAGCTGGGTCTGGTCGGAGATCCCCGGCTGCGTACGTCATCTGCCGGGCCGCACCCGGGCCCGGATCGCCGCCACCGCGCTGGGCCCTGCCGGTGCCTGGTGGCTGCGCGACCGCTTCGAGCAGCGGGTGCCGGTGGAGCTGGGGCACGAGATGCTGAGCGCCACCGAGGCGGACGGCCGGGTGCGGCTCGTGCTGGCCGCCGCCGGAACCCGTACGAGCACCCGGACCGTCGAGACCGACCATGTCGTCGCGGCCACCGGTTTCACCCCGGACCTCGGCCGTCTGGGCATGCTCGACGACCGGCTGCGGTGCTCGCTGGCGACCGTCGGTCCCAGCCGCTCGCCGGAGCTGAGCGCGGGGTTCGAGTCCTCGTACCCCGGACTGTTCTTCGCGGGGCTGCTGGCCGCGCCGTCGTTCGGCCCGTCGATGCGTTTCGTGCACGGGGCCACCTTCACCGCGGGACGGCTGGTGCGCGGGGTCCGGTACAGGCTGAGCCGGTCCGGGTCCGTACCCGGGCAGCCGGGGGAGGTCCGGTCGCGGGCAGGCGTGCGGTGAGTCCGGTCCCCCGGACGGCGTGCGGTACGGCATGCGGTACGGCATGCGGTACGGCGTCCCGGCAGTAACACATTCAACCGTCAATCGTTGACCACGGCGTCGCATGGGGAACTTCGTTTCCCTGCCGGGCTGTCCAGGCCCGCACGGTCCTGGGCAGCCCGTCCTCCCGCAGTCGCCTCTCCGGTCAACTCCCGCTCTGCCGAAGCAAGTTCGGCAGATGGCATATGGAGAGCACATGAACGTTCCGAGATCCGCACTGCTCGCGGTCCTGCTGCTGGGCCTCACGGCCTGTCAGGGTTCGCCCGGCACCGACGACGCCGGCCCGGCGGGGACCGCCACCGTCCGTCCGGCGGCCGGACCCCCGGGCAGCGCGTCGGCCCCCGCGCGGCTCGGCGACACGGCCGATCTGCGGGGGGCGGGGAGCGGGGCGGGGAAAGGCCGCCACCTCCAGGTCACCACGGGCGCCTTCGTCGACCCGGCGATCACCGTGATGGCCGGGCCCGCCGCGGGGCCGGGGCTGCGCCGGACGGGGATCGAGTTCGAGATCGTCAATGTGGGCGGTACCGCCTACCGTGCGGTCCCCGGTTCCGTCTGGATCGTCGACAGCGCGGGGCAGCGCCACCGGCCGGTCGCCACGGGTGACCTGACGACCGGCGCACCCTTCGTGTACCGGTCGCTCGCCGCGGGGGAACGGGACGAGGGCTGGTTCGTGTTCGAGGTGCCGGAGACCGCGTCCGTGGCCTCGGTGCACTTCGGCGACGGGAGCGGAGCGGACACCACCACGGCGGTCTGGAAGCTCTGAGGGCCTGTCGGGCGACCGGTGCACGGGGTCGCCGCACACACGCCCTGAAGTGATGGCTTTGGGCCGCCCGATTGCTCCATCCGGGTGAACGGCCGCCTTCGGCGGGGTGGCCCGCCACTAGGGTCCCGAGCCATGACCGCATCCCAGACCGCCACCAGCACCGCCCGACGCGCCCAGTTGGGCACGCTCTCCGTGCTCGCCTGGTCCGGCGACCCCGACACGCACAACAAGCCCTATCTGCTCGCGTACTCGCTCGGCGACGGGAAGGACGGGGCCGAGGCCGGTGAGGCCGCGGTCCGTGCGGTCTTCGCCGAGCTGGGCATCCCGATGGGCAGCGAGCTGGCCGACGGCTCGCGGCCCGGCTTCCCGGTACGGCTGCTCGTCGAGGGCGGTCAGGCGGTGCTCGACATGCCGTACCTGAAAGCCCAGTGCACCGTCCCGGCCGAGTGGCTCCGGGCCGTCGCCGACCAGGGCGAGGTGCACTTCATGTTCGCCGCGAAGCCGTGGCCGGAGGCGGCCCCGGGCCGGCAGGTGTCCGAGGAGACGCTCACCGCGTTCGTCGGCGACGAGACCATGCTCAGCACGTCCGCGCACTGCCTGCTGCCGGTCACCCAGCTGCGGAGGTGACCCGGCTCCGCGGCCGGGCGGACGGGGGACCGGGGCCCGTGCTCCGGCCCCGGCGGGGCCGTTACGGGGCCGGCGGGTCGAAGGCGAACCGCAGCGCGCGCACCCGGTTGTCGAAGTTCGACCCGGCCAGCTCGGGGACGCCCACCGCGCGCAGCGCCCGCGGGCGGCTCAGCAGCTCGCGGAAGAGGGCCTTGATCTCCTGGCGGGCCAGATGGGCGCCCAGGCAGAAGTGCGGTCCGCCGCCCCCGTACCCCAGGTGGGGGTTGGGGCTGCGGGTGATGTCGAAGGCGTCCGGGTCGGGGAAGACCGCCTCGTCGCGGTTGGCGGACGCGTAGTAGAGGACCACCTTGTCGCCGGGGCGGAAGGTGCGCCCGCCCAGCGAGTACTCCGCCCGTACCGTCCTGCGGAACTGGATGATCGGCGTCGAGTGCCGCAGGATCTCGTCGACCGCGCCGTCGGCGTACCGGTCGAAGTCCGAGGCGAGCAGGGCCCGTTGCTCCGGGTGGTCGGTCAGCAGGGCCAGCGCGTGAGTGATCGCGTTGCGGGTGGTCTCCACTCCGGCCACCATCAGCAGCGAGAAGAACGCCCCCAGCTGGCGGGCGTCGAGCGCCTGGCCGTCGACGTCCGCGCCGACCAGGGCCGAGATGAGGTCGCCGGTGGGCCGCCGGCGCCGCTCGCGGCCCAGCGTGGCCATCATCAGGTGCATCCGGGCCAGCGCCCGCAGCCCCCGGCCGGGGACGCGGAGGCGGGTGGCGATACCGCGCTCGACCCCCACGTTCTCCGAGGCGTGGTCGACCCGTCCGGCGATCTCGGGACGGTAGTGCTCCGGGATGCCCATGAGGTTGCAGATGACTTCGAACGGCATCCGGGAGGCCACCGATGCCACGAACTCGCCGGGCCGTTCGGCGATCATGTCGTCCACGATGCGCGCGGCGACCCGGCGGATGTCCTCGTCGGCGGCGGCGAGCAGCCGCGGCGTGAAGGCGCGCGAGACGACCCGGCGCAGCTGGGTGTGGTGCGGGGCGTCCAGGTTGACCATGGAATCGCCGAACAGGAACCTGACCCACCCGGCGGGCTCCGGCGTGGTGACCCCGGGAGCACTGGCGAACACCTGGGGCAGCCGGCTCGCCCGCACCACGTCGTCGTGGGTGACCAGCGCGTAGAACCCCTGCTCGGGCCGGAGCCAGGTGGCGGGGCGCTCCACGAAGTACGCGGGTCTGTCGAGCCGCCGGAGCGAGGCGAAGGCGTCGAGCCGTGCGGCGGGCGGCAGTTGCCAGAACGCCGGATCCGCCAGGCCGATCTCCTGCTGCGGCCGGGCCGTGTGCCGTACGGCCGACTGCGCCGGGACCTTCTCCACCTCAGCCTCCCCTCGGGCCGACCGGCCCTGATCCGGCGGTCATCGTGGCGTACGGCGCGGGCCGCCGTCCGTCCGTACGCGCAGGGCGGGCGAGGTTCCCCCGCACGGGGCGGCGGACTCCTCCGGACGGGCGAACCGTGACCGTAAGGGCTGATCAGAGCCCCTCCGACGGGTCTGGTGCGAAGAACTGTTCCGGTGCGCCCTCGTTGTCACCGATGTCATCGACGAGGCGCGGTCCGTCGTGCACCACTCACGGCGGGGCGCGCCGCTCAGCGGGCCGAAATCGGAGGGAGCCGGGATGAGTGTGCGGACGCACGGCAGGACGAGGACGGGGTGGCTGCGGCATCTGTCACGCCGCGGGGTGCTGAGGGCGGCGTTCGGGGCAGGTGTCGTGAGCGGGACCGCCGGGGCGCTGGCCCCGATCGTGAACGCGGAGGGCACCGCGGACGGCGACCGCACCGGGGCGGCGGGTCCGCTGCCGGAGCTGCGGGAGGTGTTCGACGAGATGTACCGGGGGCGCCGCATCCGGGGCGTCGAGTCCGCCGGGGGCGTCGAGATCACCGTCGACGGACGGCCGCTGCACGTCATGCGGCGGGCCGACGGGGGCTACCTCAGCATGGTGAACCACTACGAGTCGTTCCCGACACCGCTCGCCGTGGCGCGCGGCGCGGTCGACGAACTGGGCACCGCCCAGCTGTCGTTGACGTCCATGCAGCAGTTCTGACCGGGGAAGGTGCCGCACCGTGTACGTCCGCAAGAACCAGAAGAACCTCACCGGTGCCGAGAAGAAGCGGTTCGTCTCGGCGGTCCTGGAGGTCAAGCGCTCGGGGCAGTACGACGACTTCGTCAGGACGCACGGCGAGTACTACGTGCCCGACGGCTCCCAGGGTGAGCGGGTCGCCCACATGGCGCCCACGTTCTTCCCCTGGCACCGCCGCTTCGTGCTGGACTTCGAGCGTGCTCTCCAGGCGGTCGCGCCGGGGGTGACCGTTCCGTACTGGGACTGGACCGTCGACAACACCCCGGCCGCCGCGCTGTGGGGCGACGACTTCCTGGGCGGGGACGGGCGCCGGGGTGACCAGCAGGTCATGACCGGGCCGTTCGCGTACCGCAACGGCAACTGGGAGGTCCGGGTCGGGGTGACCGACAACCCGTTCCTCACCCGGAACTTCGGCCGCCCCGCCAACCCGGTCCCGCTGCCCACCAGGGCCGATCTGGCCCGTGCCATGAAGGAGCCGTTCTACGACGCGGCCCCGTGGGACTCCACCGTGCCGCACGGGTTCCGCAACACCTTCGAGGGCTGGGGGCTCCGCGGCGGTCCGCCCTGGCGCAACCACAATCTGGTGCACCGCTGGGTGGGCGGGATGATGAACAGCGCGACCTCGCCCAACGATCCGGTCTTCTGGCTGCACCACTCCTTCTGCGACCTGGTCTGGGACCGCTGGCAGAAGGCGCATCCGCGGGCCGGGTTCCTCCCCGCCGGGAAGCTCCCCGACGGGGATCCGCAGAGCGGCCGGGTCTTCGGCCTGGACGAGCCGATGCCGCCCTGGGGCGTCACCCCGTCGTCGCTGATGAGCCACCAGGGGATCTACCGCTACGCGTAGGACCTGTCCGGCCGAGATCGGCCGGACAGGTCCTGGCGGGCGGAGCCGCTGGTGCACGGGCGGGCATTCGGCGCACGCCTCCACGCACACGCCTCCACGCACTCGCCTCCATGCACACGTCTGCGGCCACCCCCCGGAGGGGATGGCCGCAGGGCGCGGGACGCGGGTCCCGCCGTTCTTGTGTCGTTGGGTGCCGCGTGGGGCACTCAGCCGCCGTAGCCGCCCTCGCCGTGACCGTGACCGTAGCCGCCCTCGTCGTGGCCGTGCTCGTGGCCGTGCTCGTGGCCGCGACCGTGGTCGTGGTTGTCGACGTTGATGCAGGTGTTGCCGAACGCCGGGTTCAGCAGGC
Organism: Streptomyces sp. NBC_01267; assembly: GCF_036241575.1. NCBI lineage: Bacteria > Bacillati > Actinomycetota > Actinomycetes > Kitasatosporales > Streptomycetaceae > Streptomyces > Streptomyces sp. NBC_01267. The sequence goes on along the minus strand of NZ_CP108455.1, from coordinate 3,724,937 downwards.
CGATCACGTTCACGGTGTTGCCGCAGAGGTTGATCGGGACGTGGACCGGGACCTGGACCTGGTTGCCCGAGATGACACCGGGGGAGCCGACAGCGGCACCCTGGGCCCCGGCGTCGGCAGCGGCCAGACCGGCGGAGCCCGCCAGGACGGCGCCGGCGCTCGCGAGTACGGCGGCGGCCTTCACGATTCGAGACATTGCGTTCTCCTTGGAGCTCTGTAACTGGAACATCGGGGGTCAGCCGCAGGATTCACAGCCTGACGAGTCGTTCAACGCCGCAGCGCACAGGCGGTAACGGATGACGATCAAAGTCAGGGGCGTGCGGCGCGGACGAGCGCCCTCCTGCCTCAGGGGCATTCAAACGGAAATAAGCTAAGCCATCGGACATTTCGGACGGTAGGCTCTCCCGTGTCGCACCCGGCTCGCGCCCTCGTGTCGCGCGCCTCCGGTGCCCATCTCGTCGATCCCGACCCGTCTGACCTGCGGCAATGGCCCATTGCGCATAAGGTTGGGATAAAAGTTGAGTCTGTCCGACTCAGGGCAGTTGACTGCTCCGGATCTGTCGTGCACTCTTGAGCCAGTTCCACTCAAGTCAGCTGGAGGATTCACCATGGCACGTGCGGTCGGCATCGACCTGGGCACGACTAATTCCGTCGTCAGCGTTCTCGAAGGCGGCGAGCCCACCGTCATCACCAACGCCGAAGGCGCCAGGACCACGCCGTCCGTCGTCGCCTTCGCCAAGAACGGCGAGGTGCTCGTCGGCGAGGTCGCCAAGCGCCAGGCAGTCACGAACGTCGACAGGACCATCCGGTCGGTCAAGCGCCACATGGGCACCGACTGGAAGATCGACCTGGACGGCAAGAGCTTCAACCCGCAGCAGATGAGCGCCTTCATCCTGCAGAAGCTGAAGCGTGACGCCGAGTCGTACCTGGGAGAGAAGGTCACCGATGCGGTGATCACCGTCCCGGCGTACTTCAACGACTCCGAGCGCCAGGCGACGAAGGAGGCCGGCGAGATCGCGGGCCTGAACGTCCTGCGTATCGTCAACGAGCCGACCGCCGCCGCCCTGGCGTACGGGCTCGACAAGGACGACCAGACGATCCTCGTCTTCGACCTCGGTGGCGGCACCTTCGACGTGTCGCTCCTGGAGATCGGTGACGGCGTCGTCGAGGTCAAGGCCACCAACGGTGACAACCACCTCGGTGGTGACGACTGGGACCAGCGCGTCGTCGACTACCTGGTGAAGCAGTTCGCCAACGGTCACGGCGTGGACCTGGCCAAGGACAAGATGGCTCTCCAGCGTCTCCGCGAGGCCGCGGAGAAGGCGAAGATCGAGCTGTCGTCCTCCACCGAGACCACGATCAACCTGCCGTACATCACGGCGTCGGCCGAGGGCCCGCTGCACCTGGACGAGAAGCTCACCCGCGCCCAGTTCCAGCAGCTCACCGCCGACCTGCTGGACCGGTGCAAGAGCCCGTTCCACAACGTCATCAAGGACGCGGGCATCCAGCTCTCCGAGATCGACCACGTCGTTCTCGTCGGTGGCTCGACCCGTATGCCGGCCGTCGCCGAGCTCGTCAAGGAGCTCACCGGTGGCCAGGACGCCAACAAGGGTGTGAACCCGGACGAGGTCGTCGCGATCGGCGCCTCGCTCCAGGCCGGTGTCCTCAAGGGCGAGGTCAAGGACGTCCTGCTCCTCGACGTGACGCCGCTGTCCCTCGGCATCGAGACCAAGGGAGGGATCATGACCAAGCTCATCGAGCGCAACACCACGATCCCGACCAAGCGTTCCGAGATCTTCACGACGGCCGAGGACAACCAGCCGTCCGTGCAGATCCAGGTGTACCAGGGCGAGCGCGAGATCGCGGCGTACAACAAGAAGCTCGGGATGTTCGAGCTCACCGGTCTGCCGCCGGCCCCGCGTGGCGTGCCGCAGATCGAGGTCGCCTTCGACATCGACGCCAACGGCATCATGCACGTCGCTGCCAAGGACCTCGGCACCGGCAAGGAGCAGAAGATGACCGTCACCGGTGGCTCCTCGCTGCCGAAGGACGAGGTCAACCGGATGCGCGAAGAGGCCGAGCAGTACGCGGACGAGGACCACAAGCGCCGCGAGGCCGCCGAGTCGCGCAACCAGGGCGAGCAGCTCGTCTACCAGACCGAGAAGTTCCTCAAGGACAACGAGGACAAGGTCCCGGGCGACGTCAAGACGGAGGTCGAGGAGTCCCTCACCGAGCTGAAGGAGAAGCTCAAGGGCGAGGACACCGCCGAGATCCGTACGGCCACCGAGAAGGTCGCCGCCGTCTCGCAGAAGCTCGGCCAGGCGATGTACGCGAACGCCGAGGGTGCGGCCGCCGCGGGCGGTGCCCCCGGTGCCGAGGGCGCGCAGGAGCAGGCCACCGACGCTCCTGACGACGTCGTCGACGCCGAGATCGTGGACGACGAGAAGGACGGCCGTCAGGGAGGCGCCGCATGACGGAGGAGACTCCGGGCTTCGAGGAGAAGCCCGACGTCCCCTCCGGCGCGACCTCCGAAGACGCCGCGCCGAAGGCCGCCGGGTCCGACTCCGAGAAGGAGTCGGGCCCGGCGGCCCCGGCCGGGGACGCACAGCAGAACCAGGAAACCGCGCTTGTCGCCCAGCTGGACCAGGCCCGTACGGCGCTCACCGAGCGCACCGCGGACCTCCAGCGGCTGCAGGCCGAGTACCAGAACTACCGCCGCCGGGTGGAACGGGACAGGGTCCAGGTCAAGGAGGTCGCGATCGCGAACCTGCTGTCCGAGCTCCTCCCGACGCTCGACGACATCGGCCGCGCCCGGGAGCACGGCGAGCTGGTCGGCGGCTTCAAGTCGGTGGCCGACTCGCTGGAGACCGTCGTCGCCAAGATGGGCCTCCAGCAGTTCGGCAAGGAGGGCGAGCCCTTCGACCCGACGATCCACGAAGCGCTGATGCACTCGTACGCCCCGGACATCACCGAGGACACGTGCGTGGCGATCCTGCAGCCCGGGTATCGGTTCGGCGAGCGCACCATCCGTCCCGCGCGCGTCGCGGTGGCCGAGCCCCAGCCGGGTGCCCAGGCCAAGGACGATGCGTCGGACGAGGACAGCGGTGGCCCGGAGGAGAGCGCGTGACCCGGTTCCGCGTGGATCAGAGCCCGCGCGGAACCGGACCCCGCACCCTGCGGGCCGAGGAAGGCAGTAACCGGAAGGAGGGACGTCGGGGATGAGTACCAAGGACTTCGTCGAGAAGGACTACTACAAGGTTCTCGGCGTCCCGAAGGACGCCACCGAGGCCGAGATCAAGAAGGCGTACCGGAAGCTCGCCCGCGAGCTGCACCCGGACGCCAACAAGAGCGACGCCAAGGCCGAGGAGCGCTTCAAGGAGGTCTCCGAGGCGAACGACGTCCTCGGTGACCAGAAGAAGCGCAAGGAGTACGACGAAGCGCGTGCTCTCTTCGGTAACGGCGGCTACCGGCCGGGACCCGGGGCCGGCGGCGGCTCGTTCAACTTCGACCTGGGGGACCTCTTCGGGGGCACCCCGGGCGGCGGACAGCCGGGCGGCGCCGGAGCCGGTGGCTTCGGCGGCGGGCTCGGGGACGTGTTCGGCGGGCTGTTCAACCGGGGCGGCGGTCCCGGTACCACCCGTACCCAGCCCCGCCGCGGTCAGGACATCGAGACCGAGGTGACGCTCAGCTTCACCGAGGCGGTCGACGGGGCCACGGTCCCGTTGCGGATGTCCAGCCAGGCCCCCTGCAAGGCCTGTTCGGGCACCGGCGACAAGAACGGCACACCGCGGGTCTGCCCGACCTGTGTCGGCACCGGCCAGGTGTCGCGCGGCAGCGGCGGCGGTTTCTCGCTGACCGATCCGTGCGTGGACTGCAAGGGCCGCGGGCTCATCGCCGAGAACCCCTGCGACGTCTGCAAGGGCTCCGGCCGCGCCAAGTCGTCCCGGACCATGCAGGTCCGGATCCCGGCGGGCGTCTCCGACAACCAGCGGATCCGGCTGCGCGGCAAGGGCACCCCGGGCGAGCGGGGCGGTCCGGCCGGCGACCTCTACGTGATCGTCCATGTCGACGCCCACCCGGTCTTCGGCCGCAAGGGCGACAACCTCACGGTCACCGTGCCCGTCACCTTCGCGGAGGCGGCGCTCGGCGGCGAGGTCAGGGTCCCGACGCTCAGCGGGCCCCCGGTCACGCTGAAACTGCCCGCGGGCACGCCCAACGGCCGTACGATGCGCGCCCGTGGCAAGGGTGCGCTGCGCAAGGACGGCACCCGCGGTGACCTGCTGGTCACCGTCGAGGTGGCCGTGCCGCAAGACCTCAGCGACAAGGCACGCGAGTCGCTGGAGACCTACCGTGAGGCGACTGCGGGAGAGGATCCGCGGGCGGAGCTGTTCCAGGCTGCGAAGGGAGCTTGAGATGAACGGCCGACGGCGTCGTGACAATTCAATGGGGTACGAACTGACCGACGAGTCACCCGTGTACGTCATCTCGGTCGCCGCTCAGCTCTCGGGCCTGCACCCGCAGACCCTGCGTCAGTACGACCGTCTCGGCCTGGTCTCCCCGGACCGGACGGCCGGGCGGGGCCGGCGCTACTCGGCCCAGGACATCGAACTGCTCCGTACGGTGCAGCAGTTGTCCCAGGACGAGGGCATCAACCTGGCGGGCATCAAGCGCATCATCGAACTGGAACACCAGGTCGCCGCGTTGCAGGCCCGGGTCGCCGAACTGTCCGCCGCGGTGGACGGTGCGGCGACGGCGATGCAGCAGCGCGAGGCCCAGGTCCACGCCTCGTACCGGCGTGACCTGGTCCCGTACCAGGACGTGCAGCAGACCAGCGCGCTGGTGGTGTGGCGGCCCAAGAGGCCGTCGGACTGAGGGCGTTGGTCCGGATTTCCGGAAGGAAGGGGTGGTGGGCCGTGATGGCCCGCCACCCCTTCCCGCTGTCCGGCCGCAGCGGTCAGTGGTCAGTGGTCAGTGGTCCAGGATTCCGGACTGCGCGATGAGATAGCCCAGCTGGGCACGGCTGTTGCTGCCCAGGGACGCGGAGAGTTTGGCGACATGGGCCCGGCAGGTCCGTACGTTCATTCCGAGCCGGCGCGCGATCGCCTCGTCGACATGGCCCTCGACCAGCAGTTTCGCGATGGCCCGCTGCGCGCCGGAGACACCGTCGAGCTGGGGGGCGTACGCGACGGGCTCGGCCCAGGGGACGGCGTGCAGCCAGAACTGCTCGAAGACGCCCACCAGATACTGGACCAGACCTTCGTGGCGCAGCTCCAGGGCGACCTGGCGGTCGCTGCGGGCGGGTATGAAGGCGACCCGGCGGTCCACGATGATCAGCCGGTCGATGATCTCCTCAAGCGTCCGCACCTCCACGGCGTACGGCTCGACCCGCTCCATGTAGGCGAGTGTGGCCGGGTGGTGGCGCGCGGTGTGCTGGTACAGCGTGCGCATCCTGACGCCCAGGTCGAGCAGGGGGGCGACCCGCTGGAGCCCTTCCTGGAGGGTCTGCGGCTTACGGCCGCTGCCGGGCTGGATGGTGAGGATCTCCTCGCGGGCCTCGGCGGTCACCCGGTCCAGCGTGGCGTTGATGTTGTTGAGACCGTTGAGCACCGTGATGGCGTGCGTGGTCGGCGGATCCTGCGGGGTGATGGACATGAATGGCTCAAAGGTGTCGGCCAGCGAGATGGTGAGCCGTCTGCGCTCTTGGATCTCCCGCTCGATGGGGTGTATTAGCTGAGTCAGCGCTGCGGACGGGGCAACCGGCCGGTACCACTCTGCGTCCTCAGGGTCTGGATGCAGAAGTGCCAGCTCGAAGAGGCAGGCGGTGCCCTCCGTCTCGGAACGGGCTATGCGGCCGGTGCGCAGGGCGTTGGCATAAAGGCGTTTCCCCTCTTCGCACAACCCCCCTTGAGGGTGACGGTGTTCCGTATCGCCCGAATTTGACTGCATATACACCCCCCTCATGTTCCTGTATTACAGGAACATGATGCCCGCACTTGCTGGTGGAAGCGTGCGGAGTGAGCCATCGTCTTCAGTACGGGGGAGGGAGGTAGGGATCACATGAGGTGGAGATCGTCCATGTCCAGGATGGTTCGTTCGGTTTGTGCACTTGCCGTAGCAGCGGCGGCTTTTGGTTTCGTGGCCAGCTACGAGGTCACGTGGGAGGGATCCCCGGCTCACAGCACGGTGGCGAACCCCGGTGAGGTGACGTGGGAGAGCACGCCGGCCGATGTCGTGGCCGCGCCCCCCGGTGAGGTCACCTGGGAGAGCATCCCCGCGAACGCCAAGCTTTCGCAGCCCGGCGAGGTCACCTGGGAGATCGCTCCGGCCCACGTCGGATCCGCAGGCGCATGACAGTCCCACCGGACGACAGAGTCTTCCAGCGCGAGATGGCTGTGGCCTACCGCTCCGGGTGGCATTTCATCGACCTCGTCACGGCCATTCCGCACCGTGGTGATTCGTTGATGGTCACCCTGTTCGGCGAGCCGATCGTGGTCGTACGCGAGGAAGACGAAGACGTTCGCGCATACCGGTGCCTGCGCAAGCCCCGGGGTGCACCACAGCCTGTCCGCTGTGTCATTCGTTACGGCATGGTTTTCGTCAATCTCGACCGGCGCGACCACCAGTTGTTCGGTGTCGAGCCCAATGCAGCCATCCCCCGCAGTGCCTGAAGCGATTCCCCCGTCGTAACCAGATCGCTCAGGTACTTCCCCCACACAGCGGCGCCACCGTGACCTGAACACGGTGGCGCCGCTGTGCTGCGTGCGGAGGCCGGGCGTGGTCCGGGTGGAAGACCCGCACGCCCCTCCGGCGCCGCCCGGCGCCCACCCGTCACCCGGCAGGCCGCGACCCGTGTCCGTTCCGGGTCCGCGTGCGGTGAACCGCCCCCACGCGACGCCGTCGAGGTGCAGAGGCGGTACCCGCGCCAGAAGCTGGGGATAGGTCGTACGGGGATTGCGTGGGTCAATGGCCATAGCTGTGAAGCCAGGACCTGTCCGGCGGGACTTCGCCGATCACTGGTTGAGTGGAATAGACTCAACTTTGCGCATGCTGATGGAGTCATTGCTGCTACAGGTGCCGATTGCTGCCGCAGGTACGGATGGACCTGCCCCGCCAGGAGGAGAGCGCACACGTGGATGCCGAGCTGACGAACAAGAGCCGGGACGCGATCAACGCGGCGAGCAGCCGGGCCGTGTCCGACGGGCACCCCGATCTGACCCCCGCCCATCTGCTGCTCGCTCTCCTGGAGGGTCAGGACAACGAGAACGTGGTGGACCTGCTGGCGGCCGTCGAGGCCGATCAGGCGGCCGTACGGGCGGGGGCCGAGCGGCTGCTCGCCGGGCTGCCCAGCGTGACCGGGTCCACCGTCGCGCCCCCGCAGCCCAACCGTGAGGTGCTCGCCGTCATCGCCGACGCCGCGCAGCGGGCGAAGGAACTGGGCGACGAGTACATCTCGACGGAGCATCTGCTCATCGGGATCGCCGCGAAGGGCGGCCAGGCCGGTGAACTGCTGACGGGGCAGGGCGCGAGTGCCGAGAAGTTGCTGGAAGCGTTCGAGACGAGCAGGGGAGGGCGCCGGGTGACCACCCCCGACCCCGAAGGTCAGTACAAGGCGCTGGAGAAGTTCGGTACGGACTTCACGGCCGCCGCCCGCGAGGGCAAGCTCGACCCGGTCATCGGCCGGGACCAGGAGATCCGCCGGGTGGTGCAGGTGCTGTCCCGGCGCACCAAGAACAACCCGGTGCTCATCGGTGAGCCCGGCGTCGGCAAGACCGCCGTGGTCGAAGGGCTGGCCCAGCGCATCGTCAAGGGTGACGTGCCCGAGTCGCTGAAGAACAAGCAGCTGGTCTCGCTGGACCTCAGCGCGATGGTCGCCGGTGCGAAGTACCGCGGCGAGTTCGAGGAGCGGCTGAAGACCGTCCTGGCCGAGATCAAGGAGAGCGACGGCCGGGTCATCACGTTCATCGACGAGCTGCACACCGTCGTCGGCGCGGGCGCCGGCGGGGACTCGGCGATGGACGCGGGCAACATGCTCAAGCCCATGCTGGCCCGCGGTGAGCTGCGCATGGTCGGTGCGACGACCCTCGACGAGTACCGCGAGCGTATCGAGAAGGACCCCGCCCTGGAGCGGCGTTTCCAGCAGGTGCTGGTCGCCGAGCCGACGGTCGAGGACACCATCGCGATCCTGCGCGGTCTCAAGGGGCGGTACGAGGCGCACCACAAGGTGCAGATCGCGGATGCGGCCCTGGTCGCCGCCGCAACCCTCTCCGACCGGTACATCACCTCCCGCTTCCTGCCCGACAAGGCCATCGACCTGGTGGACGAGGCGGCCTCCCGGCTCCGGATGGAGATCGACTCCTCCCCCGTCGAGATCGACGAGCTCCAGCGCTCCGTCGACCGGCTGCGCATGGAGGAACTGGCGCTCAAGAACGAGTCCGACGCCGCGTCCAAGCAGCGCCTGGAGAAGCTGCGCCGCGACCTCGCGGACCGCGAGGAGGAGCTGCGCGGTCTCACCGCCCGCTGGGAGAAGGAGAAGCAGGGCCTGAACCGCGTCGGCGAGCTGAAGGAACGCCTGGACGGACTCCGCGGCCAGGCCGAGCGTGCCCAGCGCGACGGTGACTTCGACACCGCTTCCAAGCTGCTGTACGGGGAGATCCCCGGCCTGGAGCAGGAGCTGGAGGCAGCCGCCGAGGCCGAACAGGAGGCCGCCAAGGACACGATGGTCAAGGAGGAGGTCGGCTCCGACGACATCGCCGACGTGGTCGGCGCCTGGACCGGCATCCCCGCGGGCCGTCTCCTGGAGGGTGAGACGCAGAAGCTGCTGCGCATGGAGGAGGAGCTGGGCAGGCGCCTCATCGGCCAGGGCGAGGCCGTACGGGCCGTCTCCGACGCCGTACGCCGCACCCGCGCCGGGATCGCCGACCCGGACCGGCCCACCGGCTCGTTCCTCTTCCTCGGCCCGACCGGTGTCGGCAAGACCGAGCTGGCGAAGGCGCTGGCCGACTTCCTCTTCGACGACGAGCGGGCCATGGTCCGCATCGACATGAGTGAGTACGGCGAGAAGCACTCGGTGGCCCGGCTGGTCGGCGCGCCGCCCGGATACGTCGGCTACGAGGAGGGCGGCCAGCTCACCGAGGCGGTCCGCAGGCGCCCGTACAGCGTGGTGCTCCTCGACGAGGTCGAGAAGGCCCACCCCGAGGTCTTCGACGTGCTGCTCCAGGTCCTCGACGACGGACGGCTCACCGACGGCCAGGGGCGGACGGTGGACTTCCGCAACACCATCCTGATCCTCACGTCGAACCTCGGCAGTCAGTACCTGGTCGACCCCCTGACCAAGCCGGAGGAGAAGAAGAAGCAGGTCCTGGACGTCGTACGGGCCTCCTTCAAGCCGGAGTTCCTGAACCGGCTGGACGACCTGGTGGTCTTCTCGGCCCTGTCGCAGGACGAGCTGGCCCACATCGCGGGCCTCCAGATCGACCGCCTCGCCCAGCGCCTCGCCGACCGCAGGCTGACCCTGGACGTCACCCCGGACGCCCTGGCCTGGCTGGCCCAGGAGGGCAACGACCCGGCCTACGGCGCCCGGCCGCTGCGCCGCCTGATCCAGACCGCGATCGGCGACCAGCTCGCCAAGGAGATCCTCGCGGGCGAGGTCACGGACGGCGACACGGTGCGGGTGGACCGGGTGGGGGACGAGCTGATCGTGGGGCGGGGGGAGTAGGCGCGCGGAACGGCTGTACGACAGGCCCGTCACTCCTGTGGGTGGCGGGCCTGTTGGTGTGCCAAAAGGGGAACTAGAATTCGCTGAGGCGCGAAAATCGCGAATCACTTGTTCACAAGGGCATGTAACGGGGGTGTGGCAGGTCATGTTGCTCAGCTTTCGTGTTGCCAACCACCGGTCGCTGCGCGAGCCGCAGGAACTGAATCTCGTCCCGGCGTACGAGGGCGACCATGCTGCGGTGACGGTCGCGGCGATCTACGGTGCGAACGCGTCCGGGAAGTCGACAGTGGTGGACGCGTACCGGTTCTTCACCGAGGCGGTGCGTGACTCACAAGCGCGATGGCTGCCCGGTGCCCAGGTGCCCCGGCGTCCCTTCCTGCTCGACCACGGCAGCCGGGACGAGCCCTCGTCGTACGCCGTCGACGTCCTGGTGGACGGGGTGCGGTACGTGTACGGGTTCGGTATCACCGACGCCGAGGTCACCGAGGAGTGGCTGTACGCCTACCCCCGGGGTCGCAGGCGGGTGCTCTTCGAGCGCGAGCACATGACGATGACCTACGGTGCGACGCTGACCGGCGAGCGGGTGGCCGTCGAGCGGACGGTGCGGCCGAACAGCCTCTACCTCTCTGCCGCAGCGCAGGCCTCGCACAAGCGGTTGGGGCCGGTGTGGGCGGCGCTGGTGTCCCCCTGCGTGATCGAGGATTCGACCCGGCAGTCGATCACCCGGGCCGGGGCCCTCGCGGCCTGGATGTTCGAGTCGTTCGAGGAGATGGGGCTGTCGCTCGGGGCGGATCTGCTGGCCGTGGCCGACCTGGGAGTCCATGGCATCCGCCGTGGTCCGGCGGCGGCGGACGAGCTGGTGCGGGAAGTCTTGGCCCGGAACGCAGCCGACCCTGCGGGGCGTGCCCTCCCGGACGCCGTCAAAGCAGCCGCATCGGCATCACTCGAATTCGTCCACCGGGTCGGGGACGAGGAGTTCGTGCTGCCGGTGGACGCGGAATCGGCGGGTACGAAGACCTGGCTGAACATGGTGACCTCGGCTCTCCCCGCCATCGTGGACGGAACGCCCTTGTGGGTCGACGAGATCGACGTCAGCCTGCACCCCCTGCTCACCGCCAAGCTGGTCGCCATGTTCCAGGACCCGGAGCTGAATCCGCTCGGCGCCCAGCTGATCTTCACCACCCACGACGCCTCCCTCCTCGGCACGATGCTCGGCGAGCAGGTGCTCCGCCGCGACCAGGTGTGGTTCGTCGAGAAGGACGCCGCGAGCGGTGCGTCCGAGCTCTATCCGCTCAGCGACTTCAAGCCGCGCAAGGGCGAGAACTTCGAGCGGCGCTACCTCGCGGGCAGCTATGGCGCGGTGCCGCTCCTGCCGGAGACGGCCTTCGAGGACATGGTCAGGAAGTACTGGGGGGCACATGGCAAGGGCGTTTCCGCGTGAGGGGTCGGGCCGCCGCCGGGGGCCGGTCCGCAGGTCGTCGCGCACGCTTCTGATCGTCTGCGGCAGCAAGGAGACCGAGCGCCAGTACCTCCAGGGGCTCCGTGACCACCTGCGGAACCCGGCCGTGTCCGTGGTGGTGCGCGGCAAGGCGTGTTCCCCGACCCAGCTCGTCACGTACGCCCGGGGGCAGCGGGACCTCAACCGGGACGGCTACGACGAGGTGTGGTGCGTCTTCGACGTCGACGAGTTCCCGGATGTGGCCGATGCGGTCGCACTCGGCCGTCGGCACGGCATCCGGACCGCCGTTTCCCGCCCGTGCTTCGAGGTGTGGCTGCTGCTCCACTTCGCGGATCACCGCGCGCATGTCGACACGTACAAGAAGCTGCTGCCCCTGCTGCAGAGGCACGTACCCGGGTACGACAAGACCCGGGTGGACTTCCTTGCGTACCGCGACGGCCTCGCGAGCGCAGGGGAGCGGGCCCGGAAACTGGACCCCTCGGGGGCTGACCACACCCGTAACCCCTCGACCGGTGTCTGGCAGCTCACCGACCGCATGGCGAGGCCCGCCGACCCATGATCGGGCAAACCCTGTCCGCCTGTGGCGGATATGGCCCGGCGGGGCTTGCCATGCCCCGCCCGGCATGGGGGAGGATGGCGGTACTCGTACGAAGGGCAATTCAAAGATGACCATCGACCCGTCCTCCATTCCGAACTTCGGGGGCCAGCCCGATCCGCAGGGTTCAGGACCGGCGGGCCCCGTCGTCCCTGACCAGGATCTGGTCAAGCAGCTCCTTGAGCAGATGGAGCTGAAGTACGTCCTGGACGACGAGGGTGACCTCGCCGCGCCGTGGGAGGAATTCCGCACGTACTTCATGTTCCGTGGCGAGGACGACCAGCAGGTCTTCTCCGTGCGGACGTTCTACGACCGCCCGCACAACATCGAGGAGAAGCTCCAGCTCCTCGAACTGATCGACGACTGGAACCGCCGCACCCTGTGGCCCAAGGTCTACACCCACACCCACGACGACGGCAGCGTCCGGCTCATCGGTGAGGCGCAGATGCTCATCGGCACCGGTGTCGCACTGGAGCACTTCGTGTCCTCCACGGTCAGCTGGGTCCGTGCCTCGATCGAGTTCGACAAGTGGCTCGTCGACCAGCTCGGCCTGGAGCAGGACCTGGAGTCGGGCTCCGACGACGACAAGCCGGGCGACGACGCCTGAGCAGTCGTGACGGCATCTGGGTAGTCGTGACGGCGCGCTGAGCAGCCGTGACGGAGCCCGCAGTCGTGACGGAGCCCGCAGTCGTGACGGCGTGACGGAAAGCCCGGTCGGAAGGTGCTTCGGCACCGTGCCGGCCGGGCTTCCGTTTTCGCGCACTGCGGCTGCAACTGCGCACGAAAGTAACGCAGTTGACCTCAAGGCTGCTTGAGGTCCTACGGTCCTTCCATGAGTATGGAATCCACAGCCTGGACGCAGTTGCGGAACGTCATGGACGCCCGTCCCGAGCGTCGGCCGTTCGCCCGTGCCACCTTCCGAGGAATCGCCGGATTCGCCCGGCCGCACCGCCGCCGCATCATCCAGTTCGTGCTGCTCGGGGTCGTCACCGCGCTGATCGCGGTGGCGACACCCGTCCTCGCGGGCCGCGTCGTCAACGCGATCGTGTCCGGCGGCGACGAGCGGCTGGTGGTCCGGCTCTCGTTGCTCATCGCGCTCATCGCCCTCGCGGAAGCCGGCCTGGGCCTCCTCGGGCGCCGGCTCTCCTCCACCCTCGGCGAGGGGCTGATCCTGGACCTGCGGATCGCGGTCTTCGACCACGTGCAGCGCATGCCTGTCGCCTTCTTCACCCGGACCCGTACCGGCGCCCTGGTCAGCCGGCTCAACAACGACGTGATCGGTGCACAGCGCGCCTTCAGCAACACACTTTCCGGTGTCGTCAGCAATGTGGTGACGCTGCTGCTGACCCTTGCCGTGATGCTCACGATCTCCTGGCGGATCACGATCCTCGCGCTCGTGCTGCTGCCGGTGTTCGTGGTGCCCGCGCGCCGGATGGGCACCCGCATGGCGAGGCTCCAGCGGGAGGCGGCCGACCTCAACGCCGCGATGGGCAACCGGATGACCGAGCGGTTCTCGGCGCCGGGCGCCACCCTGATCAAGCTGTTCGGGCGGCCGGACGACGAGTCCGCCGAGTTCGCGGCGCGGGCCGGCCGGGTGCGGGACATCGGGGTACGTACGGCCGTGGCACAGTCCACGTTCGTCACCGCCCTGACCCTCGTGTCCGCCCTCGCCCTGGCGCTCGTCTACGGGCTCGGCGGCACCTACGCCCTGCGCGGCAGCCTCGACCCCGGCGCCGTGGTCGCGCTCTCCCTGCTCCTCGTCCGCCTGTACGCACCGCTGACCGCGCTGGCCGGTGCGCGTGTCGAGGTGATGAGTGCCCTCGTCAGCTTCGAGCGGGTCTTCGAGGTCCTCGGCCTCCAGCCCCTCGTCACGGAGCGACCCGACGCGCGGCCGGTGCCCGACGGGCCGGTCTCCGTCGAGTTCGACTCCGTACGCTTCGGCTACCCCTCCGCCGACAAGGTCTCCCTCGCCTCACTGGAAGAGGTCGCCTCCCTCGACACCCGGGGCGGCGACGAAGTACTGCACGGCATCACGTTCCGCGCGGAGCCCGGCCAGACGGTCGCCCTCGTGGGCTCGTCCGGCGCGGGCAAGTCGACCATCGCGCACCTCCTCCCGCGCCTCTACGACACCGACGCGGGCGCCGTCCGTATCGGCGGTGTCGACGTACGCGACCTGTCCGCCGAGTCCCTCCGCGCCACGCTCGGGATGGTCACCCAGGACGGACACCTCTTCCACGAGTCCGTCCGCGAGAACCTGCTGCTCGCCCGGCCCGGAGCCACCGACGAGGAGCTGTGGGACGTCCTGCGCCGGGCCCGCCTCGACGGTCTTGTCCGGTCACTGCCCGACGGGCTCGCCACCGTCGTCGGCGAGCGCGGGTACCGGCTCTCGGGCGGCGAGCGCCAGCGCATGACCATCGCGCGGCTGCTGCTCGCCGGTCAGCGTGTGGTGATCCTCGACGAGGCGACCGCCCATCTCGACAACACCTCCGAGGCGGCGGTCCAGGCGGCGCTCGCCGAAGCGCTGGAAGGCCGTACCGCCATCGTGATCGCGCACCGGCTCTCCACCGTGCGGGCCGCTGATCTGATCCTCGTGGTCGAGGAGGGCCGGATCGTGGAACGGGGCACACACGACGAACTCCTCGCTGTGGAGGGGCGGTACGCGGAGCTGTACCGGACGCAGTTCGAGGGCGGGGGAGAGCGGGAGTCCCTTGACCTTCCGGCCGGTGACCTCCCGTCCCGTGACCACTCGCCCCGTGACCTCCCGCCGCGTGCGGACCTCGGCGCGGGGGACGCCGCAGGGGAAGGCGCGGGGGACGCCGCAGACGTCGCGCCTGCGGTCGGATAGGCGGGCGGCGAGCCGGTGTCCGGCCCCGCCGGGACCTTGTCGACGGGAGCCCGGACGGCCACGGGCCTCCCCAAAGAACTGAAGAGAAAGAACTACCCTCCCACCCTGCCCTCCACCGCGTCACCCTCACGGGTGACTGGCTTGCAGGGGCGGGAGGTTGGCGGTTACGTTCACCGAAACAACCCCACAAACATGAGACGGCCTCGGCCGGGACTGCGAATCCCGGACGAGGCCTGACCTCTCAGGAAGACCGACCTTCCCAATGGCTGAACAGCAGTCTAGTGCGCGCCTGCGCGCCCACACCGGAGCATCGACATCCGGCGTGATCCACATCCGTACCCGCCTCACCGCCGACTTCACCGTGCTGGCCAACGCCCTTGTACAGCGCCCCGGAAGTGCCGTCACGATCGGCGTCGCCGCGTACATCCTGTCGCTGCCGGACGGCGCCCCCGTGAGCATCACCGCACTGTGCGCGCACTTCACCGAGGGCGAGATCCTCATCTCCCGGGCGCTTCGGGAGCTGGAGGAGATCGGGTACCTGGAACGGCGGCGCGAGCGGGGGCCCGGCGGCCTGATCCGCACGCGGACGTACTTCCACGATGTACCGGCTCGACTCGACGGCCCGGCCCGGCACACCCCCACACATCGGCCGCCTGTGCCGCCGCGTCCCCGAACACCCTTACACAAGCGGGTACTTGGGCCGCTGTCCCGGCCGGATGCCATCGCCGGAACCGACCCCGACCCCGCCGCCGACACGGTGACCGAGGCCGCGTCGCCCGACACGGTGACCGAGGCCGCGTCGCCCGAAACGCGGACCGAGGCGGTGGCACCCGCCACGTCCGGGCCGCCGCACCCGCTCACCCCTCTCGCCGAGTCCGACCCGCAGGCCGCCCTCGTCCTCGCCTCGCTGCGCCTCCGTGACCCCCGACTGATCCTGTCCCGGCGGGAAGCCGCGCAGCTCGCGCCCGCCGTCGCCCAGTGGCTCGCGCACGGGATCGGTCACGACGACCTCGTCACGCTGCTCACCACCGGACTCCCGAACCCCATCCGAGCCCGCCCGGCCCACCTCCTGGCCTACCGGCTCCGGGACCTGCCGCTCGCCGTACCTGACACGGGCATTGACACCGTCCCACCGGCGGTCCTGCCCTGGCAGACCTGCGACGGCGGCTGCGAACGCGCCTTCCGCGCCGCTGAACCCGGCCGCTGCCGGGACTGCCCGCCCGATGAGGACGGGGAGATTCGCAGGGCATCCTTGCGGGCGGCCTGCTGAATCTTCCTGCTGTCGGTGTACGAGCTGAAGTGCACTGCCGGCCGCCTCAAGGAGCGGGCAGACTCAACTCGGCATCCCGCCAATGGTGTTGGCGAGATCCTCGCCATCGACCACGCGGTGCACGACGCCTCCGTCGGTGCCCCGCAAAGCATCCCGGTGGTGGTTCCGCGCCGTTGTGCTGCTCAGCCGATGGTGACGACTCGGGCCCACGGCGGCGGGGCGTCCGGGGCGTACTCGGGGTTCTGCTCGTCCACTGCGCCTGCTGGACGGGGGAAGAGACCCACGACGGTGCGGCAGGACGGCTGCGCGGAGGGCCAAGGTGTCTGGCCGTCGGTCAAGGCTACGATCGCGTCCGGGCGTGGCCGGGAGCGGAGCGCGCGGGCGAAACCGGAGCGTAGATCCGTTCCCCCGCCGCCGACCAGTTCGATGTTCTCGGCACGGCAGAGCGGGACGGCGACCCCGGCCGCCGCGTCGCAGGAGATCACCGACACCAGATCACGCCGCCCGCCCACTGACCGCGAGATCGCCGACACCTCCAGCAGCGCACTTCCCAGCTCCGCGTCGCTCACCGAGCTCGAGGTGTCGATCACGACGCAGACCCGGGGCGGCATGCGACGCAGGCTCGGCAGCAACACCCCGGGAACAGCGGCCGATCGGCGGGACGGGCGTCGGTAACTGTGGTCCTCACCCGGTCCCGACGCGCTCACCGCGGAGCGGACTGCCGCCCCCAGCAACTGCCGCCACGGCTGGGGCTGATGGAATGCCTCGTCCGCCCACCGGCGCCAACCCTCCGGAGCGTCGCCCGGACGGCCCTTGATCCCCTCGGCGACCCGGAAGCGGACCGCGTCCCGCTGCTGCTTGCTCAGCCCGTGTGCCCCGTCGGGTCCGAGTTCCCACGACCGGTGCTGTCCGTCGGCCCCACTGCCGCAGTCCAGCCAGGCCAAGTCCGAGGCGAGCCCGGACATCGATGCCTGCCGAAGGTATTCCTCCATCAGCAGCCCGTCGGGCAGCCGCAGCAGCGACGGCAGTACCGCCCCGGCGGGCAGGGGCAGACCGTCGCCGTAGATGTCGTCGTTGATCTCGAAGTCGGCCGCGATGTTCCGCCGCAGCCGCTCGCCCGGCCCATGTTCCCCGTGCTCCCGCGCATACCGCTCGCCCCGCCCGTGGTGGTCCCGGAGCAGGTGGGAGACCTCGTGCACCCAGACGCCCGCCAGTTCCTCCACCGGAGTGCGAGCCACGAAACCGGGGGAGACGTAGCAGCGCCAGTGTGCGTCCACCGCCATCGTCGGCACCGACCGGTCCTCCACCACGTGCAGCGCGAAGAGTGCACCGGCCAGGTAGGGACGGACCTTCACCGCGTGCAGCCGGGCGGCCAGCAGCTTCTCCACGTCCAGCGGGAGACCGGGCCGTCCGTGCGGCCGGCCTGAGCCGGCCGGCGGTCTCGGCGCTGCGGTCCGCGCCGGACGAGGCGGCGAGGGCCGGGGCATCGGGTGCGGCACCGGGTGCGGACCCGGGCGCTTCGCGGTCTCCGTCATCGCGGTGCTCCCGTCGTACGTCCGGCGCCGGCCGCAGCCGCGACCCGCCCCACCGACTCATCCGCCAGCCGGACGAGACCGATCACCCCTGCCAGCCGCTCCAGCGCCTCCGGCACCTCCCAGTCGTCGCGCCGCAGCGCGGCCAGCGCAGTCGCCGGTGCGACCAGCAGGTCCGGGACGCCGGTCTCCAGCGCCCTCACCAGCACCGCCCAAGCCGCCTCCCACCGTGCCCGCTGCGGCCGTGCCCCTACGGCGGCCACCACCGCCTCCAGCGCGGCCTGCCGCAGATCACCCCGCTCCGGCAGCTCGGCCGAGGCCGGATCGGCCAGCAACGACTCCGGGTCCGGCAGTTCCATCCGGTCCAGATGGGCAAGGAGTTCGAGCCCTGGCCCGTCCCCCACCGTGCCTCGCACCAGCAGCGCCAGCACCTCCCGGGAAGCGGAGGCCGCCGTACCGAAGGCCAGCAAGATCAACGCGGCCTCCCAGCTCCGCGGCGACGGCCAAGCACCGCCGCGCCGCGTCTCGGTGCTCGGCAGCCGGTGGATGAGCGTCGGCCGGGCTTCCAGGAAACCGCAGACCGCGCGCCGGGCGTAGGCCACCGCCCCTGCCAGCCGCTCCGGCACCAGCCGGGGCAGCTCCGCCCGGGGCCAGATCCCGCCCAGCCCGCGCACCACCACGTCCCGGTCGTGCACCCAGTACAGGTGCACGAACCGGTTCGCCAGCGGAGGGCTCAGCTCCCAGCCGTCCGCCGCCGAGGCGCGCGGATTGGCGGCGGCCACGATCCGTACTCCCGGGGGCAGTTGCAGCGCACCGACCCTCCGCTCCAGGACGACTCGGAGTAGCGCGGCCTGAACGGCCGGGGTGGCGGTGGAGAGTTCGTCCAGGAAGAGCAACCCCCGTCCGGCCCGCACGAGTTCCACGGCCCACTGCGGCGGTGCCATCGGCACCCCCTGCACCGCCGGGTCGTCGCCGACGATGGGCAGTCCGGAGAAATCGGTCGGCTCATGGACGCTGGCGATCACGGTCGTCAGTGGCAGGTCGAGCGTGGCGGCGAGCTGCGTCAGGGCGGCGGTCTTGCCGATACCGGGCTCGCCCCACAGCAGCACGGGCAGATCAGCCGCGACAGCCAGGGTGAGCGCTTCGAGCTGCTCGTCGGGGCGCGGCTCGGTGGTGGTGGTCCGCAGCAGGGCCAAGAGGTCCTCGGCGACCACGAGTTGGGTGTCGGTTCCGGATGCGCCGGTGGAGACAGGGGCGGGTACAGCAGCAGGGGCAGGGGCGGGCGTACCGACGGTCTGGACCGAGGCGGGCAGAAGGGTACGGGAAGTCATGGGCATCACCTGGTGGGGTAGGGGAACGGGACGGGACGGCCCGTCCCGGGGGTGGTGAAGTCGTGCGGCACGGAACGCGCACGCGCGGAACGTGAGGCAGCGCGGTCGGCCGGGCGAGCGCCCGGCAGTCGGGTCAGATCAGGCCGGTACGGGGCCGTGCCCGGCTGATCCGCTTCCGGCGCAGCACGGCGGGTGTACAGCGGTCGAGCCGGGAACGATGGCCCGGCTTCGCGTGCTCCGGGCCGGAGGAGTTCCCGCCCCCGACCGCACCGGCAGCGGGGTGCACGGCGACCAGCCCCGAGCGGAAGAGCCCGTGGTCGATGCGGCCGGCTGCAGCCGACTCCAGTTCCTCGCGGAGTTGGCCTTGGCGCAGGACCGCACCGGGACCGAGCAATGCCTCGACCACGTTCAGTGCTCCAGCGACGTCACCGTGGCCGAGCCGCTCCCGGATCGCGGGCAGTGCCTCCGGGTCACGGTGAACCGCGTCGATCGCTCGCAGGCAGGGCAGCGCGGGCCCGCCGAGCGCCACCAGCAGGTCCTCACGGCGCAGTTGTGCCGGATCGTGATCGACCGCCGTCAGTGCGCCGTCCCGCAGAGCGATGCGGTGGACCTCGCCCCGGCACTCCACCCGGTGCGGATCGCTGGGCCGGGGGGCGGAGCGGGCCGCCGGCCCCGGGTCGGCCACCGCCAGCGCTGTGGCGACAAGCGGATGCAGCCGGTCGGACACGACCAGCCCGGCCCGTAGCAGCTCCAGATCGGGAAGGACCCGGGCCGCCGCTTCCGGCAGCATCGGAAGCGCCGCGACCTCCTGCGGCGGCAGGGCTTCCCGCAGCCGCCGCATTGTCGGGGCGTGGCTGTCGTCGGGGGCGACGAGTTCGAGCACGGTGCGGCTCCGCGCATCGAGCCGCACGGTGAAAGCCCCGTGAGGGCGGCTCTCGGCCCCCAGCAGCAACTCGGCCTCGGCGGCCCACCGTGCCGACGCCCACGAGCAGTCGTGGACAGCGGGCAGGTCTGGCACGTCCGTCGGGGCCGGCGTGCCGGGCCGATGGGGCGGCGCCAGGAACGGCGCCCCGCCCGCACCGCAGCGCACCGTCAGTTCGCCGCACCGTCCGGAGTCCCAGAGATGCCGGTGCAGGTCGAGCCGGAAACGCCGGTCGGGATGTGGGTGCGGATGGTGCCTCGGGGCGCCGATCCCGGACCCTTCCCACAGGGACAGGGACATCCGCTGTCCGGCGTCCGCCCAGGCCGGCGGTGTCCGCACCACCAACTGCAGTGGCGTTGCGCCGGAACTCCGGTAACAGGCCAAGGAGATGGTCAGGCCGGGCCGGAGCCGCCCGTCTGGGGCGATCCGGGGCATGTGCCAACGGAGCAGATCCGGGGCCAGCCGACGCAGATCCGCACGAAGGCGGGTGACGAGATCAGTTCCGTGGCGGTCGCGCACGGCGCGTAGATCGAGATCGAGGTCGACCCGGGCGGCGGCACAGGCCCCCGCCCAATCGCCGACCGCGCGCCGTGCGGTCGCAGTCTCGATCATGGACGGCGGCACGGCGTACTCACGCACGCGCTGCCACATCAACAGGTGGGCGGGAATCGTGTTCGCGAAGTCAAGTGCCATCAGCACTCACCGTTCGCGAATGATTCCCCCGATCCGTACGAGGAGTAGTTTTTCATCGCCGTGATCATAAGCACCACGATGAGGATCTGTCAGTCCCTTTCGACCGCTGCTGGAACCTGCCGCTCTTCCTCGCTTGTCCGAGGGGCCGTGCGCTCCTCCCCTTGTCACCCGTGCTGATCCGATCCACCGCTGTCCGCTTCCGTCGGGACCGAGGAGACGAGACCGTCAGGGCGCGTTGCCTTCCCGTGCCGCTCCCTCGACGGCTCAGTCGGCGAGGTGCGCCAGCCGGTCGGCTGCCTCACGCAGGACGTCCGTCTTCTTGCAGAAGGCGAAGCGGACCTGGGTGCGCCCGGCGGTGGGGTGGTCGTAGAAGACTGAGTTGGGGACGGCGACCACTCCGCAGCGTTCGGGGAGAGTGCGGCAGAAGTCCAACGCATGGGAATGCGGAGCGAGTTCGGCGATATCCGTGGTGATGAAGTAGGTGCCGTGAGGGAGGTAGACCTCGAAGCCCGCGTCCGTCAGCCCGGCCGCCAGGATGTCCCGCTTGGTGCGCAGACCCTCGCGCAGGTCGGTGAAGTAGCTGTCCGGCAGGCGGAGCGCGTCGGCGACCGCGTACTGGAACGGCCCGGCGCTGACGTAGGTCAGGTACTGCTTCGCGGTGCGTACGGCGGCGACCAGGTCGGGGGCCGCCGTCACCCAGCCGACCTTCCAGCCGGTGAAGGAGAAGGTCTTGCCGGCGGAGGAGAGCGAGACGGTGCGGTCGCGCATGCCGGGAAGGGCCGCGACGGGGTGGTGGCCGCCCTCGAAGACCAGGTGCTCGTAGACCTCGTCGGTGACGACCAACAGGTCGCGCTCGCAGGCCAGTTCGGCGATGGCCGTCAGTTCGTCCGGGGTGAGGACCATGCCGGTGGGGTTGTGCGGGGAGTTGAGCAGGAGCAGCCGGGTCCGGGGGGTGACGGCGGCGCGCAGCGCGTCCAGGTCCGGGCGGAAGTCGGGGGCGCGCAGGGTCAGGGGGACGCGGGTCGCTCCGGCCATGGCGATGGAGGCGGCGTACGAGTCGTAGAACGGCTCGAACGCGATGACCTCGTCGCCCGGCTCCAGGAGGGCGAGCATCGTCGCCGCGATGGCCTCCGTCGCCCCCGCGGTGACCAGGACCTCGGTGTCGGGGTCGTACGTGAGCCCGTAGAACCGCTGTTGGTGCTCGGCGATCGCCGTTCGCAGCTCGGGGACGCCGGGGCCCGGCGGGTACTGGTTGCCGCGGCCGTCGCGGATCGCGCGCACCGCCGATTCCGAGATCGCGGCCGGGCCGTCGGTGTCCGGGAAGCCCTGGCCCAGATTGATCGCTCCGGTCGCGGTGGCCAGGGCCGACATCTCCGCGAAGATCGTCGTTCCGAGCCCGTCGAGGCGTCGGTTGAGCAGCGGCCGTCCTGCGACGCGTCCCGTGGGGCTTCCCGTAGAGGTCATGGCGGTCATCCTGCGCCGAACCTCTGGACTTCCTCAACTTCTGCTTGGGCCGGGACGGGCGGGGGATCCCCTTGTCACGCGACAGTCCGGGACCGGGGCGGGGGCCGACGGGGGATCTCGTTCCCGGGGGACGGAGGAGAGGTGAGGGCCATGGGTCTGTTCATCCTGGTGATGGTGGCGACCGTCGTGGTCGTGGTGGTGATCGCCCGAGGGATACGCGGCCGGGACGGCAAGCGGCGTACGTACGCGGGAGGCGGCGCGGCCGGAGGCGCCGCGGGCCACAGCTGGTGGGCCGGGGACGGCGGAGGCGCGCCCAGCAGTGACCCGGGAGGCCACTCCGGCGGTCATTCGGGCGGCCACCACTCCTCCGGCGGGGGTCATTCGGGAGGCCACCATTCCTGCGGAGGTGGTCATTCCTGTGGCGGTGGTCACTCCTGCGGAGGGGGCTCGTCGTGCGGAGGCGGCGGAGGCTGTGGAGGTTCCAGCTGACGCTCGGAAAGGACCGGAGGAGGGGCTCCCCCCTCTCCTCCTGAAGGCGCTCGTCGGGTCGACCACCCGGCGGGCGCTTTCTGTTCGGCAGGGTGTGATTCCGGTGTGCCGGCTGTCCCAAGATCCGCTTAGGGCGCCCTTGTTGAACGTATGAACAGCCAAGCCCCCCAGGGGATGGAAACAACCCGGTATCCACTCCAAGTTGGGTAAAAACGCTGTGAGCGACATGTACTTCGTGATTCCCTCGCAGTGAGAAGAAGCAGCCCTCGGACCTGAGACCTGACCGTGGCCCATGCCGGCGTCTCTGTCCCTGGCACCTGCTCCGGGGATACCCCCGTCCACCTGTCGATTGTGTGTTTGTGGAGCCCACCCATGCTCACGACCCTCAGTACTGCCTACACCGATACCCGCGCGGCCGATCTGGCGTGGACGCTGGGGCGCGAGCCGCTGCCCGCGCTCGCGGTCCTCGATCTCGAACTCGACGGCGCCAAGCTCCAGATGAGGCTTCTCGGCGCCTCCCACCAGGTGATTCTGGAGGAGGACGGCGGGCTCTGTTCGGAGACCGTCGCCTGCCTTCCGGGAAGCAGCACCCCGTTACCCCTCGGCGTGGCCGAGCGCGTCGGCGACTGGGGGTACGAGTTCGCCGCCTGCGTGGAGACCCTCTCCGCGTGCTCGTTCGCGGGGCGCGCGCAGGAGTTGCTCGCGCTGGTGGCCGACCATCCGAACGGCCTCGCGGGGACGTTCCCCGGCTCGCCGCACGCCTTCACCGCGATGCTGGCGCGCCGCCACGAGGGCCAGGTGCACTGGCGTACCTGGCACGCCTACCCGCAGGAAGGACAGCTGGTGGTCACCCGTACCCGGGTCGGGGTCCGGGTCCCCGCCGAAGCCTCATTGAACCTCTGTGGGTGACGAGTTGGGCGCGTCTCATGGCGTGGCGTCCGCTGCATGATCGACCAGTCCGCACCCCCCGGGACCGAGGCCGCGCGACTCTCCGTACGGCCGCGGACCGGCCGGCTCCTCGTGCTCGGCACCGTCTTCGTCTGCGCGGCCTGCGGACTGGTGTACGAGCTCGAACTGGTCGCGCTCGCTTCGTACTTGATCGGCGACTCGGTCACCCAGGCCTCCGTCGTGCTGTCCGTCATGGTGTTCGCGATGGGCATCGGCTCGCTGCTCGCCAAACGGCTGCGGGTCCGCGCCGCCGTGGGCTTCGGGCTGGTCGAGGCGGCGCTGGCGCTGATCGGCGGTGGCTCGGCGCTGGTCCTGTACGCGTCGTTCGCCTGGGGCGGCGGCTCGCGGTACGCGCTCGTCGGCTTCTCGCTCGCGATCGGGGTGCTGATGGGCGCGGAGATCCCGCTGCTGATGACGCTGATCCAGCGGGTCTCGCAACAGGACGCGGGCGGCACGGTCGCCGACCTGTTCGCCGCGGACTACGTGGGCGCGCTGGTCGGCGGTCTGGCCTTCCCGTTCCTGCTGCTGCCGGTGCTGGGGCAGCTCACCGGGGCGCTGCTCACCGGGACGGTCAACGCGGTGGCGGGCGGGGCGCTGGTGCTGTGGCTGTTCCGGCGCGATCTGACCGTGCGGGCGCGGTGGTGCCTGATCGTCGTGAACGTGCTGGTGCTCGCCGTCCTGGCCACCGCGACGGCGCTGGTCGGTGACTTCGAACAGGCCGCACGGCGTGCGGTGTACGGGCCCCATGTGCGGGTCGCGCTGCAGACCGGTGTCCAGGAGATCGTCCTCACCCGCTCCCGGCACGGCACCCTGAACCTCTTCCTGGACGGCAGGCTCCGGGTCAACGGCCTGGACGAGCGCCGGTACCACCGCGCGCTGGTCGACCCGGCGATGCGCGGCCCGCACCGCGACGTACTGATCCTGGGCGGCGGGGACGGCCTCGCGGCCCGCGAGGTGCTGCGGCGGCGGGACGTGGCGTCGGTGACCGTGGTGGAGCTGGACCCCGGCGTCGTACGGCTGGCCCGTACGGACCCGGGGCTGGCGGCGCTGAACGGTCACGCGTACCGCGACCGGCGGCTGCACGTGGTCACCGCCGACGCGTTCACCTGGCTGCGCTCGCCCCGGCCCCGGTACGACGTGATCGTCTCGGATCTGCCGGATCCCGGGATCACCGCGAGTACCAAGCTGTACTCGCAGGAGTTCTACGGGCTGGTGGCGCGCGTGCTGGCACCCGGCGGCAGGCTGGCCGTCCACGCGGGGCCGGTCGACGCCCGGCCGCACAGCTTCTGGACGGTCGGCGCGACGGTGCGGTCGGCGGGGCTGCGGGCCGTCCCGTACCGGGCGTCGGGCCGCAGACCGGCCTTCGCGGCCGGACCGGACCGGTCGAGCGGGACGACCCGGGCGGCCGACGACTGGGGCTTCGTCCTGGCGGCCCGCGGGGACCCGGACACCGTGCCGCTCGGTACGGGGGCCTGGTCCCGGCCGGCGGTCCGGTGGGACGGGCTGCCGCCGTCCACGCTGGTGCACCCGCGGTACACGCGGTGACGGCCGGGTGAGGGGCGGGTGGGAGTGGCGGTGGTACCGGTGGGGACCGAAAGGCAGACGTGTCGGCTGTGTCTGAGTAGGCTCGACTCCTATGGAGCATGAGGTGTTCGTTCCGGTTCCGGCAGAGTCCGTCCGACGGGTCCTGACGGACCCAGCCCGTGTGGCCCGCTGTGTACCAGGGCTCCAGCTGGACGCGGACGATACGAAGGGCCCGCTCGCGGGTCGGCTGAAGGTTCGCGTCGACGGTCACACGATCACGTACCGCGGAGCGCTGCACCTCGCGGAACGGGACGGCGGCTTCACGATCACGGGCGAGGGCGCGGAGGCCCGCGGGCCGGGTTCGGTGACACTGGCCCTGGAACTCCGGCTGACCGGGACGGACGCGGGCACGACGCTGACGTTCACGGGGACAGCCGGTGGCGAGGGCGGACGCCTGACGGAACTGAGCCCGGAGGCGGCGCTGGCGGCGGCCGGGCGCCTGCTGGACCGGTTCGGGGACCGGGTGGGGGCGGAGGTCGGGGCCGACGCCCCTGCGGATTCGGGTGCGGATTCGGGTGCGGGTGCGGATGCGGATTCCGAGCCGGACTCCGAAGCGGATTCCGGGGCTGGTTCCCGGGCAGGTTCCGAGGGCGATGTCACGCCGTCCGTTTTCGACGCGGAGGTTCCGCCGCCGTCGCTGGACCCGGTGTCCGAGGCGGAGTTCATCCCCGCCGGCGAGCCCCCGCAGGAGGCCGCACACGCCCGGCGCACGATGATCGGCCGCAGCGCCGAGGAGGTCGACCACGCCCCGCCGCGCGGCCGGTACGCCCCTGTGCCCGCCCCGTCGTCCGTCAAGGCGGGGGCGACCCTGCGGTGGGCGGCCCCGGCGGCGGCGCTGGCGCTGGCGTCGGCCGTGGTCGTGGGCCGGGCGCTGCGGCGCCGCCGCTGATCCGGAGCGCCGGACGGGGTTCGGGCGAGGGGATCGGCCGGGTGGCCGGTCGGGACAGCCCTTAGGGTCAAGAGGTGAGTAGCGAAGAGGTCCGGCTCGTCGCCGGCGACGTCGAGTTGACCGTGAGCCCCGAGAACGGGTGCCGTATCCGAAGCCTCCGTATCGGCGGCACCGAACTGCTGCGCCAGGGAGCCAAGTTCGGCTGCTTCCCGATGGTGCCCTGGTGCGGGCGCACCAGGAACGGCCTGTTCAGCAACGGCGGTGAACCGCACCAGCTGCCGCTGAACTCCCCGCCGCACGCCATCCACGGCACCGGCCGCAACACGGCCTGGCGGACGGCCCGCACCAGCGAGGCAGCCGCCGTGTTCACCTACGACCTGGCCGACCCCTGGCCGTACACCGGCCGGGTCACCCAGACCTTCGAGCTGGCCGAGGACTCCCTGACCCTCGCCTTCGGTGTGGAGACGTACGACGACTCGTTCCCGGCGCAGGCGGGCTGGCACCCCTGGTTCAACCGGAACCTCGGTACCGGCGAGGACGTACGGATCGACTTCGAGCCCGCCTGGCAGGAGGAGCGTGGCGACGATCACCTCCCCACGGGCAAGCGGATCGACCCGCTCCCCGGCCCCTGGGACGACTGCTTCGGGATGCCGGACGGTGTCGATGTCACCCTCACCTGGCCGGGGCAGCTGGAGCTGAAGGTGCAGAGCCGCGACGAGTGGGTGGTGGTCTACGACGAGCAGCAGGAAGCGGTCTGTGTCGAGCCGCAGTCCGGCCCGCCGAACGGCCTCAACACCTTGCCCCGCCTGGTGACGCCGATCGATCCGCTGGAGATCGCGACGACCTGGAGCTGGCGCCGCCTCTGAGCCCGGACTGCCGCCGGGCCCGGCCGCTCCGGGCCCGGCGGCCTCTGACCCCGACTGCCCCCCAGCCCGGCGGGGGGTCGGTCCCGTCCGCCTCTGCGGCCGGGCCGCCTCTAAGCTCGGGGGTATGACTGACGTACGCGCTGACCTGCTGCAGCACATCAAGGACAAGGCCGTGGTCCACGGCAAAGTGACCCTCTCCTCGGGGATCGAAGCCGACTGGTACATCGACCTGCGCAGGATCACCCTGGACGGCGTGGCCGCGCCGCTGGTCGGACAGGTGATGCTGGACCTCACCGACGGCCTGGACTTCGACGCGGTCGGCGGCCTGACGCTGGGCGCCGACCCGATCGCGGACGCCATGCTGCACGCGTCCGCAGCCCGCGGAAAGACGCTGGACGCGTTCGTCGTGCGCAAGGCCGCCAAGACCCACGGGATGCAGCGCCGCATCGAGGGCCCGGACATCAAGGGACGCCGGGTCCTGGTCGTCGAGGACACCACCACGACCGGCGGCTCTCCGATGACCGCCGTCGAGGCCGTGCGCGAGGCCGGCGGCGAGGTGGTCGCGGTCGCCACGATCGTGGACCGCAACACCGGTGCGGCCGAGGTCATCGCCAAGGCCGGGGTGCCGTACGTCTTCGCGTACGGACAGGGCGATCTGGACCTCTGAGGCCGGCCGGCACATGAGGGCGGCGATGTCGGAGCGGTAGCAGCGCGTCGGCAGGGGCGGCGTGGTTTCACGTGAAACCACGCCCCTCTTGCACACGTCAAGGCACCACGCCAGGTGGAGCCGCGCCAAGAGTCTGGAAAGATGGGGGCGACGATGAAGTCGCCCCCAGGTCAGGGACCAGTTACGCACACCCGCACATCCCAAGGAGCGGACAGATGCCCATCGCAACCCCCGAGGTCTACAACGAGATGCTCGACCGGGCGAAGGCAGGCAAGTTCGCCTACCCGGCCATCAATGTGACCTCGACCCAGACCTTGCACGCGGCGCTGCGCGGCTTCGCGGAGGCCGAGAGCGACGGCATCATCCAGATCTCCACCGGTGGTGCGGAGTTCCTGGGCGGCCAGTACGCCAAGGAAATGGTCACCGGCTCGGTGGCGCTCGCCGAGTTCGCGCACATCGTCGCCGAGAAGTACCCGGTCACGGTCGCGCTGCACACGGACCACTGCCCCAAGGACAAGCTGGACGGTTACGTACGTCCGCTCCTGGAGGTCTCCCGCAAGCGCGTCGAGGCCGGTCGCAACCCGCTCTTCCAGTCGCACATGTGGGACGGCTCCGCCGAGACTCTCGCGGACAACCTCTCCATCGGCCAGGAACTGCTTGCGCTGGCCTCCGCCGCGAAGATCATCCTTGAGGTCGAGATCACCCCGACCGGTGGCGAGGAGGACGGCGTCAGCCACGAGATCAACGACTCGCTCTACACCACGGTCGACGACGCGCTGCGCACCGCTGAGGCCCTCGGCCTGGGCGAGAAGGGCCGCTACCTGCTGGCCGCCTCCTTCGGCAACGTGCACGGCGTCTACAAGCCGGGCAACGTCGTGCTCCGCCCCGAGCTGCTGAAGGACCTCCAGGAGGGCGTTGCCGCCAAGTACGGCAAGAACGCGCCGTTCGACTTCGTCTTCCACGGCGGCTCCGGTTCCTCCGAGGAGGAGATCGCCACCGCGCTGGAGAACGGCGTCGTGAAGATGAATCTGGACACCGACACCCAGTACGCCTTCACCCGCCCGGTCGTGGACCACATGTTCCGCAACTACGACGGTGTCCTGAAGGTCGACGGCGAGGTCGGCTCCAAGAAGACCTACGACCCGCGCACCTGGGGCAAGGCCGCCGAGGCCGGTATGGCGAAGCGCGTGACCGAGGCCTGCGCGAACCTGCGCTCCACGGGCACCCGCCTCAAGTAACGGGCACTCGCCCGATGCGTGGGACAGCCGCCTCACGCGACGGGCACCTGCCCGTGAGCAATTCCGTACGCCGGGCCCGGTATCCGACGAAGGATGCCGGGCCCGCGTCATGCCCGAGGCCCGAGGGCGTCCGTGCGTTTCGGGATTCTCAGGTCGGTTCGTGATTCTCAGATCAGTCAGAGGGGTGCCGCACATGGAGACGGAGAAGGAGACCGGTATGGAGTACGGGGAGCACCGGACGTACGACTTCGATACGCCCGTCGACCGGCGCGGCACCTGGAGCATCCAGTGGGACGGTGTCGCGGACCGGTTCGGGGTGGACGGGCTGCTGCCGTTCACCATCTCCGACATGGACTTCCGCTCCCCGCCCGAGGTGCTCGCCGCCCTCCAGGAGCGGATCGCCCACGGTGTCTTCGGCTACACGGACTGGCGGCTCGGGGACTTCCGGGCCGCGATACGCGACTGGTACGCGACCCGGTACGACACCGGGATCGACACCGACCGGATCGTGTACGGGCCGTCCGTGCTCAGCCAGCTCTCGCAGCTGTTGCAGATGTGGACGGACGAGGGCGACGGGGTCGTGGTCCACACCCCCACGTACGACGGTTTCACCAAGGCGGTGACCGGTCTCGGCCGGGAGCCGCGCGGCTGCCCGGTGGGTGACTTCGCCGAGCTGGAGCGGCAGCTCGCCCGCCCGGACAGCAAGGTCCTGCTGCTCTGCTCGCCGCACAATCCCACGGGCCGGGTGTGGACCCACGACGAGCTGACCCGCTTCGCGGCGCTCGCCGAGCGGTACGGCGTCGCGGTCATCAGCGACGAGATCCACGCCGATTTCGTGCACGAGGGCCACCGTCATCTGCCCTGGACCCGGTACGGCAGCGGGCGCTGGGCGCTCGTCACGTCCGGCAGCAAGGCGTTCAACTTCCCGGCCCTGACCGGTTCGTACGGCATCATCGGCGACCCGGACGACCGGGCGGAGTTCCTCACCCGCATGGAGAAGGGCGAGGGGCTCGCCTCGCCCGCGGTGCTCTCCCTGACGGCCCACATCACGGCGTACCGGCACGGTGCGGGGTGGCTGGACGCCGTGCGGGCCTACACGGCGGGGAATCTGTCGATGCTCGCGGACCGGCTGCGTTCCGCCTTTCCCGAGCTGGGGTGGGTGCCGCCGCAGGCCGGGTACCTCGCGTGGATCGATCTGCGTCCGCTGGGTGTCGACGAGGCGGCGCTCCAGCGGCAGCTGATCGAGGTCGAGAAGGTGGCGATCATGCCGGGGGCGGTGTACCGGGCCGAGGGGTTCGTGCGGTTGAACGTGGGGTGTGCGCGGTCGAAGGCGGAGGCGGGGGTGGACGCGCTCGTGCGGGCCGTTCGGGCGGTGGCGCCGTAGTCGGGGGCCGCTGCCCCCGGGCCCCTGGTCCTCAAGCGCCGGACGGGCCGGGAATGCCCTCAAGCGCCGGGCGGGCTGGGAATGCCCTCAAGCGCCGGGCGGGCTGAAGGATGCCCTCAATCGCCGGGCGGGCTGAGATTGTGCGGGCTGAAGGGTGCCCTCGAGCGCCGGGCTGGCTGAGGGGTGCGCTCAAGCGCCGCGCGGGCTGAAGGGTGCCCTCAATCGCCGGGCGGGCTGAGATTGTGCGGGCTGAAGGGTGCCCTCAATCGCCGGGCGGGCTGAGATTGTGCGGGCTGAAGGGTGCCCTCGAGCGCCGGGCTGGCTGAGGGGTGCGCTCAAGCGCCGCGCGGGCTGAAAGGTGTCCTCAATCGCCGGACGGGCTGGGATTGGCCGGGTCGGGCTGGGATTGGTCGACTGGGATTGGCCGGGTTGGGGTTGGTCGGGGCGGCTGGGATCGCGTGGGCGTGCGCTGAGATTGGGCGGGCGGGGATCGCGTGGGCCGGGATTGGGCGGGCGGGGATCGCGTGGGCCGGGATTGGGCGGGTTGGGATCGCGGGCTGAGATGGGGCGGGGCCGGGTGGCCGGGAGTGGCCTCCGGCGCCCCGTGGCGGGCGGGCCTTGGTGGGGCAGGCAGACTGTCACTCATGGCCATTCACGAGAATCTGCTCGGGGGACCTCCCCCGACCCGTCTCCCCGACGACCCCGAACCCCGCGAGCTCCTCGCGGGCGGTGCCGCGCCCTCCGACGTGGCGGCGAAGTACCCGACGTCCTCGCTCGCCTGGGCGCAGCTCGCTGACGACGCCTTCGAGCACGGCCGGGTCGTCGAGTCGTACGCCTACGCCCGTACCGGCTACCACCGCGGCCTCGACTCGCTGCGCCGGGCCGGATGGAAGGGCCACGGGCCCGTGCCGTGGGACCACGAGCCGAACCGGGGCTTCCTGCGCGCCCTGCACGCGCTGGCCCGTGCCGCGCAGTCGATCGGCGAGGAGGAGGAGTACGAGCGCTGCACGACGTTCCTGCGTGACTCCTCCCCGGCCGCGGCGGACACGCTGGGCTGAGCGGGGCCGCCGGGCACCGGCGGCACGGTGAAGGGCCGGACACGCTCCGTGTCCGGCCCTTTGCTTCTCTTGCCGCCGGGCGGGAACGGCGCTCATGATGAAGGCTGGGGACCGGGGCCCACCTGTCGACGGAAGGGGCGGACCGCTACCTGGAGCACCATCGAGGAGACAGCGATGTCTACGCCTTCGCACGACCCGGCCCCGAACTCGCACGATCTGGCCCCGAATGCGCACGACCCGGCCCCGAACCTCGATTTCGCGGGCACCACCCCGTACGAGGACTACGTCCAGGCGGATGTCCTCACCCACCTCCAGCATCTGCGCTCCGACGATCCGGGCGAGATGGTCTTCCTGGTCACCACCCAGGTGATGGAGCTGTGGTTCACGGTGATCGTCCACGAGTGGGAGACCGCATCGGCCGCGCTGCGCGGTGACGACCTGCCGGTCGCTCTCGCGGCGCTGAAGCGGTCCACGTACGAGCTGCAGTCCCTGAACGACTCGTGGCGCCCGCTCGCCCAGCTCACCCCGGCCCAGTTCAACGCGTACCGCGGCGCGCTCGGTGAGGGGTCCGGATTCCAGTCCGCGATGTACCGCCGCATGGAGTTCCTGCTCGGCGACAAGTCCGCGTCGATGCTGGTCCCGCACCGTGGTGCCCCGCGGGCGCACGCCGAGCTGGAGAAGGCCCTCCAGGAGCCGAGCCTGTACGACGAGGCGCTGCGGTTCCTCGCCCGGCGCGGCCAGGCGGTGCCCGCCGCGGTGCTCGACCGCGATCCCGCCGGGAAGTACGAGCCCTCGCCCGAGGTCGAGGCGGCCTGGACCGCCGTGTACGCGGGGGCGCAGGACTCCGAGCTGGTCCGTCTCGGTGAGGCGCTGACCGATGTCGGCGAGCTGGTGTGGCGATGGCGGAACGACCATCTGGTGGCCACCCGCCGGGCGATGGGCTCCAAGACCGGTACGGGCGGATCGGCCGGGGTCGCCTGGCTGGAGAAGCGCGCCGCGAAGAACGTCTTCCCCGAACTGTGGACCGCGCGCAGCCATGTCTGAGGCGGAGACGGGCGATACCTGGACCGCTGCCGCGTCGTTGCCGGACCAGTACCCCGTAGCCGCTCGACACCCGGTAGCCGCTCGGCACCCCGTAGCCGCTCGGCACCCGGTACCCACCCCCCGTCCCGCCCAGCCGAAGGACCAGCCGATGTCTCCCGAGCCGGACCTGTCCGCCCTGGCCCGCAAGGCCGAGGCGCTCGACGCCGCCGATGAACTCGCCCCGATCCGCGAGCTGTTCACCCTCGACCCCGACACCGTCTATCTGGACGGCAACTCCCTCGGCGCCCTGCCGCGCCACGTACCGGACCGGATGCGCGAGGTCATCACCCACGAGTGGGGCGCGCTGCGGATCCGGTCCTGGGAGGAGTCCGGCTGGTGGACCGCCCCGGAGCGGATCGGCGACCGGATCGCCCCGCTCGTCGGTGCCGCGCCCGGCACGGTCGTGGTCGGCGACTCGACGAGCGTCAATGTCTTCAAGGCGCTGGTCGCGGCGATCCGGCTGGCGGGCCCCGACCGCGACGAGGTCCTCGTCGACGCGACGACCTTCCCGACCGACGGCTACCTCGCGGAGTCCGCGGCCCGGATGACCTCCCGGCGGATCGTCCCGTACGTACCGGGCGATCCGGTCGGTCCCCGTACCGCCGCCGTCCTGGTCAACCACGCCGACTACCGCACGGGCCGGCTGCACGACCTGCCCGCCGTGACCGCCGCCGTGCACGCGGCGGGGGCGGCCGTCGTCTGGGACCTCTGCCACAGCGCGGGCGCGCTGCCGGTCGGACTCGAAGCGCACGGCGTCGACTTCGCCGTCGGCTGTACGTACAAGTACCTGAACGGCGGCCCGGGTTCGCCCGCCTTCCTCTATGTGCGCCCCGACCTCCAGGCGTCCTTCGACTCCCCGCTGCCCGGCTGGAACTCGCACGCCGACCCGTTCGGCATGACTGCCGGATACGCCCCGGCGGACGGTGTCGTGCGCGGCCGGGTCGGTACCCCCGACATCCTGTCGATGCTGGCGCTGGAGTCGGCGCTCGATGTCTGGGAGGGAGTGACGATCGAGGCGGTGCGGGCCAAATCACTCGTCCTGACGGACTTCTTCCTGGAATGTGTGCGCCTCGAATCTCTGACACCGGTGGTCCACGCGGAGCGCGGCAGCCAGGTGTCGTTGCGGTGCGAGAACGCCGGGGCGGTCATGAAGGAGCTGATCGCGCGCGGTGTCGTCGGCGACTTCCGGCCGCCGGACGTGCTGCGCTTCGGATTCACCCCGCTCTACGTCAGTTTCGGCGATGCACTGCGTGCCGCACGGGTTCTGGGGGAGGTGCTGGGCTGATAGCGTCCCCGCTGGTCAGGGCAGCAGTTCAGCCCGTTGCGAGGAGAGGTTGGAGCCGGATGTCGGACGACGCAGAGGCCGATGCGGTCTTCGCGCACCCTGCGGTGGCGCCCGATGCCACTGCGGCATACGGCGAACACCCGGACCAGGTCGTGGACTTCTACTCCCCGCACGGCGGCGAGGGGGCCGTTCCGCTCGTCGTCGTGCTGCACGGCGGTGTCTGGCGGCAGCGCGTCGACCGGCGGCACATCAGCCCGTTCGCCGGTTTCCTGGCGCGCCGGGGCTTCGCCGTCGCCAGTGTCGAGTACCGGCGCGGCGGCGCGGAGCCGGGCAGTGCGGGCCGCTGGCCGGACACCTTGGACGATGTGGCCGCGGCGCTGGACGCGCTGCCCGTACTCGTACCGGATCTGCTGCCCCGCGCCGACCTGCGGCGGACGGTCCTCGCCGGGCACTCGGCGGGCGGGCAGCTCGCACTGTGGGCCGCCGCCCGGCACGTCCTGCCGCCGGAGGCGCCCTGGCACCGGTCCACGCCGCCCTTCCGCGGGGTGGTCGCGCTGGCGCCGATCGCGCACTTCGGTGTCGCGCGGGAGCTGGACGTGTGCGGGGGCGGGGTGGACCAGTTCCTGTCCGGGGGCGGGAACGAGCTGTGGGCGGACCCGGCGGCGCTCCTGCCCACCGGCGTCGCGACGACGGTGGTGCACGGCCGGCTGGACGCCACGGTCCCGACGCGGGTGACCGACGCGTACGCCGACGCGGCGGCCGGGGAGGGCGAGTTGGTCGGGGTGACGCTGCTCGACGGGGTGGGACACTTCGCGCTGCTCGACCCGGCGGCGGACGCGTGCGCGGTGGTGGTCGCGGAGATCGAGCAACTCGCCTGGTAGGCGGAGCGGGTCGCTTGGCGGACCGAGCAGCTCGCCTGGTGGGCCGGGCAGCTCGTCCGGCGGACCGAGCGACCCGCGTGGTGGACCGGGCAGCACGCCTGGGGCGGACGGGGCGACCCGCCTGGTGGGCCGCGCGGCTCGCCACGGCGTAGCCCTGTGGGCCGCGCGGCTCGCCACGGCGTAGCCCTGTGGGCCGGGCGCCGGGCCCGGTAGTACCTGAGGATGACCCGGCAGGATCCGTACCAGTGCGGACGACCGGGAGCGCCCCGCCGCCTACCGTGATCCGTGTGACCGATACCAACGCCGGGAGCAAGACCCGGATCCCCGAGTCCCGGCTGGCAGCGGGTGCCCTGGCGGGCCTGCGCGAGGACCTGTTCCACGACGCCTTCGCCTACCGCCCGCTCGAACCGTCGGAGACGGAGCCCTGGGTCCGCCGGCTGCTGCCCCGGGGACTGCGGACGTACACGCGCCGGACCCGGCACGCCGTGGTGCTGTGCGCGGCGCTGATCACGGCGGTGCTGGGGTACGACGGCGGGAACGGCGGCCCGATACGGGTGCTGACGGCGCTCCTGCCCGCCGGTGTCGTGGCGATGACGCTGGTCAGGCCGGTCGGTGCCTGGTGGCTCTCGCTGCTGATCGCCCCCTTCGTCTCGGCGTTCGGCAATACCGGCGCCTGGCCCTGGACGGCCGGCCCCTTCCTCGCGCACTTCACGGTGGTGACGGTGGTCGCGGCCAGGTCCCGGCCGCGCACCGCGGGCTGGATGTGGGTGGGAACGGCGGTGTACGGGCTGTTCATCGGGTCGGTCGCCGGGATCGGCCGGTACTCCGACGCCCCGCTGATGCTGTTCCTCACCGGTGTCGCCCTGCTGATCACGACCACGGTGCAGATCCGTCGTGAGGCGCGGCGCGAGGTGACCGTCCAGCGGACCGTCACCGCCATCGAACGGGACAAGCGGACCCTCCTCGAAGAGCGCACCACCATCGCCCGCGAGCTGCACGACGTCGTCGCCCACCACATGTCGGTGGTCGCCATCCAGGCGGAGGCGGCCCCCTACCGGGTCACCGACCCGCCGCCGGAACTGACCAGGGCGTTCGAGGTGATCAGGGAGAACGCGGTCGCGGCCCTGACCGAACTGCGCCGGGTGCTCGGTGTCGTACGGGCGGAGGACTACGAGGCGCCCGACGCCCCGCAGCCCACCCTCGCCGAACTGGACGGGCTGCTCGCCAATGTGCGCGCCGCGGGCCTGACGACCGAGAAGACGGTGACCGGCGCGGTACGTGAACTCCCGCAGGGCGTCGAGCTGTCGGCGTACCGCATCCTCCAGGAGGCGCTGAGCAACGTCCTGCGGCACGCGCCGGGGGCGGCGGCCCGGGTGGAGATCAGTTACGTACTCGGCGGGCTGGGCCTGCGGGTGGTCAACGGCCCGCCGAGCGGCCCGGTCGAGCACGCGCCGGACAAGCCGCCCCCGGCGGGCAGGGAGCACCCCATACCGGGTGCGGGGCACGGCATCACCGGGATGCGGGAGCGGGTCAGCATGCTGAACGGCGAGATGACGGCCGAGGCCACGGAGGACGGTGGCTACGAGGTGGCGGCGTTCCTCCCGGTGCAGCGCTCCGTGGAGGAGTCCGCATGACCGCCGGAACGAATGCCGGAGCGACCGCCGGAACGAATGCCGGAACGAATGCCGGAGCGACCGCCGGAGCGACCGCCGGAGCCCAGGCGGCACCGACCATCAAGGTCCTGATCGTCGACGACCAGATCATGGTCCGCGAGGGTTTCTCGGTCCTGCTCAACGCGATGCCGGACATCGAGGTCGTCGGCGAGGCGGTCAACGGCCTCGAAGCGGTGGCGCAGGTCGCCGCGCTGCGCCCGGACGTCGTCCTGATGGACATCCGGATGCCCGAACTGAACGGCATCGAGGCGACCCGCGAGATCGTGGCGGCGGACGCGTCGGCGAAGGTGCTGGTCCTGACGACCTTCGACCTGGACGAGTACGTCTACCAGGCGCTGCGCGCGGGCGCCTCCGGCTTCCTGCTGAAGGACGCCTCAGCCCGTCAACTGGCGGAAGGCGTACGGGTGGTGGCCTCCGGCGAGGCGCTGCTCGCGCCGACGGTCACCAAGCGGCTGATCATCGAGTTCTCCCGGCTCTCCGACTCCCCCCGGCAGCCGACACTCGCCACGGTGGGGGACCTCACCGAGCGCGAGACGGAGGTGCTCGTCCTGATCGCGCAGGGTCTGTCGAACGGGGAGATCGCCTCCCGGCTGATCGTGGCCGAGTCGACGGTGAAGACCCATGTCAGCCGGATCCTGGTGAAACTGGGGCTGCGCGACCGGACCCAGGCGGCGGTGTTCGCGTACGAGGCGGGGCTGGTCAGGCCGGGGTGACGGTCACTCGGACGAGTGGGAAGGGGCTGGTGTCCGTCCGGTGGGGCTGTGGCCCGTTCACACTGGCTGCCCGCACGTAAGGGGGCGCCGCATGGCGGGCAGGACAGAGCACACGTCACAGATGACGGTCGACGAGTTCGAGCGGATCGCCGAACTCGTCGACCGGGAGTCCGACGCGGTCCGCTTGGAGTTCATCGACGGACGGATCGGCGTCAGAGGCATGACGGACGGGAATCACTCCGAGATCGTCAGGTGGCTGCAGAAGCGGTGCATGCAGCTCCGGCCCGAACTGGGGCTGTACGCAGGTGGCCTGGGTCTGAAGGTCGATTCGCACGGCAACGGCCGGGCGCGTCCGGCCGGTTCCCTCGCCCGGATCGGGAACTTCGCCGGACAGGGGGAGTGGGCCGAACCGGACGGCGTGCTGATGACCGTCGAGATCACCTCGTACGACTCCGACTCCGACTCCGACACCGACCGCCGCGACCGCAAGGAGAAGCCCGCCGCCTACGCGGGCGCCGGGATTCCGCTGTATCTGCTGATCGACCGTGACGCGTGCACGGTGACCGTGTTCAGCGACCCGGACCCGGCGAGCGGTCGCTACCGGGAC
Source organism: Streptomyces sp. NBC_01267 (assembly GCF_036241575.1). Classification (NCBI taxonomy): domain Bacteria; kingdom Bacillati; phylum Actinomycetota; class Actinomycetes; order Kitasatosporales; family Streptomycetaceae; genus Streptomyces; species Streptomyces sp. NBC_01267. The sequence continues at coordinate 3,687,746 of NZ_CP108455.1, read as the reverse complement.
AAGCACGGGGTGGACTTCGGCGCGAAGCTGAAGCTGCCCGACCCGGTGGGTATCGACCTGGACACCGAGGAGCTCAAGAGCTACATCCGCTGAGCGTCCGTCGGCCGGGTCGCGGCCGGGTGGATCGCCGCCGCCGGCCGGCTCCGGACGGGCCCGCCGCTCAGATCCCCGTCCGGGCCGCGATCCCGTCCAGCACGCAGTCGAGTCCGGTCTCGAACTGCCAGAGCGGGTCGTCCTTGCGCGCGCTCCCCTGGAGCACCTTGCGGTACGTCGGGTACTTGCCGGTGTTCATCAGGTACGTCATCTGCGGGGCCAGCGCTCCGCGTACGTCGTCGCCGCTGGCCCAGCCCTCGGCTGCCATCAGCTGTCGCATCGCGACCTCTGCGTACGCCTGGCCGAGGGTGAAGGAGCTGACGGTGACGAAGACCGCGTGCATCGTGTCCGGGTCGAGGCCGAGGCCGTCCAGCGAGGTCAGTGCCCGCTCCAGTACGGCGAACCGGCCGGGGGTCAGCGCGACCGATGCCCGCGGTGAGGCGAGCTGGCCCAGCCAGGGGTGGGCCAGGACGAGTTGCCGGGTGCCGAGCGCGAGGGCGCGCAGGGTCTCCCGCCAGCCGGTGGCGTCGCCGAAGAGGTCGGCGTCCACGTAGACCCGGTCGATCATCAGCTCCAGCAGTTCGTCCTTGCCGGAGACGTAGCGGTACGCGGCCATGGGGGCCACGCCCAGCTCCGTGGCCAGTCGGCGCATCGTCACGGCGGTGAGCCCCTCGGCGTCGGCGATCCGTACCGCGGCGTCGGCGATCTGCCGGGGGGAGAGCGAGGCGCGGGGCGCGGGGGCCGGGCGGTCGAGCCGTTCCCAGAGGGACTTCTGCCGCTGGGGCTGCGCGTGCTCTTCGGCCGTCATGTGTACAACGTATCAGCGGTGGACGGCGTACGCGCTGGTGTGTACGTTGTACGCATCCCGATACGGCGTACACGCTGCCGACGCGGGCCGAACCCTGGGGGACCCATGAGCGAGAACAGCCCGGCCGATACCCGTACCCGCCCCGGCGAGGACCGTCTGAGCGTCGCGATGATCGTGGCCAGCACCCGCGAGGGCCGGTTCGCCCCCGTCGTGGCCGACTGGATGCGCGGCCATCTCGACCGGCACACCGATCTGGCCGCCGAAACCGTCGACCTGGCCGAGATCCCGCTGCCCACGGTGCTCCCGGCGTTCGGGAGCCCCCCGCCCGCAGGGACCACCGAGGCGCTCGCCGCGATCTCGCCCCGGCTGGCGGCGGCCGACGCGTTCGTGATCGTCACGCCCGAGTACAACCACAGCTACCCGGCGCCGCTGAAGGCCGCCATCGACTGGCACCACACCGAATGGCACGCCAAGCCCGTCGCGTTCGTCTCGTACGGAGGGGTGTCCGGCGGGCTCCGCGCGGTGGAGCACCTGCGGGGGGTGCTGGCCGAGCTGCACGCGGTGACCGTGCGCAACACCGTGAGTTTCCACGGCGGTTGGAGCTGCTTCGACGAGGAGGGGCAGGTCAGGGACCCGGCGAGCGACGCGGCGGCCACCTCGATGCTCGACCAACTCACCTGGTGGGCACACGCGTTGCGTGACGCCAAGGCCGTCCGCCCCTACCAGGGCTGACCGCCATGGACGCACGACTGAGACTCGGTGTCCTCGGGCTGCTGCTCGGCATGTTCCTGGCCATGCTCGACGGCCTCGTCGTCGGGACCGCCCTGCCCACGATCGTGCGCGATCTCGGCGGACTCGACCATCTCTCCTGGGTGGTGACGGCGTATCTGCTCTGCACCGCGGTCGCCACCCCGGTCTGGGGCAAGGTCGGCGATCTGTACGGCCGCAAGGGCGCCTTCCTCGCCGCGGTCGCGCTCTTCCTGGCCGGTTCGATGCTCTGCGGACTCGCGCAGTCCATGGCGCAGCTCATCGCCTTCCGCGCGCTCCAGGGGCTGGGCGCGGGCGGCCTGATGGTCGGTGCGATGGCCGTCATCGGTGTGCTGATCGAGCCGCGCGAGAGCGGGCGCGTCCAGTCGATGATCGGCGTGATCATGCCGGTGGCGTTCATCGGCGGCCCGCTGATCGGCGGGTTCCTCACCGACCGGCTGAGCTGGCGCTGGACGTTCTACGTCAATGTGCCCGCGGGGGCGGCGGCCCTGCTGATCGTCGGCCTGTGCGTTCCGCTGCGCAGCGAGCGGATCAGGGCGCGGATCGACGTCGCGGGCGTCCTGCTGCTGACCACCGGCATCCTGGCGCTCACGCTGCTCGGTACCTGGGGCGGCTCCACGTACGCCTGGTCCTCGCCGCAGATCCTGGCGCTGGGGGCGGTCGGGGTGGCCGCACCGGTCTGGTTCGTACGGGTCGAACGCACCGCGGCCGAACCCGTCATCCCGCCACGCCTCTTCCGCGACCGCAACTTCACCCTCGCCCAGATCCTGAGCTTCCTCTCCGGCGCGGTCATGCTCGGCGTCATGACGTACCTGCCGCAGTACCTGCAACTGGTCGGCGGCGCGGAGGCGACGGAGACGGGGCTGCTGCTGCTCCCGCTGATGTTCGCCATGCTCGCCGTGCAGCTGACGGTCGGCCGGCTGATCAGCCGCACCGGCCGCTACCGCGTCTACCCCCTCCTGGGCGGGGCCGTCCTGACGCTGGGCGCGCTGCTCCTGCTGCTGCTCGGCGCGCACACCGGGACGGTGGTCGCCTCGGCGCTCACCGTCGTGGTGGGGTTCGGCATCGGGTTCCTGATGCAGAGCACGATGGTCATCACGATGAACAGCGCCGAACCGCGTGACATGGGGGCGGCCAGCGGCACCGTCATGCTGCTGCGGACGATCGGCGGCTCGCTCGGGGTTTCGCTGCTGGGCGCGGTGTTCACCTCCCGACTCGGTGGCCGTACGGCGGGCGCCGCGGGCTTCCCGGAGGCGGCGGCGAGCGGGCTGCACGGGGTGGCGGCCGGGTGCGCGGTGCTGGCCGCGGTGGGGTGCGCGGTCGCCTGGTACGTACGGGAGGTGCCGCTGCGCTCGGCCGCACCCCCGGAGGACGCGGCGGCCACGCCGGCCCCGGGCTGAGCGGGACCGGGCTGAGCGGGACCCCCGGCCGAGAGGGGCCGGGCTGAGACGGACCCCGGGCTGAGAGGGACCCCGGGCTCAGCAGCTCAGGTCGCGGCGGCGCAGCGCCGTCAGGCCCGCGGCCACCAGCGCCGCCGCGACCCCGGTCAGCACCAGCACCGGTGTCCAGTCCATCGCCGCGCCCGGCAGCTTCGGCAGTTGCCCGAACGGTGACAGGTCCAGGGCCCACTGCGGGAGGTTCAGCACCGGGCCGATCCACCCCAGGGCCAGGGCGAGCCCGGCCACCCCCCAGGCGGCCGGTGCGGCCTTCGGGGCGGCTCCGTACAGCAGGACGGTGAGGCCGCCCAGTGCCCAGACCGCGGGGAGCTGCACCAGGGCGGCGCCGACGACCGGGCCGGGGCGGTGCCCGTACCCCACGGCCATGCCCGCACCGCCCGCGAGCAGTACGGCCGCCGATCCCGCGAAGGCGACGACCAGATGGCCCGCGGCCCAGCGCAGCCGGCCGACCGCGTTGGCGAGCAGCGGTTCGGCGCGCTGGGAGGTCTCCTCGCCGTGCAGCCGCAGCACCGAGGCGACGACGAACAGCGTCGTGACCATGCCCAGCATCCCGGTGATCGCCGAGAGGAACGCATCGGTCAGGCCGGCGTGGCCGCCCATCCGCTGGAAGATCTCTCTGGCACCCGAGTTGCCGCTGACCAGATCCGCGGCGCCGTCTGCCATGCCGCCGAAGACCACCCCGGTCACCAGGAACCCGGCGAGCCACCCGAGGACGCTGCCCCGCTGAAGCCGCCGGGCCAGCGCACCCGCCGTGCCGAGTCCGCCCCGCGCGGGCCCCGGCCGGGCCGGCAGGAAACTCAGTCCGACGTCACGGCGGCCCGCGAGGGCGTACGCGAGGACGGCCTGGACACCGACGGCTGCCGCCAGGAGCCCCAGCACCCACCAGCGTTCGGACGCGTAGGGGCGTACGTTCTCGGCCCAGCCGATCGGCGACAGCCAGGTCGACACGGCCGAACCGTCGTCGGAGGTGGCGTCGCCCGCCGCCTTCAGTACGTACGCCGCGCCGATCACCGCAGCGGTGATCCCCTTCGCGGCCCGCGCGCTCTCGGTGAACTGCGCCGCGATGGCCGCCGTGCAGGCGAAGAGCGCCCCGACACCCGCCACGGAGAGGGCCAGCGCCACCGAACCGCGGCCCGGTACACCGGACGCGACCAGACCCGCGGCCGTCACCGCGGCCAGTGCGGCCTGCGCGGTGAGCGCGGTGAGCAGCGCGGCGGTGAGGGGTGCGCGCCGCCCCACCATGGCCGAGGAGAGCAGTTCCTGACGGCCGGTCTCCTCCTCCTCGCGGGTGTGCCGTACGACGACGACCAGGCTCAGTACGGCGGCGAGCGTGGCCCCGAAGGCGACCATCCGCCAGGCGGTGAGCCCGCCGGGCGAGTCGCTGAACGCGGGCCCGTACAGCGCGCGCAGCGAGCTGTTGGCGTTCATGGACCTGGCGAGATCGGCGCGCTCGGCAGCCGTGCCGTACAGCGAGGAGAGGGAGGAGACGACGGACGCGTAGGAGCCGCCGAGAGCCAGCGCCCAGACCGGCAGCATGATCCGGTCGCGGCGCAGGGCCAGCCTCCACAGGACCCCGGTGCCCGCGAACGGGCGCGAACCCCGGGAGGCCGTGCCGGCCCGCGGCGGCAGGGCGACGGCGGTCACCGGGACACCGTCCCTTCTTCGGCAGGGGTGTTGTCGTGCGGGGTGTCCGGGTGTGAGGGATTCGGCTGCGAGGCGTTCCCGCTCGGGGTGGTCGGCGGCTGGGCGTTCGGGGGCCGGGCGTTCCGGTGTGGTTCCGGCGGGTCGACCGGCCCGGCCGCGTAGTGCCGCAGGAACAGCTCCTCCAGCGTCGGCGGCGCGCTGGTCAGCGACCGCACCCCGGCGGCGCTGAGCGATCTGAGTACCGCGTCCAGCTGGTCCGTCTCGACCTGGAGCCGGACGTGAGTTCCCTGGACGTCGGCGCCCTGGAGGTGGGTGCTGCGGACGTCGAGGTCGTGCACCCCGGCCAGCTGCGCCAGCCCGTCGGGCACGCGCGCCAGTTCGGCGACGATGGCGGTCCGGGTCAGATGCCGCAGCTCGTCGAGCGAACCGGTCTCCACGGTCCGCCCCTTGCGGATGATGCTCACCCGGTCGCAGAGCGATTCGACCTCGCTCAGGATGTGGCTGGACAGCAGCACGGTCCGCCCCCGGTCGCGTTCCTCCCGTACGCACTGCTGGAAGACCTCCTCCATCAGCGGGTCGAGACCGGAGGTCGGCTCGTCGAGGATCAGCAGGTCCACGTCGGACGCGAACGCGGCGACCAGGGCGACCTTCTGCCGGTTGCCCTTGGAGTACGTACGGCCCTTCTTCGTCGGGTCCAGCTCGAACCGCTCGACGAGCGAGGCCCGCCGCACCGGATCGAGCCCGCCGCGCAGCCTGCCGAACAGGTCGATGATCTCGCCGCCGCTGAGGCTCCGCCACAGGGTGACGTCGCCCGGCACGTAGGCGATGCGCCGGTGCAGTTCCACCGCGTCGTGCCACGGGTCGCGCCCGAGCAGCCGGGTGGTGCCCGAGTCCGCGCGCAGCAGTCCGAGCAGGACGCGGACGGTGGTGGACTTCCCGGATCCGTTGGGGCCCAGGAAGCCGTGGACCTCGCCGGTCCGGACGGTGAGGTCGAGGCCGTCCAGGGCGGGGGTCCGCCCGAACGACTTGTGCAGTGCGGTTACTTCGACGGCTACGTCGTCGGCAGGATCGGCCAGGGTCATGCTTCTGAAAGTACCGGGATTTCACAAAGTTGTGAAGTTAAGGAAGCGTATGAAAAGGAGCCGTATAAACTCGGGACCGCGATGCGGGCAGGCTGTCGCGTGACGGACTGCCGCGATACGGCCGTCGCGAGCCGTCGCGATACGAGTTGGGGAGACGATCCAAGGATGACGACGAAGCACGCCGGACCGGACGGAGCCGACACGGCCGACGGTGCGGACGGTTCTCATGGCCCCGGCCGTGCACAGCCTGTGGACGACGCGGTCTCCCGGTTCGTCGAACGCTTCGCCGCCCAGCTCACCGAGGCGGGCATGCAGCGGATGCCGTCCCGCATCTTCGCCGCGGTGCTCGCCTCCGACTCGGGCGCGCTGACCACGGCCGAACTGGGCGAGCAGCTCAAGGTCAGCCCCGCCGCGATCTCCGGCGCCGTCCGCTACCTCGCGCAGGTGAACATGATCACCCGCGAACGGGAACCGGGATCACGCCGGGACCGCTTCCGGGTGCACAGCGACCAGTGGTACGAGTCGCTGACCAACCGCGACCTGGTGCTCAGGCGCTGGGAGAACACCCTGCGCGAGGGCGTCGAGAACCTCGGCCCGGACTCGCCCGCGGGGCGCAGGATGGGCGAGACGCTGGCCTTCTTCGAGTTCCTGGAGGGCGAGCTGGGGACGATGATGCAGCGGTGGCGGGCGTACCGGGAGGAACGCTTCGGCTAGGGCCTCTCGTTTGGATCACGCCGGGTCAGGACGCGGGGTGGTCAGAACCCCGACAGGTCCGGGCTGTTCGGGTTCAGTTCCTGGTACGGCTCCTGGGGCCAGTACGCCCGGCCGTCGATCCACCCCACGACCACCGGCGGGTTCACGTCGACCCAGCCGCGCAGCTCCACCGTGCCGACCGGCTCGCCGGGCAGCCCGCGCCAGGGCTTCTTCGCGTTTCCGGGCACCAGCTGGATCATCGCCTCGGGCTGGTCGTCGTCCCCGCCGTACGGGGGGAAGAGGACCAGGGCGTGCTTGCTGCCGTCGGGAGCGGACAGCAGCACGTACCGCTTCGGCACCGGTACGGGGGCGCGGGCCGCGCGGGCGATCAGGCGGGCGGCCGGGATCCCGTTGTTCCACGCCCGCCAGGAATTGAGCACGGCGAGGGCGGCCCACACCACCGCGAGCACCTTCATGTTGAACGGGATCCCGCCCCGGACGGCGTACACCACCCAGGGGAGGACGGCCACGCCCAGCGCACCTGCGACGGCCGTCAGCCCGCTGGTCCTGCGCAGCCCCCGCACCCGCCACCACGCCACTTCGCGGACATCGGCCTCGGGACGCGCGCGTTCATCCGCGACGTGCTGGAGTCGCGCCCGCTCTGCCAGCGCCGCGTAGGTCGTCCGGGCCGGGGGCCCGGCGCCGGGTTTCATCCGGGCCTGCACCTCCGCCGCCGTCCCCATCGCCTTCGCATGTGCGGCGCCTGCCGCGTGTGCTCCTGGACGCCGTCTGCGTACGGAGGCGACCGTGCCGCCCACGAGCCCCCCGCCGGAGATCAGCAGGCCGATGAGCTCGATCGGGACGACGGCGTCGTTGGCGGGGCTGCCGATCAGGTCGGAGTTGTAGAGGTCGCCCTTCCACGGTCCGTACGACACCAGCCAGCCGGTGTCCCAGTCGGCGAGCAGCGCGCCCCGGTCCGGGTCGCACCGGAACGGACCGGTGCGGGTGCGGTGTTCCCAGGGGTCGGTCCACCGGACCGTGCAGTGTCCGGCCGGGCTCTCGCTCACCACGTGCAGGTCGATCTGCGGATCGTGCTCCGACGCCACCTCGGCGTATATCCCGAACCCCAGAAGGACGGCCCCCAGCAGGGCGACCCACCGGAAGATCCCGAACCGCCGTCGCCGTCCGTGCCCGTCCTGGAACGGGCTACCGGCGGCCGGGGCCGAGGTCGGCGGGCCTGCGGCGACGGGGGGCTGCTGGGGCCATGGTTGTGGCTGGAGGTGGGGCTGGGGCTGTGAAGGCGGGGGCAGGGCCATGAGCCCCCGCGCCTGCGCCGCCCGCGCGAGCCGTTCTCTGATGTGCCGGCGCCGGATCGGGGTGCCGCGCACCAACTGCCAGGTGCCCGGTCGCATGAGCACGCCGCCCGACTTCGGGTCGCCGCACCACCACAGCACCCCGTCCGGTCCGGGCAGCGCCAGATGCAGGCGCTGTCGCTGAGCGGAAATGTTCAGCACCGTAAGCCCGCCGTCCTGCGGGTCGCACAGCACCACCGCGGTCGCGCTGCCCAGCCACTGGTACGGGGCCGCATCCGCGCGGCACGCCACCCAGGGCCGGGCCGCGAGTGTCCGCCGCATCGTCCGGGCCCGCAGCAGGGTGCCGAGCCCGGTCAGTACGAGGGTCAGGGCGGTGATCCCGAGGAGCGGAGTAAGACCTCCGAGAGTTCCCGGCCCGACCAGGACAGCGACGGCCCACAGAATCCAGGTGCCCGCGCCGGTCAGCGAGAGGGTGCGGCCCCGTGACCGGTAGCGGTCGAGGGCCTGCGCGGTCATGGGCAGGTCCAGTGCCGCAGGTACTGACCCGGGTCTGTCGCAGTCCGCCGGTTCGCTCATGAGATCCCCCACCCTGTTCGTGCTCTTTCCGCCCCTCCCGGCGAGGATATCCAGGACCGTTTCGGCAGGTCAGCGCCGCCCACCGGACTCATCCCACCGGCAACGTCAGCCCCCACGCCCCCGCCCGTACCGTCCAGGTCCGGGTCCGTACCGGGCCGCCCACCACCCCGTCCCGCCGGTACCGGAAGTCCGCGCCGGAGACGGTCACGGCCAGGGCCTCCGCCGTCATCAGGTCGCCCGACGGCAGCTCGACGACCACCTCCGCCTTCCCGGCGCCGCCGCGTGACGAGACGGAGACGCCCGTCACCGGCTGGTGCAGGTCGGTGAGCAGCACCCCGTCCGCCTCCACGCGCAGCCGCTGCGCCGGGGGCGCCGCACGGGCCGGGGCGGGGCCCACCAGCGTGCGTACCAGGGAGCGGCACGCATGCCACACCGAACCCGGTGGTGTCCGGCCCCACCCCGGCGGCGCGGGGTCCGCGGTGGGGAGGCGCAGACCGCCCAGGACCACCGCGTCGCTGTCGTCCACCAGCAGATCCAGCCAGCGCACGGCGCCGTCGAGGACCGACCGGGCGGCGGCCACCGCGCCGACCGGGACGCCCAGCGATCTGGCCAGCTCCAGTGCGGGCGGCGGGCCGACCGGGACCAGGGACAGGGCGCCGCGGGCCCTGTCCCGTTCCCGGTGCAACAGGGTCACCGATCTGACCAGGGCCCGGTCGTCTCCGATCACCACCAGCCGCCGGTTGCCCCGTCTGCCGAGCACCCGGGCGAACTCCTCGGGCCCCTCGGGCAGGCAGATCTTGGCGTGCGCCCCGGCGCACAACACGTCTTTCGCGATCCGTACGGACTCGCCGTCCGCACGGCGGGCGACCGGGTCGATGACCACCAGCAGCTGATGCTCGGTGCTCGCTGCGGGATCTGGAGCCGACACCTCGGTCCTTCCTCGGGTAGCATCCTTGTGCAAGAGCCCCTTGCGCTATTGCGCCAGGGGCTTCGTCTATTCCGGGGCAGCCGGTTCGACGGTTCGGGTATCGGCGTACGCCAGACGTGCGCCCCCTGACCTTGGACATGCCCCGCCCGGAAGGGGTGTACGCCTGTGCCCGCACTTGTGCTGCTCGGTGCTCAGTGGGGTGACGAGGGCAAGGGAAAGGCCACCGACCTCCTCGGTGGATCAGTGGATTACGTGGTGCGCTACCAGGGCGGCAACAACGCCGGCCACACGGTTGTCGTAGGCGACCAGAAGTATGCGCTCCACCTCCTCCCTTCCGGAATCCTCTCACCGGAGTGCACTCCGGTGATCGGTAACGGTGTCGTCGTCGACCCAGCGGTCCTGCTCTCCGAGCTGAGCGGACTCAACGAGCGGGGCGTGGACACGTCCAAGCTGCTGATCAGCGGTAACGCGCACCTGATCACGCCGTATCACACGACCGTCGACAAGGTGACGGAACGGTTCCTCGGCAAGCGGAAGATCGGCACCACCGGCCGCGGTATCGGCCCGGCCTACGCCGACAAGATCAACCGCGTCGGCATCCGCGTCCAGGACCTCTACGACGAGTCGATCCTGGAGCAGAAGGTCGAGGCCGCGCTCGACGGCAAGAACCAGATCCTCGCCAAGCTCTACAACCGGCGGGCCATAGAGGCCGGACAGATCGTCGAGGAGCTGCTCGGCTACGGCGAGCAGATCCGGCCGTACGTCGCCGACACCGCGCTGGTCCTCAACAAGGCGCTCGACGAGAACAAGGTCGTCCTCATGGAGGGCGGCCAGGGCACGCTCCTGGACGTCGACCACGGCACATACCCCTTCGTCACCTCGTCGAACCCGACCGCGGGCGGCGCCTGCACCGGTACCGGCGTCGGCCCGACGAAGATCACCCGGGTCATCGGCATCCTCAAGGCCTACACCACGCGGGTGGGCGCGGGACCGTTCCCGACGGAGCTGTTCGACGAGGACGGCGACAAGCTGCGCTCGATCGGCCACGAGTACGGCGTCACCACCGGCCGTGACCGCCGCTGCGGCTGGTTCGACGCGGTCATCGCGCGCTACGCGACCCGGGTCAACGGGCTCACCGACTTCTTCCTCACCAAGCTCGACATCCTGACGGGCTGGGAGCAGATCCCGGTGTGCGTGGCGTACGAGATCGACGGCAAGCGCGTCGACGAACTCCCGTTCAGCCAGACCGACTTCCACCACGCGAAGCCGATCTACGAGTACCTGCCGGGCTGGACCGAGGACATCACCAAGGCGAAGACCTTCTCCGACCTGCCGAAGAACGCGCAGGCGTACGTGAAGGCGCTGGAGGAGATGTCCGGCGCGCCGATCTCCGCGATCGGTGTGGGTCCGGGCCGTACCGAGACGATCGAGATCAACTCGTTCGTCTAGCAGGACCCTTCACCGGATGGCATCGCGCGGCGGCCGACCTGCTGGACAGGTCGGCCGCCGCCGCGTATCCGGCGGCATGGGCCGGTAGGACCGGGCGGGATGGTTGATCTGGGCGTCACGAAGGAGACCGGATGCTGCCGAGGTCCAGGGTGGCGAACGTCCGGCCCCTGCGCGACGAGCAGGAGCTTTCGTTCGTAGCGCCCGGTCAGCTCTGGCTCACCGAGAAGGACGAGCGGGGCGCGACGGAGCTGTCGTCGATCTCCGAGTGGGAACCGACGGATGAAGAGGACCTGATGGCGTCGTACCTCGCCGGTTCCTTCGGGGCCGTACCGAAGGTGTCGGAGGGGCAGATCGGGCGGCGGTTGCTGCGGACGGACGAGCTGGCACGAACGGAGGCGGACGACGTCTGATGGCGAGGCCAAGGGGAGGGGACAGCGTTTCCCGCAAGAAAGGCGCGCGAAGGGACGTGGGAGCCGCCCCCGTCAGGTGTACATCTTCACCGAAGGCGAAGTCACCGAGCCGAGTACATCGACATCATCGTCAAGAACGGCAGGGAGTCTGGGCGAAGCGGTTCGCGACATTCTCGGCTTCGTGTCCGGAACGCCCTCACCCCCGCCCGGCTGACCGCGCCACGTCCGCCACGATCCGTGCCGTCGCCCGCCCGAGGTCCCGTACCGGAGCGTCGGATGCCGGAACGCACCGGGCCGTCGCGCGATCGTAGGTGCAGCCGAGCACCCCGGCGTGGTCGGTGGCCGGTTCGCTGAGCTGTGAGTCCCAGCCGTGGGCGAGCAGTGCTTCGTGCAGTTCCCGTGAGGACTGCCAGGGGATGACGGTGTCCGCGGTGCCGTGCACCAGCCGTACCGGCACCGGCGCCACCGCACGGTCCAGCGCGTGGAGGGGCGGGACGCCCGTGGTGCGCGCCGGGCGCAGGTAGCCGCCCGCGATGCCGACCACCGCGGCGGGCCGCCAGCCGTCGAACAGCTCCGGGTGCAGGGCCACGCCCAGGGCGGCGCCCGCCCCCGCCGACCAGCCCGCGAGGACGATCCGTTCGGAGTCGTCGGTGAAGTCACGTGCCTGGTCACGGACGAACCGCAGGGTGTCGGTGAGATGGGCGCGGCCCTCGTCGGGCTGGTCCGCACGCCAGTCGGGGACCAGGACGGTGGGGCCCAGCCCGGCTATCTCCCGGGCCAGCGGGGCCAGTACGTCCCGCTCGTCGGGTCCCATGCCGTGCCACAGCAGCACGCACGGGCCGCCGGGTCGGGCGGGCGTGTAGACGTCGAGGGGCTTGCTCTCGCTGCCGGTGGGGTACCGCAGGGTGCGGGTCGTGATGCTCATGGCCGCTCCTTCGGGCTGTGTGCACGCTGATGCTGCTGGGGCCGTGGGCCATTCTTGCCTGAGACAGGTCCTAGCGACGGACCGCGTACTCGCCCAACCCGTTCTCCGCCAGTCCGAAGACCTCCTGCGCGAGCGTGACCACGACCGGGCAGATCTCGTCGACACTCTCGCCCCCGATCCGGCGCCGGTGGATCTCCTCCATGAGGGAGGCGCGGGCTGCGGCGATCTGCATGGCCACGCAGTGCGCGACCGCCTCGCCCGCGGCACCGCGCTCCCGGCCCGCCTCGGCGATGAGCTCGTCCGCGAGCAGTTGCGTGGATCGGGCACTCCAGGCGTACGTACGGGTCAGCAGCGCCGGTGTCGCGAGGATCAGTTCGCGTACGCGCAGGTTCATCGGATCGGCGTTCATCCCGACGGACGCGTCGTGGGCTGCCAGTTGGTCGAGGAACTGACGGTGCACGGCCGCCACGGCGGACTCACCTGGGGGGCGCTCGCGGACCGCGCGGGCCATGTCCTCGGTGTGCCCCTCCATGGGTTTCAGGACCATGTCTTCCTTGTTCCCGAAGTAGTTGAAGACCGTCATCTTCGAGACGTCCGCGGCCTCGGCGATCTCCGTCACCGAGACCTTGCCGAAGCCCCGCTCGACAAAGAGCTCGATGGCGATCCGCCAGATCCGCAGCGAGGTGTCCCGCTTCTGTGCACGATCCATGACAGATCGAGCGGCGCGAATCCCAGCGCGGTGCGGATTGCGGGCAGTGCGACATTGACCACCGACATGTCCAGGGCGAAGACGAGCTGGGCGACGGCCGCCGCTGGCCGGGATCGTGGGTACCGGCCATGCGACGACGGTGCCGCGGGCGTGTGGCCGGGCACGGTAGTGCTCCTGGTGTGCGCGGGCGCCATCGCCCTGACCACGGTGCTCAATCTGTGCGTGCGGGACGTCTACCGGATCAAGCGGCAGCCGGTACGCGAGGAGTCGCGTACCGGCCGGGTGCCCGTTCCCTGACGTGACTTCAGCGCTTGACGGCCCGCAGGATCACGAACTTCGGGTCGCTCGTCACGACCGAGCAGTTGCCGAAGATCCGCTTCAGCGTGACGTGGTAGCTCAGGTGCCGGTTGCCGACCACCCACAGTTCGCCGCCCTGGCGCAGCGCCGTGCGTGCGCCGGAGAACATCCGGCGGGACGTCTGGTCGCTGGTGGCCTGGTGGGTGTGGAACGGCGGGTTGTTCAGTACGAGGTCGACCGAGCCCGCGGGCACCCCGGCGAACGTGTCGCCGACCAGGAATTCCGCCTCGGCGTCCGGGCCCAGGTTCTCGCGGAACGTGGCCTCGGCCGAGGCCACCGCCTGGAACGACTCGTCCGTGAAGACCACTTCGGCCTGCGGGTTCGCCAGCGCGACGGCCGTGCCGACGACGCCGTTGCCGCAGCCCAGGTCCACCACCCGCTGCGGTCCCTCGCGCCGCGGCAGGTGCGGCAGGAAGAAGCGGGTGCCGATGTCCAGGCGTTCCGCGCAGAAGATCCCGGCGTGGTTGACGACCGTGCGTCCCGACGCGGCGCCGATGCCGGCGGGGAGCTCGTAGCTGCGCGGCCAGGGGCTGGGTCCGGCGGAGAGCGACGGGTCCGGGGTGGCGAAGATCAGCCGCGCCTTCTTCACCGCGAGGGACGTCTTCGTCCCGCCGATCAGCTGCTCGAAGAGCTTCAGGGTCGAGGTGTGGATCTCCTTGACCATCCCGGTGCCGATGACGACGGTCCCGGCGTGCACGGCGGGCGCGATCCGGTGCAGCTGGTCCTCCAGGAGCGCGAGGCTCTTGGGCACCCGGACGATCAGCAGGTCGACGCGGTCGGGCGGGGTGTCCCGGGTGGACAGCAGCCGTACGGCGTCCTCGGCGATCCCGTTGCGCGCCAGGTTGGCCCGGGTGGCCTCCTGGCCGAGGAAGGAGTCGGTGATCTGGGTGACCGGCCCGGTGGCGCGTCCGGCCAGCGCGGTGGTGAGCGCGCCCCAGCGGTCCCCGATCACGACGGCGCCCGTCGCCGCCACCGCTGTCTCTTCGAGATGCCGCAGCAGATATTCGTCGGCGGCGTCCCAGGCCCGCAGCTGGTCGCGGGGGTCCTCCGGGAAGCGGGTGAGGGCGAGCGCGCCTGATGACGTCGGCAAATGGTTCATTGTCGAGCAAGGCTAGTCGACGGGACGGAGGGGTCGGTCCGCCTCCGTGCCGCCTCCGGGCCGGCCCCGCCCTGACCCCCGGCCGCCCGCGTGCGGGCTCAGTCCGACTTCGTGTACGTGAGTTTGTCGCCGTTCGCGGTGTTGACCCGGCGCAGGGTGCCGTCGGGGAGCAGGGTCAGTTCGGTCGCATCGCCCGCTTTGCAGGAGGACATGGGCTGACCGACGGTGACCGTCGAGGGGCCGATCTCCAGCGGGGCGCCGGGGGATCCGGCCTCGGCCAGCCCGGCCTCGAAGACACAGTGATACCCGTCACCGTCGGCGGTGAGGGAGAGCACCGTGTCGCCCACATCGCCCTGCTGGATGACCAGCCGCCGGGGGTTGGCACCGGAGGCGCCGGTCACCGAGCCGTTCCAGGTGCCGAGAAACCCGTCGGGGATCGTGCCGGACGTCGGGCCGGGGTCCGGTGAGGTGCCGTCCGACGCGGAGCCGGACGGGGCCGGGGACGCCGAGGTGCCCTCCTCGGCCGCCGGCTGCGGGGATCCGGTCCGGGAGCGGCCCGTGGTGTCCGTCGGTCCGTCGTCCCTGTTCATGACCGCGTACACCGAACCGCCCGCGCCGATCGCGACGACCAGGGCCACCGCGACGAGCGCCACCGTCGACCGGCTGATGCGCCGCGGCGGCTCGGGCGCCGGTGGCGGGACGGGGTAGCTGTATCCGGGCTGCGGCGGCAGCCGGGGGTAGCCGTACGCCGGGGAAGCGGGCGGTACGGAAGAGGGCGACACGTGAGGGGGCGGGGCGGGCGCGGGTGCGGGCGCGGGTTGCGGGGAAGGGTGCGGCGGGGCCGCCTGGACGGGCTGCGCGGGCTGGATCGGAGGTCCGGGTTCGGGGGCGCCGGTGCTCCGGTCCGTTCCCGGTGCCGTTTCCGGTGCCGTTCCCGGTGACGATTCTTCGGCGGCTGCTATCGCCGTTGCTGCTTCCGCCGCTTCCGTTGCTTCCGCCGCTGCCGGGTCCGGCCCACCGTCCGGGTCCTCCGAATCCAGCAACTGCACGGCATGGCGCCCCAGTTGGGCGACCAGCGGGCCCGGCAGCCACGGTTCGCCCGCCACCGCCCCCGCCGTACGCTCCAGGAGCTGCGGCACCGTCGGGCGGGCCGCCGGGTCCTTGCGGAGGCAGTCGCCCACCAGGTCCTGAAGGCTCTCCGGCAGCCCTTCGAGGTCCGGCGGCTCCTGCACGATGCGGAACATCAGCGCGTGCACCCCGTTCTCCGCGGTGCCGAACGGGAGCTTCCCGCTCGCCGCGTACGCGAGCACCGAGCCCAGGCAGAACACGTCGCAGGCCGTCGTGACCCGGCCGCCGCGCACCTGCTCGGGGGCCATGAAGCCGGGGGAGCCGATCAGCGCGCCGGTGCGGGTCAGGCTGTCGTACGTGGTGGTCATCGTCTCCAGCGCGCGGGCGATCCCGAAGTCGATGACCCGCGGTCCGTCGATGGTGATCAGTACGTTCGACGGCTTGAGGTCGCGGTGGATCAGCCCGGCCCCGTGGATGTCCGCGAGGGCGTGTGCCAGGCCCGAGCCGAGGATGCGTACCGAGCGCTCGGGCAGCGGTCCGTGCGCGCCGGAGACCACGGACCGGAGGCTGGGGCCCGCGATGTAACCGGTGGCGACCCACGGGACCGGAGCCTCGGTGTCCGCGTCGAGGACGGGCGCGGTCCAGGTCTGTCCCGTGCCCTGACGGCCAGGAGGGGTTCCGTCGCCCGCGACCCGCCGGGCGGCCTGCACCTCCAGGCGGAAGCGGTCGCGGAACTCGTCGACCTCGGCCAGTTCCGGCCGTACGAGCTTGACCGCGACGGTCCGTCCGCGGTCCGAGCGCGCCAGATAGACCTGGCCCATTCCGCCCGCACCGAGCCGCGCCAACAGGCGGTACGTACCGATGCGTTGTGGATCGCCCGGCTGAAGTCTCTCCATGGTGGTGCCGTCTCCCCCGTACCCGCTCGGCCAACCGCGCGACCGTGCACGCGCGACCGCGTATGCCGGACGCAAGCGAGGATAGTGCGCCTGTGCGACCCGCTGGTGCGCCTGTGCGATCCACCGGTGCGCCCCTGCTCACGGTTCCGGTTCCGTGGCGGAAGCCGTTCTGGTGGGCGAGCCGGTCCGACGGCCCGGTGCGGGGTGGACATGCCGGGGAAAAAGGGCGACATCATGCCGACCAATCCCGCCGAGTCCATACACGATGGCCATGGGCGTCCCGACCTGCGTCTCTCTACGCTGGGCCGCATGACCCCTCAGATTCCGCAGCCCGATCCGCAGGCAGGAGCGGCCGTACGGGCCGCCGACCGTGCGCACGTCTTCCACTCCTGGTCAGCCCAGGACCTGATCTCCCCGCTCGCCGTCGCCGGTGCCGAAGGTTCGTACTTCTGGGATTACGAGGGCAACCGGTACCTCGACTTCACCAGCGGCCTCGTCTTCACCAACATCGGCTACCAGCACCCGAAGGTCGTCGCCGCGATCCAGGAGCAGGCGGCGAAGATGACCACCTTCGCGCCCGCGTTCGCCGTCGAGTCGCGCTCCGAGGCCGCACGCCTCATCGCCGAGCGCACCCCCGGCGACCTCGACAAGATCTTCTTCACCAACGGTGGCGCCGAGGCCGTCGAGAACGCCGTCCGGATGGCCCGGCTGCACACCGGCCGTACGAAGGTGCTGAGCGCCTACCGCTCGTACCACGGCGGCACCGCCACCGCGATCAACCTCACCGGTGACCCGCGCCGCTGGCCGTCCGACACGGCGTCGGCGGGTGTCATCCACTTCTGGGCGCCGTTCCTCTACCGCTCGCCGTTCTACTCGACCACCGAGGCCGAGGAGTGCGCCCGCGCGCTCCAGCACCTCGAGGACACCATCGCCTTCGAGGGCCCGCAGTCGGTGGCCGCGATCATCCTCGAAACCATTCCGGGCACCGCGGGCATCATGACGCCGCCGCCCGGCTATCTCGCGGGCGTCCGCGAGATCTGCGACCGGTTCGGCATCGTCTTCATCCTCGACGAGGTCATGGCGGGCTTCGGCCGTACCGGCAGCTGGTTCGCCGCCGAACTCTTCGACGTCACCCCGGACCTGATGACCTTCGCGAAGGGCGTCAACTCGGGTTACGTCCCGCTGGGCGGTGTCGCGATCTCCGCCGAGATCGCCGAGACGTTCGCCAAGCGCCCCTACCCGGGCGGGCTCACCTACTCCGGTCACCCGCTGGCCTGCGCGGCGGCCGTCGCGACGATCAAGGCCATGGACGAGGAGGACATCGTCGGCCAGGCGGCCCGGCTGGGTACCGATGTCCTGGCGCCGGCCCTCGCGGACATCGCCGCGCGGCACCCCTCGGTGGGCGAGGTGCGGGGCGTGGGCGCGTTCTGGGCGCTGGACCTCGTACGGAATCCGGAGACGCGCGAGCCGCTGGTCCCGTACAACGCGACGGGCGAGGCGAACGCGCCGATGGCGGCGTTCGGCGCCGCCGCGAAGAAGAACGGCCTGTGGCCGTTCATCAACATGAACCGGACGCACGTGGTGCCGCCGTGCAACATCACGGAGGCCGAGGCCAAGGAGGGCCTCGCCGCGCTGGACGCCGCGCTGTCGGTGGCGGACGAGCACGTGGTGGCCGGGTAACGAGCACGCGGTCGGGCAGACAGCGAAAGCTGCGGGAAGGGCGGGCGCGGGGTGGTTCCCGCGCCCGCCCTTCTCGTCTGCGCGCCTGCCCTTCCGGCGCCGCTCGGCTGAAGATGATCCGCTCGGCTGAAGGCGGTCCGCTCAGCTGAAGATGATCATCGAGCCCTGCGCCAGGCTCCGGGTGGCCGCCGCGTGCAGCCCCAGCCACACGTGCCGCTCCCGGGCGAACGGGCTGTTGTCGTAGGGGGCAGGTCCCGCCGGTTCCTCCAGGGAGGTCGGGCGGTCCGGCGGCTGCGGGGCCGCCGGAGGGTTCGACGCGTCGATGCCGATCGACTGCGCCACGAACTGCAGTTCACGGAGCAGCCCCTGCGCGGAGCCCAGCGGTCCGCCGCCCGCGAGGAGTTCGTCGTTGGCCAGCGGCAGCGCGAAGTCCACCGGGACGTACGCCCCGGCGTGGTCGTAGTGCCACACCAGGTGCGACTGCTGCGCCGTCGGCTCGAACATCTCCAGGAGCTGTTCGTAGTCGCTGCCCAGGTCGTCGACCGGGGCGACCTCCAGGCCGCAGATCCTCAGCAGGTACGCGCGCCGCAGGAAGTGCAGCGCGTCGTAGTCGAAGCCCGCCACCGGGGCCACGTCACCGGAGAGGCCCGGCATGTAGGCGTAGACGGGTACGGACGGCAGACCGGCTTCGCCGAGTGCCTTGTCGTAGACGGCTATCTCTTCCGCGAAGGGGTTGTCGGGGCTGTGGCACAGCACATCGACGAGGGGGACCAGCCACAGGTCACAGGCCAACGGGGCTCCTAGCGGGGGTTCGGGGGTCGCCCCCCGGCGGACTCGTCGGGCCAGCGTAATGCGCCGTGCGCCGTGCGCGAAGACCCCCGGTCAACTGCCCTTGCCCACGGGCCGGACTCCGGACGTCGTCGGATCCCAGCGGTCGCGCGCGTCAACTGCCCTTGCCCACGGGCCAGACCCACGCGCCGCCGATCCGCTCGCCGGGCCGCCCCAGCAGCTTCTCCACCACGACGTAGAGCGTGGCGTCGTTGTCCTCGGGCGGGATGACGACCACACCCGCCTTCCAGTACGCCAGGTCGTACCGCGCCTGCGCCTGCCAGTTGGGGCCGATGTCCGGGACCTTCCCGCCGTAGCGGACGTCCCGGAAGAGGTTGGAGGTGTAGCGGGGCGGCGCTCCGTAGATACCCGTACGGTCCGGTCCGTAGGGGCCGTTGAAGTAGCCGCCCGGGACCGAGAACCCGAGTCCGGTGGCCGACTGCCAGTGCAGGGCCTCCGCGCTACCCGGGTCGGGCAGCGGGACCGGGACCACGGACTCCCCGGGGCCGACGTACTTCTTCCACATGCCGTCGGCGATGAACGCCGGGATCTCCGGGCGTTGCTGGACCGGAAACGGGGTGGGCACGATCGGTACGAGGGCGGCTGCCACGGCGAGAGCTCCGACGACCTGGTACGGACGGACGGGGCCGCGGACTGGGCTGCTGGCTGGGCTGCTGACGGTGCTCGGGGCGGAAGTACGGGCGCGGGCGCGCGTCAGCCGGTCCACGGCCAGCGCGACCAGCATCCCGAGCGCCGGGGCGCAGACCATCGCGACCCGGCCCTCGATGACCGACTCGAAGAGCGGCAGATGGGCCATCGCCCGCCACGGCCCGGGGAACACCACGTCCGTGTAAGGGATCCGGATCTTCTGGCCGAGCGAGAGGACCGCGGCGGCCACCGCCGTGAACGCCAGTGCCTTCACCACCGGGCGCCGCCACAGCCGTACGGTCACCGCGAAGGCCAGCGCGACCAGCGGCCAGCCGTAGAAGGCGTTCTGCTCGGTGCGGTTCAGCGCCAGCTTGTCCGCCGTCGCGTCGTCGCCGAACAGCGCCCGCCCGGAGAACTCCAGGAGCGCGAGCGGGCTGTTGCCCGCGTTGTCGCCGTGCAGCACGCTGTGATAGCTCTGCGCGCCGAAGAACTGCCAGGCCAGCGGGTACCCGACCAGCGGCAGCGCCGTCCCGGCCGCGATCGCCAGGCCCTTGGCGAGCGGGCGCGCGGCCTGCCGCGCCGCCTCCCTGTGCACCACCGCGTACGCCGCCGCGAAGAGCAGCATGCCGACCGCGGCCAGCAGGAACGGCTCCTCGCCGAGGAAGACCTGATACGTCGCGAAGAGGCCGAGCAGCACCCCGTCGCGCACGGTGCGGTGCCCCTCGCACAGCCGCAGCGCCCGGTCGATGATCACCGGGATCATGAAGAGCACCATGAAGTTGGGGTGCGCGTTGGCGTGCGAGATCATCGGCGGCGCGAAGGCCGCGAGCGCGCCGCCGAGCGCCGCCGCCCACCGGTTGCGGACCAGCCGCCGGGCGATCAGCCAGTACCAGGAAGCCGCCGTCGCGGCCAGGCCGCCGGTCAGTACCAGCGCCCAGGTCACGCTCGGTCCGAACGCCAGCGTCACCGGGGTCAGCGGGACGGACAGCCCCAGCATCGGGGTGTTGCCCATCAGGTTCACGCCGTCCGGGAAGTTCTGGACGGTCGTGAAGAACGGGTTGTGCAGGTGGGCGACGTTGTCCGCGGTGACCGCGAAGAACCACTCCCACTGGTTCTGGTCCTGGCCGGAGTCGCGGAGGTAGGCGTGGTCGAGGTCGGTCCACAGCCCCTTGTAGAGCAGCACGGAGGCAAGGAGGAACAGACCGCAGACCGCCAGGTCCACCCGGCGCACGGCACGCGTCTTCAGCCGGATCAGTTCCGCGAGGACCCGCAGGTAGTCGAACGGGCCGACCTTGGAACCCTCCTGGTGCGACCAGCGCACCGGGACCTCGGCGACCGCCCAGCCCTGCCGCCGGAAGTACTGGAGGATCTCGACGTCGATGCCCCACCCGTCGAGCCGCGCGTCGGCGAACGCCTCGCGGGCCTTCTCGCCGTCCAGGAGCTTGAACCCGCACTGGGTGTCACGGATACCGGGGACGGCCACGGCCCGTATGAGCCGGTTCCCCATCCGCCCCATCCACTCGCGCAGCCGCCCCTGGTGCACCTCGACGCTGGAATCGGGGTGAGCACGGGATCCGACCGCCGCTCCGTACCCGGCCTCCATCTGTTCGGTGAGCCGGGCCAGTTCCTCGATGGGCGTGGCCAGATCGGCGTCGGTGACCAGTACCCGTACGCCCTTCGACGCGGCCACACCGAGCCGCAGCGCGTGTCCCTTGCCGCGGTTCTCCGTACTGCTGACGAGCCGGACGCGGGGGTCGGCGGCTGCGGTGTCCCGGGCGATGCGGGCGGTGCCGTCCGAGGAGCCGTCGTCGACGACGAGCAGTTCCCAGGTGCCGGGCCCCGCTTCGCTGTCCAGGTAGGCGCGGACGGCGTCCAGGGTGGGGCCGAGCCGGCCCTCCTCGTTGTACGCGGGCACGACGACCGAGAGGTCCACGACGGGGAGTCTTCCGGCGGGCGGCTGTACGGCGGGCCACTTTCCGGTGGCGGACCGCTGCTTCCCGACGGATCGCTTCCCGACGGACTGCTTTCCGGTCGACTGCTCCGCGGCCAGCTGTTCACCCGTCCGCGGCTCGCTCGTCGGTCGTTCGCTCGTCGGTTTCTCCCCGACCGGCTGTTCGCTCACCGGCCGGACCGGGCGGTCGCGTCAGGTCCGGTGGGGCCGGTGGGGCCGGCGGAACCGGCGGAACCGCCCGGTCCGGCGATGGTCCGCAGCTTCTCGGCCCAGCTGACGGACTGCGCGTTGTACTCCTCGATCACCGCGTGTGCCGCGAGGCCGTCCCCGCACGTCAGCGCGTCGACCAGCTCCTCGTGCCCCTGCCACAGCCACCCGGAGATGTCCTCGCTGCCCCGCAGGTACGGCACGGCGAACACCCAGCACTGCACCCGCAGCCGGTGCAGGAAGTCCGCGATGTAGCAGTTGCCGGTGAGGGCGGCGAGTTCGCGCCAGAACCGCAGGTCGTAGCCGATGAGGATGTCCAGGCTGCCGGTCCTGGCGGCCTGTGCGGCCTCCTCGGCCCGGCGGCGTACGGACAGCAGCGGCTCGCCGTACACGTGGTGCAGCGCGAGCCGCCGGAAGATCCCGTCGACGACCAGCGCGCGCGCCTCGACCATGGAGCAGTAGTCGTCGACCGAGAACTGATGGACCCGGAAGCCCTTGTGCTGGTCCGAGTCGAGGAGCCCCTGTGCGGACATCTCGACGAGCGCCTCACGGACCGGGGTCGCCGAGACGCCGTACCCGTCGGCGATCTGTTTGACGGTGAACACCTCGCCGGGCTGGAGACGGCCCGAGAGCACTTCGTCACGCAGCGCATCGGCGATCTGCTGCCGCAGAGTACTGCGGGTCACCGCTCCGCTAGCAGGCATCTCTCGTTTCCCCTCGTCCGGCTCCGGACACCCTAGACCGACCGGCACATCGGGGGCGGTCATGGCCTGGCGACGGGACAGCCTCCGGCGCGAGCGTAGACGGTGATCAGCGCCGAGGTGACCCGGCGGCTGCCGCACGCGGTGAAGTACCCGTGCAGCGTGCGGCGTTTGATCTCCTCCTGGGCGGTCGCGTCGAGCGGCTGGCCCGGCAGGTCACTGATGACGACGATGCGGGGATGCGCGAGCATGCGTCGGCGGATCTCGCCGGGTGCCTGCTCGGTGCCGTACAGCGAATGGGAGGCGCGCGGCGAACGCTTCAGGGCGAGGTCGTCGAGCGCGCGGTAGTCGCCGGGGTGCCAGAAGGTCCACGCCCGGCGCCGGGCCGGTGCGAAGAGCAGCCCGTCGCCGGGGCGGGCGGTGGCCGCGACGGCCGCGGACACCGCCGTCACGTCGTTCTGCCTGCTCTGCGGGGTCCGCAGCGGAAGCCCCACCGGGAACAGCGCGACGAGCGCCGCGGCTGCCGCGACGAGCGCCACGGCCCGCGACCAGAGGCGGTCCAGGGCCGAACCGAGCAGCAGGGCGAGGCCGACGGCCTGGAAGAGGACGTAGCGGCCGACGTAGAGGGGATGGAGGTACGACACGGCCATCAGGAGCCCGGCGGGCGCGAGCAGCAGCGGCAGCGCGACGGTACGGAGGTCCGGGGGCGTACGGGCCTCATGCGTACGGGTCTCATGCGTACGGGCTCGGTGCGCACACGTCTCACCCGTACGGGTCTCGCGCGTGCCGATCCGGGCGCAGGCGAGACCCGTCGCCGCGACGGCAGCGAAGGCGATGAGCTGGCCGGGGCGGGGCAGGCCGATCCACTCGACCTGGGAGGACTGGGTCATGGAGAAGACGGCGAGCGGCGCGAGACCCGCCGCCACGCACGCAGCGGCCACCAGCCAGGACCGCCGCAGGCCGGGCGAGGTACCGGGCCCGCCGCCCGGCAACCGGCCCGCCCGGTCCCACCGGAACACCGTGATGCCGTGCGCGAGCACCGCCAGCGCCGCGAACTCGTGCAGCAGACCGGCCGCCAGCATCACGGCCGTGTAGGCGGCCCAGCGCCTGCTGATCAGCAGCCAGGTGCCCCAGGTGACGAGGGCGCACACCAGCGCGTACGAACGCCCCTCCTGTGCGTACCGCTGCACCGCCGGGATCAGCGGCAGCACCAGCCCGGCGAGGAGCCCGGCACGCGGGCCGACGAGCCGGTGGCCCAGGAGTGCGACACCCGCGGCGGTGGCCGAGACGGCGAGGACCGAGGGCAGCCGCAGGGTGGCCGGGCCGCCGTCGTGGAGGGTGAAGACGGCATGCATGAAGAGGTAGTAGAGGCCGTGCACCGCGTCGACGTGACCGAGCGTCCGCCAGATTCCGGACAGGCTGCGGTGAGCGATCTCGTACGTGGCGGCCTCGTCGCCCCACAGGGTGCCCTCGCGGCGGATCCCCCACAGCCCGACGGCCAGGGCCACCGCCCAGGGGACGAGAGCGACGGTACGGCGGGACGGCTGCCGGGGGCGGGGCGCGGCGGGGGCGCTGTCGGCGGTACGCAGTGCGGTGGCGATGACGGGCTCCGTTCGGGAAGGACGTCGTGCCAGCCCAGCCTCCGCCCCCATGATGGGCAGCCCCCTTCCGCCGCACCAATCAATTAGCGTCAAGCGTATGGGGCGACTTGAGAAGCCGCTGGACCCGGCGGCGGGTCCGGTGCAGCAGTTCGCGTACGAGCTGCGCAAGCTGCGCCGGGAGGCGGGAACGCCGACCTACCGGCGGATGGCCGCCGACGCGCGGTACTCCGCCCCGACACTCTCCGCAGCCGCCTCCGGCGAACGGCTGCCCTCCCTGCCGGTCACGCTCGCCTACGTGGCGGCGTGCGGCGGCGAGCCGGCCCCCTGGGAGCGGCGCTGGCGCGAGGCCGCCGCGGCGGAGGAGCCCGCACCGGACGATCCGGACGCGGCCTCCCCGTACCCCGGACTCCGGCGCTTCGAGCCGGGTGACGCGTTCTTCGGGCGGGCCGATCTGGTCGCCGAGCTGGTGGAGTTGGCCGGCAGCCGCCGCTTCACCGCGGTCGTGGGCGCCTCGGGCAGCGGCAAGTCCTCGCTGCTGCGGGCCGGTCTGGTCCCGGGCCTGCGCGCGGCGCCCGGTGCCCGGCCCGCCACGATCCGCATCCTCACACCGGGCGCCCGCCCGGTCCGTACGCACGCGGCGCGCCTCGCGACCGTGGTCGCCGGGGACGGGGACGGCGGCGTCGGGCACGGCTGCGACGGGCTCGGCGGTGACACGGTGATCGTGGTCGACCAGTTCGAGGAGATCTTCACGCTCTGCCACGATCCGGCCGAACGGGCCGAGTTCATCCGCCTGTTGCTGACCGGCGGGGCGCGCGTGGTCGTCGCCGTACGCGCGGACCTCTACGGCCGGTGCGCCGAACACCGGGCGCTGGCCGACGCGCTCCGGAACGCGACCCTGCTGGTCGGACCGATGACGCGGGCCCAGCTGCGCGAGGCGATCGTCGGGCCCGCGGTGGCGGAGCGGCTGATCGTGGAGCGCGCGCTGACCGCCCGGATCGTCGCCGATGTGGCGGACGAGCCGGGCGGCCTGCCGCTGATGGCGCACGCGCTGCGGGAGGTATGGCGGCGACGGCGCGGAAGGGCGCTGACGGTCGCCGCGTACGAGACGGTCGGCGGGGTGCAGGGGGCGATAGCCCACACCGCCGAGGAGGTCTTCACCGGCTTCACCCCGGCCCAGGCCCGGACGGCCCGCGCGCTGCTGCTGCGGCTGATCTCCCCCGGGGACGGCACCCAGGACACCCGCCGTCCGGTCGCGCGCGAGGAGCTGGGGACGTCGGCGGAGACGGCCGACGTACTGGAACGGCTGGTCCGGGCACGGTTGTTGACCGCCGACACCAGCACCGTGGACCTGGCGCACGAGGCGCTCCTCACCGCCTGGCCCCGGCTGCGCGGCTGGATCGACGAGGACCGTGAACGGCTGCGGCTGCACCGTCGGCTGACGGAGGCGGCGTACGCATGGGAGGAGCTGGGGCGCGATCCGGGGGCGTTGTACCGGGGGACGCGGCTGGCGTCGGCGCGCGAGACGTTCGTGAACGAAGCCGAAGCGGTGGAAGCGGTGGAAACGGTGGAAACGGTGGAAACGGCCGGGCCGACCGAGTCGGCCGAACTGACCGCCCTGGAAAGGTCCTTCCTCACCGCGAGCCTCGCCGAACACGACCGGACCCGGCGCACGGCCGCCCGCACCACGCGCCGACTGCGCGGACTCACCGGCACACTCGCGGTCCTGCTCTGTCTGGCGGTCGTCGCGGGCCTCACGGTGCGGCAGCAGAGCCGGACCGCCTCGCGGCACGCGACGGAGGCGGAGGCGCGGCGGGTCGCCGCCGTCGCCGGGACGCTGCGTCGCACGGACCCGCGCACGGCGATGCGGCTGAGCCTCGCGGCCTGGCGGCTCGCCGACCTCCCGGAGACGCGGACGGCGCTGTACGGGGCCAACGCCCAGCAGGACCTGGACACCTTCGCCGCCCCGGCGGCCGAGTTCACTCCGCAGGACGACGACACCCACTGGCAGCGGTTCAGCGAGGACGGCCGCACCCTGACGGTGATCGGCCCGGAGCGTACGGACCGCTGGGACGTGCCGACACACCGGCGGCTGCCCCCGTACCCGGGCCTGGGGCGGTACGCCGGACGGATCGTGGACGTCAGCCCGGACACCCGCACGGCCGCTGTCCGTACCCCGGCGGGCCTGCGGATGTGGGACGTGGCGGCCGGACGGCTGACGGGTCCGGTGTTCGGACCCGAGGGCGCCGACGCCGAGGGCTGGTTCACCCAGGACGGGGGCGTGTTCGCCGCCCACCACCGTGGCGCCCCGCTCCAGCTGTGGGACCCGCACCACGGGCGGTTGCTGCTGTCGACCGGGCAGCGGTACCGGGAGATCCGCAAGATCGCTGTCGGCCCCGGCGGGCGGCTGCTGGCCTTCTGCGGGGACGACCGGCCGCTCCAGGTGTGGGACGTACGCACCCACCGCGAACTGCCGAGCCCCTGGGCCACGAAGGCCGGGGTCTGCGACCTGGACACCTTCCGGTTCACGCCCGACGGCGGGGGCCTGGCCGTCGCAACCGCGCATGCCCTGCGCACCTGGGACCTGCGGACCGGCCGGGAACGCTTCCACATCCCCACCTCGGCGACCCCGGACGCTGTGTTCAGCGCGGACGGGTCGCAGGTCGCCGTGCTCACCCCGGACGAGATCCGGCTCTGGGACCTCTCGGACCTCTCCGCCCCCGTACACAGCGTCCCCACCAACGGTGTGAACCTGCACGACCTACGGCTGGACCCGGCGAGCGGGACCCTTCGCTACCAGGACAGCGTCCCGTACACACCGGCGATACGGACCGTCGCGCCGACCGGTACGGCCCAGGACAGGTCACCGCGCACCTCCCCGCGCTCTCCTCCCGCCGCGGCCCGGTTCAGCCCCGACGGCCGGACGCTGGCCACCCTGACGAGCCGGGGCTTCGAGCTTCGGGACGGCCGCACGGGCCGCCTCCGCAGCACGTCTCCCGGCCGCCCGGACTGCGGGGGCTCCTGCTCCTCATCCATGTCATCCATGGCGTTCAGCCAGGACGGAAGTCTCTTCGCCCACCTCGATGCCGCGTCGTCCGTCGCTGTACGCCCGGTCGCCGGAAGCGCGGGGGAGACGAGGCTCCCGCCCCGCCCGGACGTCGTAGGTCTGGCGTTCACCGGCCGTACGGTCGTCACGTCCGGCACCACGACGGCCGTGAGCAGCCCGGCCCCGGGTGCCCGTCACTGGTCCACCCTCCGGAACGGACAGGACGGCCCCGTCCTCGCCACCGCACCTGACGGTGAACTCCTCACCGAGGAACGGCAGTTGATCAGCCCGAGGACCGGGCGGGCCCGGCGGGTGATGCACGGCGAGGGGGTTGCCGTGACGGCGGCGTTCAGCCCCGACGGGCGCTGTCTCGCGATGAGCGACCACGACGGCCGCACCACACTCTGGGACGGCACGGGCACGCACCGCCTGGCCGTACTCGCCGCAGCCGTACCGGCCGAAGGGGCGCGGAGCCGGGCGCGGGCCCTCGCGTTCTCGGCGGACAGCCGCACGGTCGCCGTGGGGGGCCCGGACGGGGCGCTGCACCTCTGGAACACCTCGTCCCCCGAATCCGCGGGGTCACCGCTCCCTCCGGCCGACGGCGCGGTGCTGGCCCTCTCCTTCGCCGCCGGGGACACCGCACTGCGGGTGACGACCCCGCGCACCGTGGTCCGGACGTACGGGCTGGCACCGGAGAAGACGGCCGGAACCGTCTGCGCGCGGGCCGGGGGCGGGCTGTCGCGGAAGGAGTGGGACGCCTACCTGACGGCGGTGGCGTACCGGCGTACGTGCTGAGGAGTGGTCCGGGGCGGGGGTCCGGGGGAGCCCCGCCACACCCCGCGGCGCTCTCACCGCGAAGGTGACTCCGGCGGGCGTTGCCGGGGCATGTTCGGGCGGGTTCCCACTGCGGGCAGTAACCGTCCGGGCACCGTCGCCGCGCCGTCGCCCCGCAGTCCGCCGACTCCCCGTACCCCGGACCAGGGCACCGCGCCGCCGACCCGGAACTCGACCATCCACTCCGCCGTCTCGCCGCGCACCAGCTCCGTCACGTCGTCCGAGAACCTGCGCAGCACGCCCAGACACCGCTCGGTCGCCTCGCTCGCGGTGCCCTCCGTGGGGCCGAGTACCTCGCGCACGCTCTCCGTCGCCCAGTCGAACTGGAGCACCTGGAGGCGCCGCTGCACCGCCTGGGCCGTCGCGACGTCCCGCATCCAGCCGGAGGTCAGCCCGAACCAGCGGTCGCCCGCCGCGCAGGCCGCCCCGGCGAGCAGTGCCGGGTACCCCCACTCCGCGGCCCCGTGCAGTCCTGCGGCCAGGTCGAGCAGGGGCAGTAACGCTCCCACGACGGCGCCCCCGGCGGTCCCGGCGCGGAGTGCGCGTGCGCTGCGGCGTTTTCCGGTGCGGTCGGCCAGGTACCAGTCGGCGGTCCGCAGCGCGTCCGACTCCACCCACCGGTACAGCTCGTCGAGGCGTTCGGCGGGTTCGCCCCAGTCGCCCGACGGGAACGGCCGCCCGGTCAGATCAGCCGCCGTACCGGTCTCCGCGCCGGTCTCCGCGCGGGTCCCCGGATCCGTCGCGGGACCCGCCTCGGGCCCGGCCGCCGGACCGCCCCCCGGCCGTACGGCGTCCTCCTCGGGCTGCGGCGTCTCCGGCTGGCCCACCAGGCCTCTCCCCTCCGTCACGTACGGTGCGCGGTCGCCCACCGGGCGGCCCCGAACCGTGCTGAACCGTGCTGAATCCTTCAGATGCGAGTGCATGCGAGTGCACGCGAGTGATGTGTGAGTGATGTGCGAGTGGTGCAAGGGCCCCTTCCTACCGCCGAATGGTGGGTGCTCACACCGATATGCAGGCGTTTACCACCGTAAGCGGGCTGTGGTCAGGTATAAGGGCCCGCGCGCTCTCACCCGAAAGAGTTGGTCCGTACGGTGGAGGGCGGTGCGCCCGGGGACCACGTAGGCTCGTTTTACGACCTGGTGCACGGGTCGCGTACCGAAGAAGGGGCCCTTGGCTCGGCCTCGTCGAGGTCGGTGTCAAGGACCACATCAAGGCCGTACCAAGGCCCGTAAGAACGTCGTCGAACAGTCTCGGAGTGACCCGTGATTCCCGGTGGTGGCCAGCCCAACATGCAGCAGCTCCTTCAGCAGGCCCAGAAGATGCAGCAGGATCTCGCGCAGGCTCAGGAAGAGCTGGCGCGGACCGAGGTCGACGGGCAGGCGGGAGGCGGTCTGGTCAAGGCGACCGTGACCGGCTCCGGAGAGTTGCGCAACTTGGTGATCGACCCGAAGGCGGTGGACCCGGAGGACACCGAGACCCTCGCGGACCTGATCGTCGCGGCGGTCCACGCGGCGAACGAGAACGCGTCCACGCTCCAGCAGCAGAAGCTCGGCCCGCTGGCCCAGGGGCTGGGCGGGATGCCGGGCCTCGGGATGTGAGGCGCGGCACCGGGCCGCAGCGCTCCGTATCCCGTACCGGAGCCTTCACCTGTCGGCAGTTTTAACGCAACCTCACACCAACTACCGTACGTTTCCCTAGCAGAACGAAAGAGGCGCTCCGTTGTACGAAGGCGTGGTCCAGGACCTTATCGACGAGTTGGGCAGGCTGCCCGGCGTCGGTCCCAAGAGCGCGCAACGGATCGCCTTCCACATCCTCCAGGCCGAGCCGACCGACGTCCGCCGCCTCGCGCATTCGCTGCTCGAAGTGAAGGACAAGGTCCGGTTCTGCGCGGTGTGCGGCAACGTCGCGCAGGCCGAGCTCTGCGGGATCTGCCGGGACACCCGGCGTGACCTGACGGTCATCTGTGTCGTCGAGGAGCCGAAGGACGTCGTGGCGGTCGAGCGGACGCGTGAGTTCCGCGGTCGCTACCACGTGCTCGGTGGCGCCATCAGCCCCATCGAGGGCGTCGGCCCCGACGACCTGCGGATCCGGGAGCTGCTGGCCAGGCTCGCGGACGGCACGGTCACCGAGCTGATCCTGGCGACCGACCCGAACCTGGAGGGCGAGGCCACGGCGACGTACCTCGCACGCATGATCAAGCCCATGGGTTTGAAGGTCACTCGCCTGGCGAGTGGTCTTCCTGTTGGTGGAGACCTGGAATACGCGGACGAGGTCACGCTCGGTCGTGCCTTTGAGGGGAGACGACTACTCGATGTCTGACGCAACGCTCAACAAGGTCAAAGAGGACCCGAACGACTTCGACGTCCAGATCGCCGACCAGGTCGAGTCCTTCATCGTGGCTGTCACCGAAGTGGCGAAGGGTGACGAGCCGGACAGCGCCGTGCCCTTCCTGCTGCTGGAGGTGTCCCAGCTCCTCCTCGCGGGCGGCCGTCTCGGCGCCCACGAGGACATCCTCCCGGCCGACCGGTACGAGCCCGACCTCGGCCCGGAACCGGACGTCGACGATCTGCGCGAGCGCTTCGCCCGCCTCCTCGAACCGATCGACGTGTACTCCGAGGTCTTCGACCCGTACGAACCGCGCAAGGCCCCCGTCGCCTGCCGCATCAGTGACGACCTCGCGGACATCGTCACCGACCTCCGCCACGGCATGGCCCACTACCGCGCGGGCCGCACCACCGAGGCGATGTGGTGGTGGCAGTTCTCGTACTTCTCCAACTGGGGCTCCACCGCGTCGGCAGCCCTCCGCGCCCTCCAGTCCCTGGTCGCCCACGTCCGCCTCGACCAGCCGCTCGCGGCCCTCGACGGCCTGGACACGGACCAGGACCTGAGCGAGGAAGCGCTGGCGGAGGAGGCGGGCCGGGTGATGGTGGAGGAGATCGCGGCCCCGCTGGGGCTGCGCACGGTCTGACCGGGGCGGTACGGGCTGACGCGGCTCAGCAGTGCAGCCCGGGGTGCCTAGGATGAGCTGGTGCCGAATTTCGAGGTTGTCACAGCCATTGCCGCACCTCCGGACCAGGTGTTCGCAGTGTGTCTGGATGTGGAGGCGCACACCCGCTCGATGGCCGCTTCGTCGGAGCGCGCAGTTGATGGCGGGCCCCGGGGTGAACTGTCGCTCGGTGACACGGTGACCTTCCAGGCTCGCCATTTCGGCCTGACCTGGCGGCTCAAGGCCCGCATCACCTCGTACGACCGGCCCCGACGTTTCGTGGACGAGCAGGAGTCCGGGCCCTTCAAGCGCTGGCGTCATGTCCACTACTTCGAGCCGGATGGTGCCGGTGGCACCGTGATGAGAGACGTCATCGAATTCGCCTCACCACTGGGGCCTGTCGGGTACATCGCCGACAGAATCCTCTTGAGCCGGTACATGCCCCACCTCATCAGAGGCCGCAACGCCTACCTGGCCAGCACTTTCGACTGAGTGGCCGGCCAGAGCCCATCGCGCACGGATACGAACACCGGTCGAGATCCGCAGGGCCGTCACACCTGTCGCGGGCGCGTCGTCCAGCTGTGTCCGATCCACGCGACGCTTTTCTCGCCACAGTGGCCGCCCGGTGCGACCGGGGCGGAAGCAGCGATCAGCGTCATCCCCAGCCTGCTGGTCCCCCTCACTGCGCCAGGCGCTTCCGTGGCATAAGGCTGCGCTGTATAGGGAGAGTTGACTGTTCGCGCAAGTGGTCCATTGGACACTGTTGTACTGGTGTTGCTCCTCGTTATGTTCATGGTCTCAGCCAAAGACCAAACGGGGGAGCAGTATTTTTCATGCGCCATGTACCACGTGCCCTTGCCGCGGCAGTGATCCCACTGGCCGTAATAGCGAGCAGCGCCGCCGACGCAAACGCTACTCCGAGCATCTCCAGTGCTCCCTCAGCTGCGTTCGTCCTGAACACCGAGACCGGGAAGTTCAACGGCGCCACCGAGACTGGACCGCAGGAACGCGACGGGTTGTCCGCCTCGGTGCCTTCCCTGCAGGTCCTTTCCCGGCCGGGGACGGGGGCGGTGCTGGCAGGTATGACGCTCGCTTCCTCTCCGACGAAGCAGGAGCGGGCCGCATGGGCCGCGAACTCGCACTTCGTGGATCTGTCCTGGCCTGACCTGGGCGGTGCTTACGAGGTGTACAAGAACGACAGGCTGGTCGCTGCCACAGCTGGGCACAGCATGAGGGATACGCATGTGAAGCCGGGCTCGGTCATCGATTACCAGATCACTGGGAAGACCGGCACTTGGGGTCTGACGGTCACGGTGCCGAAGGGTTCCGATACGGAGACACTCGAGGCCACCGCTGCCCAGGCCGAGACGCAAGCGAAGAAGTACACGAAGACGGCCGTCGTCTGGCGTTCCTTCATCCGGCAGAAGTGGGCGTACGTCCCTGCCAAGTACAAGAAACTGTCCGGCTGTACGTACGCAGGCGGATACAAGTACGCGGGCGATAACCGCGGTTTCAGCAGCAAGGTCGACGGCCCCTCATACCGCGCCAAATTGAAGGGCGTTGTGTACTGGACGAAGTCTTCGTACGACCTGTTCCCCAGTACGGGCAAGAGCCGCGTCTACTCCACCAAGACAGGCAAGCTCGTGGCGACCAAACATGCCAGCGCCAAGAAGATCGACTTCCGCACCAAAACGAGGTTCGACGGCAAGACCCGTGCGGTGCACGCCGACATCGAAGCCACCGACCCGTTCTGCAAGTACGGCGGCATCGGCGCCTTCTACGACGCCCGGCTTGCCCGCAACGGTGACTTCTACGTCTCGGGCAAGTACAAGCAGGCCCCCGACAACGAGATGTACATCTACGGCTACACCAGCGGCACGAAGCACAGCACCAAGACAGTGCACCGTTCGAAAATGGGCTCCATCAAGTGCCTGTACAAGGGTGCATGCGAGCTGGGTACGCTCAGCAACAATGGCGGCTACTGAGCCCCCACGAATACCGCACTGTGGTGCTGGTGGGACACTGACAGGGAGCGGGCGGTGAACCTGCCGACCCCTCCCGAAGCACAAGGGGGAAGCCCGTGATCACACCGTGGCGCCGAGCCGTGGCCTATGCGGCAACCGTCACTCTGGCCTCGCTGGCCGTTCAGGCGGTCGTGGGCTTTCTCATGCTCATCGCATCCGGGCACACCTTCGGCGACCTGGCTGATTTCTATGGCGCTGATGCGCTTCTCTTTGCGCTCTGTGCTGTCATCGTGCTGAGCGTCGCCCGCCTGTGGCTGCCGGCGCTCTCTCAGTGGCGTACCGCCGTCCTCGATGCCACCGTGTACACCGTGGTGCTGCTGGTGGTGTCCGTCGCCACCTCTCTTGGCGACGGCTTCGGTGAAGCAGTCGACTACGGCTTCATCACGCTGACCCTCGGCCTGTTCACCCTCCAGATCCCCGCTGCGCTCGCCGCCTGTGCACTCTCGTACGGGCGTCTTGTGCCAGTTGCCAAAATTGACAGGGCATCGATGAACGCGGCGAAGTAGGCCGGCCTCAACTGCAAGAGGTTCCACCGGGTAGCACCCGGTGGAACCTCCCGCTGCGGTTCTGCTGGGGCTACTTGGTTCCCCACTCCTGCTTGATGCGCTTGCTGTTGCTGCTACCACGCGTGGTGATGGTCAGCTTCCGGCCACTCTTGCTGGTCTCGGCAGTAAGGGCCTTCCCCGACGGCTTGCTGATGATCGTGCTACCGCTCAGAACCCACTTCTGGTTCTTGGAAGAGCCGTTGCAGCTGTACTGCTTGACGACCGTGCCGGACTTGGTGGAAGCAACCCCGGCACACTTGCCCGACTTCTTGTTCTTCATCGTGTACAGACCCTTGCTGCCCTTCAGAGTCCACCGCTGCTCCGACCCCTTGCCGCACCCCCGCAGCACCAGTACAGAGCCGCTCGTGGAAATGCACTGGTCCTTTCCCTTGGGAGTGCCCCATACCTTGGCGAGGCGGACGTTGGTGTAGCTTCCGGTAGTCCTGGCCTCTCCAGCGATGGCCGGTGCGGCACCGGCCGTCAGTACGGCGGTGGCTGCCCCGGCGAGAACGAGCATGCGGGCTGTCTTGTTCATGAAAGGTTCCCCCTCTGTGGTGCGTGTTTCTCGGACGCGAATGGTCATCTCTGTGACAGCGGTCAGCGCCCTGGTCATTGGTGCGCTGGCGGTGCGTGAGTGGAGCTTGCCCGAGTACGACGTCGCAGCCGCGCCCGGCGGGGGGTCACCCGCCTGTGAGCAGGCTTCTCACCGCTATCCGCACCGGCTTGCCGGGCAGGAGCTGACGTTCACCGGCCGCCCGGGGGTTGCCGTATGGGGAGACAGCGCAGTGGTGCTGCGCTGTGGCCTCAAACCGCCGGCCCCGACGGTTGACGCCTGTGTGAGCGTCAACGGCGTGGACTGGGTTTTCCGGGACGGGCAAAGCGTCGGCGGCAAGAAGGTGATCGTCACCTACGGGCGCAACCCCGCTGTGGAAGCAGTGATCTCCGATCACGTCGCCGCCATCGACGGCGTCCTGATCGACCTGAGCAAGATGGTCAAGCCGATCAAGAAGTATTCGAAGTGCCTCGGACCCGATGACGTCTGACTCCCGCCCCCTATGGTGAACGTCATCCCGGGCGCCCCGGAGCAACGAACATAGAGGTAGTGGCTACCCGTCCGCGACGTCCCAAAGGGCACTGCCCCAAAGGACAGCTCCCCTTCTGGTCAAGCGGTACTGGGCTCCCGTGCACTGGTGCGAAGCTTCTGGTGGCGCGTGCAATACGGGTCGGCGCACAGCAGATCATGGGCAACAACGGAGAGCACAGCGGCCTGCAAGCGCGACTGCTGCCCCAGCTTCTCCACGATCCGCGCGATGTGCGCCTTCACTGTGCGCTCCGCGATACCCAACTCCCTTGCCAGATCTCGGTTGCCCAGTCCTGACCCCAGTAGGAGGAGAACCTCCTTCTCCCTGCCTGTGAGTCTCTCCAGTCTCCAGCCCCCGCGCGCCGGGTCTTCCCCGATACGACGGTAAGGGCAGGTCATGTCCCCCGTAGCGGACCGTTCGGTCATGGCGGTCCTTCCTGACCGCTGCCTTTCCCGGCAGGGCCCCGTGCCCCGGGGTCGGCGACGATCAAGTCCCAACCTAACGTCCGGCACTGACAGTTGCTCTCCAATTGCGGGGTTGACCCCCTGGGTGAGGCGTGTCCAGGCAAGGCGGACAGAACATCCTCTCGGGAGCGGCGTACGAGAGCAGTCAACCGATAGCGCCGGCGGGAGGGTGCCGGGCGTCCTGGCTTGCCCGTCGCCGCACCGCCTGAGGGCGGCCCGGAGCTGCGGATGTGGCACGGCGGCGAAAAAATAGGTCTCACCGTCCGACCGGACCGGCGCCCGGGGTCGCCGCGTTCAGCCGACGGCCCCAATCGGCCCCTGACGTCGGACGCGCCGCCTTCACCCGCTGAACGCCCCAGTGTTGCCAGGGCAGTTCGGGCGGACGGGCCGTCCCTCCTGCCGTTAACGAGCTATTGACACGGTCTTGTCAGGAGCGGAACACTCCGAATCCGGGAGAGCGCTCTCCCGGCTCCAGTTCCGCTCTCTCGCCCCTCTCGTTCCGCGCCCTCACCCCCACATCCCGCTCTGACGCAGGAGGAGGTCTCCATGCCACGGAGATCGAGAACGCTCACCGGACTGCTTCTGTTCACCTCGCTGGCGCTGACCACGGTCGGCATCGGCGGTGTCGCCATGACGGCGAACGCTTCCACCGGGGCGCCCGCCCCGCACGCTGTGCACGCCGCGACCGGCATGGCTGGAATGCCTGGAATGGGGGTGTCCACCAAGGCGTCCGGCGACGACCCGGACGGGGACGGCTACATCATGGCCGACCCGCCGGTGACCGGCGTCGTGCCGTCGACGGACGATCCGCCGCACCGGTACTTCCACGAGTTCCAGGCGAAGTGCTCCCCGAACCACACCGCACCCGACGACCCGATCGTCTTCCCCGGTCAGCCCGGCAAGTCCCACGACCACACCTTCATGGGCAACACCGGCACGGACGCGAACACCACCACGGCCTCACTCGATCAGGGCGACACCACGTGTCTGGCGCCCGGTGACAAGTCGGCGTACTGGATGCCGAGCCTCTACAACGGGACCGAGAAGATCCTCCCCGTCGGCCCGCAGACGATCTACTACAAGTCGGGGGTCACCGACTACACCAGCGTCCGGCCGTTCCCCAAGGGGCTGCGGTTCCTCGTCGGCAACCCCATGCAGACCGAGGACGAGTTCAAGAACCTCAAGGGCACGGTCGAGGGCTGGGAGTGCGGGACGCAGTACCACAACTTCGACTTCCCGGTGAGCTGCCCGGACACCGAGGACACGCAGCTCAACATCCGGCTACAGGCGCCCAGTTGCTGGGACGGGATCCACCTGGACACCCCGGACCACAAGAGCCACATGGCGTACCCGGTGGCCTCGGGCAACAACTACAACGGCTGCCCGGCGGACCACCCGGTCGCGCTGCCGATGATCGAGTTCAAGATGGCCTGGCCCGTCAACGGGGACATGTCGCAGGTGAAGCTGGCCAGCGGAGCCGGTTTCTCGTTCCACTACGACTTCTTCGACGGGTGGGACGCGGCCACGCTCCAGGCCCTGGTCACGCACTGCGTCAACGGCGGTCTGCAGTGCGACGCGCGGGGCTACGACGAGACCAACCCGGACGCGGGCGCCGCACTCGACGAGAACTACGAACTCCCTTAGCCAGAACGGGTATTGGCCGCAGCGGCCAACCCGGCCGCCGCGGCCGACCCACCCCTTTTCCCCGAGCCTCCCCCCACTCCACGCACCGACCACCAGAGGCCATCGGACGGTCGTCCGACGGCCACCAGAGGGGGCCGTCGGACGGCCGTCGGACGGCCGCAGAAGGAGAGCACCATGCCCCATCCCCCCACCCGCACGGCGAGACGCGCCGTCGCACCGTTCGCCGCAGCGGCCCTGCTCACCGGCGCCCTGATCGCCCTCCAGGCACCCTCGGCGCACGCGGCCGGGAGCGTAGTGAAGGTGACCGGCTCGCAGGGCGACTGGTCGCTGACGGTGGACGGTGCGCCGTACACGGTCAAAGGCCTGACCTGGGGCCCGTCCGTCAACGACGCGGCCAAGGACATGCCCGACGTGGCGTCCATGGGCGTCAACACCGTCCGCACCTGGGGTACGGACGCGACGAGCAAGCCGCTGTTCGACGCGGCTGCGGCCAACGGCGTCAAGGTCATCGCCGGTTTCTGGCTCCAGCCGGGCGGCGGTCCGGGCAGCGGCGGCTGCGTCAACTACCTGACCGACACCACGTACAAGAACGACATGCTCGCCGAGTTCCCGAAGTGGGTCGACACCTACAAGGACAACCCGGGCGTACTGATGTGGAACGTCGGCAACGAGTCGACGCTCGGCCTCCAGAACTGTTACAGCGGCGACGAGTTGGAGGCCCAGCGCAACGCCTACACCAGCTTCGTCAACGACATCGCGAAGAGGATCCACCAGGTCGATCCCGACCACCCGGTCACCTCGACCGACGCGTGGACGGGCGCCTGGCCCTACTACAAGCGGAATGCCCCCGACCTCGACCTCTACGCGGTGAACGCGTACAACGCGGTCTGCAACGTCAAGTCGGACTGGGAGCAGGGCGGTTACGACAAGCCGTACATCGTGACCGAGACCGGCCCGGCGGGCGAGTGGGAGGTGCCCGACGACGCGAACGGTGTCCCCGACGAGCCCACCGATGTGCAGAAGGCCGCGGGCTACACCAAGGCGTGGGACTGCGTCACCGGTCACCGGGGGGTCGCGCTCGGCGCCACGATGTTCCACTACGGCACCGAGGACGACTTCGGCGGCGTCTGGTTCAACCTGGTGCCCGACGGCCAGAAGCGGCTGTCGTACTACGCGGTGAAGAAGGCGTACGGGGGCAACACCTCGGGCGACAACACCCCGCCGGTGATCACGGACATGACCGTCGCCGACGCCACCAGCGGTGTCGCCGCCGGCAGTGACGTACGGATCAGCACGAGGACCACCGATCCGGACGGTGACCGGATCACGTACCAGGTGCTCTTCAGCAGCAACTACATCGACCAGGACAAGGGGCTCGTCCCGGTCGGCAGCACGGACAACGGCGACGGCACGCTCACCGCGAAGGCGCCCGACAAGGTGGGGGTCTACAAGGTCTACGTGAAGGCCACGGACGGCCGGGGCAACGTCGGCATCGAGACCAGGTCGCTGCGGGTGGTGGCGCCGAAGCCGAACGGTACGAACGTGGCCCTGGGCAGGAGCGCCACCGCTTCGTCCTTCCAGACCGACCCGACGGGCGGCTGCCCGTGCGGTCCGGCCAACGCCGTGGACGGCAAGTTCGACACCCGGTGGGCCAGTGACTGGAGCGACCCGCAGTGGCTCCAGGTCGACCTGGGGACCCGCACCACCTTCACGCACGTGCAGTTGGCCTGGGAGCCGGCGTACGCCAAGGGGTACGAGATCCAGACCTCGGACGACGGCACGAACTGGACCACGGTCACGTCCGTGACGGACGGCAACGGCAACATCGACGACCTCGACGTGAACGGCACGGGCCGGTACGTCCGGATGCTGGGGACCGCGCGGGGCACCGGCTACGGGTACTCGCTGTACGAATTCGGCATCTACGGCTGAGCTGGACGCTTCCGCCGGACCGGCAGCCCCGCTCCGTATCGCCCGTCGCGGGCGGGGGAGTGGGCGGGCGGGCGGAAGCGTCCGAAGACCGTGCCCGTCAGAGGGGTACGGGCACGACGGCGCCGGCTCCCGGACCTGACTCCGGGGGCCGGCGCCTTGCCGTGCCCGTACGCGACTGGTCGTGCTGTCGTCCCCCTGCTTGCTCTCCTGCTTGCCCTCCGACTTGTTTCCCCGCTTGTTCTCCTGCGGCGGTACTCACGCCAGTCAGGCCGATTCCCGTACCACCAGCCGGGGTTGGAAGACCACCGACGTGACCTCCCGGCCCGGGTGCTCGATGCGTTCCTGGAGCAGCCGGGCCATCTCCGCCGCCATTTCCTCGACCGGCTGCCGCACGGTGGTCAGCGGGGGGCGGCAGGCCGCCGCCACC
The DNA here is from genome assembly GCF_036241575.1 of Streptomyces sp. NBC_01267. Classification (NCBI taxonomy): domain Bacteria; kingdom Bacillati; phylum Actinomycetota; class Actinomycetes; order Kitasatosporales; family Streptomycetaceae; genus Streptomyces; species Streptomyces sp. NBC_01267. The sequence goes on along the minus strand of NZ_CP108455.1, from coordinate 3,648,874 downwards.
GAGCTGTCGTCGAAGCCGACCACGGCGACGTCGGCGGGGACCTGCCTGCCGTGCTCCCGCAGTACCTGGCACGCGCCCTGCGCCATCAGGTCGTTGGCCGCGAACACCCCGTCGAGGTCCGGGTGTTCGGCCAGCAGCCGGGCCATCGCCTCGGCCCCGCTGTGCAGCGTGAAGCCGCCCTCGGCGACCGGTACGGACGGGTGGCCCTGCCGGGACATGGACTCCTGGAACCCGGCCAGCCGCTGGCGTCCGGCGGGCACGTCCTGGGGACCCGCGATCGTCACCGGCCGCCGGCAGCCGCGGGCCAGCAGATGGTCGGCGGCCAGTGCGGCCCCGTCCTGGTGGGCGAGGTCCACGTAGCTGATCGGTACGGCCTCGGCGGGCCGTGCGAACAGGACGGCGGGCAGTCCGGCCGCCGCGATCATCCCGGGCAGCGGGTCCTCGGCATGGGTGGACACGATCAGCGCTCCGTCGGCGCTGCCCTGCCGCAGGTAGCTGACGACCTGGGCACGGGCGGCGGAGGTCTCGGCGAACATCAGCACGGGGTGCATGGAGCGCGGCCTCAGGTATCCGACCACCCCGGCGGCCACCCGCCCGAAGAACGGATCGGCGAACACGCCCGAGGCGAAGGCGTTCTGCTCCTCCTCCGAGGCGTCCCCGGCCCCCGACACCACGAGCGCGATGGTCTCGGCGCGCCGGGTCACCAGGGACCGGGCGGCTCTGTTCGGCGTGTACCCGGTCGCGGCCACGGCGTCGCGGACGGCCTGCTGGATCGCGGGGTCGACGTTGCGGATGCCGTTGACGACGCGGGAGACGGTCGCACGGGAGACCCCCGCCGCACGCGCCACGTCTTCCAGGGTCGGCATGGCGGACGGGGCCGCGGACTCTCTGCTCATGGACGCACACTGTAGTTGGGGCGGGGTGGAGAGCGCTCTCCGGTGGGCCCGTCGGTACGCCCCGACGCGGCCGGTTCCGTGCCTCTGCCCCCGGGGCGGCAGCGGGTCGGGTTCGGCGATCGGGTGCGGGTCGCGGGCGGTCCGACGGGCCGTCACTACCGCAAGGTGCCGCCATGAGTGGGGAGCGACGTGCCGTCCAACGAGTGAATATCCAGGGGTTCGACACCCGTTGAGCCCACGTCGTCACTCGGATGCCCAGGTCTCCGATGGTGGGGCGTCAGATTCCGGCTGATGGTGATGACGGCGCCACTGTGAATCGATGAGCCGACGAAGTGTCAGCCTTCGCAGTTGCGTCGGAAGGAACCATTTCTCATGCGCACTGCCCGTATTACCCGCACTTTCCTCGCCTCGGCCGCTGTCACCGCGGCCCTGGCCATCACCACCCCCGCCGCGTACGCCATGTCCTTGTCCGCAGTCCCGGCCATCGGCGCCGGCTCCTCCGTCAGCGGCGACCACCACGACAACAACGGTGACGACCACGGCCGGGGCGACGACCACGGGCGCGGCGACGACCACGGTCGTGGTGACGACGACCACGGCCGTCCGCACGGTGGGATGCACACGGGTGGTGGCGCTCTCGCCATGACCACGGGTGACAACCAGGGGCAGGACGGCGGTACGGACAAGGGTGACGAGGGCCAGGCGGACCGCGGTGACCACGGCCGCGGCGACGACCACGGCCGGGGTGACCACGGGCGTGGCGACCACGACCACGGTCGTCCGCACGGTGGGATGCACACGGGTGGTGGCGCTCTCGCCATGACGATGGGTGATGACGGTCGGGGTGACGACCACGGTCGCGGTGACGACCACGGTCGGGACGATGACCACGGGCGTCGTCCGCACGGTGGGATGCACACGGGTGGTGGCGCCCTCGCCATGACGATGGGTGACGACGGGCGTGGCGACGACCACGGCCGGGGTGACGACCACGGTCGGGACGATGACCACGGGCGTCGTCCGCACGGTGGCATGCACACCGGTGGTGGCGCTCTCGCCATGACCATGGGTGATGACGGTCGGGGTGACGACCACGGGCGTGGCGACGACCACGGTCGGGACGATGACCACGGTCGTGGTGACGACGACCACGGCCGTCCGCACGGTGGGATGCACACGGGTGGTGGCGCCCTCGCCATGACGATGGGTGACGACGGTCGGGGTGACGACCACGGCCGTGGCGACGACCACGGCCGTGGCGACGACCACGGTCGTGGTGACGACGACCACGGCCGTCCGCACGGTGGGATGCACACCGGCGGTGGCGCCCTCGCCATGAACACGGCGCTGACCACGGGCGACGACGGCGGTTCGGCCGCCGGCATGGACCGCGACGGCTCCTGGAAGGGTGACGACCACGGGCGTGACGACGACCACGGCCGGGATGACGACCACGGTCGCCGTCCGCACGGTGGCATGCACACCGGTGGCGGTGGCACCGCAGTGACCAACGGCAGCCTGGCCGCCGGTTCGGTGCTGCTGCTCGGCGGTCTCGGCGCGGGCGTGTACATGGTGCGCCGTCGCCGTAACGTCTCCGGCTTCTCGGCGGCCTGACCAGCGGCACCACCCGCAGCACCCCTAGCACCCCGTAGCACCCCGTAGTACCCCGTAGGACCTGGTGCGCGCGTGTGAGCGCACCAGGTCGGTAGACCCAGTGCCGACGAGGCCACCGCCCACCAGGGCGGTGGCCGCGGCGGTCACCAACACCCCGTATCTGTGCGCACGTTGCTGACCCACCGGTTTCGAAAGGCACCACCCATGGCCGCCGAGAAGACTCCCTCGCCCCACCCGGATCCCTCGCACCACCAGCCTCAGACGTCATCGAAGAAGCGAGCGCCGCTGCACCGCGCGCTGCTGTGGCCCGCCGTGGCCGTGGCGGCGGGTGGGCTGCTGCTCTTCAACTCCCTCGGTACCCCGGCCGACGACGCCAAGTCGCTGCCCCGGCCCGCGGCTGCCGTGTCGGCCGCGCCCCCGACGGCGACCCCCACCGCGGTGGCCCCGCTGCCACCCTCCGACCCGACGCGGCTCTCGATCCCGGCCATCGCCGTCAACGCGCCCTTCACGCCACTGGACATCGGCGAGTCCGGTGCGCTGAACCCGCCGCCCGTCGACAACACCAACATGGTCGGCTGGTACCGGGGCGGCGCCACCCCCGGCGAGCGCGGCGCGGCGATCGTCGCGGGCCACGTCGACACCAAGACCGGCCCGGCCGTGTTCCTGCTGCTCCGCGACCTGAAGCCGGGGAGCTACGTGAACGTCACCCGGCAGGACGGGACCGTCGCCAGCTTCAAGGTCGACTCGGTCGAGACCTTCAGCAAGGCGGACTTCCCGAACGACCGCGTCTACGGCGACACCCCCGACGCCCAGCTGCGGGTGATCACCTGCGGTGGCGCGTACGACAGAGGTGCCCAGGACTACGAGGACAACGTCGTGGTCTTCGCCCACCTCGACTCGGTGAAGCAGAAGTAGCCGCAAGTACCCGTAAGTACCCGTAAGTATCTGCTGTTCAGGGGGCCATGGACAGGCCGGGTGTCCGCTTGTAGTGCGCGTGGGCGGACACCCGGCCGCTGTATCGGGGCGGGCGCGGTGTTCAGCGCCCTGAGAGGCCGACTGCCGCCTGGTTGGTGGAGCGCAGCGGCAGGAAGACTGCCCCCGGCCTGGACCGGCCTACACCCCGTCCCGGCACGAGTACGTGTCGATCTGGGCGTCGGTGGGCTTGAAATCGACCTCCCAGTTCGGTTCGGCGGCGATGGCGGTGGCGTCCGGCAGCTCGGTCTTGAAGTCCTGTGACCAGCCGGTCGAGTTCACGTACTTCTTGAGGGCGTCCTTGATCTTGTTGCACGCTCCGCGATGCCCTCGGGGAATTCCGACGCCGTAGTACTGGGCGTCTCCGACCGTCACCGATTTGACGACCTCCAGGTCGCGGTGGACGTGGGTGAACCCGTAGAGCAGCAGCTGGTCGGTGGAGACGGCGTCGACGCGTCCGCTCTCCAGTTCCTCGATGCACTGCTTGGCCGTGGGTTTCGACATCGCGTTCACACCCGGCACACCCTGCTTCAGCGTCTCGTAGGAGGTGGTGCCCTGCCAGGCGCAGACCGGCCTGCCCTTGAAGTAGTCGGCCCGCTTGATCGGTGGGCCGCCCTTCTTCACGAGGAAGCCCTGGTAGGTAATGGCGTACGGTCCGGCGAAGTCGTGCGCGGGCAGACCGTTGCTGCCCTTCAGACGCTCGTTGTTGATCGAGTACGTGGCAACGACGAGGTCGACCGTGGGGTGCTTCTCGTCCAGATCCGTCTGACGGTCCTCCGACGGCACACTCTTGAAGTCGGGCTTCTTGCCGAGCGCGTCGGCCGCCACCTGGGCAACCTTGATGTCGAATCCGGAGCGGGGCGGATAGTCGCCCATGAAGCCCGTGCCCGGCTGGTCGCTCTTCACCCCGATCTCCACGGAGTCCCCCGTGGGCCATGAATCCGACCCGCATCCGGAGACGGCCGCCAGGGTGACCAGCGCGCTTCCCGTCAGGGCGGCAGCGAACAGTTTCCGTTTCACAGCAGCCACCAATCCTCGTCGTGCAGTACGGCTGACTCGATCTGGAGGTACGTCAGGCAGCCCTTCTTCGAATCGATCACCGCCTTCAACCCGATGTGGTCCCGGGCGCCGTGCAGGTCGATGTCGCCGGTCCCGCCGTTCTTCAGCGTGATCGCCTCCGCATCCAGCTGGGTGCCGTCCACGACGGGTGCCAGCGAGACGGTCGTCTCCGCGTGGCACATGGAGGTGCTGGACCGGTCGGGCAGCATGACGTGTATGCGTACGTGGGAACGCGGCGCGGCCGAGTCGATGTCCACCTCGGTGCGGCCCCCGTCGGCCAGTGGCCGCGTGTTCCGGACCTGCGCGGTCGAGGCGAGCTCGCCGTGGGCGGCCAGCAGCATGTACTGGCCCGCCGCGAGTGCGGCGCTGACGACGGTGATGGCGATCAGCCAGATGAATGAGGCGGGCCTCTTGCCCGCCCCGTTGCAGGCGGACCAGAGGCAGACCCCGCCGGCGATCGCGCACAGCACCAACATCACGATGTACAGGCCGTGTTGACTCGCCGACGCCTTGGGCATCATCACCGTACCGAGCACGACCCCGGCCACCACCGCTACCAGCGCGACGGCCTGTGCCCAGGGCCCGCCGAACCTGATGTACTGGCGGCCGGACCCGGTATGGATGGCGTTGTTCCCGCCTTCCGGATCGACGCTCGTACGGTGCTGAGCGCGGTGGTCCTCCCCGTCGTCCGCCATCAGTTGAACGTCACGTTCTGGTCGCCCGAACCGGTGTGTACGGCGTTCTTCCCGCCGTTCAGCGTGATCTCCGTACGGTGGCCCAGGGCCTCCAGCTCGCGGGTGACGACGGCCAGGTCCTCCGGCGGCAGCACCTGTGTCAGCGCGGCGGCCAGCCGCAACGAGCGCGCGCTCTCGCCGGGCTCTCCTCCGGGCTCTCCGTCTGGCTCGCCTGGCTCTCCGCCCGGCTCTGCGTCCGGTTCGCCGTCCAGGGCCCGTGCCAGGCGCGGATCGACAGCACGGCCGCGCCGGGTCAGTACCCCCACGACCCGCCCACCGATCTCCGACCAGGGCACCCGGCTGATGAGCCCGGCCAGCGCGTTGACTCCCGCCGTGACGGCGACGGCTCCGAGATCCTCACTCAATGTCAACTCCCCTCAAATCGCCGACAAGTGGCGTCATCGTAGATCTGAAGAGTCGCCCCACGTCCGAAGTACTTCTGATCGGTGCGGGGTTGGAACGCGGTCCGGACAGTTCGGTGTCCGAAGCATGCCCGTGTCGACCGCCGCACCTTTCGATATCGGCCCTGCTCACGGGCAGGGACGGGGATTCTCCAACGCTGGGCAGCCGCTCCCGCACCCCGGTGATCGGTGGTGGAAACTGTGGGCATGGAGTTCTTCTGCTACCACCGCGACCGCTCCGCCTCACTCGCGCTGCGTCATGAACTGCTGGAGGAGCACTGGTCGTACATGGACCAGTACGACGCGGAGATGATCGCCCGTGGTCCGACCCTCACCAGCGACCGCGAAGTGCCCACCGGCAGCCTGCACATCGTCGACCTGCCGGATGTCGCCGCCGCCCGTGCGTTCGCCTTCGACGAGCCCGGTTACCAGGCGGGCGTGTACCGCGATGTGATGCTGCGCCGGTGGCGCAATCTGCTCGGCCGAACCATGTGGGACTTCCCCGGCGGACACACCGAGGGCAACCGGTACCTGGTGATGGGACTCGGCGCGAGCGAGCCCGCCGATGTCGTCAGCCTCGCTGACCTCGCTGACCTCGATGTGCTGCCGGATCGGGACGAGTTGATCGCGTACGGGCCGCTGCTGTCCGACGACGGTGCCACCTGGCTCGGTACGGCGGTGCTGGTACGGGCCCCGGACCGGGACCGGGCGCGGGCCGTCCTGCCTGCGGACCGGTACGCCCACATCGAGGTGCACGACTGGCAGTTCGGCGGCCGTTCGTGACGGACTGAGGGGGTACGGGGGCAGGGGGGGACAGGGGCAGGGAGGGGGCCGCCGGGCCGCCGATGCTCGGAGCTTGAGCCTCGGGATCCGGGACCCGGGACGGTCCGGCCACTCCTTCGGGGGAAGTTCTCAGACACGTACGGGGTACGAGCGCCCGAAGCTCGGGTTCCGGGTTCCGGGCGTCGGGACGCGAGCCCCGGGATTCGAGCTTCTTCCCTTACCGGAGAAGGGTGGGTAGGGGTTGGGGGAAGTCCTTCCCACCCCTCCCGACCCCCGTAACGGCGGGTAAGTACGACTAATCCGGACCGGCTTGCGGCGCGCGGGCGCGGCTGCTTACGGTGCAGCGACGAACCAACTGAACGACCCCGACGCGGTGTTACAAGCACCGAGCCGGGGTCTCACCCCAAGATCGAACAGGACGATCCCGTGGCTACCGAGAATTTTAGCGCCGCCCTGCGCGCGCCCGCATCCGCATCATCCGTACCCTCCATCGTTCATCCGATGGCAGCTCCCGGCTACGGCAAGCGGTCCGCTCCGGACCAGGCTCCCCGGCGTACGGACGACTTCCTGCTTCTGCCCGAGCGTGAGCGGTACATCGCCGCGTTCATCGACCGGCTGCCCGAGGGCGCGGCGATGACGGTCAAGACCCTCGCCCGGCAACTCCCGCGCTACGGGCAGCAAGCTGTCAGCACGGCCCTCACGGCGCTGTCCGTCGCCGGATACCTGCGGCGCATCCGCCGCCTGGCCGGAGACGGCGACCAAGTCCGCTGGGTCTTCCGCACGTTCTGGTCGCGGACCGCACGCGACAACGAGTGGTGGACCACCTTCCTTGCCGCCGAGGACGGCCGATCCCCGTCCGAGACGCAGGTATCGGCGAGCCCCGCGCCCCCCGCGCCCGCGCCGCCCGCCGTACCGCAGCAGCCGGAACCAGACCCTGCATCAGACCCGGCACCGGACCCGGCACCACACCCCGGCCGCCCCTCGCCCGCGTACGACGCACTGTCCCAACTCGGCTGCACCGACCCCCGGTTAGCCCTCTCGGCTGCCGACTGCGCAACCCTGGAAGGTCTCGCACAGGAGTGGCTGGAGCGCGGCGCCACGCCCGCCCACCTCGTCCAGGCCCTCACCGCAGGACTCCCCACCGAACCGATCATCTCGCCCCGGGGCTTCGTCCGCCGCAGGCTCACGGACAAGAAGCCACCACACCGGCCCACCACCAACACCACCACAGTCACACCGCCGCGCCTGCTGGTGGAATGCACCAAGTGCGGCAACCCCGGCCGCCCCGAAGCACTCCCCGACGGTCTCTGCCGCACCTGCCGCCCCGGTACGCCGACCCCACCCGAACCGGCCGCATCGGCGGTAGCGCACCACGTACACCAACGGGTCGACGCCCTGCGCGCCCTGACCCGGACCCCGTAAGCGCGGCGGGAGAGAGAAAGCCCCTCCCGGGCCCGCGTCCTCACAGACCGAACAAGCGGGCCGCGTTGTCGTGGCAGACCGCGCGCAGCCAGTCGTCGCCCAGCCCGGTGCGTTCCAGCGCGTGCAGGGCATCGGCGTACGAGTAGGGGATGTTGGGGAAGTCCGTGCCGAGCAGCACGCGGTCCCGCAGGGCGGCCAGCCGGGGGAGCGCCGCCGGGGGGAACGGGTCCGATGCCTCGACGAACGGGGTGAACGCCATGGTGGTGTCCAGCATGACGTCCTCGTGGCGTTCGGCGAGGTCGAGGAAGCCCTCGTACTCGGGCATCCCGAGGTGGGCGACGACCAGCCGCAGCCGTGGGTGCCGCTTGAGCAGCTCGCCGATCGGCCCCGGGCCGGTGAAGGCGCCGGGCACCGGCCCGGAACCGCAGTGCGTCACCACCGGTGTCCCGCTGTCGGCCAGCTGTCCCCAGACGTCGTCGAGCAACGGGTCGTTGGGGTCGTAGCCGCCGACCTGGAGGTGGCACTTGAAGACCCGCGCGCCCTGGTCCAGTGCGTGCCGTACGTCGTCGGAGGCGCCCGGTTCGGCGAAGAACGTGGCCGTGTGCAGACAGTCCGGCACCCGCGCGGCGAAGTCGGCGGCCCAGTCGTTGAGCCACCGGGCCATGCCCGGCTTGTGCGGGTAGAGCATGGACGTGAACGCCCGGACCCCGAAGCCGCGCAGCAGCTCGATGCGGCGCTCCTCCTCTTCCCGGTACGTGATCGGCCAGGCCCGGCCCACGAGCGGCCCGGCCGCGTCGAAATACGCCCACACCTTCGCCAGTACCCGCTCGGGCATGAAGTGGGTGTGGACGTCGATGAGCGACTCCAGCCCCAGCGCGCTCCGGAACGCGGCCACCTGGGCCCGTTCGCTCTCACCGCCCGGCGTCCCGCTGTCCGGCGTCACGTCGCCCGGCGTCCCGCTGTCCGGCGTCACGTCGACCGGCGTTCCGGACGGCTCGCGGTGTGCTGCCGCGTGATCGGCGCTGTCCTTCTGACCCGACCTCGGCTCCTCGGACATGTGGGCCTCCCCTCTTCGTGTTCCGTCGAGTCTGCCTGGCGGGTCGGGTCCAGCAGAGCGGGGGTCCCGGATCAGCCCTGGTCCTGGGGCTGCCCCCGGGGGGAACCGTGGGGTCTGCACCAGTGTGTCCGGGCCGGTGCGCGCGTGAAGATCATTTCGACAGCACTCGCTGTTCCTTGCACTCGCTGTTCCATGCGATGAGGAGTGATCACACATGATCGGCAACAGGACGCGGCTCGTGGCAGCGGCTATCGCCCTGGCCGCGACGCTGGCCCCGGCGACGGCCGCGTACGCGTCGTCACCGGCGGCGCCCGTATCGGGCCCGACGCACACCCAGCCCCAGACCCAGACGCAGACCCCGGTCGGCGCGCTGGACCGGATCGCCCACCCGCTGCGGTCGGCCGAGCCGGGCACCGGCACGGCCGACCTGCGCGCCCTCGGGGTGACGGTCGGCGACGCCAAGGTGGTCGGTGTGGGGGAGGCCACGCACGGCTCGCACGAGTTCTTCGCGCTGAAGGACCGGCTGTTCCGCTACCTCGTCGAGAAGAAGGGATTCACCACCTTCGCCCTGGAGATCAGCTGGTCGGCGGGGCTACAGATCGACGACTACGTCCAGCACGGCAGTGCCGGCGGCGGCGCTGACACCGGAGGCGACGACGCCCGGCAGGTCGTGCACGAGGTGATGGCCGGGTCTCCCTGGGACCGCGAGGAGTTCGTGACCCTCGTGCGGTGGATGCGCGACCACAACCGCCAACACCCCGACCGTCCCGTCCACTTCATGGGTGACGACATCGGCGCCCCCAGGCTCGACGGGCGCGTCTTCGACGCGGTCACCGACTACGTCGGGCGGACCCACCCGGAGTCCCTGCCGCGCCTGAACGAACTCCTCACCGGCCTGCGCCCGCTCGACGACGCCATCGGCTACCTGAACCGTCCGCTCGCGGAACGCCAACAGAACGCGGCCAGGGCACAGCAGATGCTCGACCTGGTGGAACAGCAGGGGCGTCCCGGTGATGACAGCTTCGACTTCGCCCTGCAGAACGCCCGCAACATCGCCCAGACCTACACCTTCCTCGCCGTCGACCCGGGCAACCAGGAGTCGTTGACCGCCATGGAGCGCTACCGCGACCAGGTGATGGCCGAGACCACGGAATGGTGGCAGCGGCGCACCGGCGACAGGATCCTGCTGTCGGCCCACGACGACCACGTCGGCTATGTCAGCTCCGACCCGACGACGTACCCGAAGACCCAGGGCTCGTTCCTCCACGACAGCCTGGGTGCGGACTACCTCGCCCTCGGCACCACCTTCGACCAGGGCTCCTTCCTCTCCAAGGACCAGGCCCTCGGCGGCGACTGGAAGAAGTTCACCGTCGGTCCGGCCGGACCCGGCTCGAACGAGTACACGCTCGACCAGGTCCGGTACCGGGACTACTACGCGGACCTGCGCAAGCTCCCTGCTGCCAGCCGCAGTTGGCTGGACGTCGCGCGCCCGACCTGCCTCGTCGGTACGGAGTTCCCGAACGCGGAGACGCCCGAGCTGGCCATCGGCAAGGCGTACGACGTCCTGGTCCACCTCCACACCGTCCGGGAGGCGACCGAACTGCCGGCCGGGTAACCCGGGGCCGGTACCTCAGGGGCCGGTACCTCGGGCGCCGGAACCCCCCGGGGTCGGTACAGCAGCGGCGGTCCCGCTACTTCGAGACCATCTTGCGGGCGATCTCTTTGATGGCCGCCTGCGGTTCCGCGGGCAGCCTGTTCCAGTCGAGTCCCAGGGCCGCCAGCGTGTGACGCGCCTCGGTGACCCGCTCCGGGGCCGGTCCGTCCGCGGAGAACTCGTACAGGACCCGGGCGTACTCCTCCCGCCGGTTGGGTCCGGCATGACGCCAGAACGCCAGGGTTTCGCCCAGGTGTTCCAGGGTGTTGTCGTCCTGGCCGTCGGGGTGGTTCTCGGCCGTCTGCTCCCAGCGCTTGGCGAAGTAGTGCCAGGCGTCCTTCGAGGCGAGTCCGAGGCCCGTGGCCGCCGCCGTGCCGGCGAGCGCCCAGCCGACCGGGGTGGCGGCCAGGGCGGCGGCGCCCGCGGTGGCACCGGCCCCGACCGCAGCCGCGGACACCAGGGCGGCGACCGAACCGGACGCACCGGCCGCGCCGGACACCGCCTGCACCAGCTTGTTCCGCCGGCCCCGCCGGTTCTTGTACAGGGCGTACAACTGGATCGAGCGCAGCGAGACCGGGCGGGTCCTGCCCTTGTCGGAGAGCCGCACCTCTCCCGCCAACTCCTGAAGGGCGGCGTCCAGCGCGGTCTTGTACGCCTCCCGCTGGGCCTGGTCCGCCAGCGCCTGGTCGAGCCCCTGCTGGGCGCTCCTGATGTGGCCCTCGATCTCCGGCAGCCCGATGTACTGGATGTCGTACAGCTGTCTCGCCAACTCGCGCCGCTGAGGTGACCAGTTGGCGATGTCGTCCGTGTTGCCGAACGACGGGTCCTGCTCCGCCTGCGCGCGGAGCGCCGCGAGCTGGCCCTTCCAGTCGGAGAGGTCCTCGTTGAGCTTGGCGATCAACAGCTTCTGGACCACGACCTGCTCCCGGGCCGCCAGGAGCGCCCGGTGGGGCTCGATCTCCTCGCGGATGATCAGCTCCTTGAGTTCGCGTGCCCGGTGGTGCGCGTGGAGCCCCTTGCGTACGTACCGACCCGCCTGGATCGCACCCGCGGGCAGCGCCGCACCGGCCCCGGCCGCCAGCACGGTGTTGTAGAGGGCCAGGTTCTGACCGGCGAGGTTCATCGCGCCGCCCGCGCCGTTGAGTACCTGCCCGGCGAAGTTCGAGGTGGCCTGCGCGGTGTCCCCGGCCGCGTTCCGGTACTCGCTGTTCGCAGCGCGGTGCTCCCCGCTGCCGGGCTGTGCGGCGTTCCGCTCCCGGCGGGCCGTGAGCGCGGCGGACCCGCTGGTGACGGCGCCGTACCCGGCGACCACGGCGCCTGCGGCGGGCGCCCCCACGCCGAGGTCGTAGGAGGCGTTGGTGCTGACGGCGGGGTCGGTGTACTGCCCGGAGACGGTGGCCCCACCGGCCATGCCGGAAGAGTTGGCGGTCACGTCCAGGCCGGTGACCGGCCCGCTGACGCCACGCCCGCTCCGCTCCGGTCGGCGCTGCTCGCTCTCCTCCCCGGCGGGGGCCCGGCCGCCGGGCCCGGAGCGCGTACCGGCCCGCTGGATGCTGACGCCCGGCGCCGCTGCCGCCTTCCGCTGGACGCTGACCCCGTCCACCGCGGCCCGCTGGACGCTGACGCCCGCTTCCGCCCCCGCTGCCCGCTGCTGTCCGCCGTCGGGGCTGGGCCCGCTCCGCTGCTGCGCGAGCAGCCCGGCCACGACCGCGTTCCCCGCCGAACCCTGCAACTGACCTACGGAGTATTGCGATTGGGGGCTGGGCGGTGTGGCCACCGATGTGGCCACCGGTGCGGCAGGCGTCACCGTGCCGTGGGGCCGCCGGGACGCCCGCCCGGTACCCTGTCCCGCCGCCCCGGCCGACTCTGCAACCTGCTGCAAGTGCATAAGCCCCTCCTGCCTCCCCAACCTACGTTGCCTCTCATCCTCACCCGGTGGCGGCCAGGGTGGGTAGTGGCGAAGGAGCAGCGCAGGGGGCCGATGGGGCAGCCCGGACCATGTACGCGGAACACCGGGAACTGGCGGACATTCATGTCAGGTTCCGATCAGGTTGACGGGGTATCCCTTCCGGTGATTCGGCTCCCGCGGCTCCCGCTGGTGTCGTTTCAGCTCCACAGCCCCGCTCAGCTCCTCAGTCCCGCCCAGCTCCACGGCCCCGCGCCGCGCGGACCTCGTGCGGCGCCCCGTGGACCACTCGATTGGACCGGTGTGACGTGAACTTCAAGTATCGCCAACTGCACGGTCGTTCCTTGGTGGTAGCAGTACGGAGCAGACTCGCCGCAGCGATGGGGGTGGTCGCGCTGCTGGTGGCCGTCCTCACCGGCACGGCCGCCGGTGCGGCCAGCGCGGCACCTCAGACGCCCCAGGCACCTCAGACGTCCAAGGCACCTCAGACGTCCAAGGCACCCCAGGCTTCCCGGACACCCCAGGCATCCCGGGCGGCGCAGGGCACCGCCGTCGCGCAGGACGCCTCCGGGTGGATCTGCCCCGGCACGCCCATCCCGGACGGTTACGTGATCACCAGCCGCGGGGCGAACGGATGCAACGGCGCGGGCTCCTGGTACATACAGCCCGCGCAGAGCGGCCTCTGGATCTGCGCCACTTCGCCGATTCCCCCCGGCTACGTGCTCACCCTCCACACCGCTAACGGCTGCAACGCCAACATCGACACCTGGTTCATGGAGCTGGCCCGCGACGGCCAGTACGTCTGTGCGGGCTCGCCGATTCCCTCCGGTTACGTACTCACCGGCCACATCAGCACCGGCTGCGGCGGCATCGGCATCTGGTACCAGCAACTGGCCCGCGTCGGCGAGTACATCTGCCCCGGCGTACCGATTCCGGCCGGGTTCCGTGCCGACGCCTTCAACGCGAGCATGTGCAGCGGCCTCGGGGGCTGGCTCCTGCTCGCTGCCTGATCCAGGGCCTGATCCGGCTCCCGATCAGTGCCCGGTTCAGCGCCTGATCCGGTCCCGCGCCTGATCCGGTCCCGCGCCGCTCGCCGTCATCGGCGACCGGCGCGGGACCGAGTTCAGCCCTGGTCTCCGTACCAACCGGCGCAGGGCATGACCTCAAATCCCCGGCTGGGGAAGACGGCATCCATGAAGAAGTCGTGCATCGCCGCGTCACCGTCGGCGCACCCGTCACGCAGCACGGTCACCTGGTAGCCACGGTCCGCCGCGTCGTAGCACGTCGCAGCCACCATCGCGCTGGTCGCGACTCCGGCGATCACGAGAGAGGTGACGCCGCTCGCGCGGAGTACGAGGTCGAGATCCGTACCCGCGAACGCGCTGGCCCGGCGCTTCACCACGACGACGTCCTCGTCGGCGACCGGCAGAGCGATCTCGGTCCCGGCCGATCCCTCATGGAAGGTGTCCCCGGCTTCGTGGAACGTCCTGAAGAGTGCGTTGTCCGGCGGCAGGTCGGTGCCGTTGCTCCGCAAGGCGAAGTGCACGAACACCACGAGCGCACCGGCCGCGCGGGCACGCGGCAGCAGTTCGGTGAGCGGCGGCACGACGCGCCTGGCGAACGGGTAGTTGCTCGTGATGCCCTGCTGGATGTCGCCGATGATCAGTGCAGTGGTCACGACAGGCTCCCGTTCGGTCTCTCTGTCCAGTGCCCTGCAAGTCGGCAAGGCGGCTACTCCGTCGGTCATGGTAGTGACGGGCCGGACGCAGCACTACGCTCACCCCGTGGAGATCATCAAGGGTGCCGGGACGTGGGCGCATCCCGGCGCAGTGGGCAACGACTGGGTCGAGCAGTTGCGGACGTCGGATCTGTCCGTGGGCACGTACTGCATCCCGGTCGGAGGACGCGATACCCAGAGCCCTCATACCGAGGACGAGATCTACGTCGTCACCGCCGGGCGCGCCAAGATCACGACGCCCGACCGGACGGCCGAGGTGGGCCCCGGAGCGGTGATCTTTGTACCGGCCGGTGAGGAGCACCGATTCATCGACGTGACCGAAGACCTGGCGTTGCTCGTGGTGTTCGGTCCCGCCTTCGGATCGCGCACGTCCGAGTCGTAGGCAGCGCAGGGCTCCGGGTTACCGCGGGCGTCTGAATGGCATTCCGCCGATGGCCGGACGTCCGGGCCGCCCTCGCAGTCGTCCCGCCGCTGTGCTGGGTGACAAGGCGCACTGCGGCAGTCCTTAGCGGGGCTTGACCGAAGAGAGTTGTACGAGCAGCAGCACCAGCCGGTAGGCCTCGGCGAAGTCGGTCGTGGTGAAGGTGATCGTGCGGCTGCCCTCGACGCGGGAGACACCCGGCACGAGCGTCGCCAGATCGACCATGTGCGGGCTGGAGAGGTCGACCTCGACAGTCAGCGGTCCGGCCATGGTCAGGGGCGACACCATGGCCCGCCGGGCGATGGCCTCGGCCGCCGCCCGGCGTAGCTGCTCCCGGGCCTCCTCGGGATGCAGGACGACCGCGGCGGCCTGCGCGAGGGCTTCCTTGACCGCGACGGTGACCGCGGAGGGCACCAGCTCGCGCAGTTCGGCGCAGGCGGTGTCGTCGCCGCTGAGCATCACGACCGGCACGCCCAACTTCCCCGCCATGGCGGCGTTGAGCCCGATCTCGCCCAACGAACGCCCGGCCACCCGGACATCCAGGGTCGCGTCACTCATGGTGTGCGCGAGTACGCCGGGCCCCCGGCCGGCCCGTGCGTGGTAGCCGACGAAGAGGACGGCGTCGGTGTCCTCGTCGAGCCCACCGAGCATCCCCAGGGGTCGCGGCTTGCCCCGCACCAGACGGGCCCGGCGATCGAGCTCCTCCGGCAGCAGGTTCCGGAACGTCCCGTGCGCGTCGGCGACCCACACCACGGCATGGGGCTCGGCGTCCAGCACCCCGGCGATCACGGCGTTCGCCTCGGCCGTCATCAACGCCCGGCCCCGCTCGTAGTCGTAGCGCTCGGGGTTGGTCTCGGAGGGGTGCACGATCCCCGAGACGCCCTCCATGTCGACTGATATCAGTACCTTCATGGCTGCGGAGTGTACGGACGGGCGGACGCCGCATCGCACGGGTTCGCCGCGCTGGCATGTCGTGTACGCGCCGCCAGCACCCTCCAGCACGGGGGCATGACCTCTCCGGAGTGAACTTCCGCAATCTCGCGCAATCGCGCAACGAACCAACTCTCCTGCGCACTAGCGTCTTTGGATGACGCCCGTCCGACCGTCGCGGGCCGGACGAGGGAGAGTCAGTGCACGCCGTCGAGTACGAAGCCAAGTTCCTGGACGTCGATCCCTCGCTGATGGCGTCGCGCATCCAGCAGGCAGGTGGGGTCTTCCGGGGCGAGTGGTTGATGCGCCGGTACGTCTACGACACGGTTCCGCACGTACAGGGGCGCTGGGTGCGACTGCGTGACTCCGGAGACGCGGTCACGCTGTGCGTCAAGACGATCACATCCGACGCCATCGACGGCACCCAGGAGACGGAAACCACGGTCGGCTCCTTCGAGGAGACGCATGCCCTCCTCGGGCTCATGGGGCTGACGCACCGCTCGTATCAGGAGAACCGTCGTAGCTCGTGGCTGCTGCTCGACGGGGTCCGCTTGGAGATCGACTCCTGGCCCGGCATCCCGCCGTACCTGGAGATCGAGGGCGACGCCGAGAACGACGTGTGGCGCACGGCCGAGCAGCTGTCGATTCCCAGGGATGAGCTGACGAGCGAGAACACGACCAAGGTGTTCAGGCGGTACGGGATCGACCTCGAAGCCATCACTGACCTGCGATTCTCGTAACAGGTCCTGCAACCACGGCCGACGGCCGTACGCGCATCGGTCCCGTCACGGCGGCGATTTCTGCACAGCCAACGCGGCTTGAGGAGCGTCACGACGGGGACCGCGGCATGCCGATGACACAGCGAATCCTTGCCCAGAGAGACCTCTCTGGGACGTTGCCCGGGACATGAGCAGATTCGGTGCCCTCCCGGGCCGTTGAGGACTGCACCGACAGGCCCTCGTGAGCGCCGCCCCGGAAGGCGACGGCCTCCGCGCCGATACCGACCACTTCCAGAAGTACGTCCCATGCCTGGTCGGCATCCCCGTGCGGTTCGGTGAGCCAGACGTACGAGACGTCGGCGGGATTACCGTCGTGCTTGCTGAGGGCGAAGCTGTAGCCCCGCAGCCGGAACAGGACGACATCGAGCGCGTCCAGCCCGTCCCACGACCGTTCCACGTGCAGGCGCAACCGCCGGGCCACGGGGCGTACCGGCAGTCTCAGCACCCCGATCATCTGAAACGTCGGGGAGCAGTGCTCCCACACGCTCCACTGATGGGCTGGGTTCTTGCCCGTGCCGTAGGGCGGGGTGGTGGCTTCCTGCCAGTCGGGCTCGGGCTCGGGCACCTCGACTGCTGTCACAGCAGTTCCTCTCCGTTGGCCAATGTCGATGGGCTTTCGGCTCTCCCGTCCGGCAATGATCGGCGAGCTGGTCAAGGCTCGGGGCAGCCTGCATCGCATGACCGACCAGGTTGCCCGCAGGGACGCGGCTACCCGCTCCACCACCCAACTCGTCGCGTTCCTGGGGGACAACGCCGACCACTCGTGGACACCGCCGGTCGACGGGCTCGCGGCAGCACTCGGCCACGACGTGGTGCACGGACTGGACATCACGGTCGCCCTCGCCCTGGGCGCTTCACCCGGTCGTGAAGGCGGCGCAGTGGCGCAAGTGGCGCTACGTGCCGAGTACCAGCAGTGGCAGTCGTAGGCCCTTGTCGAGGGCGGACATTGCAGCGCGGATGCGTCGCTCCTGTGGGGGCGAGGTGTAGTCGCCGAGCCGGGCCAGGGGTACGCACTTGAGGGCGGCGATCCCGTCGGCCGCGTCCTCGGGGACGGCCAGTGCGGATTCCTCTTCGGGGGTGAGCCGTCCGCCGTCGCAGACGATGGTGAACCCCTCGGCCGAGCTCTTGCCTTCGGCGGATGTGGACGCGGGAACGTGATCGAGGGCGAGGAAGTGGGTGAGGCGGCGGTGGAGGCCGGTCTCCTCGGCGAGTTCACGGGATGCGGCGGTGGCGACGCGCTCCCCCTGGTGGGCTCCGCAGCCGGGTAGCTGCCATTCGTCCCGGTCCGCCGTCTTGACCAGGAGTACGGCGCCCCCGCCGTTACGCACCAGTGCGGTGGCTCCGATACTCCGGCGGGGCGGGTTCATCGCCCCAACACTCATGTGTGGGCGGCGTTTTGGGCCCCGCCCAGGGGCTGTGGGCGGCGCGGCGCCCTCGGTGAGTGCGTCGAGTTCGTCGAGCCGGCGGTTGATGCGAGAGGCGAACTGCTCAGCCTCCACCACGGAGATGGAACCCAGGGACACCTTGTGCAGAGGGTGGTTGCAGGCCACGCACGGCTCTTCGATGCCGATGTCGTCGAAGTCGACCTGGAGGCGCCGGAGAGCATTGACGAACGCGGTGGCGGCGTCCTCGGCGTTCTCCCGGTCGTTGTTCGTCCAGTACCCACGGTCGACAGGGCCGAGATCCTGATCCGTCATGCCCGGGTCTCCCTTCCCTCACGCAGCCGTACGCGAAGCCGGGCCATCGTGGGCGACTCCTCGGGGTTGGCGACGGTGACGGCGTCCGCATCCGCCTTCGGGGCGTCGGGACACACCGGCCGGCCACACCGGCAGGGCGGCCACTTCAGTACGGAGGATTCGAGTTCGGGCTGCTCGTCCATGCGGTCCAACTGCCTTTCCAGTCCGGTGACGACCTCGCGGAGAACGTCCTGGGTGAGCGGCGCGTACCCGGTACGCGGCAGCCACGCCGGGGCCAGCCGCCAGAACCCGCCGGCCCTTACCAGCGCCGCCAACTGGGCTGCGTCGGCGACCAATTGGCCGGTGGACGGAATGCGCTCCGAAGGCAACGTTCGCTCCTCTCTGTAGTCGTTCCACTACCGAGGGGCTTCATCGTGACCTAGGGTGGGAGTGCATTCAACTTGCGGTAATTGGTCGGGTAGTTAGGCGGTAGCTGGTGAATCGAAAAGAGCTGGATCCTGAGAAGTCGCCCGGCGCGGCGTTCGGGCAGCGTCTCCGCACGTTGCGGGATGAACGTGGATGGACGCAGGACGAGCTGGGGGAGCGCATGAGCTGCTCCGGTACGCACATTTCTGCCGTCGAAACTGGTCGGCGCCCTCCAACTACCCGTTTCGCAGCAAGTGCGGACAGGGTCTTCGGGACGGGAGACAGGTTCGAACGCCAGGGTCGGGCCGTACGGCGCACGACCCTGCTTGAGGGGTTCCCGGAGTACGTCGGGCACGAAGGCCGTGCGGCGGAAATCCGGGTGTACGAGGTGGGCGTCGTACCCGGTCTGCTCCAGACTCCGGAGTACGCGGCGGTACTGGCAGACAGCGCCGTCAAGCGTGGTGCGATCGCGGCCGATCAGGCAAGCGAGCGGGTCTCGCACATCGCAGCGCGGCAGTCCACACTTCTCCGGACGCCCTCGCCGCTGGTCCTGGTGGTGCTGGACGAGAGCTGCATCCGTCGGCCCGTCGGTGGTCCTGCGGTCATGGACGCGCAGTTGGCGCGGCTGGCCGAGTTCGCCGAGCTCCCGAACACCGTGCTCCAGATCGCTCCGTTCGACATGGGGGAGCGTCGACCCTTCAATCTGCCCGTGTACATACTGACGTTGTCGGACCGCCAGCTCATGTCGTACGCGGAGTCCGCCCACCGGGGCCATCTCGACCGGGAAAGCACTTCGGTAGTACCCCTGTTGACGGCCTACCATCAACTACAGGCCGAGGCGCTGTCCCAAGCGGCGTCCGTGGCCATGATCAACCGGTTACGAAAGGGCTCTCCGTGACGACCGAATCTCCCCGCTGGTTCAAGTCCTCGTACAGCGACAACGGTGGCGCCTGCATCGAGGTCGCCGTCAACCTCGTCGTCCCGCGCGGCGTGGTCCCCGTCCGTGACTCCAAGAACCCGGGCGGTCCGGTTCTGGCCGTCTCCGCCGGTGCGTTCGTCTCCTTCGTGGCGGGCGTCAAGGGCACGGAGTTCGGCGCCGTCTGACGGCCCGGCCCGGCGCGTACCGAATTCCGGGCTGCCCCATCGTGCGCCGCGCGGTGGGGCAGCTCAGATCGGCAGATCCCAGCCCGGACCGTCCTCGGCGCCGATCCACACGCGCTGCCGGGTGGCAGTGACCGTGATGCCGAAGTTCTCCTGGTGCGGTTCACCGGCTGCCTGCCAGCTCCGCACCGCGGTCTCGACCTGGTCCCACAGGCGGACCGGGCCACGCTGTACGACTGTCCAGCCACCGCCGGGCCCGGACGTGGTCCGTGACTGGGAACCGGTGGAGACGTCCCAGAGGATCTGCTCGGACCCTGCTCCCATCCGCTCGGCCGATGGCGCAGCGAGCTGGGCGACCCAGCTTCCGGTCCACGTGCCGATGATGCCGGGGTCGATCAGGCTCGGGCGTTCCGCACCGGGCAGCAGAGCCAGTGGTGGGCGGTGCGGCCGGTCGTGCGTGCGGGCCAGCAGGAAGCTGGTGCGCCCGGGGAGGAACCGTCCGGTGGCGGTGCCGGGGCCGGTCATGGTGAGCAGCGCCGGCCCGGATGCGTCACTCCATCCGGAGAGGGGCACCAGAATCTTGCCGCCCCTTTTCACCTGGTGCAGCCACGGCACCGGGATGTACCGGACCGAGCAGGTGGAAATCAGGCGGTCGTACGCTCCGCCGTCCGGATCTCCCCGCAGTCCGTCGCCGATGACCAGCCGGGGAGCGTACCCCGCTGCCCTGATGGCGGACTCTGCGGCGCTGCCGATCACCGGGTCGTACTCGATGCTGGTGAGATTGCCGTCCCCCAGTCGGTGCGCGCCGAGGGCGGCCGAGTATCCGGTTCCGGTACCGATCTCCAGGACGCGCTGACCCGGTCGGACGCCGAGTTGCTGCCACATGCGCAGCACCAGTGACGGCAGCGTGGAGGACGACGAGGGGGAGCCCTCGATATCCGTTCCGGCTTCGACGTCGTCGGGCCTGGTACGGCCGTCGAGCTGGGTGATGAGCGTCTGGTCCGTGTAGACGCCTCGCAGCCACCCGTCATCGTCCTGGCGGACGGGCCGGTAGCGGGCCGGGACGCTGCCCGGCACCCGCTCGAAGTAGGAGCCGGCGAACAACTCCCGGGGAACAGCTTCGGCTGCGCTGCGCCACCGGGGATCCGTGAGCGTGCCGTTTTCGGTGAGAGCGCCTGTCAGGGCGGCGCGCAGGGAAGTGGATGCGCTCATGTGTCAGATTCCCTTCTGTAGTTGGTCGGCGATGGCGCGGGCCACGAAGTCGGTGGTCCCGGTCGGCTGCCATGCCCACTGCCCGTTGGGATTGCACTCCAGGAAGTACCAGGTGTCATCGGCGGTCACCGCGAAGTCGAACGCGCCGAACGTCAGCCTGAATTCCGCGAGATAGGCGGCAACGGAGTGCTCGACGGCTTCGGGAATTCTGATCGGGGTGCATTGCGTGAAGTTCGGCCGGTAGCGCCGGTCGCGATCGGAGCTGTCGATCCGGGTCCCGGACAGCCGGTCGCCAACAGCCGTCACACGCACGTCGAACACCTTGTCCACCTTGGCTTGGAACATGTACGGGCATACGGCCACGGCATGGGTGATCTCGTGACTGCGCGCCTCCCGCACCCACACGCTGTGCGGCTGGCCGTCCACGCGGTAGGGCGTGTTCCACACGGGTTTGTAGACCACTCCGCCACGCTCACCCGCCGCGAACTCGCGGGCGTCGTCCTCGTTGTCGGTGATCAGCGTGTGGGGCACCAGGAACCCGCTCCGCTGGGCGGTCGCGAGTTGAGCGGGCTTGTACTCCGCCGCGCGGTTGCTCCACGGATGGTTGACGTAGAGGGCTCCCGGAAGGGACGCGAGGATCCCCCCGGTTCCCCAGTAGGACTGCTCTGCGGAGAACTTGCGGGCCTGCCCGGACAGTCCGGGAGCGCCCCCGTACGGCGAGGGTCTGCGGACCCAGACGGACCGCACCCGCGTGAGATCGAGTTCCCGCCTCGGGGTGCGCAGGGTGCTTCGCTGGTCGCCCGTGCGGTACGTGGCGGTCAGGGAGGAACCGTCGTGCAGGTCCACGCCGGGGTCGAGGCGGACCACGGGAACCCGGCGTTCGGCGAGCAGCCGCAGCACCAGGTCCGCCGTCGCGTCGGAGGGATTGGTCAGTACCAGCACCGATTCGCGTGAGCCGTCCATCAGCCGGAACTCTGATCCTGGTCGTGGCACATCACGGGGGTGACATGGGACGTCACGGGGGTGACATGGGACGTCACCGGGGTGACACGGGACATCACGGGGGTGAACCGAGAATCCGGGGCGGTGACCGCGTACGGCATCATTCTGCCGGTGCCCCAAGGCGTCTGCGTCTGCTTCATAGGTGCTGCACCTCCAATGCGGAGGTCCATCGTGGTGCTGTGGGAAAGCCGTTTCTAGGCTGTTTCCCGTTGCTGCAACAATTCGTTGCGGATGGTCTCCAGAAGGCTGCGCATGTCGTCACCGTGCAGTGCGTTGCGGGCGAATCCGTCGAACTTGGATACGTACAGGGCGACATCCCGGGGATCTGTCACGACGATTTCGGCGTGCACGGTTTCCACTGTCACGGTGCGGTCGTCGCGGATGACAAAGGCATGGTTCGGTATGTCGTGCTGACTGCCCGTCATGGGTACGACTCTTATGTCCAGATGGGGAAGCCGGGACATGCTGACGAGCTGATCGAGCTGGCCGGCCATGACCAGCGGGGGGACGATGAGCCAGCGGAGTACGGGTTCGGTGACCACGAAGCGGAGCGTCCTGCTCGCGTCGTACAGCAGGGCTTGGCGCTCAAGCCGCGCGGTGACGGTCTCACGGACCGCCGCTTCGGTCAGGTCCTCGTGCCGGGAGAGGACGGTCCGCATGTACGCGGGGGTCTGGAGCAGGCCGGGCACCAGGGCCGGCTGGAAGAGCCGCAGCAGGTTCATCCGGGTTTCCACGGACTTGAGTTGACGCTGGGCGCGGTGCAGACCGGCTCGTTGGATCAGCCGCCATGCGGTGGCTTCGGTCGCCACGGCCCGAGCGGCGTCCATGTACTCCGACTTCACATCCTCCGATACGCCAAGGGCGGTGAGGATGCGGTCCACGTCATCGGCGCTCGGGCCGAGTTTGCCCGTCTCGATCTTGCTGAGCTTGCTCGCGGACATGACGGCGCCCCGGGCGACTGTCTTGGCTTCCCTGCCGGAAGCGCTCCGCAGTGCCCGTAACGCTGAGCCCAATTCCGATCGGTTCACTTGCCGTGCTTCGTCCACCAGTCCGCGAACGGCACGGCGTGCGCGAGAGCCGTGTCACGGTAGGCCACGAACTCGGCAGCCCTTGCCCGGGGAAGTATCTCGGCCCCTGCGAACGTCCCACCCTCCGCGTAGCGCATGGGCGCGGGCACCACCGAATCGAAGAGCCAGAAGTCGTGGACGCCTTCGGGCAGCGGATTGGGCCGGTCGGTCACGTCGAGGATGTAGAACTCTTCACCGGCCATGGCGTTCGCGACGTACCCCCATCCCAGCTCGAACCGCAGATACGGAGTCAACGGCCGGGTCAGCAGGTGGACCCGGTAGAGGCGCTTTCCCGCGGCGACATGCGTCCGCACCTCGGCCAGCCACTCGGCGTTGTAGTTCTCCGGCTGAACTTGCCCGTCCATGAAGGCACGATAGGCGTCCGTGTTGCCCGAACCGCTGTAGTCGGACAAGGTCTCCAGCCGGAATGCTTCGCAGGTGAACTCGTCGAACAAGTCCCCGAGGGATCTAGCCAAGCTGATCACCGAACGCCTTCAGGATCAGCTCCAAGGGGACTTCCACCACGGTCTCGTGCGCGGGGATCTCCAGTCCGTGATCGGTCGGCGTCGAGCCCTGCACGAGAATCGTGCCCCGATCCGTCCGGTAGATGGTGGGGCAGTCCTTCTTGTCGCACGCTTTCGCCAACACGGTCGGCTTCACAGGCGTTCCCTCTCCGTGGCCGATGGGTCCGTTGTTGATCCTTGCGGGACCGGGGAGTGCAGGGCAAGGGGCCTGACTTTCCGGTACGGGAAATCGGGGGCCCGACCTGCTACTTCGAGCCCCGGTCCCGGGAATATCCGGACCGGGAGAGTGCTCTGTGATGCCCTGTAGTTGACAGCCCGCCACCAGTTCGCTCATCACTCCAGGCTCTCTGACCTCATAGGGCTGTCGCTCCCGGCAGGAGCCCTGACACCACGCAATGCTGGGTGCCATGGCCCTACCTGCCCACTCCTCCGCCCGCACTCCGTCCGTACGGCTGCCCGCGCTGCGCCACTTCGGCCCCAACTGGTACGCGCTCGTCATGGGCACCTCGATCGTGTCGAGCTCGGGGGCCGCCCTCCCCGTCCACGTGCCGGGCCTGTACACGGTCTGCACGGCTGTCTGGGCCCTCGCCGTGCTGGCGCTCATCGCGGTGGCGGTCGCCCGCGCGGGCCACTGGCTGTACCACAGCGACCAGGCCCGCGCCCATCTCCTCGACCCGGCCGTCGCCCCCTTCTACGGCTGTCTGGCGATGGGGCTGATGGCCGTCGGCAACTCCACCCTGACGGTCGGCCGCTCCGTGATCGGCCCGGGCGCGGCCCTCGCGGCGGACTCGGTGCTGTGGACCGCCGGCACGGTGATCGGTCTCGCCTGCACCGTGGTGGTCCCGTATCTGATGGTCGTGCGTCACCGCATCGGGCCGGACGGCGCCTCCGCGGTCTGGCTGCTGGCCGTGGTCCCGCCGATGGTGTCTGCGGCGCTGGGCGCCCCCCTGATCCCGCACCTGCCGGCCGGGGCCTGGCGCGAGACGCTCCTGCTGGGCTGTTACGGAATGTTCGGGATGAGTCTGCTCGCCACTCTGCTGATCCTCCCGCTGCTCGTCGGCAGGCTGGTCGTGTACGGCCCGCTGCCGCTCGCCCTCACGCCCTCGCTCTTTCTCGTACTGGGGCCGGTGGGACAGGCCACCACCGCCGTCAACCAGCTCGCCGACGCCGCGCAGGGCACGGTCCGCCCCGAGTACGCGGCCGGGTTCGGGGCGTTCGCCCTGGTCTTCGGTGTGCCGATGCTGGGCTTCGCGATGCTGTGGCTGGTGTTGGCCGGGGCGCTCGTGGTGCGCGCCCTCCGCCACGGCATGACGTTCTCGATGGGCTGGTGGGCCTTCACCTTCCCGGTCGGCACCTGTGTTACGGGCGCCGAAGGGCTGGCGCGCCACACCGGGCTCGCCGCGTACACGTGGCTGGCGGTGGCGCTGTACGTCCTGCTGGCGGTGGCCTGGCTGGTGGCCGCGGTGTGTTCGGTCAGGGGCCTGTTCAGCGGAGCGCTGCTCGCAGCACCACTGGCGGCTCAGCCAGAGACGGGCCGTACCACGTGAGGGCGCGGGCGGGACCATCCGGTCCTGTCCGCGCCCTCACCGGTTCGGCCCCCTGTCACGCACAGGGGCGCTGGGTTACTCCGGGTCGGGCATGGGGAACCAGCCGGTCCACACGCCTTCGTGGTTGCGGGCGTTGACCCAGCGTCCGCCGTCCGGGGTCGGGACGCTCAGGGCGAACTTCCAGGGGTCGCCGTTGCTCCAGCGGTCGATGACGACGATCCGGCCGGAGACGACCCCGCCCATGGACTGCCAGCCGGTCCACTTCCCGCTCGTGTTGTTCCAGCGGGTCCACACCGCCGAGTCGGTGCCGACCAGGAACTCCTGCTTCGTACCGTCGGGGAGCTTCTGGACGGTGACCCCGTACTCGCAGATGTAGACGGCGCCACTGTCCTTGCAGTGGCTCACCGCCTGGGCGGGCGCGGCCGTCACGGCGAGACCCGCCAGGACTGCGGCCGTGAGAACGGCGACCCTGATCTTCTTCATTTTCCTGTTGCTCCTTGCTGCGACGCGCAGGCGGACCCGCTGACGGCCGCCAGCCTGTCGTCCGTCGCTTACGTCCCGCTAACGATCTGCTGACGCCGGATGCCTCCCGGGTCCGGTCCAGTAGTCACGCGTTCAATTAGCGTTCCTGCCACAGGTGTTGGGCGTCGTGGTGGATGCCGAGGCGGGCGTCGAGGCCCGGGACTTGGCGGGAAGTCGGTGCTGCACGCCCATCGCTTTGTGGGCTCGGGGACGCCGCCATAGGGTCACCGGTATGTCTCTACGTCTTCGTATGCGTTCTGCACTGCCGGAAGCGATGCGCGCCCGTGACAAGGCCGCGGTGAGCGCCCTGCGCGCCACGCTCGGTGTGCTGGACAACGCCGAGGCGGTGCCGGTCGGCGAAGCCGAGTTGCGCGGCCTGGCGCTTGAGCAGTCGCCGGTCGGTGCCGGTACCACCGAAGCGGCGCGGCGTGAACTGAGCGAGCACGACGTGGTGGAGGTCGTGCGGGCCGAGGTCGCCGAACGGCTGGAGGCCGCAGAGCAGTTGACCGCGCCCGCGCACGCCGACCGGGCCGCGCGGCTCCGCGCCGAGGCCGCCGTACTGCTCCGCTTCCTCGACGGTCCCGGCGCTGAGCAGGACACGGCGCGTCGTGTCGCACCCGAAGCGACGTAGGAGCAGGGCCGGGAACACGTACGGTCCCCGATGTCCCCGCATGCGCCCCTGCAACCACCGACGTCATCGCGCACGCCCCTGCGGCGCCGCGTACGCCCGGCAACCGCGACTGTGAGCCGTCCCACGTTCCGAGTGGCCCGGGTGATCGCGGGAAGGCATTCTCACCGAGCAGCCGCCGCCACCATGGGTGATCATTAAGTGAGCGGGACATCTCATGATGTGGTACGTACCGGGTGACGAGCGGCTGCTCGGTAGACTGAGCCGACCGCAGTAATGACTGATCGAGGAGCGCACGTGGGCCTTGTCGTGCAGAAGTACGGAGGCTCCTCCGTAGCCGATGCCGAGGGCATCAAGCGAGTCGCCAAGCGGATCGTCGACGCCAAGAAGAGTGGCAACCAGGTGGTTGTCGTGGTGTCGGCGATGGGTGACACGACGGACGAGTTGATCGATCTTGCCGGGCAGGTGTCGCCGATTCCTGCCGGGCGGGAGTTCGACATGCTGCTGACCGCCGGAGAGCGGATCTCCATGGCGTTGCTGGCCATGGCGATCAAAAACCTGGGCCATGCGGCCCAGTCGTTCACGGGTAGCCAGGCCGGTGTCATCACCGACTCGGTCCACAACAAAGCGCGGATCATCGATGTCACGCCGGGGCGGATTCGTACCGCTCTCGACGAGGGCAACGTGGCCATCGTCGCCGGTTTCCAGGGTGTGTCCCAGGACAAGAAGGACATCACCACCCTCGGCCGTGGTGGCTCGGACACGACTGCGGTCGCCCTCGCGGCGGCGCTCGACGCCGAGGTCTGTGAGATCTACACCGATGTCGACGGTGTCTTCACCGCCGACCCGCGGGTCGTCAGGAAGGCCCGGAAGATCGACCGGATCTCCTTCGAGGACATGCTGGAGCTGGCCAGCTCCGGTTCCAAGGTGCTGCTGCACCGCTGCGTGGAGTACGCGCGCCGCTACAACATCCCGATCCATGTCCGGTCCTCGTTCTCGGGGCTCCAGGGGACATGGGTCAGCAACGAAGCACGAAACGAAGCACGAAGCGAAGCGCAAGGGGACCCGACAGTGGAGCAGGCCATCATCTCCGGTGTCGCCCATGACACCTCCGAGGCGAAGATCACGGTCGTCGGTGTGCCCGACAAGCCGGGCGAGGCCGCAGCGATCTTCCGTGCCATCGCGGACAGCCAGGTCAACATCGACATGGTGGTGCAGAACGTCTCCGCCGCGTCGACCGGTCTGACCGACATCTCCTTCACGCTCCCCAAGGACGAGGGCCGCAAGGCCGTCGACGCCCTGGAGAAGTCCAAGCCGGTGGTCGGCTTCCAGTCGCTGCGTTACGACGACCAGATCGCCAAGATCTCGCTGGTCGGCGCCGGGATGAAGACCAACCCGGGGGTCACCGCGACCTTCTTCGAGGCGCTCTCCGACGCGGGCGTGAACATCGAGCTGATCTCGACGTCCGAGATCCGCATCTCGGTGGTCACCCGTGCCGACGCGGTCAACGAGGCCGTGTGCGCCGTGCACACCGCGTTCGGGCTCGACAGCGACTCCGACGAGGCAGTCGTCTATGGGGGCACCGGGCGATGACCGGCAAGCCGACGCTCGCGGTCGTCGGAGCGACCGGGGCCGTCGGTGCGGTACTGCTCCAGATGCTGTCGCAGCACGCGGACGTCTGGGGTGACATCAAGCTGATCGCCTCCCCGCGCAGGACCGGCCGCAAGCTGGTCGTGCGCGGGGAGGAGGCCGAAGTCCTCCCGCTCGACGAGGAGGCGTTCGAGGGCGTCCATGTCGCGCTGTTCGTCGTTCCCGACGACGTCGCGGCGCAGTGGGCGCCCATTGCCGCGTCCAAGGGCGTGGTGGTCGTGGACAGTTCGGCCGCGTTCCGGATGGACCCGGACGTGCCGCTGGTGGTGCCCGAGGTCAACCCCCATGCCGTACGGCTCAGACCGCGTGGCATCATCGCCTCCCCGCACTGCACGACGCTCGCGATGATCGTGGCGGTCGCCGCACTGCACGCCGAGTTCGGCCTGCGTGAGCTGGTGGTGTCGACGTACCAGGCGGTGAGCGGCGAGGGAATCCCCGGGATCGAGGCGCTGCGCCGCCAGACCGCGCTGGTCGCCGGTACGGAACTGGGCACGCGGCCCGGCGACGTACGCCGCGCGGTGGGCGACGACACCGGCCCCTTCCCGGCCCCGGTCGCGCTGAACGTGGTCCCGTGGGCCGGTTCGGCCGGGGCGGACGGCTGGTCGTCGGAGGAGCTGATGCTCCGGGCCGAGACGCGGAAGATCCTGGACCGGCCCGCGCTGCCGGTGGTGGCCACCTGCGTCCGGGTGCCCGTCGTCACCACGCACTCCCTTTCCGTGCACGCGCGCTTCGAGAACGAACTGACGATCGCGCGGGCGCACGAGATCCTGGCGACCGCTCCCGGAGTGGTGCTCTTCGACGACCCGGAGGCCGGGGACTTCCCCACGCCGGCCGACGCGGTGGGTACGGATCCGGCCTGGGTGGGGCGCGTACGGCGGTCGTTGGACGATCCGCAGGCGCTGGAACTCTTCATCTGCGCGGACAACCTCCGCAAGGGTGCGGCGCTCAACGCGGCGCAGATCGCGGAGGCCGTGGCGGCGGAATTTCCCGCCGATCAACCTTTGTAGAATTTGTGTGCGAGCTGTGAGCAACTCGGTGGTCTGGGCCACTTGAACTGGGGCTCGTGCCTGTTACACGATTCACTTCCGTGCCTGTCTGCAACCGCAGTCGTGCCGGGAGCGTCTTTGGGGTGGCCCCTTCCTGCACGAGATGCCGTGGAAACAGGGGGCATTGGGGGAGATCAGGTACGCATGGGGACATTCGTCGCATCGTCAAGAGCGATGTCAAACGCGTACAACCCTGGCGGGGGGAAGCGTGTCCAACTGGCGTGGCAGAGGTTCTCGAATTCAGAGCGGTGTCCGGACGGGGCGGAGCGGTTCTCCCGCTCCGGCGACCAGGTGTGGCCGGTGTGCCAGGTGTGCCCGGTGGTATGCCGGTGATCGCCCCCGTGCCTGCCACCCGTCCCAGCAGGGTTCCGTCCCAGAGCGGCGAGGGCGCTGACGACGCCATGGCCGCCGGCACCACCGTCGATCACCTCACCGAGACCTACCGCGCCCACTACCGGTCGCTCCTCGGCCTCGCGGCGCTGCTCCTCGACGACACGGCCTCCTGCGAGGACGTCGTCCAAGAGGCGTTCATCCGCGTCCACTCGGCGCGCAAACGTGTCAGGGATCCCGAGAAGACGCTCGCGTATCTGCGCCAGACCGTGGTGAACCTGTCCCGGTCCGCGCTGCGCAGGCGCATCCTCGGACTGAAGCTCCTCTCCAAGCCGATGCCGGACATGGCGAGCGCGGAGGAGGGGGCGTACGACCTTCTGGAGCGCGACGCGCTGAAGAAGGCCATGCGCAACCTCCAGCGCCGTCAGCGCGAGGTCCTGGTGCTCCGTTACTTCGCGGACATGACCGAGGCGCAGGTTGCCGAGGCACTGGGGATATCGCTGGGTTCGGTGAAGGCATACGGTTCGCGTGGCATCGCCGCGCTGCGGGTGGCCATGGAGGCCCCGGCATGAGTGAGAACAAGCGTTTCGGACGGTACGGACGTGACGGGCGGGCGGGACGTGACGGACGTGGGAGCCGCGATGGGCTGGACTGGCCCGAGGAGTGGGACAAGCAGTACGGCGGACCCGTGGGCCCCGTGAACAACCAGGCTGGGAACGGAATGCCGAACGAAGGGCCGGACAACGCTGTCGACGGCCTCGACGAGGACGAGCTGGCACTGCGCCGCCTGATGCGCGGCGCCGTGCAGGACCTCACCCCGTCCGAGGACGCGCTCGACCACCTGCGCAGGGCCGTTCCGGCCCGCCGGGCCCGGCGGCGGCAGGTGGTCGTCGGTTCTGCGGCGGCGGCGCTGCTCGTCTGCACGGCCATCCCGGCCTTCATCCATGTCGCCGCCTCCGGAGGCGGCGTCGAGAAACACGCGGCGGTGGCAGGGCCCGGCCACCACACCCCCGGCAGCAAGGGCTCCGGTCCCGATGACGACGACGGCAGCCCCCGGAAGAAGGGGACGGCGTCCGGCGGGGACGGCGAGAAGGACAAGGACGGCGCGAAGGGCAGGACGCAGGGCTCGGGAACGGACAGCGACGACGGTACGAAGGGCGGCACCAAGGGCCCGCCGAACCGGGCACTCGCCGACCTGCCGACCTGCACGGCCGGCCAACTGGGCATCAGCCACGCGGCGACCGGTTCGCCCGACGCCGACGGCACGGTCTACGGAACCTTCCGCGTCTCGAACGTCTCCGACAGCCAGTGCGCGGTCAGCGACGCGGGCACCGTCAACTTCCAGGCGCTGGGCGCCGCCGACGCGGCCAGGATCACCGTGGTCGACCACACGGCGGGCGACGCGGCGAACGGCCTCCCCGACCCGTCGCAGGAGACGACCGGGCTGGTACTGGACCCGTCCCAGGCGTACGAGGTGAAGTTCGCCTGGGTCCCGGCGGAGACCTGCCCCACCGGGAACACCTCGCCCACCCCGACCCCTACGGGCGGCGGGGGCGGCACCAGCGGCAGCACGTCGGGCGGAAGCGTGCCGTCGAGCGGCAACACCGCGTCGGGCGTGGGCCCGCAGCTGGCCCGCGAGGACGGCGGTACGTCGGACGGCAGCGTCGCCGTGGTGCACGAGGCGGAGCCGGGCGTACCGGCCGCGGAGGCGACCATCCCCAACGCGTGCGCGGGGACGATCTACCGCACGGGGCTGCTCAGCGCGCCGTAGCTCTTCGGTGCGTCAGCTGCTGACCGGGGCCTCGGCTTCGGCCTTCGCCCCGACCGACTCCGCCGTGGTGGCGGGCGCTCCCGCGTCCACCGTGGGCTGCTCGTCCGGGACCAGGCCCAGTTCCACGTCCCTGAGGGCCTCCGCCTCGCGGCGGGCCAGCCGGAACCACATGAAGACGACGAAGCCCGCGAAGACGAACCACTCACCGGTGTAGCCGAGGTTCTGGAAGGACTTCAGGTCGAGCCCGCTGTTCTGCGGCGCCGCGGCCGGGACCGCGGTGAGTCCGGCGGAGGCGCGCGGCAGGGTGACCCAGGCGTCGTACACGGGGTACGGCACGAGGTTCACCAGCGAGGCCGCGCTGATGATCCCGATCTGCCCGGACGGCAGCCCGCCCCCGGAGTACGCCCCGTCCGTGCCGCTGTTCTCGGACGCCTGGAGCGAGCCGGTGACGGTGACCGGGCCCTTCGGCGCCGCGGGCGCCTTCGCGCCGGGCGGCAGCCAGCCGCGCACCACGGGGAGCGCCTTGCCGCCGTCGGTGCGGAGCAGGGTCAGTACGTACGAGCCCTGCTTGCCGTCCACGACCCGGTCGGGCACCAGGAACTGCTCGGCGTAGTGGCCGGTCGCGTGGGCCTGTCGCCCGGAGGTGTCCAGGTTGACGGGCAGCAGGGAGTCCAGCGGGGCGGAGGCCTGGCGGGCCGGGTCGGGACGGTGCTCGTCGGAGCGGTGGGTGGCCACGCGGTCCTCGAACCTGCTCAGCTGCCAGGACCCCATGAAGATGCAGAAGGGGATGGCGAGCAGGGCGAAGAGGGTGATCCCGCACCAGCGGGGTGTCAGCAGGAACCGGTACACATCTCTTACGGTACGGGGCGCGCATTCCGGACTCCGCCCGGGTCCGGGGACCCGGGCGGGAGTGTGCCCGCCGCGCCGGGGGCGCACGCCCCGGAGGAACGGCCCGGCGCGGGCAGTGACCTGGACCTTGGCTCCGCGCCTCAGGCCCCGGACGGGCCGCCCGGGATGTGCCGGGCCGCGAAGTCCAGCTCCAGCCGCACCTGCTTGATCCGTTCCTCCACGACCAGCGACCCGTGCCCCGCGTCGTACCGGTACACCTCGTGCACCGCGCCGCGACCGGCCAGCCGGTCCACGTAGTTCTCGACCTGCCGGATCGGGCACCGGGGGTCGTTCACCCCGGCCGAGATGTAGACGGGCGCCCGCACCGCGTCCACGTACGTCAGCGGTGACGACGCCGCGAACCTCTCCGGTACGGTCTCCGGCGTGCCGCCGAGCAGCGTCCGGTCCATCGCCTTGAGGCCCTCCATCTCGTCGTGGTACGCCGTGACGTAGTCCGCGACGGGCACCGCGGCCAGGCCCAGCGCCCAGGCGTCCGGCTGGGTGCCGAGGCCGAGCAGCGTCAGGTACCCGCCCCAGGAGCCGCCCGCGAGGACGAGCCGGGCGGGGTCGGCGAGACCGGAGGCGACGGCCCATTCCCGTACGGCCGCGATGTCCTCCAGCTCGATCAGCCCGACCCGGTGCTTGAGCGCGTCGGTCCAGGCCCGGCCGTACCCCGTCGAGCCTCGGTAGTTGACCCGGACGACCGCGTACCCGTGGTCGACCCAGGCCGCGGGCCCGGATCCGAACGCGTCGCTGTCGTGCCAGGTCGGGCCGCCGTGGATCTCGAAGAGCGTGGGGAAGGGGCCGTCCCCGGCGGGCTGCTGGACCAGGGCGTGGATCCGGCCGCCGGGGCCCTCCACCCAGACGTCCCGCACCGGCACCGACTCCGGCGCCTTCATCCCCGGCGGGTCGAGCACGACCGCGCCCGAGGTGGAGCGGACGACCGGCGGCAGCGCGGCCGACGACCACAGGTACTCGACGGTGCCGTCCGGGCGGGCGGTCGCACCGGACACCGAACCGGCGGGGGTCTCCACCCGTACGAGCTGGTGCGTGGCCAGTTCGTACCGCCACATCTCGCTGCGCGCCTCGAAGCTGTGCACGATCAGCAGCGCCGAACCGTCCGGATACCACTCGGCGCTCACATCGCCCGGCAGCTCGATCGCGAGCGCCGTCTCGGTGCCCGACGCGACGTCCCACACCATCGGCTCCCAGCGACCGCGCCGCTGGTGCCCGACGAGCAGGCGGGCGTCCCCGGCGACCGGCGCGAACCCGAGGACTTCGAGCCCCAGCTCCTCCGTGCCGCCCTTGGTGTCGTCGAGCTCGGCGACCGCCGAACCGTCCGGCCGCAGCACCCGCAGCGCGGAGTGCATGGCGTCCCCGTGCTCGGTGTGCTCGATCGC
This sequence comes from Streptomyces sp. NBC_01267, assembly GCF_036241575.1. NCBI lineage: Bacteria > Bacillati > Actinomycetota > Actinomycetes > Kitasatosporales > Streptomycetaceae > Streptomyces > Streptomyces sp. NBC_01267. The sequence continues at coordinate 3,615,718 of NZ_CP108455.1, read as the reverse complement.
GATGAGCGTCCCGTCGTGCGAGAGGTCGCCGACGCCGGCGGACTCCCGGTGCCGGTAGATCTCCACGGGGGCGGCGCCGGGCCGTACGAGATGAACGGTCGACCCTTCCTCGTCCGTCGACCGCCCCACCACGGCGGTCCCGTCCCGGCCGATGCCCAGCCCGGCCGGGTACGAGGGCTCCAGACCGGGCGTCGCGGGTTCGTCAGGCCCGCCGTGGAAGGGCTGGCGCATCCACACACCGAACTCGTCCCCATCGGTGTCGCTGAACCACCACAGCCACTCGCCGTCGGGCGAGAGGGTCCCGTCGGTCGTTCCGTTCGGCCGGTCGGTGGCCTGTCGCTGCTCGCCGCTCCTGCGGTCCCAGGTGTACAGCTCGTACGTCCCGGTCGCGTTGGACACGAACAGGGAGCGGTCGGGGGCGTCCTCGGCCCAGTCGGGCAGCCCGACGCGCGGGGCCCGGAAGCGCTTCTCCCAGTCGGGCATGGACTTCTCGTCGTCACTCATGTGCCCATGTAACCCGATCGGCACCGGGGGTGTTCGACGGGACGTCCGACGATCCGGCGGCCAGGCACCGTGGCCGTGGCTGCCCTGGCGCTTGGCGGGACGATCCGGAAACCGAGTGGGTTCCGTGACACCGGGAGTCGGTACCTTTGGGTCCGTGCGTGATCAAGCACGGACAACGGTGTGTGCAACGTCGGTATAACGGGGGCGATATGAGCGACTGTACGCGGCGTTGTTCATCGTGCTCGCCTCGGTGATGTCCGCGGGTGTCGCCGGGATGGCCCGGGGCGATCTCACTCTTCAGCAGCGCGGGGACCGGGTCACGGCCACGGTGGTGAAGGAACGGATCGACCCGATCCAGGGGCGTAAGGCCCGTCAGTCCCACTACACGCTGCAGCGCCGGGACGGTACGCCGGTTCCCGGACCCGAGATGACGACGCAGTCCGACCGCTACGACGTCGGCAACGTGCTGACCGTCATCGCGGACCCCCAGGGCAAGCTCGCGCCCAGGACGCCCGACCAGGCGAGCGCCACCGGCGAGTTGGCCGGCTCCGGGGCGTTGGCTCTTCTGGCGCTCGCTGCCGTGGGTTGGATGACGTGGCGGGGGTCGGATGCCGGGAGGCGGCGGGCCGCGGAGAAGGGGAAGAAGCCGTCCGGGACGCAGAAGGCGTACCAGGTGGTCACGGGTGACCACAGCACGGAGGCCGAGCAGGAGGAGAAGCTGCGGGAGGCCTTGCGTACCTATCCCACTGACCGGCGCGGCTACATCAAGGTGTTGCCGGAGGAGTATCCGGGCCTGTCGCAGCAGCGGGCGGCCCGGATCGCGTGGGAGGTCGGGCTGCGCGCGGAGGCGGCGGGCAACCGGGGTTCGTGGCGGTTCGGGGAGAACGTGCTGGAGGAAGTCCCGCACGAGTGAGGTCACGCTGCCCGCGAGGGTGGACGGGCCCCTCGGACGGGCGATGCGGACGGGGAATGCCCACGGCACTCGACGTCACGCCAGCGCGAAGTACCGCAGCCAGATGTACCCCGCCGACAGCACCAGCGTGGCCGCCGTGACGATCAGGCCGTAGCGGGTGAACTGCCAGAAGGAGATCGGGGTGCCGTTGCGCTCCGCGATGCCGAGGACGACGACGTTCGCGCTGGCGCCGATCGCCGTCGCGTTGCCGCCGAGGTCCGCGCCGAGGGTCAGGGCCCACCACATGACGTGGTGGGCGCCGCCGCCCAGGCTGTGGACGAGGTCGCCGGTGATGGGGGCCATGGTCGCGACGTACGGGATGTTGTCGACGATCCCGGACAGTGCGCCGGACGCGCCGAGCAGCAGCATCGAGCCGCCGAGCTCCCGGTCGCCCACCGCGTTCGACAGGGCGTGGGACACCTCGCCGATGACTCCGGTGTCTATCAGGGCGCCGATCATCACGAACAGCCCGGCGAAGAAGGCGAGTGTGGGCCACTCGACCTCGGTCAGTACCTCGCCGGTGCGGACGGTGGAGACGGCGACGAGCAGTCCGGCGCCGAGCAGGGCGACGACGCTCGGTGCCCAGTGCAGTACCGGGTGCAGGACGAACCCCGCGATGACCAGGGCGAGTACGCCCAGGCCCTGGGCGAGGAGGCGTGGGTCGCGGATGGTCTCGTTCTCGTCCAGCGCCATGACCTGGGCGGCGCGCTCCGCGTCGTAGACGAACGCGCCGCGGAACAGGAAGCGGCACAGCGCGATCAGTACGGCCGTCAACAGTACGGCCAGCGGCGCCAGATCGGTCAGGAAGTCGTTGAAGGTGAGCCCGGCCCGCCCGGCGACGATGATGTTCGGCGGGTCGCCGACCAGGGTGGCGATGCCGCCGATGTTGGAGGCGAACACCTCGGCGATCAGGAACGGCGCGACGGACAGTGCGAGCCGCTGGCAGATCAGCAGGGTGACCGGGGCGATCAGCAGGACGGTGGTGACGTTGTCCAGCAGCGCCGAGGCCAGCGCGGTGATGGCGACCAGCATGGCCATCACCCGGAACGGCCGGGCCCTGGCGCGTTTCACCGACCAGACGGCCAGGTACTCGAAGAGGCCGGTCCGTTTCAGGACACCGACGATCACCATCATCCCGAGCAGCAGGAAGATGACGTTCCAGTCGATGCCGGATTCCTGGGAGAAGAACGCCGATTGGTCGTCGGTCGCGCCGAGCGCCAGCATGAGGCCCGCGCCGCCGAGCGCGGCGGCGACCCGGTGGATCTTCTCGCTGATGATCAGGGCATAGGTACCGGCGAAGACAGCGACGGCCGCCCACGCATGCCAGTCGCTCACAGGATGTCCAAACAGAAGGCCCAGGTCAGGGGGGTGGGCGTGGGCCGGTCCGGCCTACGCACCCGCTGACGTTACGGCCGGCCTGGGCACCGCTGACAGGCTGCCGCCGCGCAGCACACAGCGCCCGAACTCTGCCGGAATCGGGCATTGAGCCCCTGGTGTGCAGATGGTGGGGCGCGCAGGTGGCGCCCAGATGGGTGGGGCGCAGGTGGTGGTGGTCAGGGTGGGTGGTGGTCAGGGTGGGTGGGGGCGCAGGTGGTGGCGCACAGGTGGTGCGCGGGCGGTCAGATCTCCTGGTCGGGCCAGTTGAGCAGCCGGGCGCCGATGACGGCCGTCTGGAGCGTGTACCGGTGTGCCGGTTCGGCCGGGTTCGCGCCGGTCAACTGGTGGATGCGCTCCAGCCGGTAGGTGAGCGCCCGCACGCTGAGCGACATCCGGCGCGCCGCCTCGGCCGCCACACAGCCCGCTTCGAAGTAGTGGCTGAGCGTGGAGACGAGCGGCTGCGCGCCCCCGCGGGCGTGCCGGAGCGGGCCGAGCGCGCTGCGGACCAGATCGACCAGGGCCTCCCGGTCGCGGGTGAGGACCGGGTACACCAGCAGGTCGGCGGCGCGCAGCACCGGTCCCTCCAGGCTCATCCGGGCGCCGAGTTCGAGGGCGTTGAGGGCTTCCTCGTAGCTGTGCACGATGCCCCCGGAGCCGGGGTGGGAGCGGCCGATGGCCACCTTGACGTCCCCGTCCCCGTCACCGGCCGCGTACGCGTGCTTGGCGAAGTGGGTGAGCACGGCGTCCTGGTCGCCCGGGGCGACGCATATCAGCCGGCCGTCCTTCGTGGTGAGCAGGATGCTGCGGTCGCCGAAGCGGCTGAAGAGGGCGAGTTCGACGCTGCGGATGGCGGTGGTGCCCTCGTCGTACGCGTGGGCGCTCTCCGCCACCGCGACGGCGTGCGTACGGGACAGCCGCAGCCCGAACCGCTCGGCGCGCTCGGCCAGTCGGCCCAGGTCGCTGCCGCCGTACAGCAGGTCGTCGATGAACTCCCGTCGTACGGCCTCCTCCTGACGGACCGCCAGGCGCTGGGCCCGTTCGTATCCCTCGGCGAAGGCGTCGACGGCCAGCTCCACCGCGGTGAGCACGCTGTGCGCGGGCCCGGCGGAGCCGGAGGTTCCGGCGGGCCAGGCGGCCCTGGTGGCCGCGAGGTGCGCGGCGACCAGGGAACGCAGCGAGTGGCCGTCCTCGGCCGCCTGCTCCCCGAAGGCGCGGCGCACGTCGAGTTCCGGCCGGGTCGGGCGCCGGCCGGTCGCGGCGACCTCGGCCAGCATGCGGGCGTACCCCTCCAGATATTTCTCGGGTATGTGGTGCCCTGTCACGCGCTCTCCCGTTTCTCCTTGCCGCTCGGGCGGCCACTTCCCGCCACCCAGCGGTCAAGGGTGGCAGACCTTCGGGAGCGCCGGATCCGAGGCCCCGGGGCCGGGTCGGGGTCCGGCATCCGGGGACCCCGAACATTGCCGGATCACGGCAATGCGGGAGGGGTCGGGGTGCGGTCAGAATGGGCATTGCGGAAACGGGGAGAGCGGACCGGTGCCGGAGTACGGAAACGTGCGTTCCGGTGACCGGTCCGGTCTGCGAGGGGGAACGGGGGAAGCGCGATGGATGAATTCTTCACCGCCGCGCTGGGTTTTCCGGCGGTTCTGTTCGGCGCCGCGCTGCTGGTGGTCATCGCCTTCTGGCTGTTGGTCCTGGTGGGCGCCGCCGAGCACGACGCGTTCCACGTGCATATGGACGGGGGTCATATGGACGGGGGGCACTCGGGCGCGGACACCGGGGGCGGGGGAGTACCGGTCACCGTGCCGGTCTCCCTCGTGGTGGTCATCGCCTGGTTCGTCAGTCTCGTCGGCTCGGTGCTGGTACGCAGCGCCGAGCCGCCGGGCAGGCTCCGGACCGTGCTCGACTTCGCCGTGCTGGTCGCCGCGGTGCTCTTCGCCTGGATCGTCACCCGCTTCCTCGTCCGCCGGGTACGCCGCCTCCTCCCGGACCAACTGCCGCCGTCCCGGCTGGACTTCGTCGGTCAGGTCTGCACCGTCCGCACCGGTTCGGTGACCACCGACTTCGGCCAGGCGGAAGTCGCCTCACCCGACGGTTCGACCGCGGTCGTCCAGGTCAGGGTCCAGGGCCAGGACAGCGTCCTCGGCCTCCGATCCGGCGACACCGCCCTGCTCTACGCGTACGACGAACCGGGCGAATTCTTCTGGGTCGCGCCCTTCGACGCGGCGCTCGATCCGCGCAGCACGGGCTGAGCCCCAGCTCGCCCTGAGCTCGCACACCCGCGTGCCCTGTTCGTCCCGCGCGCCCTCGTTCGTCCTGCGCGCCCTCAAAGCCACCGTTCAAAGAAACCCTTCGAGGAATCTCCATGGATGCCATCTCCTTGGGCATCGGCGTACTCGTCGCCGTTGTCCTGCTCATAGCCGTCGCACTGCTTCTGGTGTTCAGCAGGCTGTTCCGCAAGGTGGAGCAGGGCCGGGCGCTGATCATCTCCAAGGCCAAGAAGGTCGATGTCACCTTCACCGGCGCCGTGGTGCTGCCCGTGATCCACAAGGCCGAGTACATGGACATCTCGGTGAAGATCATCGAGATCAGGCGGACCGGCCGGGAAGGGCTGATCTGCCAGGACAACATCCGGGCGGACATCCACATCTCGTTCTTCGTGCGGGTCAACAAGACCGTCGAGGACGTCGCCAAGGTGGCCCAGGCGATCGGTACGGCACGGGCCAGCGACAAGGCGGCGATCCAGGAGTTCTTCGCCGCGAAGTTCTCCGAGGCGCTGAAGACCGTCGGCAAGCAGCTGGACTTCGTCGACCTCTACACCAAGCGCGAGGAGTTCCGGGACCGCATCATCCGGGTCATCGGCACCGACCTCAACGGCTACCACCTCGACGACGCGGCCATCGACTTCCTCGAGCAGACGCCGATGACGCAGCTCGACGGCGCCAACATCCTGGACGTCCAGGGCATCCGCAAGATCACCGAGCTGACGGCGGTCGAGCACGTCCGCACCAACGAGTTCCAGCGGACCGAGCAGAAGGAGATCACCCGGCAGAACGTCGACGCCCGGGAGACCATCCTGGAGCTGGAGCGCCGGCAGGCCGAGGCCGAGATCAAGCAGCAGCGCGAGGTCGACACCCTGCGGGCCCGCGAGGAGGCGGCGACCGCCAAGGTCCAGGAGGAAGAGCGGCTCGGGGCCCAGGCCGCGTTCCTGCGGACCGAGGAGCAGCTCGGGGTGCAGCGCGAGAACCAGGCGCGGGAGATCGCCGTGGCGCAGAAGAACCGCGAGCGGGTCATCGCCGTGGAGAACGAGCGCATCGAGAAGGACCGGATGCTCGAAGTCATCGGCCGTGAGCGGGAGACGCAGCTGTCGATGATCTCCAAGGACAAGGAGGTCGAGGCGGAGCGCCGCGAGGTCGCCGATGTCATCCGCGAGCGCATCGCCGTGGACCGTACGGTCGCCGAGCAGGAAGAGTCGATCAAGAAGCTGCGGATGGTCGAGGAGGCCGAGCGCACCCGGCAGGCCGTGATCATCGCGGCCGAGGCGGAGGCCCAGGAACTCCTCGTCAAGGACATCAAGGCGGCCGAGGCGGCCGAGGTCGCGGCCACCCACCACGCGGCGGAGCAGCTGACACTGGCCGAGGCCAGGCTGAAGGCCGCCGACCTCGACGCCCGCGCCAAGCTCCGGCTGGCGGAGGGCATCCAGGCCGAGGCGGCGGCGCCCGGACTGGCCGATGTCCAGGTACGGGACAAGGAGGCCGACGTCATCGAGAAGGCGGGCCGTGCGGAGGCCGAGGCCACCGAGGCGCGGCTGAAGGCGGAGGCGTCCGGTGCGCGGCTCAAGGCACTGGCCGTGGCGGAGGGCACGTCGGCGCAGGCCACCGCGGACGCGGCGATGATCGGCGAGAAGCTGAAGGCGGAGGCCGCGGGTCTCACCGAGAAGGCGGCGGCGATGGCCGCGCTGGACGACGCCTCGCGCGGACACGAGGAGTACCGGCTGCGCCTCGCCGCCGAGAAGGAGATCAGGCTGGCCGGTATCGACGTCCAGCGGCAGGTCGCCGAGGCGCAGGCCACGGTGCTCGCCACCGGTCTGGAGAGCGCCGACATCAGCATCGTCGGCGGCGAGTCGGTCTTCTTCGACCGCCTCATGTCGTCGATCTCGCTCGGTAAGGGCGTCGACGGATTCGTCCAGAACTCGGAGACGGCACAGGCGCTGGTCAAGCCGTGGCTGGACGGTTCGGCGAGCTTCCCGGAGGACCTGACGAAGATGGTCGGGTCGATGTCCACGGGTGATCTGCAGAACCTCACGGTGTCGGGGCTGCTGATGAAGCTGATGCAGTCGGGCGGGGGTGCGGCGCAGCCGGGGCAGATTCAGCAACTGCTCGACCATGCCGAGCGGTTGGGGCTCGGCGACGCGAAGCCGACGGCGCCGAACGGGGTGGTCAAGGGCTGAGCCCTTCGGGGGCTCCGCCCCCCGGACCCCCGCTCCTCAATCGCCCCCATTGCCTCAAGGGTATGGGGGACCCCCTTGAGGGGCTGAAAGGCGGCCTGAATCGCAGGCCGGGCTTGATTCCGAGCCCGGCCGGCGCCTGAGGCCCATCACCCGCAGGGAGCTGTAATCCGATGACCACCACGCCCGCCGAGCCGACCGCCGCCCCCGACATGGACGCCGGTACCTACGAGGTGCTCCGCGACCGCCTGGGCGCGCACGCGGCGGAGCTGGCCCGGCGGGCCACCGGCCTCAACGCCCGCCGGATCGAGACCTTCGGCTCGATGGAGCTGGCCCTCACCGGCACCGCGCACCTGCGGACGCCGCACCCCTGCGTCCCCCGCGACCTCGTCTCCGTGGGGGACAGGCTCCTCGTCGGCCACCAGGTCGAGCCGGGCCCGACCCGTACCGTCGAGGTCGCCGATGTCCTCGCGCTGCACGACACCGCGCTCGCCCCGCTCGCCGCCGACGCGGTCCCCGGGCTGCTCGACGACCCGGCGTTCCTGCGGGAGTTCGCGGAGCTGCACCGCTACTACCGCGATGCCCGGCTGCTCCAGCTGCGGCACCTCGACGGGAAGCTGCTCGCCGTCTTCCGCACCGGGGAGACCGCCGACGACATCCGGGTGCTGCGCTGGGCGCTCGCCGCCGACGGCAGCGCCGCGTACCTGGACGCGCGCGGCGACCGCGACCACGTCTTCCCGCCGTCCCACGACTTCGCGTGGACCCCCACCACCCGCCAGGACCACATCCTGGGCCGCCACCCGCACATCGCGCTGCCGGGGGACATCTACGTCACGACGGTCGGCGGGGCGCTCACCGTCAAGGCCGAGGACGACACCGAGTCGGCCGACGGGATCTGGTCCGAGCCGGTCGACGAGCCGCTGCAGTCCCTCGCCGACGCCGAGGTGGAGTACGCCCGCGTGGGCGCCCTGCTCCTGCTGCGGGTGCGCCCGTACAAGGAGGAGCACCGCCGTCACCTGGTGTTCAACACCGTCACCGGCACCGTGGTCCGCCTCGACGGCATCGGGCAGGCCTGCCGCAGCCTCCCCGAGGACCAGGGCATCGTCTTCCCCGGTGGCTACTGCCTCGCCACCGGCGCGTACAAGACCTTCGACCTGGACACCACGGGCCTGGAGTTCGAGCGGGTGCTGCGGTCCCCGAACGGCGAGGACGTGCTGTACGTCTTCCACGCCCGCGCCGAGGGCCGCACCCTGCTCCTGCCGTACAACCTGATCCGCAAGGAGACCGAATCCCCGCTCTTCTGCCGGGGGTACGCGCTCTTCGACGACGGCACCCTCGTCGTGCTGCGCGCCGGGTCGGAGGAACCGGCCCGGGTGCACCCGCTCCAGCTCTGGCGTTCGCCGTACGTCTCCGACACCTACGCCGACGCCACCCCGGCCGGCGAGGGGGTCCTGTCCCGGATCGGCAACGCGGACCTGGTGCGCGGCATCTCCGACTGCCTGTCGCTGGCCCGCGCCGTCACCGAGACCGCGGCGCCCACCACCGCCGGGTACCGGACGCTGCTGGCGGCCGGGGTGCGGGCCGCCGACGCCTACCACTGGCTGGGCGACCCGGAAGTCGGCGATCTGCGGGCGCCGCTGGACGGGCTGCGTACCACCGCCGAGCAGGTGCTGGCAGAGTTCGAGACCGTACAGACCCTGACCCGGCAGGCCGCCGAGGCGCTCGCCGACTCGGCCTCGGAGATCGCCACACTGGTCCGCCGGATCCGTGGCGAGGCGCCGCGCACGGCCGCCGAGTGGATCACCCGGCTGACCGAACTCCGGCGCGCGCACGGCCACTTGCTGACCTTGAAGGAGCAGCGGTACGCCGACACCGCCCGCATCGACTCGCTCGCGGGCGACGTGGCGGCGGACATCGACTCCTTCGCGCAGCGCGCCGTCGGTCACCTGGGGCGCGACGACGCCTTCACCGGCTACCACGCCGACACCGCGCAGCTCACCGCCGACGCCGAGGCCATCGCGACGGTCGCGGAGGCCGGGCCGGTCGCCGGGCGGCTGGACGAGCTGGCCGAGGGGCTGCGTACCGTCGCCGAGGTGGTCGCCGGGCTGGACATCGGCGACGCCACGGTCCGTACCTCGGTACTGGAGCGGATCGCCGAGGTGGTCGGCTCCGTCAACCGCGCCCGCGCCACGCTCGACGCCCGCCGCCGGGAGCTCCTCGACCACGAGGGACGGGCCGAATTCGCCGCCGAGTGCGCCCTGTTGGGGCAGTCGGTCACCGGTGCGCTGGCCGTGGCCGACACCCCCGAGGCCTGCGATGACCAGTTGGCCGGGCTGCTGCTGCGGGTGGAGGACCTGGAGTCGCGGTTCGCCGAGAACGACGGCTTCCTGACCGAGCTGGGCGCCCGGCGGACGGAGGTGTACGAGGCGTTCTCGGCCCGCAAGCAGACCCTCCAGGACGCGCGCGCCCGCCGCGCCGAGCGGCTGGGGGCCTCGGCGGGCCGGGTGCTCGACACCCTCGCGCGCCGGGTGACGTCCCTCGCCTCGGCCGACGCGATCAGTACCTTCTTCGCCTCCGACCCGCTGGTCGCCAAGGTGACCCGCACCACGGAGGAACTGCGCGAACTGGGCGACCGGGTACGGGCGGAGGAGCTGGCGGGCCGGCTCAAGGCCGCCCGCCAGGAGGCGGTCCGCGCACTGCGCGACCGGACCGATCTGTACGCGGACGGCGGCGGCATCATCCGCCTCGGCCGGCACCGGTTCGCGGTCAACTCCCAGCCGCTGGACCTGACCCTGGTCCCGTACGGCGGCTCCGACGGTTCGGGCGGCGACGGTCTCGCCTTCGCGCTCACCGGCACCGACTACCGCTCCCCGGTCACCGACCCGGAGTTCGCCGCGCACCGCGCGTACTGGGGCCGGACGCTGCCCTCCGAGTCGCCGCAGCTCTACCGCGCCGAGTACCTGGCGGCCCGGCTGCTCGCCGAGCACGGCGCCGAGGCGCTCGCCGACGCCGATGATCTGCCCACGCTGGTACGGAAGGCGGCGGAGGAGGCGTACGACGAGGGGTACGAACGCGGGGTGCACGACCACGACGCCACCCTGATCCTCGGCGCGCTGCTGAGGCTGCACGCCGGAGCCGGTCTGCTCCGCTTCCCGCCGGGGGCCCGCGCCGCCGCCCAGCTGTTCTGGGCGCACTCCACGACGGACGCGGCCCGGCGGACCTGGACCCGCCGGGCGGTGTCCATGGCGCGCGCCCGGGAGACCTTCGGCCTGGCGCCCGCCATCGCGGACTGGTGCGCGGAGCTGGCCGGGGTGATCACCGGACCGGACGCGGACGGCGCCGCCGCGTACCTCTTCGAGGAGCTGACCGGCGGCCCCGACGGCTTCGTCACGCACGGCTCCGCCCGTACCCTGCTCGACAAGTTCCGCCGGGCGGTGGGTACGTCGGCGTACGACGACGACCTGGCCGGACTCGACGAGGACCTGCCCGCACGCCGTCAACTGGTGGAGAACTGGCTGGACGCCTACACCGTCTCGTCGGGAGCCCGGGACACCCGGCCGGGCGAACTCGCGGAGGCCGTCGCCGTGGAGCTCTGCCCCGGACTGCCCCGCTACGAATCGGACGCGCCGCTGTCCGAGACCGTGGACGGGCTGCTCGGCGCGCATCCCCGCGTCGAGCGCCGGAGCCTCACCGTGCGGATCGATGAACTCCTGGCCCGGGTGGACGGGTTCCACCGGGTGGAGGTGCCCGGCTTCCGGGCGTACCAGCGGCAGCGCACCGCCCTGGTGGCCGCCGAGCGCACCCGGCTGCGGCTGGCGGACCACCGCCCGCGCGTCATGTCCTCCTTCGTGCGCAACCGGCTCATCGACGAGGTGTACCTCCCGCTGATCGGCGACAACCTCGCCAAGCAGATCGGCACCGCGGGGGACACCAGGCGCACCGACAGCAACGGCCTGCTGCTGCTGATCTCCCCGCCCGGCTACGGCAAGACGACCCTCATGGAGTACGTGGCCGACCGGCTCGGCCTGGTCCTGGTCAAGGTCGACGGCCCGTCGCTCGGCCACGGCGTCACCTCGCTCGACCCGGCGCAGGCCCCGGACGCCACGGCCCGCCAGGAGGTCGAGAAGATCAACTTCGCGCTGGAGGCGGGCAACAACACCCTGCTGTACCTGGACGACATCCAGCACACCTCGCCGGAACTGCTCCAGAAGTTCATCTCGCTGTGCGACGCCCAGCGCCGGATGGAGGGGGTCAGGGACGGGGTGGCGCGGACGTACGACCTGCGGGGCAAGCGGTTCGCGGTCTGCATGGCGGGCAATCCGTACACCGAGTCCGGGCAGCGCTTCCGGCTCCCGGACATGCTCGCGAACCGCGCCGACGTCTGGAACCTCGGCGAGGTGCTGACCGGCAAGGAGGACGTCTTCGCGCTGAGCTTCGTCGAGAACGCCCTCACCGCCAACCCGGTGCTGGCCCCGCTCGCCGGACGGGACCGGGACGACCTCGGGCTGCTCGTACGGCTGGCTTCGGACGACCCGACCGCGCGTCGCGACCGCTTGCAACACCCGTATGCGGCAGCCGAGTTGGACCGTGTCGTGGCGGTGCTGCGGCACCTGCTGACGGCTCGCGCCACGGTGCTGGCGGTGAACGCCGCGTACATCGCTTCGGCCGCGCAGTCCGACGCCGCACGTACCGAGCCGCCGTTCCAGCTCCAGGGCTCGTACCGCAACATGAACAAGATCGCGGCGCGCATCGACCCCGTGATGAACGCGGCCGAGCTGGCGGCGGTGGTGGACGACCACTACGCGGGTGAGGCCCAGACCCTGACCAGTGGCGCGGAGTCGAATCTGCTGAAACTCGCCGAGCTGCGGGGCACGTTGACGGAAGCGCAGGCCGTCCGCTGGTCGGAGGTCAAGGCGGCGGACGTACGGGCCAGGACGCTGGGCGGCGCCGACGGCGACCCGCTGCCCCGCGCGGTGGCGGCGCTGGGGCTGCTGGCGGACCGGATCGCGGCGGTCGAGACGGCGATCACCCGGGCGGGCCGGCCGGACTGAGGGCAGGTGCCGCCCCGGCCGGATCGGGGGCGCGGCACCCGGTGGATCCGCGGGGGTGTGCCGGGGTGGATCTGCGGGGGCGTGCCCTGGCCGGTCGCTGGGTACGCTCCCCAACTGGCCTGCGAGTACGTGCTGTTGGGGCTGTTCTCCGTCATCGCCGACCCCGATCCGCCCACTGGTTCGCCCACTGTTAGTTAAGTTTCCTTACGGTTCATATCTCTAGCGGTCTGTCGATGCTCAGTCAAGAGCTGGGACCGTCCGACCGCACGTGCGAAACGGTTGACAGGCCGTCGAGGGGACGGGTAGGAATCTCCGTCAGCGGCCTGGCGCGGAGGTTCCGCAACCCGACGCGCTCAGTTGACTCTGACCCGGCTGCCCGCGGCCCGATGCCGCTTGTGCGCACGGTGGCACCGCGCTGCCGCGTGGCACCAAGGCAACGCTGACACCTGCGGTATGCCCGAGAGCATCCGGATGTCCGCAGGCGCTCAGGCCCCCCACTCAGGTACCGCTCACGTCTGCCGAACCGACGGCGACCGCCCGTCAAGGAGATCCGTATGACGCGTCCTTACCCCGCCATGCGCGCACGCCGCACCCACGATCCGTCCGGCACCCCGGCCGGTCCGATCCCGGCCGGAAATCGACCCTCCCGACGCACCCGGCACGCCCTCGTGGCAGCCGGAACCGCTGCCGCACTGAGCCTGCTCGGGCTGGCCGGCTCGGCCGCCTCGGCCTCGGCCGGGGGCGAATCCGCGCCCGTGGCGAAGCCCCTCACGGTGACCGCCTCCGGGATCCCCCAGTACGACCACGTCGTCGTGCTCATGGAGGAGAACAAGTTCTACGACGACATCGTCGGCAGCAAGGACGCGCCGTACATCAACTCCCTTGCCAAGCAAGGGGCCGCGTTCTCCGACTTCCACGGCACGACGCACCCCAGCCAGGGCAACTACGTGGCGCTCTACTCCGGGTCCACGCACGGCGTCGCCGACGACGACTGCCCGCACGACTTCAACGCGGACAACCTCGGCCACCAGCTGATCGGCAGCGGGAAGAGCTTCATCGGCTACTCCGAGGACCTGCCGTCCGCGGGCTCGAAGGACTGCGGGGACGACGGCAGCAGCGGGTACGCCCGCAAGCACAACGGATGGGTGGACTTCGCGAACACCCCGGCCAGCTCCAACCTGGGACTCGACAAGTTCCCTTCCGACTACAGCAAGTTGCCCACGGTGTCCTTCATGACGCCGAACCTGGACAACGACATGCACGACGGAAGCGTCAAGCAGGGCGACACCTGGCTGAAGAGCCACCTGGACGGCTACGTCCAGTGGGCCAAGACGCACAACAGCGCCCTCATGCTGACCTGGGACGAGGACGACGGCGACGACTCCGACAACCAGATCGCCACCATGATCGTCGGTGACCACGTGAAGGCGGGCACCAAGTCGTCGGCCCGCTACGACCACTACTCCATGCTCCGCACGCTGGAGGACATGTACGCCCTGCCGCCGCTGGAGAAGGCCGCGTCGGCGAAGCCCATCACCGACATCTGGGACACCGGGGTCACGCCGCCGACGGACGGCGGCGACCTCGCCCAGAAGCATCCGGCCACGTCCTCGTCCACGGAGAGCAGTTCACTGGGCGCGGACAAGGCGGTGGACGGGGATCCGGCCACCCGCTGGGGCAGCAAGGAGGGCTCCGACGCCCAGTGGATCTCGGTGGATCTGGGCTCCTCCACCGACATCAGCCGGGTCAAGCTGGACTGGGAGTCGGCGTACGGCAAGGCGTACACCGTCCAGACCTCCGACGACGGCAGCACCTGGAAGACCGTCTACTCCACCACCAGCGGCAACGGCGGAACCGACGACCTGACGGTGACCGGCCACGGCCGGTACGTGCGGATGAACGCCACGAAGAGGGGGACCTCCTACGGGTACTCGCTCTACAACTTCGAGGTCTACGGCAAGGCTCCCGCGACCGGCGCCGCGCACCCTGCTGCGGCCGGCCCGAAGGCCGCTGCGCTCTCCGCTTCGGCGGGCGCAGCTTCGGCGGGCGCAGCTTCGGCGGGCGCAGCTTCGACGGGTGACCTGACCGACCCGAAGAAGAAGGAGATCGCGATGGAGCTGGTCTCCAGCGCGGAGAACTCCTCGCTCGACTGGAAGGCGCAGTACACCTACATCGAGGACATCGGGGACGGCCGCGGCTACACGGCCGGGATCGTCGGATTCTGCTCGGGCACCGGTGACCTGCTCGACCTCGTAGAGCTGTACACCCAGCGCGAGCCGGGCAACCCTCTCGCCTCCTACCTGCCCGCGCTGCGCAAGGTCAACGGCAGCGACTCGCACACCGGTCTGGGATCCGGCTTCGTCTCCGCCTGGCACACCGCGGCGGCCGATCCGGTCTTCCAGCAGGCCCAGAACGACGAGCGGGACCGGGTCTACTTCACCCCCTCGGTGGACCAGGCGAAGCAGGACGGACTGGGCGCGCTCGGCCAGTTCGCCTACTACGACGCGATCGTGATGCACGGTCCGGGTTCGGATCCGGTCAGCTTCGGCGGGATCCGCGCCACGGCCATGCAGCACGCCCGCACCCCGGCCCAGGGCGGCGACGAGACGACGTACCTCAACGCCTTCCTGGACGCCCGCAAGGCCGCGATGCTCACCGAGGCCGCGCACGACGACACCAGCCGGGTCGACACGGAGCAGCGGGTCTTCCTCGACAACGGCAACCTCGGCCTGAACCCGCCGCTGTCCTGGAAGACGTACGGGGACCCGTACACGATCCCGGAGTGACGGTGCCATCCACCGGGCCGGGCCGGTCGTTCGCCGACCGGCCCGATCCGGACGGAACACCCTGACCCCTGCCGGTCGGCACACACCGCTCATGGCGTGCCGACCGGCAGGCTCACCCCTGGCCCCACGTCACGCCTGGCCCCACGTCACACCTGCGGTTCCCGACAGGGAGGACAGCCATGTACATCGCGTCGAGCCGGTCCACCCCGACGCCCGGCTCCACCGATTCCACTGATTCCGCCGACGGCACCGAACCGGCCGTGGCGGGGGAGACAGCGACCGAAACCCCGGCAACCCCCGGGAAACGGGCCGCCGTCGCACCCAATGTGCTGGCCCTCGGCTCGGTCAGCCTGATCACCGACATCTCCTCGGAGATGATCACCGCGGTCCTGCCGATGTACGTGATCTTCACGCTCGGCCTGAGCCCCCTCCAGTTCGGCGCCCTCAACGGCATGTACTTCGGGGTCACCGCCCTCGTACGCCTCGCCGGAGGGCACGCGGCGGACCGCTGGCAGCGGCGGAAGCTCGTCGCGGGCAGCGGCTACGCCCTCTCCGCGCTCTGCAAGCTGGGCCTGTTCGCCGCCGGTTCCTCCGTCCCCGTACTGGGCGCGGTGATCGCCGCCGACCGTACGGGCAAGGGCCTGCGCACCGGTCCCCGGGACGCGCTGATCTCCCTGAGCAGCACCCCGGAAACCCTGGGCCGTTCCTTCGGGATACACAGGGCGCTGGACACCACCGGCGCTTTCCTCGGCCCCCTGGTGGCCTTCGGGCTGCTGCTCGCGAACCCGGACCGGTACGACACCGTGTTCGTCGCGAGCTTCTGCATCGCGGCCTTCGCGGTGGTGATCCTGGCCCTGACGGTCCGCGACCGGCGCCGGCCCATGGACACCCCGCACGGCGCGTCCGCCCGCGCCGCGCTGCGGCTCCTGCTGCTGCCCCGGTTCCGCCGGGTCTGCATCGGCGCGGCCCTGCTCGGCACGGTGGCGCTGAGCGACTCGTTCGTCTACCTGCTGCTCCAGCAGCGGCTGGACATCTCCGTGGAGTACTTCCCGCTGCTGCCGCTGGGCACCACCGCGACGTATCTGCTGCTCGCGGTCCCGTTCGGTCAACTTGCCGACCGGCTCGGCAGGTTGCGGGTGTTCATCGGCGGCTATGTCGTGCTGCTCGGCGCCTACCTGCTGCTGTTCGGTCCGTTCGGCGGGGCGGGGCTGCTGATCGTCACGCTGATCCTGCACGGGCTGTTCTACGCGGCCACCGACGGAGTGCTGATGGCGGCCGTCGGGCCGATGCTGCCGGCGCAGCTGCGCGCGAGCGGGATGGCCCTGATCCAGACGGGCCAGTCCGTCGCCATGCTGGGCTCCTCCGTACTGTTCGGCGCGGCCTGGACCCTCTGGGGCCTGCACACGGCGCTCGCCCTGGCACTGGTCGCCCTGGTGACGGCGATCCTGGCGGCGCTGTGGATCCTCCCGCTACGCGAAGAAAGCAGCGAGGCATGAGTGCAGAAGAGCAGCGAGGCACGAGTACCGACACGGGCCGCGGCGGAGACACCGGCCTGAGCACGCGGACCAAGGCGCTGGTCCTGGTGGTGACCGCCCTCGTCCTCGCCACCACCGTCACCGGGTACGTCCTGCACTCGCGGGGCGACGCCGCCGCCGGGCCGACCGGTCACATCGCCCTGGACGCCCCGGGCCGGATCCTGTTCCGCGACACCGCGCACGGCGCCGGTTTCGGCCACGCGGCGACCGTGCCCACCACCCGTCCCGGCGGCCCCCGCACGGACGGTCCGACGCGCTGCGACCGGCTGTACGCCGCGCACGGCACCGGCCTCTGCCTCCAGCGCGGCGGGCCGGTGCCCGCGACGTACGTCGGCGTCCTCGACCGCGGCATGCGGCAGACCCGCCAGGTCAAGGCCGCGGGCTTCCCCAACCGGGCACGGGTCTCCGCGAGTGGCGCGATGCTGTCCTGGACGACCTTCGTCCAGGGCGACTCGTACCTCCGCGACGACTTCTCCACCCGTACCTCGATCCTGGACACCAGGACCGGCAAGCTCGTCAGCAACGTCGAGGGGATCCCGCTGACGCTCGAAGGCAAGCCGTACCACGCGGCGGACGTGAACTACTGGGGCGTCAATTTCGCCGCCGACGACAACACCTTCTACGCGACCGTACGCACCGGGGGCCGCACCTACCTGGTCGAGGGCGACTACCGGAAGTGGACGGCGCGCACCCTGCGGACCAACGCCGAATGCCCGTCCCTGTCGCCCGACGGCACCCGCATCGTGTTCAAGAAGCGCGTCAACGCCAGCGCCAACCGACCCTGGCGGCTGTACGTCCTGGACCTCGCGACGATGGAGGAGACCCCGCTCGCCGAGGTCCACAGCATCGACGACCAGGCGGCCTGGCTCGACGGGCACACGGTGATGTACGGCAGGGCGCGCGGCTCCGGCAGCGGCTGGGACGTATGGGCGGTGCCGTCCGACGGCACCGGAACACCGCATGTCCTCATCCACGATGCGACCTCTCCGGCGGTGCTGACCGCCGGCCGGTAGCGTGGTCGGTCCGCCACGACCACGGGGACAGCGACTGCACATGGCCGTCATCAGAGAACACCTACGATCTTTCGCACCCGTGACCGCCGTATCGGCCGGGTTCCTCGCCACACTCATCGGCGTCACGAGTTCCGTCGCCATCGTCTTCACGGCCGCCAGAACCGCGGGCGCGACCACCGGTGAACTCGGGTCCTGGGTCCTCGCGTTGGGCATCGGGATGGGTGTCACCTGCATCGGACTGTCGCTCCGCTACCGGGCGCCCGTGGTCACGGCCTGGTCCACGCCCGGCGCCGCGCTCCTGGTCACCGGGTTGCACGGGGTGTCCATGGCGGAGGCGGTCGGAGCGTTCCTGCTCTCGGCGGTCCTGATCGTGGTCAGCGGGGTCACCGGCTGGTTCGAGCGGGTCATGAACCGGATCCCGGTGCCGCTCGCGTCCGCGCTGCTGGCCGGGGTCCTCATCCAGTTCGGGACCGGCCTGTTCGGCGAGATGCAGAAGAACGCCACCATCACCGTGCCCCTCTTCCTCGCCTATCTGGCCGGCCGCCGCTGGTTCCCGAGGTACGCGGTCGTCGCCGCCCTCGCCGTCGGTATCGCGGCCACCGCCTGGCAGGGCTCCTGGAAACTGGACCACTTCCAACTCGCCTTGGCCCACCCGGAGTTCGTGCGTCCCGAGTTCTCCTGGCAGGTCCTGGTCGGGGTGGGTCTGCCGCTCTTCGTGGTCACGATGGCCTCGCAGAACCTGCCGGGTGTCGCGGTGCTGCGCAATGCCGGATACGCCACGCCCATCTCGCCGTTGCTCACCTGGACCGGCTGCGTGAACGCCGTACTGGCCCCGTTCGGCTGCTTCGGGCTGAACCTGGCGGCGATCACCGCGGCGATCTGCACCGGGGAGGAGGCCCACCCCGACCGCACCAAGCGCTACCTGGCGAGCGTCTGGGCCGGGGTGTTCTACCTCGCCGTCGGGGTCTTCGGGGGCACGGTCGGCTGGCTCCTCACCGCGATGCCCGGCGCACTGGTGATGGGCATCGCGGGCGTCGGGCTGCTCGGCACCATCGGCGGCGCACTCGGCTCCGCGCTGTCGGACGCCGACCTGCGCGAGCCCGCGGTGGTCACCCTGCTGGCCACCGCCTCCGGGATCACCCTGTTCGGCATCGGATCGACGTTCTGGGGGCTGCTCGCCGGTGTCCTGACCCTGCTCGTCGTACGGAAGACGGGTACGGGGCGGCGGGACCGCGGTACGGAGGCGGGAGGGGGGCAGGCCCGGGAGCGGGACGCCCGACAGGATGCCCCGGTACCCGCCGGTCAGGACCTGAAGCAAGGGGTGTGACGGCGGAGTCCGGGCCCGGCGCTCGTACCGGGCCCGTCGCTCACGCCGCGCCGGGTGCGGACCGCGGCCGGTGTTCGGTGTTCGGCCAGCCAGGTCCCCGCGTACGCGACCGCGTCGGCCAGCGGGAACAACCGGGCCTCGGCGGCGCCCACCGTGCCGCGTTCCACCGGGCGTTCCCGCTCGAAGGCGGCTCCCAGCTCGTCGAAACGGTCGTCGCTGACCGGGACGTCGCGCACGGTGGTCCAGCGACGGCCCGCCGGGGTCATGGCGGCGAAGGAGTTGCCGACCTGCTGACCAGGGATCCGGTACTCGGCCAGGTGGAAGGCCGTACAGGAATCGAAGCCCGCACCCAGCAGCAGGACCCGCGCACCGGCCTCCTCCAGCCGGGCGAGGGGGCTGTGTTCACCGAGCCGGCAGTCCAGGGCGTGGCCGTCCGTGAGCTGCGTGGCGCGCGGGCCCACGGCCGCGAACGAGGTCTGCGGGTGGGCGCTGCGGACGGCCCCCGGCCAGTTCCGCACCACCTCCGGTATCACGCCGACGCCGAGGGTGGCCGTGGTGCGCGGATCGTAGGCCGGCAGCGACGCCCGGATCTGCGGCTGCCAGGCCTCGGGTACGGGCGGGTTGCTCCACTCCGCGGGGTCCGAGTTCCCGCCGGAGTGCGCCGGTACGACCAGGGTCCCGTCCTCGCCGAGCACGTCGAGCAGCGCCAGGACGACGGTCTCGGCACCGCCGCACACCCAGCCCAGGGCACTCAGGGAGGAGTGCACGAGGACGGTCTCCCCGGGCCGCAGGCCCGCGGTGCGCAGGTCGGCGGCGAGCGAGTCGCGGGTACAGAGGGGGCCGGTCGGCCTGGCTTTCGGCATAAACGCCGAGTGTGCCGGGTCGGGAACCGGCGCACCAGCGGATTTCCGCGCCACCGCGGCCGTCAACGAGCGGCCGTCAACGCGCGGCCGTTACCGCGAAGGCGACTGCGGTGGCGACTGCGGTGGGGACTGCGGTGGGGACTGCGGTGGTGACCCCATCGGTGACCCCGGCGGTGCCTGCGGCGGTGCGGGCGGTGGCGGAGTCGCGGCGCCCGGGATGCTGATGCTCGCCTCGGTGCCGCCGCCCTCGGCCGGGTCCAGGGCGATCCGGCCGCCCGACTGCTGGACCGTACGGGCCACGATGGAGAGCCCCAGCCCGGAGCCGGGGAGCGAACGGGCGGAGGGGGAGCGCCAGAAGCGCTCGAAGACGTGCGGGAGGTCGTCGGCCGGGATGCCGGGCCCGTGGTCCCGTACCGTCAACGTCCCCGCGTGCAGGGCCACTTCGATGCTCCCGCCGGGCGGGCTGAACTTCACCGCGTTGTCCAGGACATTGACCACGGCCCGCTCCAGCGCGGCGGGCTCGGCCCTTACGTACCAGGGCTGCAGCTCGGCCGTGATGGTCAGTTCGGGGCCGCGCAACCGGGCCCGGTCCAGTGCGGCCCGGGTGATCTCGTGCAGCGCCACGACATCGAGCGTGTCCGGGGCGTGGGTGGAGTCCGAGCGGGAGAGTTCCTGCAAGTCCCCGATGAGCGAGGCCAGTTCGGTCATTTGCGCCTTGACGGAGGTCATCAGGGCCTTGCGGTCGTCGGGCGGGATCGCCCGGCCGGTCTGCTCGCTGCGGGCGAGGAGCTCGATGTTGGTGCGCAGCGAGGTGAGGGGCGTACGGAGTTCGTGCCCGGCGTCCGCGATGAGCTGCGCCTGGCGGTCGCGGGAATCGCCGAGGGCGGCGGTCATGGAGTTGAAGGAGCGGGAGAGGCGCGCGATCTCGTCCTCGCCCTCGACCGGGATGCGGACGGTGAGGTCCTCGGTCCGCGCGACGTGCTCGACGGCCTCGGTGAGTTCGTCGACCGGCTTGAGCCCGGCCCGCGCGATCCCGAGCCCGGCGGCCCCCGCACCGACGACCCCGATGCCGGAGACCCCGAGCAGCAGCAGGGCCAGCTCGTTGAGGGTGCTCCGGGTGTCCTTCAGGGGGTACGCGACCGTCTGGACGAAGTTCGGGAAGGGGACGCCCGGACGCAGGTACAGCGGGGCCGTCAGGACCCGGACGGGGGTGCCGTCGGAGCTGACGCCGTCGCGGTACACCTCCAGCGACGCGGTGGGGTTCGTGGCCAGCCGCAGATCGCTGCCGCTCACCCGCACCGTTCCGGCGTCGGTGAGCGCGCACGTCGTGCCGTCGGCCTGGACGATCTGCCGGTAGTAAGGGTTCCGCTGCCCGGCCAGATTGTCCGGGGTGTTCTGGGGGGAGCAGTTCCGGAAGGTCGCCACCACGTCGTTGAGCGTGACGTCGCCCTTCACCAGCTGGGTGGTGAGCTGCGAATCGACCTCGTCGTACAGCTTCTGCTCCACCAGGAACCAGCAGATCACCGAGACCACGGCCACCGCGAACGCCACGGCCGCGGCCGTCAGCAGGGCCAGCCGGGAGCGCAGCGGCAGCCGGCGGAACCAGCGCAGCGGGCGGGGCAGCCTCACTCGGCGCTCCCGGTCCGCAGCGCGTATCCGACGCCGCGCACCGTGTGGACCAGCCTCGGCTCGCCGCCCGCTTCCGTCTTGCGGCGCAGGTACATCACGTACACGTCCAGCGAGTTGGAGGACGGCTCGAAGTCGAAGCCCCACACCGCCTTCAGGATCTGCTCCCGGGTCAGCACCTGCCGCGGGTGCGCCAGGAACATCTCCAGGAGGGTGAATTCGGTACGGGTCAGCTCCACCCGGCGGCCCCCGCGCACCACTTCGCGCGTCGACAGGTCCATCCGCAGATCGGCGAAGGCCAGCACCTGGTCGTCGGGCACGTCGCCCGCAGCCGCCGCGTAGGAACTGCGCCGCAGCAGCGCGCGGATGCGGGCGAACAGCTCGTCCAGCTCGAACGGCTTCACCAGGTAGTCGTCGGCGCCCGCGTCGAGTCCGGTCACCCGGTCGCCCACCGTGTCCCGGGCGGTGAGCATCAGGATCGGGGTCGTGGAACCCGAGGCGCGCAGCCTGCGGGCGGCGGTCAGGCCGTCCATGCGGGGCATCTGGATGTCGAGGACGACGAGGTCCGGTGCGTACGGGACGGCCTTGGCCAGTGCGTCGAGCCCGTCGACGGCGACCTCCGTCCCGTACCCCTCGAAGGCGAGGCTGCGCTGCAGAGCCTCGCGTACGGCGGGCTCGTCGTCGACGATCAGGATGCGGTGCTGGTCGCGGCCGTCTTCGGCGGGGCTCATCGGCTGTCTGTCCTCGGTTCGCGGGGGTCGGTGGCGGGCGCCTTCAGCGTCGCACGGCCGACCGGCTGCGGCGTGCGGCACGCCCCTTCGCGGGGACTGCGGTACGCACCTCGGGTGCTCTCGTCGCCGCCCGCTCGGCCTCCGACCGGGCGAACGCGAAGGGCAGACCGAGGTCCGCGGGGTCGGCCCAGGAGACGGAGGTGAGCAGCGCGTGCCTGGCTCGGTTGACGGTGACGGTGAGGGTGACTGCGGTGCTGTGCAGGGCAGAGGTCACGAGAGTTCCTCCTGATAGCTGATGGTGCTGGTGGTGCCGGCCGGACAGGTCCTAGCTGTTGGTGCCGCCCGCGCGCAGGTGGGCGAGGTCGGCCTTGACCGTGTCGATCGGGATGGCGAAGCCGAGGCCGACGCTCCCGGCGGCACTCGAACTGTCGCTGCTCTGTGAACTGGCGGAGTACATCGCGGAGTTGATGCCGATGATCTCGCCGTTCATGTTGATCAGCGCGCCGCCGGAGTTGCCGGGGTTGAGCGAGGCGTCGGTCTGGAGCGCCTTGTACGTGGTGGTGGAGCTGCCGGTGTCGCCGTTGAACTGCTGGCCGCCGAACTGGAACGGCCAGTTCCCGCCGGAGCCGCCGCGCTGGTACTGCTGCTGGCCCTGGTCCTGGCTCTGGCTCTGGCCCTCCTCCTTGGCGACGGTGACGTCGCGGTTCAGCGCGGAGACGATGCCGCTGGTGACCGTGCCGGTGAGGCCCTCGGGGGAGCCGATCGCCACGACCTGGTCGCCCACCGCGACATTGGCGGAATTGCCCAGCGAGGCGGGCTTGAGGCCGCTCGCACCGGACACCTTGAGGAGCGCGAGGTCCTTGCCCGGGTCGGTGCCGACGACCTTCGCGGTGTACGACTTGCCGTTGCTCAGGTTGACCTTGACCGAGTCGGCGCCGGAGATGACGTGGTTGTTGGTGACGATCTCACCGGCAGCGGTGATGATCACGCCCGCTCCGGTGGACTCCCCCGCGGTGGAGGTCGCCTTGACCTCGACGATGCTCGGCGAGACGGCCTGGGCGACACCGGAGACCGTGCCCTTGCTCGACTGCGAGACGGTGGCGCCGCTGACGGTGCCCGCGGGGTTGGCGCTGTTGTTGCTGCCGTTGCCCAGGAGGGACTCGGCGACCGCTGCCGAACCGCCGCCGACGACCGCGGCGATGATGGCGACCGCGGCGAGCAGGGCGACCGGCCGCTTCGCGCGCCTGGACTTGACGTGATCCGCAGGGGCGGCCGGAGGGGGCCAGGCCGCGTACGGCTCGTGGGCGGGCGGCGGCGGGTAGGACCGGGCCGCGTACGCATCTTCGTGCTGCGGGGTGGGGAACTGCTCCGGGTTCTCGGTCATGTCTCAGAGCCTTTACGGCAACCATGAGAGTTTCCTGAGTCCCCGCTGAGAAGCCCGACAGAACCCTGTATGCCCGATATAAAGACGCACGGGGTGCGCTGTCGGGAGGGGGTCCCGGCGGGTCGTCGGGACCGGCCGGGTCGGCTCAGGCGCAGCCGCAGGAACGCCGGACGACCAACGCCGACGGGAACTGCTTCAGCCGCTCCCGCCGCGACCCGGCCACCCGCAGCGAGTCGTCCAGGACGAGGTCCACCGCGGAGCGCGCCATCGCCGGCCGGTCCGAGTACACCGTCGTCAGCGGCGGATCCGTCAGCGCCGCTTCCTTGACGTCGTCGAACCCGGCCACCGCCAGCTCGCCCGGGACATCGATCCGCAGCTCACGCGCGGCCCGCAGTACGCCGATCGCCTGGTCGTCGGTGGAACAGAAGATCGCCGGGGGCCGGTCCGGGCCCGCGAGGAGTTCCAGGGCGACCTTGTACGCGTCGTAGCGGTTGTACGGCGCCTGGAAGAGCCGCCCCTCGGTCGAGCGGCCGGACTCCTGCATGGCGCGGCGCCAGCCCTCTATGTGGTCGGCCACCGGGTCGCCGACCACGGGCGTCGACTCGACACCGCCGAGGCAGGCCACGTACGCGTACCCGTGCTCCAGCAGGTGCCGGGTGGCGAGCTGGGCACCGCCGATGTCGTCCGTGACGACCGCGACGTCGTCGATGGCCTCGGGGCGCTCGTGCAGCAGCACCACCCGGGCGTCCCACGCCTCGATCTCGGCCGCGGCCCGCTCGGACATGCCCTGGCTGACCAGGATCAGACCGGAGACCCGCATCCCGAGGAAGGCCCGCAGGTAGTGGACCTCGCGCTCGTCGCGGTAGTCGGAGTTGCCGACGAGGACCATCTTCCCGCGCTCGGACGCGGCCTGTTCGACGGCGTGCGCCATCTCCGCGAAGAAGGGCTGACGGGCGTCCGGCACGATCATCCCTATGAGATCGGTGCGCCGCGACGCCATGGCCTGGGCCACCCGGTCCGGCCGGTACCCCAGCTCCTGGATCGCGTTGACCACCCGCTCGCGCGTGGCCGGGGCGACCGGCCTCGGTCCGTTGTTGATGACGTAGCTGACGACCGCGGTCGACGTCCCCGCCAGTCGTGCCACATCGTCCCGCGTCACCTTGGCCACGCGCGGCAGTCTACGCGGATGGACCCGCCGTTTGGCCTACCGTTTTACAGGCCGGACGGCGCCTTCCCGGAGGGCTGCTCCGTCACCCGTTCGGCGGACGGGTTCGGCGCCCCCGGCAGCGGCTTCCTCGGCGGCCTTCACGGCCGCTTTCGCCTGGGCCTCCTCGGCCGCGCGCTCGACCTTCTCCGGGGTCACGAAGCGGTAGCCGACGTTGCGGACGGTACCGATCAGCGACTCGTGCTCGGGGCCGAGCTTGGCGCGCAGCCGCCGTACGTGGACGTCGACCGTCCGCGTGCCGCCGAAGTAGTCGTAGCCCCAGACCTCCTGGAGCAGCTGGGCCCGGGTGAAGACCCGGCCGGGGTGCTGCGCCAGGTACTTGATCAGCTCGAACTCCTTGAAGGTCAGGTCGAGGACCCGGCCCTTGAGCTTCGCGCTGTACGTCGCCTCGTCCACGGAGAGGTCACCGATGCGGATCTCCGTCGGGGAGTCGTCGGAAGTCTGCTGCCGCCCGGTGGCCAGCCGCAGCCGCGCCTCGACCTCGGCGGGGCCCGCGGTGTCGAGCAGGACGTCGTCGATGCCCCAGTCGGCGGTGACGGCCGCGAGGCCGCCCTCGGTGACGACGAGGATCAGCGGGCAGCCCGGCCCGGTGGAGTGCAGCAGCTGACAGAGGCTGCGGACCTGTGGCAGGTCGCGGCGCCCGTCGATGAGAATCACATCGGCGCCGGGGGTGTCGATGAGTGCGGGTCCTTCGGCGGGAGCGACCCGCACGCTGTGCAGCAGAAGTCCGAGGGCGGGGAGCACCTCCGTCGACGGTTGCAGAGCGTTGGTCAGGAGCAGCAGCGAACTCATCGCGGTCCACCTGCCGTGGTCGTCGTCCTACGGTCGTGCATATGTCGCTCGCCCATTACGTCGGTTCCTCCTCGGTCCGTGCGGAAGGGCACTGCTTTTGACTGTGCAGGTCAGCGCGGTTTCGTATACAACGCGCCGAAAGCACAAAAGGACCTGGCGGCAACTTTGCCCAGGTCCTCGTTCCACGAGAATAGCCCACATGACTTCCGCGTCAGAAGGCCAATTCCACAGATCGCCTGTTCCTTCGGTCACTCCGGGCGACCGGCGGGTGATGCTTCGTACCCGTGACGGGGTGCCGATCGAGGCCCTGTACGAGCCCTGCGCGGCCGGTCCGACGGACACCGCGATCGTGGTCGCGCACGGCTTCACGGGGGCGGTCGACCGCCCCGCGGTACGGCGCGCCGCCGGGGTGTTCGCCCACCGTGCGGCCGTGATCACCTTCTCGTTCCGCGGGCACGGACGGTCGGGCGGACGCTCGACGGTGGGTGACAGAGAAGTGCTCGATCTGGTTGCCGCAGTCGAGTGGGCGCGTGTTCTCGGTCACACGCGGGTGGTGACGGTCGGCTTCTCGATGGGCGGCTCGGTGGTGCTGCGGCACGCGGCGCTGGACGGTTCCCTGCACGGGGGGCGCACGGAGGCACGTACCGACGCGGTGGCCTCGGTGAGCGCCCCCGCGCGCTGGTACTACCGGGGCACGGCCCCGATGCGGCGCCTGCACTGGATGGTCACCCGGCCGCTGGGACGGCTGGTGGGCCGGGTCGGTCTGCACACCCGTATCCACCCCGAGGACTGGGACCCGGTCCCGTTGTCACCGGTCGACGCGGTGCCGCTGATCGCCCCGACACCGCTGCTGGTCGTGCACGGCGACCGGGACCCGTACTTCCCGCTGGACCATCCGCGGATGCTGGCCGCGGCGGGGTCCGCGGAGCTGTGGGTGGAGGCGGGGATGGGCCACGCGGAGAACGCCGCGGGGGACGAGCTGCTGGAGCGGATCGCGGAGTGGCTGATGACCGCCGGCCGTCCTGGGGCCGGCCGGCCCTGACCGGGCAGGTCCTGAGGCCGGTCGCTCCTGATGCCGGGTCGGCCCCGAGGCGCGCACCCGGCATCATGGATCCGCGCGACGCACACCACTGAGGAGTACTCATGCCCGCGGGAACCATCCGCTACTGGGCCGCCGCCAAGGCCGCCGCAGGCACCGCCGAAGAGCCCTACGCGGCTGCCACCCTCGCCGAGGCGCTCACCGCGGTACGCGAGCGGCACCCCGGTGAACTGGCGCACGTGCTGCGGCGATGCTCGTTCCTCGTCGACGGCGATCCCGTCGGGACCCGTGGCCATGAGACGGTACGGCTTGCCGAGGGCGGCACGGTCGAGGTGCTCCCGCCGTTCGCAGGAGGGTGACCCCCACTCATGAGTGACCAGCAATATCCGTACGGGCAGCAGCCGCACCAGCCGGGCCGGCAGCCGCACCAGCAGGCTCAGCAGGCGTTCCAGGACGCGTACGCGCAGGACCCGTATGCGCAGGATCCTTACGCGCAGGACCCTTACGCGCCGCAGGATCCGTACGCGCAGGGCCCGGCGCAGGGTTCGTACGCGCAGGGTTCGTACGCGCAGGGTTCGTACGCACAGGACCAGAGCGCCCACGACCCGTACACGCAGACCTGGGAGGGGCAGACCTGGGACACCCAGTACCAGCCCGTCCAGCAGCCGTACGCACCGCAGGCCACCCCGCAGCCTCAGCAGGAAGCCCCGCAGCAGGAAGCCCCTCGGGCGACCCCGCAGCAGCCGTACGCCCAGCAGCCGCAGCCGCAGCCGCAGCCGCAGCCGCAGCCGCAGCCGCAGCCGCAGCCGCAGCCGCAGCCGCAGCCGCAGCCGCAGCCGCAGCCGCAGCACCAGGCAGCTCAGCAACACCAGCAGCACCAGTCACCCCCGCCGCCGCAGTCGTACCCGCTGCCCCCCGAGGCCCCGACGCCCGCCCCGTACACCGCGCAGCCCGTGGCAACCGCGCCCGCGCCCGCGGCCGTCGCCGGTGACGGGCCCGCGTACAGCGCCCCCAGCACGCTCGGCAACGCGCGGATCACCGACGCCCAGCGCGCCCGCGCCGAAGGGCGGTCGCCGATCATCGCGCCCGGGATGCAGCCGGCCGCGCTGACCGCCGGGCTCGGCGTGCTGCTCGCGGTTGCCGCGATCGGCGGGCGGTTCGCCGTCGTCGTACCGCTGCTGGTCCTCCAGGCACTCACCGCGGCCGGCTGGTTCCGGCTCAACGGGATGTGGCCCGCCCGTCAGGGCATCGCGCTCGCCTTCCTCGGCGGCGCCGTCGCCGACGTCGCCCTGCTCGTCGCGGGCGCCGACCACGCACCCGCCGCGATCATCGGCACGCTCGGTGTCTGGGTGCTGCTCACGCTCGTGCTCCAGCTGCGCAGCCACGCGTCGGCGGACGAGCGGATGACCGGACTGATGGCCACCATCGCCTCCTCCGCCCTGACCGTCGTCGCGACCGGGATCCTGGCGGCCTCGACGGACGCGGTCACGGTCGGCTGCATCGCCGTCGCCGGCGCCGTACTCGTCCGCGCGCTGTCGCTGCCCGGCCCCGTGCCGGTCGTCGCGGCGCTCGTGGTGGCCGCGGTCGTGGGCATCGTGCTGGCCCCGATGACCGGGCTGTCCGGCGGCGCCCCGGGTGCGCTGCTCGGCTTCGCGGCCGGTGGCTGCGCGCTGATCGGGCTGCGCGTCGCGAGCTACGACTACCCGTCCCGGTTCGTCCACATGACGGCCGGAGTGGCCCTGCCGCTCTCGGCAGCGGCTCCCGCGATCTATCTGATCGGCCGGGTCATCGGCTGATCCGGCGGTTAGGCTCGCCCCCGGTGCCACAGGCACGCATCACGGGACACGGGGACGACCAGGGGGACCGACCGGCCATGCGCGCACTGCGGATACTGCTCATCTTCGTTGTGATTCTGGGCGGCCTCTTCGTCCTGGTGGACCGCGTCGCGGTGAACGTCGCGGAGAACAAGGCCGCGGACCGGATCCGCAGCAGCGAGGGCCTCTCCGGGACGCCGGACGTCGACATCAAGGGCTTCCCGTTCCTGACCCAGGTGCTCGACAAGAAGCTCGGCCGGGTCGACGTCACGCTCAAGGGCGTCGAGGCGAACGCGTCCGGCCGCCAGGTACGCATCACGAACGTGCGGGCCGAACTGCACGACGTGAAGATATCCGGCACCTTCACCAGTGCGGTGGCCGCGCGGGCGAGCGGCACCGCACACATCTCGTACGAGGACCTCACCAAGGCGTCCGAGTCCGGCGCGAAGATCGCGTACGGCGGGAACGGCAAGGTCAAGGTCACCGGCTCGGTCAACATCCTCGGCCGCACGCTCACCCGCAGCGTGACGTCCTCGGTGACCATGGTGGGCACCGACCGGATCAAGGTGCACGCGGACACGGTGCCCGGTGAGGGCATCCCCGGCCTGGAGGGTCTGGTCCGGCAGAAGACGGACTTCGACAGCGCGGTCGGCGGGCTGCCCGCCGGTCTGAAGCTCGACCAGGTGCGGGCGACGGAGGACGGCGTCGACATCGGGGTCACGGGTACGGACGTCGCGCTGGCCGGATAGTGAGACGGCACTGTCCGATCCGTAGATGGTGAACAGAACGGGAGCAGGCGGGAAGCGCGGCCGTAGCCCCTTCCTCCCCCTTGCATCCCACAGTGCGGACGATCCCGTCTTGCCATGCGGAACGACGGTGACATCTCCGCCCGTACTTCCCTACGATCGACGGTATGAAGCGACAGGCTGATCTCACGAAGCGGCGGGCAGTGGACCTGTGCCGCGTCGCTGCCATGCTCTGTCGCGCTCTCTGAGCGGGAGTTCTGCCTTCCCGTGTCCCCCGGGCCCTTCGACCATTGTCAGGGCCACCTCCTCGGTGCCGGACGCGCTCATTCCGCCGGTCTCCGTGGATCCGTACGCCGACACCACCGCACCACCCGCCGCACTTCCCCAGGCTCCGCAGGGAGCAGGGGATACCCCATCCCCGGAGGAGAACCCGCATGAGCCGCAGCGACGTCCTGGTAGACGCTGACTGGGTCGAGGCCCACATCGAGGACCCGCAGGTCGCCATCGTCGAGGTGGACGAGGACACCTCGGCGTACGAGAAGAACCACATCAGGAACGCCATCCGGATCGACTGGACGAAGGACCTCCAGGACCCGGTCCGCCGTGACTTCATCGACCAGGCCGGCTTCGAGAAGCTCCTGTCGGAGAAGGGCATCGGCAACGACACGACCGTCGTGCTCTACGGCGGCAACAACAACTGGTTCGCCTCGTACGCGTTCTGGTACTTCAAGCTCTACGGCCACAGCGACGTCCGGCTGCTCGACGGTGGCCGCAAGAAGTGGGAGCTCGACTCCCGCGACCTGGTCGACGCCGTGCCGTCCCGCCCGGCCACCTCGTACAAGGCCAAGCCGCAGGACGAGTCGATCCGTGCGTACCGCGACGACGTCGTGGCCGCGATCAACAACAAGAACCTGGTCGACGTGCGGTCGCCCGACGAGTTCAGCGGCAAGCTGCTCGCCCCGGCGCACCTCCCGCAGGAGCAGTCGCAGCGCCCCGGCCACGTGCCGAGTGCCCGCAACATCCCGTGGTCGAAGAACGCCAACGACGACGGCACCTTCAAGTCGGACGACGAGCTCAAGGCCCTCTACGAGGACGAGCAGGTCGACCTGGCCAAGGACACCATCGCGTACTGCCGCATCGGTGAGCGCTCCGCGCTGACCTGGTTCGTGCTGCACGAGCTGCTCGGCCAGGAGAACGTCAAGAACTACGACGGCTCGTGGACCGAGTACGGCTCCCTCGTGGGTGTGCCGATCGAGCTCGGCGCCAACAAGTAACCCCTCTCCCGCTTTCCCGACCTGAAGGACAGATCCGTATGTGTGGAGCAAAGGCCGGCGGCCCCGACGCTTCGACGATCAAGCCCGGTGAGACCACCATCCAGGGCAGCGTGACCCGCGACGGCGAGCCCGTCACCGGTTATGTGCGACTCCTGGACTCGACCGGCGAGTTCACCGCCGAGGTCCCGACCTCGGCGACCGGGCAGTTCCGCTTCTACGCGGCCGAGGGCACCTGGACGCTGCGCGCGCTCGTCCCGGGTGGCACGGCGGACCGTACGGTCGTCGCGCAGACCGGCGGACTGGCCGAGGTCGCGATCGCCGTTTGAGTCCGGTGGACCTTGACGGGATCCACGCACGGCTCACGCACGACTCATGAACCGGCCGGAGGGCCGCACCCCAGGGGGTTGGACGCCACTTGGAGCGGGTGCGGCCCTCCGCGCTGTCCCGGAACCACCCGCGGAGTCCCGGGTACGACGCGAGCAGGCCGACCCCGTCGTCCGGTCTTACGCTGGAGGCATGTACTCGCGACGTCGGCGCGGCTATTTCCTGCTGATGGGCGGATGCCTGGTGCTCTTCGTGTCCGCCTGGGCCTTCGTACGTCTCTGGTCGGTCCCGGCAGCGATCGCCATGTGCGGCGTGGCCATGATCATCCCCCCGGTCGCCGCGATCGTCGGCAACCGGCGCGGCCCCGACGACCACTGGTGGGACGAGCCGTCGGGCGACGACACGTCCGACAAGTGGTGGGACGAACTGGACGGCAAGGACGGCAAGAAGAGCAAGAAGCGCCGGTAGCTCTGGTGCGGCCGGTCCATGGACCGGGGCCGCCACAGCACGGCCCGGAACGGTACGGCCCGCCACGGCCCGGCACGGCAGCGGTCAGTAGACCAGCGCCTGGACGCCGTCCGTCATCGCTTCCTGTACGAAGACCTGCGCACCCGCGATCCGTACGCCTTCCAGCACGTCCTTCTCGGTGATGTCGCGACGGGTCGCACACTGCGTGCAGAGCGTGACCCGACCGCCCGCCAGAATCGAGTCGATCAGGTCCGGCAGCGGCGCCGCGTGCGGCAGTTCGAACTCCGCGGCCCTTCCCGGCAGGGCGAACCACGAGGACTCACCGGTCAGCCAGAGCGAGACCTCCACCCCGCTGGCGACCGCGACCGCCGCCACGGTGAAGGCCTGTGAGCAGCGCTCGGGGGCGTCGGACCCTGCGGTCACCTTGATCACTAGCTTCTTCTGCGCCATGACCGAACTGTAATCGGCGGGCGTACAACCCCCGTGTCGCCTGGTGGGTCAGTGGGGTGTGCAGGTATCGGAATCTGTGCCTCAGGTCTCGTGGGGGGACCCCTTTGGAAGCGTCACACAACGTTCCTGAACAGCAGGAACAGCAGCAGGAGCTGCAGCAGGACCAGCAGGAACAGCAGGACCCCGAAAGAAAGCCGCGCCGCCGCGGCCGTACGACGCTGATCGTCGCCGCTGCCGCGCTGCTCGGCCTCGTCGGCGGCAGCGCCGTCGCGTTCAAGATCCAGGCCGACCGGCCGCCGACCCCGCTGCCGCCCCTGGCCCAGCAGCGGCTGTCGTACCCCGCCGAACCGCTCGCCAAGGGCGCGGGCCGTGCGCCGCTGTCCGTCAAGGACGACAGCCGGTTGCGGACCGACGGCGACCTGCGGAAGCTGCTCGTCGCCCGGCCGAAGGGCGCGCACGAGTCGGAACTGCCGATCTACGAAAAGGGACCGATCCCGTACGACCACTGGCTGTCCACGGACGAGTACGCCACTGAATTCCGCGACGACGCCAGCTTGTTCACCGAAATCACCGCGGCGGGCATCCGTCGGATCGCTGCGGCGGGCTGGATGCAGGGGCACCGTATGACCGGTGTGCGGCTGGTGCAGTTCCGGGCCGGTACGGAGATGGGTGCCGCGGGCATGTTCCAGGGGCAGGCCGACTACATGGCGGAGTCCAAGTACGGCGCGGGCAACGGCGGCACCGCGGTCAAGGGCAGCGGCAATGCCAGGTATTACCTCTTTCCGGTCGACAACGAGCCCGGATACATGCCCAGTTACGAGGCCCGTGCACTGGGCTGGCGCGGCGACGTGATGGTCGACATCGTCATTTTCGACACCCGGCCGATCAGCAAGAAGGACATCAGGACGTTGGCCGAGCGGCAGCTGGAGCGCCTGTGAACGACGAACAGACCGCCCTGCCGGAGCCCTCGGACTCCCCGGAGCCGCTGAGTCTCCCGGAGGCGTCGGAACACCCGGAGGCGCCGGAAGTCCCGAAGCCGCCCGTGCAGCGGTCCCGCGCCTTCAGGATCGCGGCTGCCGTACTGCCGGTGGTCCTGGTGCTCGGTGTTGCCGGTGGCGGCATCGCGTACTCCGCGTCCACGGCGGACAAGGCCGACAAGAAGGCACCGACCCGGTCCTGGGGAGACGACCCCCGCGGGCCGGGCAAGGACCCGGTGACCAGGTCGGCCGAGGGGCGGCACGACACCGACCTGAGCAAGATGCTGCTGCCCGCCACGGGTGAGTACCGGCTCGGTCCGGACATCGGCGCGTACGGCAATGACGCCGAACTGACCGCCAAGCAGGCCGAGGCCATGCTGAAGGCGGGCGGCAAGGGCCTCTCCGGCACCCGGCGCCGGGACTGGAACGAGCGGGTGGAGAAGCTCGGCGCGAAGGGACAGGCGATGCGTTCGTACGCCAACGACTCCGGCGATCTCGTCATCGAGGTCCAGATCTCCCGTATGACGGACAAGAAGGCCGTGCGCAACGCCTACACCTTCCGCACGGAGCTCTTCAAGGCGATGGAGGTCTTCGAGGCCGGTCCGAAGGTCGAGGGCCACCGGACCACGGCGAACTGCTTCCTGCCGCCGAAGGAGAAGAAGTCGGGCCTCGACGAGATGATGTGCACCGCCTACGAGGGCGAGTTCCTGATCTCGTTCGATGCCTACGGTGTCCAGCCGTTCCCCCGGAAGATCGTCGCGGCCCTGTTGAAGAAGCAGATCGACTACGTCAAGTCCCCGGGGGAGTCCGTATGACCGAGCCTCTGATGTCGACGGATCCCGCCGAGCCGCCGACGGCGCCGGACAGCGGGACCACCGCACCGTCCGTGCCGCCCATGCCGACTGCGCCGCCCGTGTTCGCCACGAATCCGATGTACCACGTGATTCCCGGTGCTCCCGTGACTCCCGTGAAGAAGGACCGCAGGGCGCTGCGCGCGGTGGCCCGCTGGACCCTCGCGGCCGTCGTCTTCGGCGGCTGCGGCGCCGGGGCCGCAACCGGTCTCACCGCCATGCACCGCACCGATGTGCCGGGCCTGGCGACCGCGTCCGACGGCCGCTGGGACTTCGCCGACCTGAAACTGCCCGCGCTGCCCGCCGGGACGCCGCGGCCGTTCAACGACGGCAACACCGCGCAGATCCATGCCACGGACGCCCGTGACCTGCTGCTGCCCGCCCCGGCCGGGGCCACCCCGGACAAGAAGCTGACCGGGGGCTGGGTGACGGTCGGCCAGTACGCCTCCGAGTACAGCGGCAAGGACGCACGGGCCCTGCTCACCGAGCAGCTGCGCGACTACGCGGTACGGCACATCGCGGCCCGTGGCTGGACCATGCCGGACGGCACGTCCACCCGGATCTACCTGCTGACCTTCCAGTCGACTGCTTTCGCCGCGGCGTTCAAGGACCAAGTGATCGACTCCGGGACGGGGCGCGGCTCCGGGGCTCCCGTGCTGAACGGGGTGACCGACACCGAGATCGACGAGGGCTGGAGCAGCGCGGGCAGCCTGCGGGACATCGACGACTACGTGTACGTCGAGCAGCAGCCGTACGGCGCGCAGCAGGTCCGGCAGGCGTACTCCATCGCCGGGGACACGCTCGCGCTGGTGGTCGAGCGGGGGAAGGGCGCGGCTCCCGCGGTGCCGTTTCACCAGACGGTGATCCTCCAGGACCAGCTGCTCAGCTAGGACCAGCTGCTCAGAGCCAGGACCAGCTGCTCGGCCAGGACCCTGAGCCGAGGTCCGCCGGCGGCTCGCGACCGGCCGCCGCGCACCTCGCAGAGAGGGCCGGGCCCCCACCCATTAGGCTGGGACCCGGCCCTTCCTTCACACCGTTCATGCAAGGAGCACCTCGTGCTTGAGGCAATCTTCTCCACTCTGCTGGTTCTGGTCTGCGTCGGCGTCATCGCGTTCGCCGGTCTGTCCGTGAAGAAGCTCTACCAGGGCCAGCGCTGACCCTCGGCCCGAGAGCTTCCGAGCCCGAGCCCGCACCCTCCTCACAGATCGTCTGAGCCCTCATGATCGAGATTCCGTCGGACCTGCATCCGAGCCTCGTCCCCCTCGTGTTCCTCCTCGGCCACTGGGAGGGAGCGGGCGTCGCGGCTCCCTTCGGTGACGCCGGGGAAGGCAGCCCCGCCGGGGAGCAGTGCAACTTCGGCCAGGAAGTCGACTTCAGCCACGACGGCCGGGACTTCCTGGAGTACGTGTCGCACACCTGGGTGCTCGACGCCGAAGGCAAGAAGGTCAGGCCGCTGGAGTCCGAGTCGGGCTACTGGCGCATCGACGAGCACCGCAAGGTCGAGGTCGTGATGGTCCGCGACCAGGGCGTCGTCGAGATCTGGTACGGCGAGCTGGCCGACCAGAAGCCGCAGATCGACCTGGTCACGGACGCGGTGGCGCGTACCGCGGCGTCCGGTCCGTACTCCGGTGGGAAGCGGCTCTACGGTTATGTGAAGAGCGACCTGATGTGGGTGGGGGAGAAGGCCACCCCCGAGATCGAGCTGCGGCCGTACATGTCCGCGCATCTGAAGAAGGTCGTCGACCCGAAGGAATGGGCGAAGGACGTCGTGGATCTGCCCGACGACGGAATCGCGTTCTTCAAGTAGCCCGCGTTCTTCGAGCAGCCTGCTTTCTCCGAGCGGGCTGCTTCCTCCAAGTAGCCCGCTCCGGGGCTGCCGCTCCTAGACTGGGGGTGTGGTGACCACCGACTGGCAGAGCGACCTCCGCAGCCGCGGGTACCGGCTGACCCCTCAGCGGCAGCTGGTGCTGGAGGCTGTCGACAGGCTGGAGCACGCGACGCCCGACGACATCCTCACCGAGGTGCGCAGAACCGCGGGCGGCGTGAACATCTCCACGGTCTACCGGACCCTGGAGCTGCTGGAGGAGCTGGAGTTGGTGAGCCATGCCCATCTCGGGCACGGCGCTCCCACGTACCACCTCGCCGACCGGCACCACCACCTCCACCTGGTGTGCCGGGACTGTACGAACGTGATCGAGGCGGACATGAGCGTCGCCGCCGACTTCACCGCGAAGCTCCGCGGGATGTTCGGTTTCGAGACGGACATGAAGCACTTCGCGATCTTCGGGCAGTGCGAGAAGTGCGCCGGGAAGGCTTCCGGCGGTCAGCCGTAGGCTTGCGTACATGAAGAGCCCGCTGCTGTCCCTGCCCGGTGCCGTCCCCGCCGAAGGACGAGACGAAGGTGTTGCCGCGCACTACGGCGACCTGTTCCGCGAGCAGCGCGCGCTCGCGGCCGGTACCGGCCTCGTCGATCTCTCGAACCGCGGTGTCGTCACCGTCTCCGGCGCCGACCGGCTGAGCTGGCTGCATCTGCTGATCACCCAGCACGTCAGCGAGCTGCCGCCGGGGGTGGCCACCGAGGCGCTGATCCTCTCCTCCAAGGGCCACATCGAGCACGCGCTCTACCTCGTCGACGACGGCGAGACGCTGTGGGCGCACGTGGAGCCGGGGACGCAGCAGGATCTGGTCGCGTACCTGGAGAGCATGAAGTTCTACTACCGGGTCGAGGTCGCCGACCGGACCGACGCGTTCGCGGTCGTGCACCTGCCGGCCGGTTCGATCGCCGCGGTGCCGGACGGCGTGACCGTACGGGAGACGGCGTACGGCCGTGATCTCTTCCTGCCGCGGGAGCAGCTGGAGGCGTACGCGGCACAGCACGGCCCGGCCGTCGGACTGCTGGCGTACGAGGCGCTGCGCATCGAGGAGCACCGGCCGCGGCTGGGTCTGGAGACCGACCACCGCACCATCCCGCACGAGCTGGGGTGGATCGGCACGGCCGTGCACCTGGAGAAGGGCTGCTACCGGGGCCAGGAGACGGTCGCCCGTGTCCACAACCTGGGGAAGCCGCCGCGGCGGCTGGTCTTTCTGCATCTGGACGGGAGCGAGGTGCTGCTGCCGGGGCACGGTACGCCGATCAGGCTCGCCGCGGACGGTGCCGAGGGCCGCCAGCTGGGCTTCGTCACCTCGTCGGCCCGCCACCACGAGCTGGGTCCGATCGCGCTGGCGCTGGTGAAGCGGAACGTGCCGGTGGACGCGGAGCTGATGGCGGGGGACACGGCGGCGTCCCAGGAAGTCGTCGTCGAGCCCTGAGACGTCAGCCCTGAGACGTCGGGCCTGAGACGCCTCAGACCCGAGACGGCTGAGGCCCTGGATCTCCGAGGCGCCTCAGAGGTCCAGCACGATCGTGAACGGGCCGTCGTTCGTCAGCGAGACCCGCATGCTCGCGCCGAACCGGCCCGTTCCCACGGTCGCCCCCAGGGCCCGCAGCTGCGCCACGACCTCGTCGACGAGCGGCTCCGCCACCTCGCCCGGCGCGGCCCCGTTCCAGGTGGGCCGGCGGCCCTTGCGGGCGTCTCCGTAAAGAGTGAACTGGGAAATCACCAACAAGGGTGCATTTACGTCCGAGCAGGATTTTCCGCCCGACAGGATGCGTACCGACCAGAGCTTGCGGGCGAGCTGCGCTGCTTTTTCCTTTGTGTCCTCATGGGTGACACCCACCAGGACGCACAACCCCTCGCCGGTGATCTCACCGACCGTCTCACCTGCCACGACGACGCTCGCGCCGTCCACCCTCTGCACCACTGCACGCATACGGGCCAATGTACCGGGGGGCCGAACGGGTGCGATCGGTCGGCGCAGGGGCCACCGGGAGTGGCAACATGCACGGGAGGCGGTGCTTCCCCTCGGCTCTGAGGGCCCGGGGAGACCCCATGCACCGGTCGAGGGGACGGAATACGCATATGAGCACATCTGGTATCGGGCGCTCGCCCGGTCCCGTGTCCATGACCCGGATCAGCTCCGTACAGCGAGCACCCGCACCGAGGTCGGGCACCGCGCTCCCGGCGGTCACCGAGCACGACATCGGCGGTCTGCGTCTGCCCGAGCTGCGTACGCTGCGCAGGGACGCCCAGCGGGACGAGGCCGATCTGAGCTACGTACGGCGGATGCTGCACGGGCGGATCGACATCCTCCGCGCCGAGCTCTCCCGGCGTACCGGCCCGGAGTCCCCGGTCGTCGACCGGCTCTCCGAGATCCTCGCGGACGTCCCCTCCTCGCACCGTTCGTCGGCCCGGCACGTCACGCTCTCCCCGCCGCGCAGCGCGGAGAACAGCAAGCTGGCCACCGACATGCTGGCCGAGGTGGAACTCTCCGACCTCGGCGCCCGTACGGACGAGGAACTGCACACCGGCATGGGCCGTCTGGTCCGCTACGAGCAGCAGGTCTCGCGCCGCAGGCAGCACCTCCAGCGGACCGCCGACGATTGCAGCGCGGAGATCGCCCGCAGGTACCGTGAAGGCGAAGCACAAGTAGACGACCTGCTCACCTGAGGCGATCCTTCCGGTCGGGCGGGCCACCCCCGTTCGGAAGGCCGACCATGACCGCCAGTTCCCCTGCCCCGCTGTCCCCGGTTCTCGCGGAGGTCGTCCGGTCCGGCTTCGTCGAGGGGCGGCACCGGGGCTCGCTGGTGGTCCTCGCCGCCGACGGCAGCGTGGAGTACGCACTCGGCGACCCGTCACTGCCGGTCTTCCCGCGCTCCAGCAACAAGCCGATGCAGGCCGCCGCGATCCTGCGGGCCGGTCTGGATCTGGCGGGCGAGCGGCTGGCACTGACCTCGGCGAGCCACTCGGGCGAAGGCTTCCACCTGGCTCTCGTACGGAAGATGCTCGGCGAGTACGGGCTGAGCGAGGCCGATCTCCAGTGCCCGGCGGATCTGCCGCTGGACCCGGTCGAGGCCGAGGCGTACCTCGCGGCGGGTCAGGTCCGTGAGCGCGTCACCATGAACTGCTCGGGCAAGCACACCGCGATGCTGGCCGTCTGCGCGCGGAACGGCTGGCCCACCGACTCCTACCTCGACCCCGCGCACCCGCTCCAGCAGCTGGTGCTCACGGTGGTCGAGGAGGCCGCGGGCGAACGGGTCACCGCGATCGGTACGGACGGCTGCGGGGCGCCGCTGATGGCGCTGAGCCTGGTGGGTCTGGCCCGCGCGTTCCGTACGTTCGTCCTCGCCCCCGAGGGCTCGCCCGAGCGCCGGGTCGCGGACGCGATACGCGCCCACCCCGAGTACGTCGCGGGCACCCGCAGGCCCGACACCTGGCTGATGCGCGCCCTGCCCGGGACGCTGTCCAAGATGGGCGCCGAGGCGGTCCAGGCCCTGGCCCTGCCCGACGGCCGGGCGCTCGCCTTCAAGGTCGACGACGGCGCTACCCGGGTCCTCGGCCCGGTGCTGGCGCGGACCCTGGAGCGGATGGGCGTGGACAGCCCGGTGCTCGGCAGGCTGGCGGACGCACCGCTGTTCGGCGGCGCCGCCAAGGTCGGTGAAATTCGCGCGACAGTCTGAAACGGGGGCCGTTAGCGTGCGGCGTATGACTGTCGACGTCCGCACGATCACCGAATCCGAGTTCCCCGACTGGTTGCGGGCCCTGCGCACCGGCTTTCTGCGCTCGCCCCTGGTCACGGACGCCGAGGTCGAACTGCGCCGCCCGCGCCTCGACCCGCCGCGCACCCGGGGCGCGTTCGACGAAGGGCGCTGTGTGGCGACCTTCCGGTCGTTCCCGCAGGAGATCACCGTCGTCGGCGGGGCCTCGCTCCGGGCGGACGCGGTCTCCAACGTGACGGTCTCGCCCACGCACCGCCGCCGTGGCCTGCTCAGCCGCATGATGGCCGCGGACCTGGCCGCCGCGAAGGAGCGCGGGGACACACTGGCGACGCTGATCGCCGCCGAGTACCCGATCTACGGGCGGTACGGATTCGGGCCCGCCACCTGGGTCAGCGACTGGACGGTCGACGTGGCCCGGACGGGACTCGACCCGCGCTGGTCGGGGCCGGAGGACGGCGGCCGGATCGATCTGGTCGACGCCGACGACGTACGGAAGACGGGCCCCGAACTGCACGACCGCTTCCGGGCCGGGCAGCCCGGTGCGATCAGCCGCGACGAGCGCTGGTGGCAGATCGCCACCGGTCTCCACCCGCTGCCCGACGAGCCCTGGACGGAACCCTTCCACGCGGTCTACCGCTCGGCGTCCGGCCAGGTCGAGGGGATGATGACGTACCGGGCCGACGACGTCTGGGGCGACAACAAGCAGCCGCAGGACACCGCGACCGTGAGCCGGATGCTGGCAGTGACCCCGGCCGCCCAGCGGGCCCTGTGGCACTTCCTCTGCTCGGTCGACTGGATCACCACGGTCAAATCCGGCCACCTGGGCCCCGACGACCTGCTCCCGCTGCTGCTGCCGGACCCGCGGGCGGCCAGGCTCACCACGCACGCGGACTATCTGTGGGTGCGGCTGCTGGATGTCGTACGGGCGCTGGAGGCCCGGACGTACCCGGTCTCCGGCACCCTGGTCCTGGACGTCCGGGACGCGGACGGCCTGTCGGCGGGCCGCTACCGGCTGGACGCGTCACCGGACGGCGCGACCTGCGCGCCGACCACCGGGTCGGCCGATGTCACGCTGGACGTACGGGAGTTGGGGGCCCTGTACCTCGGCGACGAGTCGGCGCTCCGGCTGGCGGCGCTCGGCCGCATCTCCGAGGAGACCCCGGGCGCGGTCGCGGTCACGGAGGCGCTGTTCCGTACGGCGGCCAGGCCCTGGTGCCCGGACGTCTTCTGACCGGGATTCCGGCCCCGCTGCGGTCCACGTCGAACCCCACGTACGGATCCGGCACCGCACGCACGCTCGGGCCGTCTGAGGCGCGAGTCCGAGGCACGGGTCCGAGGCGCGGGTCCGAGGTGGGAGTTTGAGTGCGGGGGAGACGGCCAGGAGAACGGAAGGAAGCCCTCCCGCCGAAGTCAGAAGCTGGTAGAAGAGCCACAGAAGTGGTTCGATGCGGTCGGAACCACCAGCAGTTCGGACCTGGGGCTGTCCGAACGACCTCTGATACGACATGACCTCGGCCACGAGGCGAAGCGAACAGGCGGCATCCGTGATCCGTGAGAACCTCCGAGACCGGATCAGGTCGACCCGCTCCGTGCTGTTGGGTTTCGACGGTCCGATCTGCCGGCTGTTCGCCCGCCACGAGGCGCTGGGGGTGGCCGCCGGGATGCGGCAGTTCCTGGCGGAGCGCGGGGTGGACCTGGCTCCGGGCACGGCCCCGGAGACCGCCGGCCCGCACGACATCCTGCGGGCGGTGGGCGCGCTCCACCCGGGCAGCGCACTGATCGTGGACCTGGAGGAGTGGCTGGCCCGGCAGGAGCAGCTGGCCGTCCCCGGGGCCTGGCCCACGATGTACGCGGACGGGGTGATGCGGACCTGGTCCGCGAGCGGCTGCCGGCTGGCGGTCACCACGGACAACTCGGCCCGCGCGGTGCACGCGTACCTCGCGGCGCGGTCGCTGTCCGAGTGTTTCGGCCCGCACATCCACGGCCGCACGGCGGACATCCAGCTGCTCAAGCCGCACCCGCACACCCTGGAGAAGGCCCTGGCAGGCCTGGACGCCGACCGGTCCTCGACGCTGGTGGTCGGCGACACGGTGACGGACCTCGAGGCGGCCCAGGAGGCCGGTCTGGCGTTCCTCGGCTACGCGACGAACGACCGCAGCGTCGACGAACTGGCCTCGGCTGGTGCGGACTTGGTCCTCAACACCTGGGAGCCGGTCCTGGACATCCTGTGGGGACGCTGACGGGTGCCTGCGGTGCGCGGGGCCGGTGATCCGCGCCGTGCGAGGGGGCGGCGGCCGTCCCGGGAACGTGATGGCGCATATTGAGGACCATGCTGGAGCAGGACGAAGGCGACACGGGCAGCCCGGTGTGTACCGGCGGTCCGTCTTCGTTGATGCTTGCGGGAGCCGGAGACGGTGATCTGTGGGCCGCGTGAGTGGGGACGACATGGAAATCGTGGTGGATTTCGACCGGGACTCCCGGGCGGAGCGCCGACTGACCGAAGAGCTGCGCGCCGGGCTGCCCGGCGAGGGCGCGGACCTCGGTGAAAGCCGTCCGTACCCCGGGCTGCTGGGCACTGCGATCGCTCGGGCGGACGGTGAACTGCTCGGGTGGGCAGCGGTGTTCAGCCCCGGGCCCGACCCGGAGGCGGCGGCCGTCCAGTGGCAGCTGGTGTCCCTGGAGCGGGAGCGCATCGTCTCCGGGTGCGTGGCCGAACCGGACGGGACCGGCGACCAGGAGGCCGTGCTGGCCCGCCTCTTCCGGGTGGCGGCCGACGAGGCCCGCGCCGCCGGATTCCGCGCGCTGGACTGGGACGGCACCGAATCGGAGCTCGACGCCCGGGTGGCGGCCGAGCTGGAGGCGTCCGTACACCAGGAGCTCGGCCGCAAGTGGGGCATCTCCGCGCTCGGCCGCTGGCAGCGGCCGGCCGGACTGCCGACCGTACGGACCCGCCGCGCCCCCGAGGGGACGGGATGGCAGGGGCTGGAGCTGCTGACGGCCGCGGGGCGTACGGCGGCCCGGATCGCGGCGGTGGTGGCAGGACCGGAGGTGTACGTCGAGAAGGTCGGTCACCACGGCGTGGACGCACCCGAACTGGGCTCCCTGGTCGCGGAGTTCGTCGAGCAGGTGCGCCGGGACCATCCCTCGGTCGAGTCCATCCAGGTCCGCGAGGTGGACGACGAACTCCTCGGGCGGGGGCTCAAGGCGGCCAAGCTCCGGATCAGCCACCGGTGGTGGCAGTACCGGCTGCCGCTCTGAACGCCCTTCCTGGGAAGGTGCGTTGGGCTATTGGCGCGGCCGGGCGGGCTGGACGCGGCCGGGCGCGGCAAGCCCGCAGGCCCGCGTGCCGACGGCCGTGCGCGCCCGCTCAGATCTCCCGTACGACCCGGGCCGGGTTGCCGACCGCGACCACATTCGCGGGCAGGTCCTTGGTGACGACCGAGCCGGCACCGACGACGGTGTTCTCGCCGATCGTCACACCGGGGCAGACGATGACGCCGCCGCCGAGCCAGACGTTGTCCCCGATGGTGATCGGCTGCGCCGCCTCCCACTTGGCGCGGCGCGGCTCGGGGTCGACCGGGTGGGTCGGGGTGAGGAGCTGGACGTTCGGGCCGATCTGTACGTCGGCGCCGATCGTGATCGCCGCCACGTCGAGCAGGACGGCACCGAAGTTGATGAAGGTGCGCGGCCCGATGGTGATCCCGCTGCCGTAGTCCACCCGTAGCGGCGGCCGTACCTCGCAGTCCTCGCCCACCTTGCCGAGGAGTTCGGCGAGTGCGGTCCTGCGGCCTTCCGGATCGGCCGCGGACGTGGCGTTGAACTGCTCGCTGAGCACGGCCGCGCGCAGCGCGTCGGCGGCCAGCTCGGGGTCGTCGGCGAGGTAGAGCTCGCCTGCGAGCATGCGCTGCTTCTGACTGGTCATGACGGGTGTCCTCCTGATCGACCGGTGGTGCTCGGACATACGTAGCGACAGTACGGGGACGCCCGCCGGGCCGTCGGCGGGTGCGCCGCCGGAGTGGTCGCGGGCAGCCGGAAAACAAGTGGCAGACAACCGTGGGGCGCGCATAACTTGATCGCTCGTGACTGATGATCCGGAGGCGCTCGCCGAGCAGTTGGCGCACGGCGCCACGCACAGCACTGACGGCACCGACGGCGACGGGGATGATCGCCCGCGAGGAGCGGGAGCCGACGCGGGTGCCGACGCCGGCGGCGGGCTGTGGTCCCGTAAGTACCTCGCTGCCACCGCCAGTTTCGCCGCGGTGATGTTCCTGACCGGGTTCGCCGCGCTCGCGGTGGTGCCCACCCTGCCGGTGGCCGCACGGGACCTGCACGGGGTGTCGCTCTACCCGCTGGTGGCGGGCTGTTTCGTGGCCGCGAGCCTGCTCGGCGGGGTGCTGGGCGGGGACTGGGCGGACCGCGCCGGGGCGCGCCGTCCGCTGGCGGCGGGGGTGGTGCTGGCGGTGGTCACCCTGCTGGTCTCGGCGACCAGTACGACGATCTGGCAGCTGGCGGCCGGGCGCTTCCTGGACGGGGTGGCGGCCGGGATGGTGGCGGTGTCCATCAATGCCGCCATCGCCCAGTCCTACCCCGAGCGCCTGCGCCCGCGCGCCCTGTCGATGATGGCGAGCTGCTGGATCGTCCCGTCGCTGGCCGGTCCGCCGCTGGCCGGGCTGGTGGCGGCCTGGTGGTCCTGGCGGGTGGTGTTCTTCGGCCTGGCCGTCCTGACCGTGATTCCGTCGCTTGCCGTGGTGGCCCTGCTGCGCGGCCGTTCCGGGCAGACCGGGACGGCGCCGTCCGGGGGCAGCGGGCCGCGTCCCGCGCTGCTGGTCGCGGGAGCCGTGAGCGTGGGTGCGGCGCTGGCGCAGTACGCCGTGTCCGGCTGGGACGTGCGCCATCTGCTGTCCGCGGTGGCGGGGCTCGCGCTGCTGGTGGTGTTCACCCCACGGCTGCTGCC
The DNA here is from genome assembly GCF_036241575.1 of Streptomyces sp. NBC_01267. Lineage (NCBI taxonomy): Bacteria > Bacillati > Actinomycetota > Actinomycetes > Kitasatosporales > Streptomycetaceae > Streptomyces > Streptomyces sp. NBC_01267. Next base: position 3,571,615 of record NZ_CP108455.1, on the reverse strand, counting down.
CCGGGGCACGGGGCGCGCGGCGCGCGGCCTGCCCGCCGCGGTGCTGCTGCGCGGCCTCAGCTCGGGGGCGTACTTCACGTTGGAGGCCTTCGTACCGCTGCTGCTCGCCACCTCCCGGCGGGTGCCGCCGGTGGCCACCGGGCTGGCCTTCACGGGCGCCGCCGTGGCCTGGGCGGCATCGTCCTGGGTGCAGGGCCACCTGCTGGACCGCCGGCCCCGCCACCACCTGGTCACGGCGGGTGCGGTGGTGATGGCCGCGGCGGTCGCGCTCGCGGCGGCCGGGACACATCCCGCGATGCCCGCGCTCACCGCCGCCTCGGCCATGGTCGTCGCGGCCGTCGGCATGGGCGTGCTCGCCCCCTCCCTCACTCTGCTCTCGCTCTCCCACAGCCCGCCGGGACGGCAGGGCTATGCCAGCAGCTCGATGCAGACCAGCCAGAACCTGGGCCAGATCGCGGTCATGGGCATCGCGTCCGCCCTGTTCAACGCCTGCCTGGGCTTCGGCTCGGCCGATCTGGCGGGCTACGCCGCCGCGTTCGGGCTGCTGATCGTGCCGTGCGCCCTGGCCGCCGTGCTCGCTTCCCGCGCCCGTGTGGACGGACCCGCTGTGTGAGACGGCGGGGCAGGGGCCGTCGCCGGGGCGGGGCCACCCCATGCGTCGTACAGATGCGCCCCCACGCGTCGTACATGTGCAGCCCCCACGCGTCGTACAGATGCGGCCCCGCCGCCTCGGTCACCCCTCGGCGACCGGCCGGTAGGTGCACACATGCACGCCGGTCCCGCTGGTGACGGTCGAGACCAGTTCGAGTGCGTGGAGCGCGCCGTCGCCGGGGAAGATCGACTTACCGCCGCCGACGATCACCGGCATGATCACGAGCCGCAACTCGTCGACCAGACCCTCGTGCAGCAGGGTGCGTACGAGGGTGGGGCTCCCCATGACCAACAGGTCACCGCCCTCGGCCGCGCGCAGCTCCCGGATGCGGGTGACGGACTCGTCGCCGGGGATGCGTGTGCTGTTCGGCCAGGTCCGGCCGGGGTCGCCCGGCTCCCGGGTCACGACGTACTTCGGGATGGCGTTCATCCGGTCGGCGAACGGGTCGCCCGCACGCTCGGGCCACGCCGCGGCCATCGACTGCCACGTACGGCGGCCGAACAGCAGAGCCCCGGCCTGCGTCAACGCGTCGTCGAAGGCGCCACCCACCACCTCCGGATCGAAGAAGCGGTGGGACCAGCCACCGTGCGCGAAGCCGCCGTCGGTGTCCTCGTCGGGACCGCCCGGCGCCTGTACGACGCCGTCCAGGCTCATGAACTCACTGATGACGATGCGCACGGACTCGCTCCTACCTCGTTAGGGGATACCGCAAGAGAGACTGCCGCGCCGCCCAGAACTCATCGCACCGCCGTGAAGCCGGGTGGGAATGGGAACGATACGGGCGGTCGCGCCAGGTGTACGGGACCTGCACTCGGCGCAATCCGGCCGGGGAGCGGGGGAGGGAAGCCCTGGCTTTTGTGCGGGTAAGGGTCACGGAGAGCCGGGACAGTGCCGCTGAACTGGTCTAGCCGCACCAGCGGTTGGGGCGCAAAGGCGCAAAGGCGCGAGGGCGCAAAGGCGCGAGGGCGCAAAGGCGCAAAGGCGCGAGGGCGCGAGGGCGCGTTGCGCGGACGCGTGCGGACCGAGATGCGGCCGAATGAGGAACTTCTGAACCTCGGTCCACGTCTCATCTGACGTGAGACCTGCGGCTGTTGTGCGCGTGGCCCCTCCCCGGTGTGGCCCGGCTCACAGCCCGGCTCACAGCCCGGCTCACTGTGACGCAGTCCTCACCACACATCCGGCAAGGACACCGCAGCGGCCTCCCGTTCGACTGCCTTCATCGTTACCATTCCTCCATGCCTTCCGACCAGGACGTTCATGACTCCGCGCGACGGGACGCCGCCCACGCGAACGAGCAGATCCGGGCGCTGGTCGACGCGGGAAACCTGGCGGGCGACGAGTACGAACAGCTCCTGGCCGAGTGGGTCGCGGCCCATCTGCACGGCGACCGGCCCGAGGCCCAGGGGCCCCAGGGTCCCTCGTAGCCCTCCGCGTTGAAGGTCTGCGCGCGGTGGCTGTCACATCCGCGGACATGGCGGTGTCTCTATGCCGAACAGGCAAACTCCGAGGAGGACACCATGGCGCTACGCATACCGAAGGCCGAGCTCCCCACCGAGCTCAAGGAAGAAATGATCAAGCGGTTCGGCGCTACGGCCGAACCCGTCGAGGCGACCTGGCACAACCCCGAAGTCTCCCTTGCCAGCTCTGAGTTCGGGGGCAAGGTGGGCGCGTGGCAGGCGGCCGACGAGGGCCTCAAGTCGTACGCGCACATGGCCGTCGCGGCCCAGGTCGGCTGCGGCTGGTGCCTCGACATCGGCTACTTCCACGCGCAGAACCAGGACTTGGACCTGGCCAAGGCGAGTCAGGTGCCGCGCTGGCGGGAGTCGGAGGTCTTCACACCGCTGGAGCGCGACGTGCTGGAGTACGCCGAGGCCATGACGAACACGCCGCCGACCGTTACCGACGAGCTGTACGCGGGCCTGCTCGACCGGCTCGGCCCGTCGGCGATGGTCGAACTCACCGCGTACATCGCCTACGTCAACCTCGCGACCAGGAACAACGTGGCGCACGGGGTCGAGTCGCAGGGCTTCTCCACCGCGTGCGAGATTCCGCTGGCCGTTCGTCCTGGGAACACCGGCGGAGCGTCGACGGCGTGACCGAGGATCCGTTCGTCGCCCATCGCAGCCTGCTGTTCACGGTCGCCTACGAGATGCTCGGGTCGGCGGCCGATGCGGAGGACGTGCTGCAGGAGTCCTGGCTGCGGTGGGCCGACATCGACCGGTCGCAGGTGCGCGATCCGCGGGCGTACCTCGTCCGGACCGTCACCCGGCAAGCGCTCAACCGGTTGCGTACGTTGTCGCGCAGCCGCGAGGAGTACGTCGGCGAGTGGCTGCCGGAACCGCTGCTGACCAGCCCTGATGTCGCCGAGGACGTCGAACTCGCGGAGAGTGTCTCGATCGCACTGCTCACCGTGCTGGAAACGCTCGGACCGACGGAGCGGGCGGTGTTCGTGCTCCGGGAGGTCTTCGAGGTCCCGTACAACGAGATCGCCGAGGCCACCGGGAAGTCCGCAGCCGCGGTGCGGCAGATCGCGCGGCGGGCCCGCGAGCACGTGGCGGCCCGGCGGCCACGGGTGCAGGTGAGCCGGTCCGAGCAGCGGGCCGTGGTGGAGCGGTTCCTGCTGGCGTTGCGCACCGGCCAGTTGCACGAGCTGATGGAGGTCATGGCACCGGACGTGGTGCTGATCGCCGACGGTGGCGGGCTGGTACCCGCCGTGCTGGCTCCGATCCACGGAGCCGGACCGGTGGCGCAGTTGCTCGCGCGGGTGAACCGCGTGGTGGCCGCGTTCGCGATGACGACCGTGTCGCTCAACGGCGCGCCTGCGGTCCGTATCGAGATCGACGGCCAACCGTCCGCGGTGAGCCTTCTGGTGGAGGACGGCCGGATCACCCGGATCTACGCGATCAGGAACCCGCGGAAGCTGACGCGACTGGACGAACCGTCTCAACTCGCCAGGTGAGCCGACTGCGTTCGCGGTCGCCCGTGCGGTGGCCACGAACGCAGTCGGTGTCCGGCGTCCGGTGTCCGGTGTCCGTGCCGCCGTCGGCGGATCAGAGCGTGAGTACAGGCCGGGTGGTGAAGTCCTCGCAGAGGTCTTCACCGTCCGGGCCGTACACGAACTCGGCGGTGAAGGGGTTGCGGTTGGCCGTGGCCAGGGGCAGCCACGCCAGCAGGAAGCCGTACCCCCCGCACGCGGACTCGCCGCCGTCGCCGCCGCGGACCGAAGTGATGTCGCTCGTCAGCTCCATGCGGTAGGTGTCATGGGCGATCCGCAGGCCGAATCCGCTCCGCTGCTGATGCGGGCCGGTGCGGTTCTCGTAGGGGATGTCGTCGAGAGGGCAGTCGTTGCCCCACCGGAACAGCGTGTCCGCGCCCGCTCCGCAGGCGTGCTCCCACTCGTCGGAGCTGGGCATCCGGAGGCCGCGCGCCGCGAGGACGGCGGGCATGTCGGCGGGCGGTTCGGTCAGGGGCTCGTCCTCCACCGCCATGAGCACCGTGGCCAGGGTGACACTCCGGCGGGGGCTGAGCACCTGCGCGAGGTGGGCCCGCAGGTCGGGGCCGTAACCGAAGCCTTGATCCAGACTCTCCGCGTAGTCGGCGGCCTGCTCGGGCGTCGGCTGCCAGGCGTCGAGATCGAACCCGAGCGTCACCTCGCCTCCGGGTATCAGGGCGAATTCCTGCCCGCCCCGCTCGATCCGGACCCGGTGCAGCGGAGCACCGAGGTGCTCGACGGCCTCCACGGCGGTCACCTGGCCGTCCACCTGGTGCGCCGCCTCCTGGGCGACGCGACGTGCGGTGGGCAGCTCGAAGGACCGCCACTGGTCGAGACCGAGATCAGCAAGAGACATGGGTCGCAGTGTCGCACCCAGGTCTGACCCCGGCCGCGACCGGCGAACTCCGAAGCCGCGGTGTGCCGTTCGCGCTGCGGCGGACGCTCTCGAGACGGGTACTCCGTTCACCTCCTACTGGCCCACGACCTTTGGAGCACCCTTCCGGCAGGACCTGCGTCGAGTGGGAGAGTGTCAGCGCGCTGCGAAGTCCGTGGAGTCCGGGTCTGCGAGGTCTGCGAGGTCTGCGAGCAACCCGGCTGCGGGCTTCGGGTGAACGAGCCAGCGCAGGTGACTCCCCTCAAGCGTCCGGACGTCGAAGGGGTTGTCAGGTGTGAGCGCGTTCGCCTCGCGAATCAGGCGGTCCTGCACGGCGAGCGGAATGCTGGCATCGGCTTCCAGACGTACATAGGTCTTGGGAACCCGGCCCCAGGTCGTGGCCTGTGCCCGGTCGGCGGACGTACCGGCGTCGAGGTTCTCGTCGGGCTGGAAGGTGTTCAGGAATATCCGGAACTCGTCATCGGTGAGATCGGCGGCGAACCCTCGCTTGAACGCGGCGAGCACCGCCGGGTCGGCGGTGCGGAAGTTGGTCCGGAGCAGGCCGAGTTCGGCCGGGTTCCCGACGAGCGAGGCAGCGAAGGCCCCCGGGTCGACGTCCGCCATCTCCGGCTGTGCGTAGTAGTCGTTCACGTCCAGATCGACCGGGCACCAGGCGGAGACGTACACGATCCGGTCGATCAGCTCGGGCCGGGCGTTGGCGACGGCGGTGGCCGTGATGCCGCCCCTGCTGTGGGCGACGAGGACGGTGGGACCGTTCCGCTTGGCCCGTTCGAGGACTTCGATGACGCGGGCGGCGTTGTCGGCGAGCGTGACTCCCTTGATGGCTCCCGGTTCCGCAGCGAGGGCATCGAGATCCTGCGGAGCTTGGTACGCGGCGGGGAAGGTCGCCTCGAACCCGTGCCCGGGAAGGTCGACCGCGACCGAACGGTGCCCGAGCAGGGCGAGTTCGGCCTGCAGCGGCGCGAACGAGAACGAATTCGCGAAGGCCCCATGGACAAGGACGAATGTCGGCAGAGTCTGCATGCCTCAGCCTCCAACAGAAAGATCTTCAGAACAAGATCAGGGTTCGAGAGAGCCGGGCAGTGGTTCGCCTGCCCACGGAAGAGCGGACTGCCCACGCACCGCTGGGACCGGGCGGCGGGATGAGGGCCGTACCCAGTCCGCCACCCTGGCACACGGCGTCGAGTACCGACGGGGCCGCCGGGGGTGCCGCCGGGGGTGCCGAGGCGCGATGGGTGTCACCCGGAGGACGATCCTGGCTTACTGATGTGCAATCGGGCCAGCACATACCTGCTCTGCTGGACCAGATCGCATCGGATCCGGCCTCCGAGTGCTGGACCGACCTCTGGTCGGCACTGTGCCACCAGGGCAGCGTGTACTCGGCCAGCTTCGACCAGCGGTGATCACGCGCTGTCGGACAATCACGTGGAGACGAAGGCTCTGCGTCCCACCGACCTCACCGGCCTGACCGGCATTGGTCGACCTCTCCACGATGTCGCGCTCGCTCACGACCAGCAAGAGGTCGCCAGGGTGTTGACCTACATCTTCGGCGATGCAACCTGCCCGGACTGCGAGGAGGACTTCTCAGTCTCTGCCCAGATCAGCGCCCAACTGGGCGACCACGCTGGGGTGATTCGGCAGATCAGATCGACAAATGGCCGAGGTTGACTGAGTCACGCGACCGAATGGTTCAGACAGACCGAGACTGGCCCACCTTCAGCGGAACAAGCCACGCGAGCAGCCAGCGAGGTTTCGTCGATGTTGCTTGCGTCATCTGCCCCCGCAGCGACAGGAATCGTCGAGTCTGTGAGCGGAACGGTATGACATCGCAGTAGCGCACGCCGGCTACCACAACGAATTTGCGCCCGCGGGATGGTGGTGTGTCGCCCTACCCCGGTGGGGACAACAACTGCTGGAAGGCGACTGCTGACGCTGGAAGTTGTCCCGTCCCAGATAACTGTGGGCAGGGGGAGGCTCTGAGCTGTGTTGCCTACGGTTGAGTGGGACAGGTCGGCTGTCGGTGTCCCGCTCGGCCATAGGCAGCCGCCACTAGGGTGTTCATCGCGGAAGTCCACCGACCGGCTCGGAGATGCCATGCCCATGCAGATCAAGTTGGTTGCGATAACGCTCGATTGCTCTGATCCGCTGGCTCTGGCGGCGTTCTATCAGCAGGCAACCGACCATGAACTGCACCCGAAGTCAGATGCCGACTTTGCGGGTCTCAACGGCGAACACGGACTCCTCATCGGCTTTCAACGGGTCGACGACTACCGGGCTCCGAGCTGGCCCGACCAAATGGTCCCCCAGCAGCTCCATATCTGCTTCAAGGTCGATGAGGACTTGGACGTGGCCGAGGCCCGGTTGCTGGAGTTGGGTGCGGGCAAGCCGGACCACCAGCCACATGGCGACAGGGCGCGAGTCCTCACTGATCCGGCTGGGCATCCATTCTGCATCGTCAGAAGCTGATTGAGGGGTTCAGGAGGGCCTCTGCCGAGGTACTGACTGCTCTTCCGCGCACCGGTCGATGCGCCGTACTACCGTGGCGCGCTCCTGGCCGAGTCCGACGAGGGAGGGACCGGCCAGGGGAGGGGTGCCAACGGGTAAGCGGCGTTGGAACTCTGCGAGGTCTCGACCGATGTCGTCGGGGTGACCACGTCGGCCAGCATGTCGAGGAGCGCGTACGTGCCTCAATCTGGGAGATCGCCGGCAGCAGCATCCGAAGGGTCTCGTGGATGAGACCCGTCAGGAGTGCCAGCCGTGGCAGAACTACCGGAGTCCAGCGCCATAACGCGTCCCGTCCGTTTTTCGATCAGCACGTTTTTGAATGACGTCAGGGTTTTCGCCAGTTGGCCCGACGTCACGTGATGTGCGGCGGCGAGGCGGTGCAGATACCAGCCGAAGACCTCCGCGTGGGCTGGCGGCAGAGGAAGTGGCAGGAGCTGGACTGGGGCTTCCCAGGGTCCCACTACTCAGGCCGGCTTCGGCCTGCGGGCGCACTTGGCACGGGCGATCGGGCCGGGTCTCCACTGGTGCCCCTATCAGCCGATGAGCGCCTCGGTGATCTGCCGGGTGGTCTGCGCGGCGACCCGAGGGTTGACGGCGGCGTAGGAGGTGTAGGCGTTCAGACCGGTGGCCATGGCCCAGCCGCGGCCTCGCAACCATGTGGCGTCGTCCACACCGAGCGCGTTACGGAAGGAGGCTCGGCTGCTGGCCGTCATCAGGGTGAAGGCGATCAGCAGGTCGCAAGCCGGGTCACCGATACCGAGCCCGCCAAAGTCAATGACGGCGCTGAGGTGGCCGTGGATGGTCAGCAGGTTGCCCGTGTGGAAGTCGCCGTGGAAACACACCGGAGGGCCATCCCATCCGGGGGCGCTCACGGCCGCATCCCACAGCTTGGTCATCGCCGTGGCGTCGAAAATGCCATCGACCTTTGCGATGGCGACCCGCGTCGCGCGGTCTCGTTCGGACAACGACCAACTGGTGAGATATTCGCGGGCAGTCTTGGGTGTGTTCTCGGGTGTAAACCGCTGTAGAGCGGCCAGGAAGTGCGCCAGTTCGACCGCGGTCCTGGTGGAGTCGGCCAGTGCGTCGACGGTCGCCACTTCACCTTCAAGCCATCGGGACACCGCCCACGGCCACGGATAGCCCAAGCTGGGTTCCCCCACCTCTACCGGTACCGGAATGGTCAGGGGGAGGTACGGGGCGAGTCGGGGTAGCCACTGGAACTCCTTCCTGGCCTGACCGATGACCCCGGCATGGCGGGGCATCCGGACGGCCAGCTCCTCGCCCAGCCGGTAGATCACATGGTCGGAGCCGGCCGGGTCAAGCAGCTTAAGAGGCAGTCTTGCCCACCGCGGGAACCGGGTGTCGATCAGGCGCCTGACGAGTGCGGCATCGATCTCGGGTCGGGAGTCCGCCGTTCTCGCGGTTGCCAAGACAGCTCCTGTGGTTGGTTCACTCCGTGCGGCGGACGGTATGGGGTCATCACAGTGTGTCGTGGCTCTGCCTGTCGTCCGATTTATCGCCGTGCGCAGCTACTCATCGGAGCGCGGTTGGCTCCGCAGATTTGATCGGGACCCGTTCAGTTCACATTGCAGGTCCGGGGCGCGTTGGCCACAAGCAGGCGTCCCAGCCCGAAAGGCGAGAAAGGTCAGGACTGCGAGGTCCGGAACTCGAGGTACCGGCTGAAGGCTTCGTGGCTGTCGGGGGTGAAGCGCCACTCCAGCAGGGCCGACCGCAGCTCCGGCTCGGTCAGCCAGCCATGCCAGGCGACCTCGTCAGGATCGGCGGCCACCGTGTCCGGCACCACGGCTTCGTGCACGCCGAGCCAGTGAGGGCTCACACCGCTGCGGTTCAGGAAGGTGAACAGCAAGCGCGGCAGCACACGAAGGCCCAGCTCTTCGGCCAGCTCGCGCGCGGCGGCCTGTTCATAGGACTCACCGACATCCACGGCACCACCGACCTCGACCTCGTAGAGCCCGGGGAAGCGCGACAGCTGCTCCGACCGTCGGTGAACGAGGATCCGTCCACGCTCATCACGACACACCGTCACGGCGACACGGTGCAGCCACCCCTCCCGGATGGCCTGTCGGCGGCTGACCACCACCCCCAGCACGCCATCTTGATCGTCGACACGCTCCACCAGTTCATCCACGACGCACACCCTGGCAGAGCCCACCGACAACGCCGCTTCCCGGCGGCTCGCGGAACCGGACCGAGAGCGCCTGCGCAGGGAGGCCGGACGCGCGATAGCTGTCGTGCACATGCGACACCTGTTGCGCTCAGGCGCAAGCAGCCATTCAGGTGGCATGGAACACTTTTGCAAGCGTCTGCTTGCAAAAGTTAGCAGGGTAGGTGCAGCATCGAAGCATGGCATCACTCAACGTCGGCAATCTCGGTGAGTACCTGCGCGAGCAGCGGCGCACCGCGCAGCTGTCCCTGCGGCAGCTCGCCGACGCTGCCGGGGTGTCGAATCCGTATCTGAGCCAGATCGAGCGCGGCCTGCGCAAGCCCAGCGCGGACATCCTCCAGCAGCTGGCCAAGGCGCTGCGGATCTCCGCGGAGACCTTGTACGTGCAGGCCGGGATCCTCGACGAGCGGGAGCGGGACGAGCTGGAGACGCGCGCCGTCATCCTGGCCGACCCCTCCATATCCGAGCGGCAGAAGCACGTCCTGCTCCAGATCTACGAGTCCTTCCGCAAGGAGAACGGGCTCGCGGTGGACGACGGTGCTGCCGGACAGCCCTCAGAGCACGAACCGAGCTGACAAGTACAGAGCTGACAAGTACAGAGCTGACACGTACAGAGCTGACACGTACGGAACGACCCGCGCAGACGCGCACAGACACGTACAGACACATACCGAACTGATCCGGGAGGACCACAGTCATGGCCATCACCGATGACCTGCGCAAGACCCTCACCGACCCGACCCCCCTCTACTTCGCGGCCGGTACGGCCGACATCGCCGTGCAGCAGGCCAGGAAGGTCCCGGCGCTGATCGAGAAGTTCCAGACCGAGGCACCGGCACGTATCGACGCGGTGCGCAACACCGATCCCAGGACCGTTCAGGACCGGGTGGCCACGCAGGCCAAGGAGGCGCAGGCCTCCGTCTCCGCGAAGTTCACCGAGGTGATCGGCACGTTCGACACCGATCTGAAGAAGCTCGGCGAGACCGCGCAGGACCTGGCGCTGCGGAGCATCGGTATGGCTGCCGAATACGCGGTCCGGGCGCGTGAGACGTACGAGAAGGTCGCCGAGCGCGGTGAGCAGTCCGTACGGCAGTGGCGTGGCGAGGCGGCCGACGATCTCGTCCTGTTCGGCACGGTCACCGAGTCCAAGGCTCCCGCCGGGCCGAAGGCCGGGTCGCGGACCGAGCCCAAGGCGGAGTCGAAGGCCGGGCCCAAGGCCGAGGCCAGGATCGCTCAGCCCAGGACCGCCCCGAAGCCGGGCCCCAAGCCCGCGCCGAAGACCGTGAAGTCCGAGGCCAAGCCGGTGGCCAAGCCCGCGGCGGCCAAGAAGACCAGCACCACCCCGCGTAAGGCGACGGCGAAGAAGACCACGCCGCCCGCCGGGAAGTAGAGCGCCGCACTGGAGCGGAAGAGTACGAGTTCAAGAGTTCAGAAAGAGTCCAGAAGTTCAGGAGTGGCCGGGGGAGCGGGCCGGGCATCTTCTCGGTGCCCGGGTCGTTCTCCCGGTAGCGTGGCCGCGTTGATGGCCGGTCTAACAGGCGGTGGGCACAGTGCTGATGCAGGGTTTCGCGGGATTCATGTCGCTGTTGAGTTTGGCGCTGATCCTCTTCAGTGGCTTCGCGCTGGTGGACGCGGCGATCCGCCGTGAGGACGCGTACCGGGCCGCGAGCAAGCAGACCAAACCGTTCTGGCTGATCGTCCTGGCCATCGCGTTCGTCGTGAACTGGCTGTTCTCGATCCTGTCGTTCCTGCCGGTCATCGGGCTGATCGCGACCATCGTCTACATGGTGGACGTGCGCCCCGCGGTGCGGCAGATCACCGGTGGTGGCGGTCGCCGGGGCGGCGGTTCCAGCAGCGACGGGCCGTACGGTCCGTACAACGGCGGGCGCTGAGCCTCAAGAGCGACGGCGGGCGCCGGGCCCGACTACGGCGGGGGCCGACCCGGCCGGCGGCTCAGGCGTCGCCGCGCCTGCGTTCCAGGAGCAGGACCGCCACGTCGTCCGTCAGCTCGTCGCCGTTCAGGTCGCGGACCTCGGCCACCGCCGCCTCCAGCAGGCTCTCGCCGCGCAGCCCCGCCGTCAGCTGCCGGTCGATCATCTCGACCATGCCGTCCTGGCCCAGGCGCTGGGTGCCCTGACCGATACGGCCCTCGATCAGGCCGTCCGTGTACATCAACAGGTTCCAGGCGCCGCCCAGTTCGACCTGGCGGCGTGGCCAGCGGGCGCGCGGCAGCAGGCCCAGGGCCGGGCCGCCGTCCTCGTACGGGAAGAGCTGCGCCCTTCCGTCGCTGCGGGAGATCAGCGGGGCGGGGTGCCCGGCCAGGCAGAGTCCGGCCCGTTGTCCGTCCGGTGCTATGTCGACCGTGCAGAGCGTCGCGAAGAGCTCC